>CAZGVI010000024.1:0-58974 GCA_964529395.1 uncultured Acetatifactor sp.
TAACACTTCAAAAAGTTGTCTGCCTTAGACAGCTTATTAAAGTGCGCCTATTTATGGTCTTCCTCTACTTTCTTTCACACTAATCTCCTATTTTCAATTTTTTAGTTGCATTTTCCCAAAAGCAGTGTAATTAGTTCGCCAATATTAGTAAATTTCTTAATTTCTTCCATGGTAAATTTGACCCCAAATTCCTTTTCCACTTCGGAAATCAGTTGAATATTAGTCAAACTATCCCAGTCTTCAACGTCATCTGGTGATGTACTTTCTGATACAACAAGTTCATCATCGTCAAAAACATCTTTACAAAGCTCAATGATTTTCTCCATAATTTTATTTTTGTTCATTTTCAGTTTCCTCCTTAATATAGTGTATTTTCTTTATATATTTCTCTATATCCAGCAAATATTGGGAATCCTGTATTACAGTAAAACCCATTGATGAATATAAATCTTTTACCATAGAATTTTTTGAAGTAGGAATATATTCAGCTCTGATTGTTTTGTATCCACTATCTTTTGCCGTATCAACCAATTTATTTATAATAAACTCTTCCATTCCTCTTTTTAAAACTCGACAACTCATAAGTAAGGTATCAATAAATAACTCTGTGCTTGACCTTTTCTCCAGTATAGTTACCGCTATAATACCATGATCTCCAAATTTGTCCCGAAGGGTATAATAAAGCGCAATATATCTTTCATCCATTGCAACCCTTTGTATATCATCTTCCGTATATCTGACTGTGCGCAAATTAAACTGGTTAGATCTCTGCGTCAGCTGTGCAATCCGCGAATAAGACAACGGATCAAATTTGCGAGCCACACCCACCATTTCCAACCCCTTAAGATAAGCATCTATAGAATCAAATTTTTGCTGTAGCTCCTTTCTTTTAAACTCTGCTTGGTACTGTCCGGTTCTATCTCTATCTTCGCTAGAATATGATACTGTCTCAAACAAGTTCAAGCTCTGTAAATGCGTTAAGTACTCTGCTGGATCCTCCGGCAATGCTGGCACAGTTATTTCGGGTATCATCGTTTTTACCAATTCTCTTTCAAAATGATTGTCATCTATAAACACCAATGAATCCATACCGATATTTAAGCTTTTTTGTATCCATTTTATATTACTTGCTTTATCTTCCCAATTTGCCACAAAGATAGATATATCAGACAGTCTCAAAATCATCTCGCTATGCTTTTCAAAAGGCTCCTTTGCTATTGCCTCATTATTTTTACTACAAACAGCAAGCAGAATCCCTCTTTCCTTTAATTGTCTAAGCCAAAGCTGAAAATCAGTAAATGCATGTCCTCGTCCAAGCTCACCAATCTCGATTCCAGCTAATCCATCATCACCGATAACTCCTCCCCACAATGTATTGTCCAGATCTAAAACAACACACTTTTTAATTTTCCCCTGTGCAGCCTTTAAAATATCAATAATATTCCCAGCAACATATGGCAAGGAGTTTATGTCTACCGTCACCTTTGTGCCATAATATAGCGTTGGATTAAAAAACGTATTGTTTCCCAGCAATACTTGAACCGATAACAAATCAAC
Organism: uncultured Acetatifactor sp.; assembly: GCA_964529395.1. Lineage (GTDB taxonomy): Bacteria > Bacillota > Clostridia > Lachnospirales > Lachnospiraceae > Acetatifactor. The sequence continues at coordinate 1,558 of CAZGVI010000024.1, forward strand.
TGGATATATTTCATTCCTGTGCGACATTCGCTCTTCCAACAAATAATTCAATTTTCTTATTTGGTATATAAAAGAAATTGATATCTTTGACGAATAATTGCCCATCATTCTATCATTAATCTCTGTAAAATTCATCTGTAAAATCCGTGCATTACAATTACTTGAAACCAAGTTCCAGTAATGTTCTATCTTATCCATCACCATATCCGCGAACTGTGCGCGTTCCGTAATCCTACTATCCAAAAATTCTTCATATAGTCTTTCTGTAGACAGATAAAGAAGAATAAACTCTGGCTGAAATTTATAGGTTTCAGAATTGTAATCCAATAATTGAGCATCAATTTGGTCATAATCCGCATCAAAAACATTTAAATTTATATTTTCCAACTTGGCATAACCTTGCAAGGAGATTGCTAAAAGTTGTGTCGCGCAGTTTCCAAGGACTGCAAGCCTATATTCCTTTCCCTCGATTTTTAGTTTTGATGCTTTTTTTATTTCTTTAAACGAATACATTTTCCCTCCCTGGCAATCTTGGCCAATCGAATATTTAGTTTTTGTGCATAATAACCTTGGCCGGGGTGCCCACAACCACACATTTATCCGCCAGTGATTTAATTACCACTGTTCCTGCCCATATATCTACTTCTTTTCCAATTGTTATGCCCTGAACGATTTGAGACCCGGTTCCTACTTCCGTAAAGCACCCTATCTTGACATTTCCGGACAGATTACACCCTGGATTGACCGATACATAGTCGTCCAATATACAATCATGTGCTATAGTACATCCCATATTAATCAAGCAAAAATCTCCAACTTCCACGTTGACTGTTAATATACAACCAGGGCAAAAAATACTTCCCTTTCCTATTTTTACTATATCTGTCATTTGAACTGATGGGTCAATAATACTGGGAAATTGCAAATTTAAATTTTTCTTGTATTTTTGGTAGAGCTTTTTCCTCAACTCAGCACTCCCTAGTGCAATAATAACATCCAGTTTTTCTTTCGTCAATATAAGTTTTTCATCATCTCCAAATACATCGTGCCCCTCGCTATCATTTATCACATATCCCGCAAATTCCCATTTTTTTTCTACTTGGTTAATACGATCCAGCATTGCTTTAACCTCTCTGGCAAGCCCTCCCTTGCCAACTACAACCACCTTCTTCATTTACATTTTCTCCCATCTTGTAATCCATATTCTCTTTTATAAAAGCTCTTTTTTCTTAATATATATAGCCAAAAAAGCGAAACAAATGCATGTCAATATGTTTAAGCCAAACAAAAATGCATAATTATTTACATTAACCTTCATTAATGTTTTAAAATTGTCTAAAAAAGAATAAGAATAATGAATGTCTTCTGAACTAAAGTTTATTCCATCAGTTCCCGCAAACCAAAAGCCATTCTTTTCATCCACAATATCAAAACATATCCATGCTTCTTCTTTAGTCTTGGTCAGCTTAATATCAAAAGTTACAATAGTATCTGCTTGTCCATTAGTTGAAATCGCAATTCGCTCATTTTCATAAGCAATATATTCCGTTTTATCCCCATTCCATATGTGGTATGAAAATTTCAATTGATCGTTAATTAAATGTTCCTCGCCAATATGGCATTGAACTTGAAAAGTATATCTTCCATTTCCCCAATACTTGCTATCGAGTACCTGTATCGCTGAAACTCCTTCTGGTGCTGCATTTACACAACACACCACATTAAAAAAAATCAAGCCCCAAAACATAATGATAAAAAATACCTTTTTATTCATTTGCTTTATCTCTCCTATCCTTTTCAATAAAATATTTGAATGCTTGCACATATTCCCTTCCAACATCGCTCCATGTACGTTTACTTAAATCCCTATATAACTTCAATTCAAATTGATATATTTCTTGTAAATGATTCAAACCATATTCTATCTTTTGTGCCATATCTAAATAATCATATGGATCATAAAAATACTTTTCCAGCCCATATCCATCTATGACTTCCTGCACTTGTGGGATATTACCCATAATAGAAGGCGTCCCTACCGACATACCCTCTCCAAACGTAAAATTGAATCCGCCTTCATACAGAGTAGGATTCACAATCAATTTTGCACATTTATATAATGCTCCAAGCTGTTGGTTGCTTACCCTCGTAAAGCTAACCACATCATGCTGCAATTGGTTTTGTTGTACATAATTATATATCTGTGAATCATTTTTTATATTGCCTGTCAAAAATAGTTTAATCTTTATCTTCTTTTTCCGTAATAAATATTCATATGCCTTAATTAGTGTTAAAAAATTTTTATTTCCACGAACCTGTGATGCATAAAAAATATACTCAACGTCATCAAAGGAAAAACCCCGGCCATTTTTCGACATATATGCGCTTTCATCCAAAACATTCTTCTTGATAGTAGCCAAAATCTTTCTAGCTAATATTGTTTCTGTGTCTGCTCCACAAATTCTACTTTCATACCCCTTATCAATGCATATGGCTGAACTCATATCGTTAATTGCATGTGGTATAGCAATCACATTTTCCGCCTTCTTATTTAGTTGATTAATCAGCAAGTCTTTCTTTATAAATTCACAATATGTGATAAAATACTCTCCATTCAGTAAAGTTCTTCTAACCTCTTCTGTTTGAATAGATACGTCACCATAAACACTAGTTGAAAAATTCACGGCAAAATTAGATGTAACAATATCTGGAGCGCACACAACTCTTTTACCCGGTATTTTGTTAAACTCCGGCCAAAAAGCCATCGGGCAATACCAAACATCTGCCTTATCTTTCATCTTCGTAATTTGCCGTATAATATCATTCGCTGCTTTCTCTCTTACCTGAATAAGAAACTCGCGATTAACAAAATATTTAATATATATATGCTTTAGAATGCTTCTGTGGTTTAGCAAAAAGTTAAATATTGATTTAGGCCTAAGCACATTGCACACTTCTTTTATATGAAGTATTTTGCCAATTCCTTTAAATATAACATACAAGATGCTCAATACCAATAGAAATGGAAGTATCACTAGGCCCGCCAAAAGCACAAGTAATAATAAAAAAACAAATAGTACCGCACTGGAAATATTCAAAATGTAATCCGTTATACTATCTACTATGTGAATCAACATTTGTTTCTTTTTTTTACGCATTTTCTTTTTAGATGGCTCTAAGTTATGAAAATGCCAATAAATTCTAAACACAGCCGAATCATTATGTGAGGTCATTATTCGAAAAGCATTTTCATTTATATCATGTTCATCACATAATTCTTCTATGGCGGGCACAAGCCATTTGGGGCATGCGACAACAACTTCATTGTTGCTTTCCACTAGCCCCTTCATGATATATGCCAAATACCGTCCCAAGCCTTCCTGTTTCATGGACATATTTTTAGCTGGTGCATACCCTAGATAAATACCAATTTTCATGTTCTATTCCTTGCCCTTTTACTATATTGGTAAATAGTTATGCATTATCTTGTACATATCCATACACAACTTTTCGTCCTCAATTGTAAACTTTTGAAGTTCCGCTGAAGATGGAAGAGACTTCCTATCATATTGATTTTCCTGTTGAAAAAACAATTTGCATAAGGCCTCACTATCACCTTGCTCAAAGAAAATCAAATTTAGTCCCATTGTAAGATCCATATCTTTCATTGCTTCATAATCGCATGATATTGTAGGAACCCCCAACATCGCCGCATCAAAGGCTGCCCCATTCCCATTATCTGCACTACCTGGATGAAAAACAAATCGAGCATTTTGCAATACGTTGATATATTTAGGTTGCGGCAAATCTCCCAGGAAATGAATATGTTTCTTCAATGCCTTTGACTTGTTTATTATTTCCTGGATTTCTTGCGCATATCCGTCCTGTCTTATGTCTCCCTTGCGTTTTTTGTTAAATTGGATATTTTCCCCTGTTATAATACACTCAATCACTCCGCCAGTTTCATAATACTCAGCTAAAGCTTCTAAAGCAAATTTGTGATTCTTATGTGGGTGTGAACTAGTTGGCCAAACAAAATACTTTTCATATTTGTCAACAATCGGATCTCTACAACTTCTCTCGTTTTGCCCGAAGAATCGTGGCAACAATTGTACTCTGCTCTTCTCAATGCCAGCATATTGTACTGCCTCTGTCTTTGTCGCCTGCGATGTTGTAAAATTAATTGCCGCAAATCTGCTATTTTCTATATAATAATTTTCAAGTTGTTTTTGATTTTCCTCCGGAAAATATCTCTGTACATAATCATGCAGCACAACTGCATACGGATGTGAAGCATACACTATTCCAGGAATTTTATCAGACATGTACACAATGCAATCACAATCCTCAAACGAGCTTATTCCATCATTTGCAATCAGGTAATTTGGCAGAGGATTAATTCCAAAGAATCCCTGCGTTTTAAACAAAATGTTGGCTCTGTTTGCATCCATTATCTCCCATTTAAAATTCCTTACCAATATGTTTTTCTCGGCCATATCTTTAAAGCACTTTTTCTCTGTATATGTAGCATGATCCAAATAGGCAAAAACGACAACCATATTCTCGCCACATAATCTGGCTCCGTTTTGAATAGCCTTTGCAAAATTAATGCTATAATCCACCACACCCCTTGTGTATTCAACAGGAATAATAATCCCTAATTTTCTTGGGCTCTTTACATCGTTCTTAATTTTTCTTTTGTAAAAATCTACTATTATCTCTTCAATTACGTTATTTCGCTCGCTGATTTTTTCAATAAGCGCATATTGTTCTTGAATAATCTTTCGTGCTAATTTCCTATCTTTGCAGATTCTCTTACACAACTTTTTGCCTTCTTCTGCACTCGTACATGCACCTGTCATTTTTGTATCTGTAAACAAATCAATAATTCCTCCTGTGAGATAAACCACAGGAACTCCTACAGCAAATGCATCAAACACATAGGAAGGAAATTCCCCTTCAATTTGGTCAAAATACAGAACCTTGTAATTTTCAATAATATCAGAAAATTTCTCATTCGCCTCTATGCTCAGAATATTTACACTGTTAAAAATAGGAATAAGCTGCTTGCCCCTAGCTTCGTGAGGAATATCTTTAAAAATATCACAAAACTCTATAAACTTTTCATTCACTTTATCATTTGTTTTTACCTCATTAAATATAGCCAAAACTTTCTCTTCTTTTCTCTTTGCGACGGTGCATTTGGGTAAATATAAAGGCGTTTCGGCATAATATTTGTCTATAAAGCGGCTATGCTTAGACATAAACACACTAATCCTGATTTTGTCCCATTTTTTTTCCATCATTTTGACACCCCAATATCCTATATCATCTATTATAGTCTGTAGCAAGGTATCCTCGGAAAAATATCCAATGGGTTTTAATATCACATTAATCTCGCAGAACATAAGTACTGATTGCAACAAATATTTATTGTAATCCATGATCAATAGATCAAAATTTTTATTGATGATGTCAATCGCCTCTCGGCATATCACTTCCTTTCCATAATCGTATTTGTCAAGCAAATTGACAATCTCTTCAGAAATCGAGTTATTAGAAACCGCCCCATAATTTGAATATATGCTAATCTGACTCATCTGAGGGATATAAATATTATACCCTTTTTCAGCAAAGGCCTTTATTTCATTTTCAACAAACCACTCATTATTAATTGCATAAAAAATATTCATTTCACCTCTCCAAACGGCACGCTAAGACATTCTCCTGAGGTATTCCTGAACCACTTCTTCCGGTTTACCATCAGCTATAATACTTCCCTTTTCAATTAAAATTACACGATTACACAATTCCTTAATTGCAGACATATCATGCAATACCAAAACTAATATTTTGGCACGTCCCATTAAATTAAGCATCCTGTTTTTTGCCTTCTGATAAAAGCTGGCGTCCCCTGCACTAAGTACTTCATCCACTAACAATACCTCCCCGCCTTCCACCGTCGATATAGCAAATGCCAAACGCACTAACATTCCGGACGAGTATGATCTGATAGGGTAATCGATAAAATCACCTAATTCGGCAAAATCTATTATCTCCTGTTCCATTTCTTTGACTTGCTTGGGGGTATAACCGAGCATCAATCCTCGATTAACAATATTTTCCCTTCCCGTCGACTCAAGGTCAAATCCTAATGACAATTCGAACATCGGCCTAATATTTCCTTGAATTTCAATACTGCCCGACCTGATAGGATACAGTCCTGCAAGAGCCTTTAAAAGTGTACTCTTCCCTGCACCATTCAAACCGATCACCCCAAGCCGTTCTCCCTCTTGGACTTCCAAATTGAAATCGCGCAAAGCGTGAACATCTTCCAAAAGTTCGCGTCTCTTTTGCAATTTAAGCGCTGTGAACACTTCTTGTTTTAACGTCATTGCATTATATCTGTCTGAGGGATAAAATAGATTTACATTCTTCATTTTTATATAGCAATACCCCATATCCATTCTCCTAAAAATAAAATATTATTTTAGCCTCATTCTTCCTATTGCTGTTCCACGCCAATGCCCCAAAAACTGTTATTGTTCCTAAAACAAACATATAGTCCAAACCGCCAGGTACTACTCCATATAGAAAAGGGCACCTAATCAAATTTAGCAAATGGGTCAATGGATTCAGTCGAAAAAAAAGCGCTAGAGTCGGATTCGATGTAAACATTTCCTCTCTAAAAAAAACAGGAGACAAATACCATATTGTTTGCATAATCAAACCAATTATTTGGGGATAATCCCTGTATTTCGTATTGGTATATCCTGCAAGCGTGATTAATTCCCAAGAAAGAATGAATAATAAAACGGAAGTTAATGGAACAGTAAGAAATGCGACCAAGAGATTTTCCGGCACATAAACTACTGTCCATATTACCAATGCTATTAGCTCTATCCAAAAAGTTATAATTGAAAAAACAGCATATCTAAGAGAGTATATTGTCATAGGATGCTTAAATTGGCGAGCATACTGTTCACTGGCCAAAAGGCATCCACCACCGCTACCCACACTTGACATCAACAAATCCCATACCACCATACCAGAAAGAATATATAACAAATAATCCCCTAACGGCTGATTAAAGACTGTACTGAAAACAATCGCCATAACAATTGTCAAAAAGAAAGGCTGACAAACCAGCCAAAGCAAGCCAAGCTTAGATCGTCTAAATCTTGACTTCAAATCCATCAAGGCCAGATGTGACCAGAAATATCTGGTGTTATATATTTTCTTCCAATAGTCTTTCATTAATCATTCCCCTTAATGCAACAAATTAATGAATCGCAAACATACTGTATATCTTTTTCCCTCAAACCAGCATGAGAAGGAAGACTAATTCCTCGTGCAGCTATCTTTTCAGCCGTCGGAAATGAGACTTCCGTATCAAAATAAGGTGGCATTATATGCATAGGATAGAAAATCGGTCTCATTTCAATCCCTCTCTTTTCCATATCTTCCATTATATTATCCCTCTCTCGCTGCACCTGATCCGACAAAACAGCATTACTCATCCAATATACTGACTTGCAATTTTGAGGTTCCTCTTGCAGACGCACGTATTCGCTATAGTCACTCAAATACCTTTTGTATAGATCAGCAACTCTTTTTCTTTGCTCCATATGCCAGCCAATATTTTCTAGTTGCCCCAAGCCAACCGCTGCCTGCATATTTGTCATCCTATAATTATAACCTACATCTATATGCCAATACCTTTTCTCAGGTGAAACTGCCTGTCCCTTTAGCAATTTCATTCTCTCAAACAATTCTTTGTCATTTGTAACCACCATTCCCCCTTCACCGCTAGTAATAATTTTATTTCCAAAAAAGCTAAAAGAAGCTGCCAGTCCAAATTGTCCCACCTTTTTGCCCTTATACTCTGCTCCATGAGCTTCGGCAGCATCTTCCACCACCGGAATGTCGTGTTTGTCTGCAATGTTCATAATAGTGTCCATTTCCGCTGGCAACCCATACAGGTGAACTGGCATAATAGCCTTTGTATGACTTGTTATTTTTTCCTCTATTTTTGCCGGATCCATATTAAACGTTCCTTCATCACTATCTACAAATACAGGCTTTGCACCACAATATCTCACCGCATTTGCCGTAGCAATGTAGGTCAATGTTGGCATAATAACTTCATCCCCTGGCCCTATTCCCATGGCTAACAAAATAAGGTGCAACGACACAGTTCCATTGGAACACGAGATGGCATACTTGCACCCGCAAAACTTTGCAAATTGCTGTTCAAATTCTTTTACGAACCGCCCGTTAGCAGATACCCACCCTGTATCAATGCATTCCATTAAATATTTCTTTTCATTTCCATTAAAAACAGGATTTGCAATTGAAATTCTTTTCATCTTATTTTCTCCTCCAGTCACATTAGCATATTGCTTTGTAGGCATATATAGTTTTAATTATTTTCTACATTATTAATTCAAACTTCTTACATCTTAAATCATTCTAAAGAGTATTCACATAAAAAACAAAAAGTACCCCTCTTTTGATGATTTTTTCTAATGTTTGGGTGATTCTGTTATTCTCGTTTTGCTCTGCTAAGTCAATTGATGACTTATGGCAACTTAGGAAAATATGCGGATACCCAAATACTGAAAAATCTTTTGGTATAGTCAGATTAGCTATAATCCTCAAGATACGCATGAGAAATACTAATCCTATGATAAATCATTCTGGCAAAAATAACAACCCCAAATTTAGTATAAGTTCGGAGATTTCACCAAGTCTTATTGAGTATATAATTACTTTTGAGCGTCTGCCAAGCCCCAATTATCAAAATCCTTTTCACCGATTGTTCTCCTGTTACTCTTGCACTAACTGTCTGCAAATATTTACTATACGCTCTGTAGATCTGCCCCATGTATATTCCCCGGATCGTTTTAGGCCTTTTTCAATAAGCTCTTTCCTTAAGCCACCGTCCCGTAAAACCCTATCCATACCATTGGCTATACTGGAAATATCCAAAGGATCCACCAATACAGCCGCATCTTTTGTATACTCGGGTAGGGAAGCAACGCACGACGTAACTACCGGCGTTCCACACGCCATGGCCTCGAGAGGGGGAAGGCCAAAACCTTCGTACAGTGATGGAAAAACAAACATTTTTGCTCCACAGAGCAACAAAGGGGCATCTTCCCACGATACATAGCCCAGAAACTTTACTTTATTCTCCAGTTGTAGTTCCTTTACCGATTCAAAAATCTTATCATAATACCAACCCTTTTGTCCCGCCAATACAAGTGCCGGAATGTTTTTATCGTTATAATATAGCATTGCATATGCATGTATCAGCCGTTCCAAATTCTTCCGAGGTTCAATTGTTCCAAGATACAGTATATATTCATCCTCGGCAATATACTTCCTGACCGTCTGCCTGATTTGAACGGCAGGATATTGGTCATGATATACATTAAAATCTACCCCCCACGGAACAACTTCTATTTTATCCTTTTCAATGGGGAGATATTTTAGTATTTCCGACTTGCTGAATTCAGAAATCGTAATAATTCTATCCGCACGCCTACATGATTTCTTCATAGAGGTTTTAAGCACTCTTCTCGTTTTACTGCGCACGGTCTCCGGGCAGGCCATATATGCCATATCATGAATGACCGCAATCTTCTTTCCCTTGACTCCGGGTGGAATAATGAAATTAAAAAAAATGTATACATCCGCAGTTGTACCAAAAAAAACAGAATACGGAACGGGTATATAATTCCATATCATCCGATAAACCACATCATGAAACCAGCCGCATACCTTAACGGTACAATTATCCTCCTCATATTCATATACCTGTTCTTTTTGCCGCCTACTATATCCTAACCCAAAACATTGAATTTGTCTACTAATATTTTTCCATTGCCCCATGTTTCTTATGATATTATCAGCACTCCAGGCAACTCCTGTCTTATTTCCTTTTAAAAAAAATTGGCCATCAAAAGCTATTTTCAAATTTCCACCTCGATTTCTTTCTGATTCCATTCAGCCCACCGCTGTTTTACAAACTTGTCCAAATAACGCCAAATACTGTTCCACCACATTTCGGAGTTCATACTCCTCAAATGTTTCCCTCGCCAGCGGCAATGCCACAGCCATGTCAATCTTCTCTACCCACTCTTCCACATCGTAAGGTGTTTCCACATATACTGCCTTTCCCCGCGTCACTTCCTCTAGGCAGCTCTCCTTCGTCATTACCACCCGTTTGCCTCTGCGCATAGCTTCAATAGGCGGCATGCCAAAACCTTCAAATACACTGGGAAACAGAAAAATTCTACAATTCTCATATAGACAATCTCTCTCGTCATCGGACACAAATCCTGCATCAATTACCAGATCGCTTATCCCCAGGTTCTCCACTGCCTCTTTAAATGCTACCCTATCTCCTCCCACCCCGCTTAAAACAAGAGGAATAGTATCTCCTTTACGCTTTTTGACAGCCATCACCTCAAGCAGTGTCTTAAGATTCTTATGAGGCAACATAGAACTGGCACAGTAAAAAAAGTTATTTCGCTCAATTCCGTATTTTTTCTCCAGTGTCTCAGGTGATATTCCTGAACACTTTGTCTCCACAGGGTTATAAATGACGGAACACTTTTTTTTGCATACAGGATAATGTTGCTCCAAATCTCTTCTGCAATATTCCGATATAGTAACTATATGTGCGGAAATTCTACAGGTATGTTTCCACATGTGTTTCAAAAATATCCTTCTGACCGTAGAAAAATATTGCGGATAATGAAACGCCTGTAGATCATGTATCACGCAGACATAGGGGATTCCACTGCCGTATGTCTCGGGCATGCTGTAGACAGGAATGAACATCATGTTAATCCTCAGTTTTTGGGCGGTTCTGTCCAGAAAAAAGTTTTCCCACAGAATCCTCCTAGGCGGGCTGGCGGATTCCACTGGCAGTATGATTCTGCTCATATTAGAATATTGCTCATAGGATTCAAAACTGCCCCCATTATCCTTTGACACCAGCAATATATACTCATTGCCCCTATCATATCGCCCGAATCCGTCCAGCAGATTTCGGATATAGGATTCCGTTCCCCCGCACTTTCCCACTCTTACCCAAAGCAGATCTATCCCTATTCGCATACCTGGCAAATTCTCCCTTCACAATAAAACGCAGAACACCGGAGCCGTCTCGCGGCCTGTTTCATCCGCTTGGCAGCTCCGTGTGAACTTACTCCGTCGATGCTGTTACATAATATCCGGTGACCACTCCACATCCGAGTCTCCGCCGGTAACGGGCGGATCCGTGGGCGCAGGAGGTTCCGGCGTGGGTTGCGGCGCAGGAGGTTCCGGCGTAGGCTGCGGCGCAGGGTCCGGATTGCTGGGCTGCGGCGCAGGGTCCGGATTGCTGGGCTGCGGGTTACTCGGCTGCGGATTGCTGGGCTGCGGCGCGGGAACCGGGGTGGGCGCAGGGGTAGGCACGGGCACGGGAACTGTGGGAGTTACCGGCACTGTAGGCGTCACTGGCGTCACCGGCCCGGCAGGCGTCGAGGGCTTACTGGTAGGTTTAGGCGTCGCCACTGGCGCCACCTGGCCTCCTCTCCGTCTCGCATAGACTGCTATGATCCCCGCGCTTTCCACCTCCAATCCGGTATTACCGCCTTCCGGCGTCTGACCGCCCTCGGGCATCTGCTCAATAGCCGCCACCGGATCCGCCGCTATATATTCGTCCGCGGCTCCCATATCGATCCAACCCGAACCGTCGAACACCTGGATATTGCCGCCAAATACTCTGACCTGTAGCTGCGCTGCCTCGATGGTTCCTGTAGGCGACCCGCTGCCAGCATCCTCGCTGGGCTCATAAGCCGTATATTTTCGCGGCGCAGGCATACCCATGGTTTCCGCCTGGAAGATATAGCTCTCCGCCGCATCCGTCTCCTCGCCCAGCAGCAGATAATTCTGCTTTCCGCTGTCATAGGCGTAGATGATCCCTTCCTCCACCTCTTCGAGTTGCGCCACCGTGGCGATACCGTCCTCGCCAAAGTTTCCGTTGTAGGTGATCATCTCCATATCCTCCCGCAGTTCCCACAGGGGCAGCAGTTCGTTCTCACCCTTTCCCCAGCGGATCTGGGCGGTATAATCTCCCACCAGGATACCGTCTCTCAGATTGCCGTTTTCTCTGATCACATCACCGCTGGCGGCCAATACTGTCCAGCATTCGTACACGCCGTCATACTGCCCTTCCTCCATAGTGGTCTCCAGGAGCTGCACGCTCTCATCCGTCTGTAGCAGCACCGTGACCTGGTCTCCCTGCCTGTACTGCGCCTGTGTGAAAAATGCGCCGCTGCCGTCATATCCGGTTTCCACAAACAGAGAATCCTCCCCCTGCTCCTGATAATAACTCCTGGTTCCCCGGTTCAGCCGGGGTATCATGGTATCTTTCCATTCCTCCCCATAGAGCGTCTTCACCGCCTCGTTGAGATATCCCCGGGTGGAGAGATTCTGCTCCAGCACAGTCATCTGTTCCTGTACAGCCGGTTCCTCTTCCGCCACATTTACCGTCAACTCCTGCAGTTCCCGCGCCGCATCGCCGTCCTGTTGGTACAAGAGATAACATATCTCCAACGTATCCCGCTGCTTTTTGACCTGACCGTTCTGGCCGTACAGCCGAGCCAGCGTCAGATATCCTTCCCGGTCAAAATCGGGAGTACCGCACCGGCGCTCCAACTCGCGGATCTGTTGTTCCAGTTCCGAGTTATCCTGTTCCGGTTCCTCGGATGCCTCCGGCTGGTTCTCCACTACGCCCTCGATGGGAGTACCCATCAGATCAGCCGCACCGGTCTGCGCCAGATTGGCCGCCTCCCGCTCCTGCGGCGTCATTCCGTCCCCGCAACCGGTCACCGTCAATGCCAGTGCGGATATAATTAACCATATTGTCTTTTTATTTTTCATATATAAGGATTCCCCTTTATCAGTTATCGGCTGCGGACTGCCCCGGAGCATCCGCGTCGTTTACAAGCTGCTGTAGGAAATTCGCCGTCTCAGACCCCTCCGGATACAGACCCATATCCAAAAGCTGTCTGGAAAGGCCGTAAATGCTTTTTGCCATGACCGGTCCATACAGTGTTATATCCTGCCCGTCCTTAGTCAGCGTGATATACCCCCGGAACGCAAACTCCGTCTTGTACTGTTCCACCGGCAATCCCACAAACACCGCCGTATAGCGGTAACGGCCGTCCACCTTCTCATAGATCGTGTCCACATGCTGGCCGTTATTGTCCGTACCGTAGGAGACGCCTCTGGAAACCTTCTGTCCGCCCAACACCATGGGATATGAGTCCCGATTAGCGTTGTTCATAATCAGGGTGCCGTACTCTTTCAACTTATAACCCTGGATCCCACTGCCCAACAGTTTCTGCCTGTTTTCCACAGCCAGACCTGTCTTATAGCGTATACCCGATCTGCCGGTGATCCTGATGGAAAAGCCATGGTAGGTCAGCAGATCCCGCAGTTCGGGAACCTCCGTCGCCCTGTAAGCGGTCTTGTCATAGTCCAGCAGCCACACATTCATACCTGTGGGCACGCCGGATTCATTATATTGGTACATGATCGCCGTGCGGGCGCTGCCGTCCGGAACAGTTATTACACAGTTGCCGTTCTTGACGCTGGCCTCATATGCCACGCCGTCCAGATATACATGCGGATCGCCATACCCCTCCGGCGGAGTCAGTATGATATCGAAAGACTGTACCGGTTTGGGACAGGGCAGCTCCGGCATATTGTTGTACACCGGGATCCTGAACATAAAGGGATTGTCCAACACCCCCGCCTCCCCGTACAGCTTGCGGATATTGGAGCCCTCGCTGCTGGGGGCACAGATATTCTGCATATACTGGTGCCAGTACAGACCGTTATAGCTGCTGTCCACATCAAACTTCTGTAAATACAGGGTGTCCTGTCCTCTCAGAATATAGTCTTTGGAGATAAACTGCGCTCCTCCCGTGAGAGACGCCCTGACAGTATTCCAACCCTCTTTCTTGGCTTTCTCCAGTCCGCTTACAAACACCTCGGTGCTGGAAGAACCGCTGGCCCCTACATTATAATAGTTATAATATCCTTCATATCCCGGATATTTCCCGGATATCAGCGGAGAGCCGCCGTTTTTTCCCTGTTCCTGATAGACACGGCAGGCAAGATGGATCGGACTTACTTTTTGGGCAACGCCCGTTTCATAAAAAACACTGGCATATGAAACTTCCTCATCTGGCAGACTGCCCTGCATAAAAGAGCCGTTCAGAAAATTCTGTATCCCCTCCTGGGTCTGATAAGACGCATTATATGTCAACTGTTCAAACTGAAAGATACCTGATTCCGTGAGCCAGTTGCGGGGATCCAGATAGTACTTCAGTGTATCCTCCGAGGCGTAGGCCCAACTCTTACCGTACAGTCCGTTCTGCATATAGGCCGGAAAAGAAGCCGGTATCAGACTGCGCTCCCCTACCATCTCATTGGCCACCACGGTGGCCCAGTCCAGGTTGGTATCCTGCCGCACAAATATCCAGTTGGGATGCACTGCCGCCAGCGCCTCCAGCGCCCCGCGGTAGCTCTCGGGAAAGTCCGCCACACCGTTGGCCGCGCTCCCGTCTTCCCCCACTGTCATGAGCATACTGTAGGGATTCATACCATACAGCATTTCCCACTCTAGGAAACGTTCATTCGTACAGGCCAGGAAACGTCTCTCGATATAACCCATATACTCTATATCCTGGCTGTACAACTGCACCTGTACCCAGGGCTCATACTCCTGCGTCAGCACTACGTCCCGGATCAGCACCTGCTGCCCGCTGGACACGGATATGATTTCCTCTCCTGTCCCGTCCGGCGTACTGCGGACGCTGTAGTGATCCGTCAGATAGACCAGCGCCATCACCGGCTGCTCCAATAGCAGAGCCTGCAAAGCCCCTCTCGCCTCCTGGATATGAGTCTCTTCCTCTTCCGTAAAAGCATAAGAGCGCCCGCCAGGCAGGATATTATTAACCAGTACCAGGCTCAGCACAAATACAATACATAAAAATCTAATCGCTTTTTTCATGCGCACTCTCCTGTATGCTGTAATTTCATGTTTTCTCCGTAACTACCGTAATATTATCGTAACATTTATTTTTTGACAAGACTTTTTAAACAAAAGGAAACAATTACCGACATCCGCCGTTATCCCAACAGTAACTTTGCCGCCTCTATAGCTACGCATTCCAATATGTACAGTCTGCTATACCCATTGATTCTGTAACAATACCTGTAGCGATCCATGATCCGTCTTCCGGCCGCCTTCAAATCCTTGCGGTTGCTGGCCCCCCCCATGACAAAGTCCGCCAGTACCTCATCCACCGTGGCGATATGGCGTCCCTGCCGCCGCATCTGCAAAAAAAATCCGTAATCGTCGTGGATACCCAGACAGCGGAAAGGATACTGCTTATAGAGCTGCGCCCGCACAAAAGTGGTGGGATGGTTCCAGTCCCGGGAGGTCTGAAACTTCCGCTGCCTGGCCTTTTTTATAAAAGAGGCGCCATCCCCCTTATGCATGCGTATATTGGCGTACATAAGATCGCAGCCTGTGTCGGCAAAAGTGTCCGCCGCCGTCCGCGCTGCGACAGGTTCATACCAATCCCCGCTGTTCAGGATACCAATGATATCTCCTGTGGCCCGGCGGATACCTTTGTTCATGGCGTCATAGATGCCGCCGTCCGGCTCGCTGCTGATACGGTAGTCGATCCCCCTGCTCTCCATGGCCGGAATATAGCTCTCGGCTATGGCCACCGTATCGTCGCTGCTGGCGCCGTCTATGACCAGATATTCCATAGTATAGGGGATATCCCCCTGTTCCTGGGCCAGCACCGACTCAATGGTACGGCCTATGCCCTCCGCGCTGTTGTACGCGATGGTGATAATCGTTATTTTCATGCATATACTCCCGCGTCCGTTCCGGCGGATCCGTATCGTAGAATTTATGCCTCCGTGCGGCGTATGCTCTCCCGCAGGTCATACAGACAATACCCCTCCACGTCTCCGCTCATCTCTCTGTCTACAGTCAGGCTGCCAAAGGCTTTGTTGGCCATGTTTCCGATCTTACCCGGCACATGGGAGGCCAAAGCCACCAGAGGATTCATGATCTTCAGCAGACGCAGCTTTTTCCCCCGGGCGGCGGCAATCTCCTGCACCATCCGGGAAGTCGTGGTATACTCCGGATTCTGGGGAAAATACAGTCCCCCTTTCCCCTCCTCGATCCTCTGGCGGATAAATTCACACAGATTTTCAATATAGATCATGCTGCGCTGATTCTTCACATCCGGGAAAAAAGGCAGTCTGCCCGCCAACTTTGCCAACAAAGGATAATTCCCCTTACTTCCCCTGCCGTAGACCATGGGCAGACGCAGGATCGCCACCTGCATCCCCGCCCCGGCTGTCCCATCCACCGAGGGTTTCTCCCCGGTCCGCATGCCGTTCCCCTGATCTCCGGCTCCGGTCAGAGCCTTTCCATCCCTCCAGGGCTCCTCCCCTGCCAGCGACTTTCCATCCGCCCAGGGTTCCTCCCCTGCCAGCGACTTTCCATCCGCCCAGGGTTCCTCCCCTGCCTCCAGCCGCCTGAGCGCTTCTTCCGCCCGGATCTTGCTGTCCCCGTAATAATGCGCGCACTCCGCCGGAGTCTGCGCCGTGATCATACGTGTCTTTCCATAGGGGGCGCTGTCACCATACACAATAACGCTGCTGGGGTAAATAAACAAGCCCACCCCCGCCGCCTGGGCTTTTTGCGCGGTATGTACCGCCAGATCACAGTTCACCTGATAGTACAGCGCCTGCCGCTCCCGGCTCACCGCTCCGGTATCCGCATGGGCGATTCCGCTGGCCTGGAACACCGCGTCATATCCGCAAAGATCATGTTCCTCCCACCGGGAATCCCGCTGGGATACGGTATCCACTCTATACAGTTCTCTCCCCTGCAAGTCATTATACTCCAGAAGATAGCGCTCCAGGCTCGTACCGATATAACTGTTTGCACCCATGATCAAAATACGTTTCATGCTCTATTCCAATCTCTCTGCCATCTATACTTCGCGTCCGACATCACATTTTCTTCCCGCTATTCTCCGCCTCATGCATGGCTCCCGTACCGCCCTCCACCACGCCGTCTGCCCGGAGTACGCTGAGAAAGGTGCCAAAGAAACACCGCAGATCCATTTTTAGTCCCATCCGCTCCACATACTCCCCGTCAAGCCGGGCCTTCACGGGAATCTCCAGTTCATCCCTGCCATTAATCTGCGCCCAGCCGGTAAGCCCCGGCCGTATATCATTAGCCCCATACTTATCCCGCTCTTCGATCAGATCATACTGATTCCACAGCGCGGGCCGGGGTCCCACCACAGCCATATCCCCTTTCAGGATATTCACGATCTGCGGCAGCTCGTCCAAACTTGTCCTGCGCAAAAATCGCCCCACCCGGGTGATATACTGTTCCGGATTCTCCAGCAGATGGGTGGGCACATCCTTAGGCGTATCGATCCGCATGGTCCTGAACTTCAATATCTCAAAATAAGTCTTATGGATCCCCACTCTTTTCTGCCTAAACAGTATCGGCCCCGGCGAATCGATCTTTATAGCTATGACCAGCCCCAAAAGCACCGGCGACAGCACCACCAGCCCCAGCAGCGCCAACACAAAATCAATTCCCCTCTTCACATGCGCATACATTACTTCCACTCCTTCCGCCATACAGTGTCCGGCCGCAAACATCCATGCATCCTACCCTGCACTACCCGTCTCCAAGCGAACAATCCGCCCTGCCCTACACTACCCGCCTCCAGGCGAACAATCCGCCCCGATCTGCACTACCCGTCTCCAGGCGGACAATCCGCCCTGCCCTGCACTACCCGTCTCCAGGCGAACAATCCGCCCCAACCTGCACTACCCGTCTCCAGGCGGACAATCCATCCCGGCCTGCATTCCCCAGCTCCAGGCGGATGATCGTTTCTGGCAGGACCGTCTGGACACGTTGGCGCTTAGCGAGGTCTGCCGAATTTATTCGGCACGAGCTTAGCGTCCACTACGTGTCCAATCGAGCGAGAGCGCGTCCAGCCAGGAATGATCATCCGCCTGGAGCGTGCCTTTGCAGAATCCTACCCTTTGCAGAATCCTGCCCTTTGCCGCATCCTGCCCTTGCCAGACCGTGCCCTTGCCGGATCCCGCCTCACTCCTCATACTGATAGCTGGGCACAATCTCCCGCACCAGCGCCCGAATATCCTGTGACTCCTTCAAAGAAGCCTCCTGCAGCCTCCCAAGCTGCTCCTCGAACAGCTGGTCGTCATATTCTATGGGCTTACCGATATAGATCATCCGGTTGGCCGTCTCCTTAAGCCCTTCCTCCCGCATCAGCAGCTCCTCATACATCTTCTCCCCCGGCCGCAGCCCGGTGAACTCGATCTTGATATCCTCGTCCACCCGGTAGCCGGACAGCTTGATCATATTCTTGGCCAGATTCAGGATCTTCATAGGCTCGCCCATATCCAGTACAAAGATCTCTCCGCCCCGGGCATAGGCCCCCGCCTGCAGCACCAGAGACACGGCCTCCGGTATGGTCATAAAATACCTTATGATATCGGGATGGGTCACAGTCACCGGCCCTCCCTGCTCTATCTGCTTTTTAAACAGCGGAACCACGCTGCCGTTACTCCCCAGCACATTGCCGAACCGCACCGCCACATACTCCGTCTTTGACTTACGGTTCATATTCTGGATCACCATCTCACAGATCCTCTTGGATGCCCCCATGATATTGGTGGGATTCACCGCCTTGTCCGTAGAGATCATCACGAACTTGCCCACGCCGTAACGGTCAGCCGCCACGGCCACCTTGAGCGTGCCGAACACATTGTTTTTGATTGCTTCGTTGGGACTGTCCTCCATCAGCGGCACATGCTTATGGGCCGCCGCATGGTACACGATATCCGGCCTGTATTCCCGAAAGATCTCTTCCACCCGCATAGTATTGCGCACGGAGCCGATCAGCACCACCAGATCCAGCCCCGGATGACTCTGTTTCAGCTCCTGCTGTATCTCGTACGCGTTATTCTCATAGATATCCAGTATGATCAAACGTTTCGGACCATGCCCGGCGATCTGCCTGCACAGCTCGCTGCCTATGGAACCGCCTCCGCCTGTCACCAGTACCGTCTTGTTCTGTACATAACCGATGATCTCGTCCACATTGACCTCAATGGGGTCTCTGCCCAGCAGATCTTCGATCTGCACCTCCCGCAGATTGGACACGTTCACGTCCCCTTTGATGATCTGATACATGCCAGGCAGGATCTGGATACGGCAGCCGGTCTCCTTACAGATCTCCAGAAGCGGTTTCAGTGTGGACCGGCTGGCGGAAGGGATGGCTATAATGATTTCATCAATGTCGTATTTCTCCACGCTCTCCGCGATCTTATCCCTGCCCCCCACGATGGGCACTCCCCGCAGATATTTCCCCTGGCAGCCCGGATTGTCATCGATAAAGCAGGCTACACGCATACTCAGGTATCTGCTGGACTGTATCTCCTGGAGGATGGCATTCCCGGAAGCTCCTGCCCCCACGATCATATAGTTCTGACGGTCCGGTGTCTTATAGTGGCTTAAACGCCTGTTCTGCACCATCCGCAGAAAACGGTAGCTGAACCTGACGCCCCCTGTGAAGATGGCCATAAAGAACGCGTAAAAAAACGGAAAGCTCTTGGGTACGCGGGTATTCAACAGCCAGAAGATCACCGGCTGCATAGCGGAGCAGATGGCCACGGCAATGGCTACATTTACCAGCTCCGTGTCCGAGGCATACCGCCACACGCTGTTATATAGCCGGAAAATATAAAATATGATCAACGTCACAAATATATTGATAATGCAGGCGTCCTGAATCGCTTTCCAAAATACCGGGTCGATCTCCCGGAAACTGAAGTCATACCGCACATACAGGCTCAGCACCGATGAAACTATTACCGCAAATATATCTGTCACCACCAAAAGAAGGATCCTGGTGACCGGTATCTTCAATATTCCGACTCTTATATCACTTAATTTTTTCACTGCAGCTCCTATCCGCCCAAAATGAGGGCACCGTTTTTGCATCTATTCTATCATCCCGCACTTTCTGTGCAAAAATTATTTCCATTATTTTGCAATTTTTCCTGCATGATCCGATCTCCACAGGAGGCACGCCCACCTGCGATAGCAACGCCAAATCCTGTAAAACTTCCTCTTTTCAGAGATCGTCCCCCAGATTTTTTATTCTCTATCACCCGTTATTAAAATATCCGTAAGACCTGTCAGTTAAAAATCCAGTTCAGGTAGGGCAGCAGCCGGATATTTACATCATAGGCCGATTGCAGGAACATGGCAAAATACGCTGTAAAAACCAGAGCCGTTCCCGCCGTCAGTACACGCCGCAGCGCTTTGTTTCCGATACCGCGCAGCAGATCGGGAATCAGAAAAATCTGCGGCACGATCAGATAATACGCCACTCTGGACACCTCGGGAATAAAGGCTCCGCAGGTATATAGAACCAGACCCCCCAGATTCAGGAAAAAGTAAAACCTGTCGCGGCGGTCCTCTCTGAGAACAGCCTTATAACTGAACAGGGACAATATCAGTGTTCCCACACACTTCCCTATATTAGTCAGAGAATAGTCCACTGTGTCAAACATGGAGTTCTCATAATAGGGATATATCCTGAACAGGATGGCGCGATAGATATCCCTGCCAAACACAAGGCTTAGCGCGAGCAGCGCTCCCAGCACATAATGCCAGCGTTTCAGCCGTATCCTGGCCAGCCAGTCAGCTCCCAGATACAGAGGGATCACCACCAGCACGGATTTGTGGAAAGAGGCCGCAACCAGGATCCACAGGATAAATTTCAGATACTCCCGCCGCAGCACATACTTGATACTGTACAGCGCGATGGCAAGCACCAGGTAATAGCGCACGGAGTTAAAACTGGAAAAATAGTATCCGTTCATCAAAAACAGAAACAGGGAACCAAAAAACCAGCTCCCCTGCTCATATATGGCGCGCAGGAAGAAATACACCGTCAGCAGGGAAAACAGACCAAATATGGGCAGATAGCTGTACCCTTCTGTTCCAAAAAAGAACTGCATGAATCGCACCAGTGCGTTGAAACCGAATTCAGAGGACACATGCCGCCCCTGAGAGATCAGATTGAACATATTGGTATAGACCCAGTAATCATTGCCGCTGGCGATCCTGCACGCGGACAGAGCCGACAAAACCACATAGATGCCCGCGCAGACCCACAGATTCCGCGCCTGCTGTCTGGTCAGACCACCCCGATACCTCCCGGCAGATCGCTCCTCCCCTGCTCCTCTATATAATTGTATACCCTCCGGCGCGCTGTAAAAAGCTGCCATCGCCAACGCCAGAATGGTCACTCCCACAAACAGTAACATGGTCATCCCTCTCCCATACCGCAGATCAAGTTTCCGATATCACAGCAATCCTGTTGGACGCAAGACACCGGGTCATCCCCCTCTGTGTCGGTACAGGCCCTTTTTACATTTATTATAGAACTCAGACCAGACCGGACTCTCCGCCATCCTTGTCCGCAGCGGAGAGAGCGTCGCCAGCAGGATCAAACGGTATTTCAGCAATTCTCCCCGGGACATATACAGCGCCGTGATCTCCCGGTGCTCCCGGGCAGAACGCCTGCGGTTCTCGGGAGTCTCCGAGAATCCGCCTCCCTCATAGGAGGCCAGCGTCACCGGAATATAGCGGGGATTCGCGTCCCCGCGAAAATAACTCCACAGAAAATGCTCATAATCAGCCCTTACCCGGTATGCCGGGTTATACCCTCTCTCTGAAAACAGGCTGTGGTGGTAGATACAAGCCTGGTGGCAGGGCACGTTGCGATAGCAGGCAAAATTGTCCATATGGGGATTGGAGGCCACCACCTGCCCCCGCAGTGCGTCCAGGATATCCCCGTAAAAAATCCTGGGCGCACCGGCCTGCCGCGAAACCTCCCGGATCTCTTCTGCCGCCCGGGCCAGTACATCCTCCGACGCAAAGAGATCGCCGCAGTTCAAAAAATACAGATATTCCCCCCGGGCGGCCCGGGTGGCCTGATTCATGCCGTCGTAGATACCGCTGTCCGGCTGTACAAGGATCCGCACCCGCTCTCCGCCGTCCTCTGTGCGCAAAAAGTCCCGCAGCCGGTCCAGTGATCCGTCCCCGGAGCCGCCGTCCTTGACCACCACCTCATAATCCTTATAGGTTTGTCCTGTCACGCTTCTCACGGTCTCCACCAGCTTACCGCCGGGATTCAGGGACACCACGAGAATGCTGAACATGGGTGTTCTCATCTCTATTCCCGTCCGCGCGCTGCGGCGCGCTCACAAACTGCCGATATACTGCAAACTATAAACCAACAATTCCATACATCTTCCGCCACATACACATTTTTATGCGGCAGACCCGCCCGACTGTCAGGTCAGCCGTCAGACCTCCCGGATCGCCCGGCGCATGATCCCGTATGCCTCTTTCCAGGGAATCTCCCGGCACATGACCTCTCTGTGGGACAGCAGAAAGCGCAGCGCCATGACCCCGGCCAGCCCTCCGTACAGATAACGGTACAACACCCCTCTGTCATAAAAGAATTTCGTGTTATACCCTTTGAACCAGGTGGACTCCCTCTCCCGCTCGTGTCCGATCGTCACCGGCACTCTGTAGGCTTTCAGACCCGCCCGCAGGCAATCCCGTATAAACAGGCTGTCCTCCCCGTTGCTGTACTTGGCGCCGCCCCCAAACAACAGGGAAAACGTTATGTTCTTCTGATGGATCCGCTGAGTGCGCACCGCCAGACTGTACGTTGGATAACGCCCGCTATTATACCAGCGTACCCTGCCGAAGTCCGTGTTGTGATAGGTTTCCCGGCCAGGCATGGCCTGCACATTGAAAAAGAGCATGTCCGCCTGGGGGTGAGCCTCAAAAGCTGCCAGCACTTTTTCCTCATATCCCGGTTCGTAAATGATATCTTCATCTGAGAACAGGCTGATATCCGCGCTGGCGCGCTGCAGGCTGTAATTGCGGCTCAGCCCCACGCCGCGCTCCGCCATTGAAAAATAGCGGATGTTATGCCCATCTCGGCACAGTTCCTCATAGGCGTACCGCTCCCCCTGGCTCACAATGATGGCATCGCTGTCGATCCCCATCTCCTCCGCCAGTTCGTCAGGTTTTTTATTCATTGCCGCTACCAGTAATTGCAGTGTCATTTATCCTCATTCCCATCTCATGCTCTGCGCGATATCTGACTGATCTCACCTGATCCGTCCCGTCCGGCATCCCAGGCCAGATATTGCCCGGCGTCCTCTTCTGATGCCGCCGACGGCCCAGTCATCCCTTTCCTATATCGCAGGCCAGATATCGCCTGATCAGTTTTCCGTCCGCCCCCGCCAGGATCATGGCGTCTACCTCTATATCCAGTTGTCCCATCTGGCGCAGGAGTTCCTCGACGGCTCTGCCCCTGTCATAATCCGCCTGCACCAGCAGCAGGATACCCTCCCGCCTGCGGAAGGCGTCCCCCGTCTCCGGCGCCTGATACAGACTGGGGATGGGAGTATATTCCCGCTCCCCCTTTAAGGATGCCAGCACCTTTGCCATAGCGTCCAGATCCAGTTCCCCGTTTACCGCCGTGACTCCGATATCGACCTTGTCACCCAGCAGATGATCGAGCTGGCTCTCCAACTCTTTTGAGACCGCTCCCTGGCGGCTCACATAGCCCGCCGCGGGAATACCGTAACGTTTCGCCAGGGTTCCCGGCAGTTGTACTCTCTCCTCCAGCATCATCCAAAGACCCAGGCCAAACAGGGTGAAAAAGAAACCCAGCGCCCCGCCCAGAATACAGGCCCGCAGCGTCCGCAGATCCGGCGTTGCCAGCCGGGGCGTCTCCCTGTCCATAAGGCTCACCTCCAGCAGTTCCCGCTGGCGCTCACCCACGGCTATGATGGCCTCACCCGCCACTCTGTCGATCTCTTTGACCTTGTCCGCATCCCGATTGGTAGTGTGGATATAGCATATCCTCAGATCCGACACAAGTTCCGCCTCAAAACTGTCCCTCAGCTCCTGAGCCGTCATGGGGATATCCAGACTGTCCAGCATCTGTGCCACCATGTCCTCGCTCTTTAACAGATCGTTCCAGGTATAGGAGGCAAAATAGGACATTGTCTGCTGGTCGCTGGGATCCACGGCATACTCCAGATAGTATTTGCTGTCCATAGTATAGGGGATCACCCCGCCAAAGGTCACGTTCTTTATATAATAAATGCCGCCTGTCAGCGCCAGTCCGGCCAGAGTGCCCGCCAGAACTACCCACAGCCGCCTGATACACAGCAGCGCAAAGAGCCGCATGTCAAAAGGTTCCTTATCATAGTTACACTGCCACATCCACAGTCCTCCTTGCCCTCCGGTCATTTTTCCTCATTTTTGATGGATTCCCGCAGAGCCGTGATCTGTTCGCTCTCCACGCCCTCCGTACTGTCCGGCCAGAACAATACCTTCAATGTCAACAGCATCAACTGCAGATCCAGCCATGTGGAGTAGTTTTCTATATATGTCAGATCCAGTTTCAGTTTGTCATAGGGAGTGGTATTATATTTGCCGTACACCTGGGCATATCCCGCCAGTCCAGCCTTCACCTTCATGCGAAAGGCAAACTCCGGCATCATCTCCATATACTGGGCTATGATCTCCGGCCGCTCCGGCCTGGGGCCGATAAAGGACATATCCCCCTTGATAATATTGATCAACTGGGGCAGTTCATCGATACGCACCTTTCGGATAAATCTGCCCACAGGCGTTATGCGGTCGTCGTTCTTTCGGGCCAGCCTGGCCACCCCGTCCTTCTCCGCATCCACCCGCATACTGCGGAACTTCAAAATGTTGAACTGCCGCTGGTTTTGGGTACAGCGCCTCTGCTTGTACAGCACGGGCCCCCCGTCATAGCACTTGATCACTATGGCAGTGAGCAGCATGATAGGCGAGGTGATCACAAACAGCAGCAGCGCGAACACCAGATCGATCAGGCGCTTTACAAAGCGCTGCTCCACCGTCAGACTGTACTCCCTTGTGAGCAGGATCGGGGTGTCAAACAGATGGAGCTCCTCTGTTCCTCTTATAATAACATCTGTAATCTTTGGCATCATATACACCCGGATTGATCGGGCGTAACAGTATTTCATCAGTATATTCCTCTCCTGAGTGGGAATGTCCCAGATCACCACGGCGTTGAAGAGTCCCAGCTCATATCCCCGCAGAATGACCTGACATACAGTCTCCAGCCCCTCCGATACATGAATAAACTGAACGAGCTCATATTTATCTTTCCTGCTCTGGAACTTGCTCACAATACTCTCAATGGGCCTGTCCCCATGAACCAGCAGCATCCTGCGGGGAGGAAAAACGGTCTTATAGATCCAATAGGCTATGTTGTTCCAGACCAGGATAATCGCCAGCTGCCAGACCAGCATGTAGAAAAAACATGTGAGAACGAAAAACTCTTTCGCCATTATAGAAAGCTGCGCGTACAGCAGCACATCCGCCGCCAGGCTGGCGATAGCCTGTGAGAAGATCACCTCCGCGTTTTTGAGATAGCCGATCCGCAGCCCGCCGTACATATGGGAGAAAAAGAACAGCATCACCACATAAAAGGCGATCTGCAGAGCGTCGGCCCTCCAATAGTACGGCACGCCTGTACTGGCCGTGATGCTGGGACTGAAATTCGTCTTCCAGTAATAGACGAACACCAGCGTCTCCAGCGCCAGACACACGCCTGACAGAGCCAGGAGGATGATTCTTTTAGAGGTTTCCAGTTTTCGCATTTCAATTTCCTTCTTTATCCTGTAATAAACATTGATTATACCTTGATTTCGTGCGCTTTAGCGCACATTCTGTTCAGAAGAGTTAAACGCGGAGCGTTTTACTCATAATAGCATAATTTCGTGCGCTCGTCCAGCGTTCCTACACTCTCCTCTTCACGGCCCGCCATGCCCAGAAACAAAAGTTCCATGCGCTGACGGGGACGGACAGCCCCTCCGCCCTGCGGTACAGATTCCAGATCCTTCTCACAGCCTCCAGCTTGTTGGAGGAAAGGGATCTCGCCGGTCTGCGGTACAGCACCAGATTTCGGTCCAGTCCATAAGCGGTGTAGCCGTTTCGGAGCACTTTCCACCAGAGCGCCGTATCCTCGCTTTTGATATCCGGCATCTCCAGCAGTTCTCTGGGGATCTTCCCGGTGTCGAACATCACCGTGGATGTAAAGACAGTCGTGTTTTTCAGCGCCTCCCGGTAGCTGAGCCGGGAGGGTACATGCACCACTTTGCCGGTGCCCGTGCCCTGCTCGTCGGCAAATTCATATCCGGTGAAAGTAAAAGCCGCCTGCTGCTCCCTCATGAACCGCAGTTGTTCCCGCAGCTTATCCGGCCTCCACAGGTCGTCCGCGTCCACATAGGCGATATATCTGCCCACGGCCTCCCGCAGCCCCCTGTTCCTGGCTCTGGCCGCCCCCATATTTTCCCGGTTCTCCAGGATCCGCAGGCGGTTGTCGCCATGGAACTCTTTGTATTCCCGGATCACCCGGGCAGAGGCATCTCCGCCGCCGTCCACCACCAGCAGCAGTTCCCAGTCTTCATAAGTCTGGGCTGCCACATGTTCTATAGTCTCCAGGATATATTTTTCCGCATTGTACACCGGTACAATGATACTGACTGTCTCGTTCATAGTCGGTTCCTCATTCACAGCGCCAGACCGTATATCCTCCCGCCTCCCCAAGGTTGTACGCTTTCAGTCCATAATTTTCATACAACACTGCGCAGGCCGCCGCAACGCGTCCGCCCGCCTCCTTGGGGAACACCCAGATCCGTGCGCCGGACTGCGCCGCCAGCCACAGCATATGGGTATCCGCCGCAGTCCAGTCCCGCTCTCCGGCATCTCCTGCCGGATATACCCTCAGATTCGTCAAAAAAGTGGAAAGGCCCGGCGGTATTTCCGCCCCGCCTCCTCTCTCCGCTGCCTCCATCCAGTCAAACAGACGCTGCTGCTGCTCAGGGTAGGTATCGTAAGCATAGGCGGCGGCCTCCGGCTCCCACATATTCCTGCCGTACAGCAGCCGTATCTCTCCGCTTTGCCTGCGTGCCTCTTCCAGCACAGAGCGGGGAGCCCACAGCAGCTCGTCCTCCACACCAGGTATTTCCTCCAGATAGGCCACCACCTGCCTGCAGGCCCCCTGCCGGAATTTTTCTTCCTCGGTCAGACCGCGGATATTGCCTATATTCCCCATTAACAACAGGAGAGCGGCCAGCACCGCCATCCCTCCGGCAAGCCTGAGCCCGGCCTTTCCATCCCGGCGTCTCTGGGCGCAGACATCCCACAGCAGCTCCGTGCCTCCCCATGCGATACACAGTGTGCCGGGCACCAGGCTCCACAGCCAGGGATAGGTATAGAATCCGGTCTGATACCGTTTCAGAACGGCGGCTGTGACGGGAAATATCACAAGCGCCAGCATTGTGACAGTCAGCGCCAGGAGACGTTTTTCCCGCGGGCCTTTTTTTCTGCCCGACACAAAAAAATACAGAAGTATGCCCAGCACCAGCGCTGTCATATGATCGCTCTGAAAATAACTGCCAAGTTCCCTCATCGCCCATCCTCCTCTCTCCCGGAGATGCGGGCGGCCAGCCGCCGGTACAGGCGGCCGGAACCGATCCTGTCAAGCACCGCCATGACTGCCAGCAGGAACAGACACAGACCCAGGCCGTAAAACGTCCGGCAGACGCAGGCCTCCGTCAGCACACACAGAACCATACCCGGCCAGGTACGGCGCAGATCTCTCTCCAGCCCCAGCGACAAAGCATAGGGCAACAGAATCAGATTGCGTATGGAGGTTCCCAGCCACGCGCCGTGCAGGGCCGCGTAACCGTCCAGCCAGACAGATCCCTCCCCGCACCAGAAGACCAGGGACACCAAAAATAGCAGCAGATATTTCTTTTTCAGATCATCTCCGAACAACAGCCTGGCAAGCCGGTAATACGCCATATAGGCCCCGGCGATCACCACCACCGGGATCAGGTTCTGTACCAGCAGCCCGCTGTCCACGGAAAAAGAAACACTCAAAAACGTATACAGTGTGGGTAGCCCCAGGATACGATAGCGCATGGACATCCCCTGGGTATATGCCTGCCCCGTCAGCGGATTCACCTGGTAGATGCCGTCCGCCGCCTGAAAGCTGCGCAGCGTCTCCGTCATGATATCCCCGGGCGCTATGATAGCGGGCATGCAGTACACATACACCACCTGGAGCAGTACCATCAGCAGAAAGATGCCGGGCAGCACAAAACTTCCGCCGTTTTGAGGCAGGAGCCGAAAGCGCTCCCGATGCCTGCGCCAGGTCATCGCCACCGGTATAGACGCCAATATACACAAAACCACTATTCCCACATGCCACAGCAGCGTCAGCCTGCTCAGAGACATATGCCCAAAAGTGCCCAGCAGATGCAGCGCCTGTGCCACGCCCACACAGCACATGCCGCCCATGATCCACGCATCCGTCATATGGATGACCCCTGGACCTTTTTGGCGCGACACGATCTGGATTCCCGCTCCCAGCAGCCAGGGCACAAGGGCAAGCGACAGCCACAAAAGGATGATCATGAGCTGTTTCGCCCCTTTCTGTTATTATGGATAGTATAGCCTTTTTTAGCGCAATACATTTTATTAAGTATACCACATTTTACCTGTATTGAACAACTAAAAAAGAGACCGAACACAGTCTCTTTTTCTCCATAAGGGGCAGTACCCAATTTCAATAACAATTCAAATCTCAATTACCTATCTTGATTTCATATCCAGTCGCATCTTATCAGCTATTCTGGCTATGTATTCGCTGTTCGTCGGGCGGCTTTTCCCCTGCTGCGCCGAATATCCAAACAGTTTTTCAAAGGTCTCGACGTTTCCCCTCGTCCAAGACACTTCGATCGCATTGCGGATTGCCCGCTCAACCTTCTGATCCGTGGTTTTAAAATGCTTTGCAATGGTGGGATACAGCAGCTTTGTCACGCTGCTCACCACTTCCATATCCCTGCCGGACAGCAGGATGGCATCACGCAGATAGTGATATCCTTTCAGATGTGCCGGAACGCCTATATCCAGCATGATCTCTGTGATATAGCACTCCAATTCATAATCTTTTACAGTAGATATGTCCATAATGAATTCCCCTTTCACATGTCGAGTACTGCCCCTTACTGTAATTGATTGCACTAATCATATCATATCTGTCGAAAAATGTATAGCCATTTTTACCGCCGAAATTCTCCTATATCAACATTATACACCAAAAACCAGCAACATCACCTATAATTCCTCCCTGACAATATAGATCGGACGCCGTTTAACTTCCAAATACGTCTTTGCCAGATACTGCCCGATAATGCCCATGCAAAACAGCTGCACCCCACTGATCAGGGAAATGATGCATACCAGAGAAGGCCAGCCTGAGACGGGATCACCAAAGATGCTGGTGCGCACTATGATAAAAATGATCAGTGCGAAAGCCAGTATACAGAACAGCACCCCCATGACGGCGGCGATGCTGAGGGGCACCGTGGAAAACGCAGTGATGCCCTCCAGAGAATAGATCAGCAGTTTCCAGAAATTCCACTTGGTCTCCCCCTTGGCCCGCTCCACATTCTCATACTCTATCCATTTTGTCTGAAATCCCACCCAGCCGTAGATACCCTTGGTAAAGCGGTTATACTCATGCATCTGCAGTATGGCGTCCACCATCCGCCGGGTCATCAATCGGTAATCTCTGGCGCCGTCCATGATCTCCGTCCGTGAGATATGTTTCATCAACCGATAGAACATCCTGGCGAAAAAGGAACGGATCGGGGGCTCCCCTTTGCGGCTGACGCGCCTGGTAGCCGCAGAGTCATATCCCTGCTCCATATAAGAATACATCTCCGGCAGCAGAGAAGGGGGATCCTGCAGATCCACATCCATTATCACCACATAGTCGCCTCTGGATTTCTCCAGTCCCGCGTACATTCCCGCCTCCTTTCCGAAATTGCGCGAAAAGGAGATCAGGCGGACCCGTCCGTCCTTCTCCCGCAGCTTTTTCACTTCCGCCGCCGTATTGTCCCGGGAGCCGTCGTCAATATACAGTATCTCTATCTCCAGGTCTTTTTCCCGAAAAAAGGACTCGTTCTTCATCAGTTCCGCATAAAAATCCGCTACGGATTCTTCCTCGTTATAGCAGGGCACTATTACACTCAAAACAGCCATCTCTATTTCCTCTCTCTACGCACCTTTTTACATGGTTGCGCCACGCTTGGGTACAAAAATATTAACATATTTTCGCCTTGTTTTCAACACTGACAAAAAACCATTCTCAGGACTGGATATCCTGCCCGGATTCGTGTATAATGTACAGGGAAGGTCAGCCGCCCCTCCGCAGGCAACGGGGGCGCTGACCCACATGGCATTCGCTGAATGCCTGTGCAGGCATGGCACCTGGCTCATTGCCCGCGGGAATAGCATTGCAGGCATTGCCTGTGAAATGAGGTCTGAGACAAACATGGAGTTTTTTACGGGATTACTTGAAAACAAGATTTTTTTAGCAGCCGCGCTGGGCTGGCTGATCGCCCAGATCCTTAAAACGATGATCCATCTGCTCTTTACCAAAAAATTTGTGGCGGAACGTCTGGTGGGCAGCGGAGGTATGCCCAGCTCCCACTCCGCCACCGTATGCGCTCTGGTCACCGCCACATATCTGGAATACGGCTCGGCCAGTTTCTCCTTCGCCATATCCCTGATCGTGGCGATCATTGTTATGTACGACGCGATCGGGGTACGGCGCGAGACAGGCATACAGGCCCAGCTCCTCAACAATATCATCCGGATCTTTGAGGATATGGGGCGGGATGAACTGTCCGCACAGGATAAGCTGAAGGAATTTATCGGCCATACGCCCTTTCAGGTACTGATGGGCGCTCTCCTGGGGGTTCTGGTGGCCGTTGTCTTCTATCAGCTGTAAGCCGGACAAAGGGGCCGTGATCCTCACAGCCCCTCAAACTATTCTCCAAGTCCGCTTTCCACCGCCCCGATCAGGGTCTTCAGAGCGTCCTGCTCATCCTCTCCCTCGCAGAAGAACTCAATCTCGTCCCCGCACTTCACACAGGCCCCCAGCACGCTCAGCACACTCTTGGCATTGGCCGTACTGTCCCTGAACTTAAAAGTGATCAGCGATTTGAACTGCATTGCCTCCTTGCATAGTATACCCGCCGGTCTCAGATGTAGTCCCGTGGGATTCTTGATTGTAACTTTCTGGCTTACCATATGTTATTCCCTCCTAATATAGCGTCCCGCATAAAAAATGCTTTTTAGAACATTCTGTCCTGAATCAGTTTTGCCAGTGCCGTGGCGTCGGCCTGTATGGCCTCATAATCCTTGCCTTCGATCATGACCCGCACCAGCGGTTCGGTTCCGGAAGGACGTATCAGCACTCTGCCCTCTCCCGCGAACTTCTTCTCCAGAGCCTCGATGGCCTCGGCGATCTCCGGATACTCCAGGTAGTGATCTTTCTTGTGATTGGCTACCTTTGCGCTGACCAGAGCCTGAGGGAGGACCTCCATGATCTTTGCCAGCTGAGACAGCGGCTGGCCCGTCTCCACCACCACCTGAAGCAGATGCAGCGCGCTGAGCAGACCGTCCCCTGTAGTATTTTCGTCCAGGAATATCACATGCCCAGACTGTTCCCCGCCTAAGCTGGCGCCGATTTCCTTCATGCGCTCCAGCACATAGCGGTCACCCACTTTGGTCTGTTCCACATGCAGATTTTGTTTCTCCGCCATCAGGAAAAATCCCAGATTGCTCATAACGGTGGCCACAATGGTATCCTTTTTCAGCCTGCCCTGCCCTTTGAGGTAGTTTCCGACGATCGCCATGATCTGATCGCCGTCCACGATCCTGCCGTTCTCGTCCACCGCCAGCAGACGATCCGCGTCTCCGTCAAAGGCCAGGCCTATATCCGCCTTCTCATACACCACTCTCGCCTGCAGCTCCTCCATGTGTGTGGAACCGCAGTTGGCATTGATATTGGTGCCGTCGGGATTGCTGTGGATCGCCACCACATCCCCGCCCAGCTCTTTCAGCGCCTCCACCGAAGTGTAATAAGCCGCCCCCTCCGCGCAGTCCACCACGATCTTCAGACGGCTCAGATCCACTTTCACAGACTGGATCGCGTGATTGATATACTCTTCCCGTGCATCGGTACGGTATTTGATCTTTCCCACGCCGGGTCCTATAGGAAACTTCACACCCTGCATCTGAGACAGGATCAGCGACTCGATCTCGTCCTCCAGCGCATCCGGCAGCTTATATCCGTCCCCGTCAAAAAACTTAATGCCATTGAACTCCACCGAATTGTGGGAGGCGGATATCACCACTCCCGCGTCCACCTTGTACTTCTGCGTCAGATAGGCCACTGCCGGCGTGGGGATCACCCCCACATACACACAGTTCGCGCCCACGCTGCAGGCTCCCGCCATCAGGGCGTTGGCCAGCATATCTCCGGATATGCGTGTATCGCAGCCCACCATGATGGTAGGTTTATGCTCCTTCTCCTTAGTCAGCACATATGCGCCCGCCTGTCCCAACTGCATGGCGAGCAGAGGGGTGAGTTCTTCATTGGCGACGCCTCTGACCCCATCGGTCCCAAATAATCTGGCCATACTCTATCGATCCTCCAACATTTAAGTTTATCGCTCTTCTTCCGTATCCCCGTTGTCCTCCTGCATCAGTGTAAAACGCAGGACGATCACAGGCGTGCTTATCTTCTCCTGCTCCTCCAGCAGGGAAACCTCCACCGGCAGACTGAACTCTCCCTCCGGCGGCTGCGACAGATTGGAGTTCTCCATCCATTTGCCCACATCCACCACACCCGACAGGGTGGAGGACTGAAGCAGCGCCATATAGCCCGCCAGCCCTTTCGCCACCAGGGGCGTGGACGTACTTCCCACGATCTCGCAGGTCACGCCCTCGGGCACATTGATGATCTGTATATTTTCAGCCCGCAGGGGTATCTTTTTCTCCTCCGCTTTCTCAATCAGGATCTTCACCTGGGCCGTATCGTCAAAGTTTTCCTCCGCGAAGTAGATCCCCTTGGGCAGATATTTGCTTAGATGCAGGACAGCGGCATAGTCTTCATCAGCTCCCGTGACATTGAGATCCTCTCCGTCCACCGTGAGCTGCGACACGGTATTCAGCAGTTCGGTGGCACCCGCTATCTTTACTTTCTCAACGCTGGTCTCCATCCCCGTCACCTGGCAGTCCTCCGCCAATGTGCCGAGATAGCTGTAAACCACAGGAACCTCCTTGGTATCCCACACCTCCACTGTACTGTTGACGGTGTCCAGATTCTGAGACACCGAGGCTCTGCTCACCACATTGCCGCTTTCGTCCACCAGCCGGATCCTGGCCGAGGCCGTGCTGACCCCGGTGATTCCCGTCACATCCACATCCACTTCCGCGTGACTGATCTCATTGATGGCGGATTCCGGTCCCTGGATCTCCAGACGGTTGCGGTCCAGATTGATGGGTCCCACCATATAGCCCTCCTCCACGCTGCCGATCACATTCCAGATGATATTGACAGTCTTGCGGGTCTCCTTCTCGATATTCAGCTTGACATACTCTATATTGCCGCTGATGTTCTGTACCTGATCGCCGTATTTGGGGCAGGAAAAACGGATCTCCACCGTGTTCGTCACAGTCAGATTGGTCAGATCCGCCACCGCGATGATGTCTTCGGGCTGAATATTGTTCCGAACGCTCCTGGGCGCATCGAAAGTCACCGTGCGCAGAACATCTGTATTGTCCAGTATCTCATACACCTGACCATTTTCCGCGAGCAGATCCGTGTTGAGCAGGCTCACTTTTATATTTTGAAATCTCTTCTCATCCACCGGGTCGTTGGTGCTGATCACCACAAACCACAGGGCAAAGGCCAGCAACAGGGACATAATCTTGAGCAGCCAGTGTGATAAAAATATGGATCGAATCTTGGAGCCTATCTTTCCTTTCATCTTGCCGCCTTTCCTTTCTTTTTCCGTCTGACCTTTCCCGCGTCCTCCGCAAGATTCGTCAGTTCCATCAGACGTCTCTTCAGGCTCTCCCCGTCAAATCCCCTCTCCAGTTGTCCTCCCACCGTGATACTGATGGTGCCGGTCTGCTCCGATACGATCACCGTGACGGAATCCGTGACCTCGGATATGCCCACACCCGCTCTGTGCCGGGTGCCCACTTCCTTGCTGATAGCTCCGTTGTCTGTCTGGGGAAGGTAGCAGGTGGCCGATGTGATCCTGTTGCCCCGCACGATGACGGCTCCGTCGTGCAAAGGGGTATTGTGCTCAAAGATATTGATCAGCAGCTGGCTGGTGACCAGACCGTCCACATCGATTCCCGTTCTCTCATACTCCGCCAGAGATTCCTTCTGTTCTATAACGATCAGCGCCCCCGTCTTGACCTTGCTCATCTCCACACAGGCGCGGGTAATCTCATTCACCGTCTTCTCCGTAAAACTGTTGTCCGTATTTCTCCCGTTGTCAAAGGGCAGAGCGTTGGCGATCAGGTTCTTATTCCCCAATTCCTCCAAAGCCTTGCGCAGCTCCGGCTGTAATACCACGATCACGGCCGTGACGGCAAACCCAAACACATTCTGCCCCAGCCACAGGATCGTGCTCATCTTAAAATAGGAGGCCACCACCCAAAAAAGCAGGATCACAAGCAGACCCTTGAGCAGCGTCCAGGCTCTGGTCTTCTGAATCCACAGCATGATATGATAGAGGAGAAACGCAATGATCAGAATCTCCAGCACATCCCCTATCTCAATACTGGGCACATATCTTCTTAAATTTACAATGATCTCATTAACTGTTTCCATGCCCGCCTATCCCATGCCTCTTACGGCTCTCCGCTCATATATCCTCAAACTCGCCGGTCTCGTCGCCCTCCGATTCCCCGCTGATGGTCACACTCCGGCTCCCGGCCCGGTTCTGCGCGTGTCTGACATGCCCGTCTCTGCTCCCGGTGCGCTCCGTCACCACACTTCTGTTCACGCGCCGGGGCGCTATGGTCATATCCTCGTCCTCGTCTGCCACGCGTACCGGCCTGCGCTGGGTATTGATCCGTTTTACCGTCTTGGAAACCGCAGGCATGCTCATCTTGGGTACAGCCTTCACATAATAGTAGTATTCGTCATCCTCATACTGTACCTTCTCCGTCCTGCTGTAGTCCACGCAGAATCTGAAAAACTCCAGGATCTTGGCGATCACCAGCGCCAGAATGCTGCCCAGAACCGCCATCCCCAGAGACAGCTGGGTATCATACACCAGGTCTCCCACCAACAGTACTACCAAATCTATTATTACGCCGGCAACCATGGCAATAGACCAGGAATAATCGATAGACATGCGCCTGATCAGATATACTGCCACAATAGTTATGGCAAACGCCGCGATCATCACGATCATGGCCCGGTTGCCCAGCACACTGTCAATGACCATGCGCAGCTTGGCCGTAGCCTCGTCAGCTCCCATGTTGCTGATCACGGTGGCATTGTCCGATATATAGGTCAGCATATAGTACACCACCGTGCCGCAGCCCACGGCGACCGCCGCCAACGGCGTAGCCAGCAGTCCCACCGCCACCGGGATCACATAGGGGATCCGCATAGCAAGCAGCGCCACCGTAAAGATCAGGATGA
This sequence comes from uncultured Acetatifactor sp., assembly GCA_964529395.1. Taxonomy (GTDB): domain Bacteria; phylum Bacillota; class Clostridia; order Lachnospirales; family Lachnospiraceae; genus Acetatifactor. The sequence goes on from CAZGVI010000024.1 coordinate 37,398, forward strand.
CCGTGTCTTTTGATCCCAGCCGAAAAAACAGCAGAAACATGATCAGATAGATCACCAGAACCGCGATAGCCACCTCAAGAGACAGCTCATACAGATGCATCAGGCTGAACACTGCTCCGAACAGTATGATACAGCCGTTTGGAAGGAACGAACAGAGCAGAGAGACGATCAGAACCAGTCCCAGATTGTCCAGTTTCCCCATGTATCCCAGTTCCCCGTTTACCATACAGAGCGCCAGAAAGGCCAGCATGAATTTGAAAACGGGCACCAGGATAAATTCGTTTCTGCTGTAAAGCAGTTTCAGTTTCTCCCTAATTTCCAATAGATTACTCATGATATTTCCTCATATACTCTTTATTCTATATAGACGTTTGCAAAACCCGGTTACTGCGCAAGTGTCATTGTACACATTGTATCCTCAGGCGTAGGCACGCTCTCGTTTCAGACTCTTTGCAGGGTCACTGGCGGTACAGACTGTCAAGCTTTTTCAGATTGTGATAATAAATTTTCAGACTCTTTTTGGCCCTGGCATAACGGTATGTGCAGACAGCGTAAGTGATAATGCAGTATCCCACCACAAAGACCGCGTACCATTTGATTATGTTCTGCGCAAACACAAACAGATCCATCTTGTAGATATCCGCCAGCAGGGTCTCAAAATCGTATAACACATACAGGCCAAACCCCAGCAGATAGGCGATGGTGCCGCAGAAAAATGCGCGCAAAAGCTGCAGGGAAATATAATCTCCCCGAAAATACCGTCCCAGCGCCATACTTTTCTTTCCTTCACCCTCTTCATAGGAAGCCATCTTGGTCATCAGGATAATTCGTTCTTCATTCAGCATAAAATGTGCCTTCCTCCAAAATAGAGATTACTGCAGATAGCGCATTCTTGAGCCATTGTCTTCCTTTTTTCGGAAACTGTCAGGTTTCTTGGGCGCGTTGCTCTTCAGGATATCTTTGAAACCGTTGCTCACATTTGCCTTACATTTTTCACAGTATCTACCGCTGCGGATCGGAGCGCCGCATCCATCGCAGCTCAACATAAGAGGAGAACCTTCCGTCAGTTCCAGACGGTCTTCCCGCAGCCACTGCCGTATCTGGGAAGTCTCCACATCACAGGCCTCTGCCACCTCCTGCATATGTACGCCGGGATTCTCCTGAATATAGGCCTTGACCACCTGAAACTTTTCCTCCAGCTTTTCTTTGCAGGCCGGACAATAGCTCTCTCCCGAAAAATAGTTGAACAATCTCTTACAGCTCTTACACGGTCTGACATTCATTGACAATACCTCCTCTTCTTAGACACCGGCCCCGATGGCCAGCGCAATGAAAAAAATCCTTTGGCATACGCCGGGCAAAAGTACGGCGGATACCTGATCCATGGTACTCCCAGTGGTGTAAATATCGTCTATCAGTATAATTGTCTTTAATTTTACACCATTTCGTCCAAGATTAAAAGCCTTTTTCAAATTATTTAATCTTTCTTCACAATTTAATTCTTTCATGGGCCTGGTATCTCTGTTTCTGACCACCAGATCCGGGTAGACGGGGATATCCATTTCCCGCCCCAGAGCCCGTGCCAGCAGCGCCGCCTGATTATAGCCCCGGCGGCGCTGTTTCCCGGGATACATGGGGATGGGGACCAGGCCGTCCGGCTCCAGCGAGCGGATATAACCTCCCAGTCTCTCGGACAGCTCCCGGGCGAAAAAGCGGGCATATTCCCGGCATCCGCCGTATTTGAACCGGTACAGGGCCGGCGCGATGTCCTCGTATTCGTACAGCCCCCTCCCCGCCGTGAACAGATGGCGGCCTCGACGGCAGTCCCCGCAGAGTTCCGCCTCCGGATCCGCCAGCTTTTTGCCGCACTGGCAGCAGAGCGGCTGTGCCAGATACTTCACCCGCAGTCTGCAGGCGGGGCATATACGCTGGAGCCCTGTTCCCTGCACCTGGTCGCAGACAGGGCATCTGGCCGGATACAGCAGGGAGGCCGCCGTTTCCAACCACGTGTTATTTTTATTGTTCCTGTGCAAATATTCCTTCCTCTCTGGCCGCCGCCTCTCTGATTCGCTGGCACAGCGATGTATAACGCCTGTTTTCACTGACATTGTCGATCATGCCGCGCACCGTCTGGCTGCTGCCCAGAATGGTCACGCAGTTCCTGGCTCTGGTGACGCCGGTATACAGCAGATTGCGGTTAAACAGCATCTTCGGGCCGCTCAGCAGCGGCATGATCACCGCCGGGTACTCGCTGCCCTGGGACTTGTGTATCGTGATGGCATAGGACAGCTCCAGCTCCTCCAACAGAGCGAAAGGATAGGTCACCCTCCTGCCTTCGTCAAACTCCACCACCAGCTCCGAACTACTCTCATGAATCTCCAGGATCCGCCCCATATCCCCGTTGAACACCCCCATCCCCTTGTCCACCGGGATGCCGTAACGGCTGACGATCTCCCACTCCAACTGATAATTGTTCCGTACCTGCATGACCTTGTCCCCCTCCCGGTAGACGGTCTCACCTGACACATGCTCCCGCTTGTCCCCGGCAGGCGGATTCAGATACTGCTGCAGGATCCCATTCAGAGTCTCCACTCCCAGGCTGCCCTTGCGCATAGGGGTGAGCACCTGAATATCGTAGGGCGTCGCATGCACGTAGGGAGGCAGTTTTTCCCGTATCAGCTGGATCATATGCTTGTATATTACATTCACGTCATTTCTCTCCAGCAGGAAAAAATCCAGACTTTTGTTGTCCAACGCGATCTGCTCTCCCCTGTTGATATGATGGGCGTTGACAACAATGTCGCTCTCTCCTGCCTGCCGGAATATCTTCTGCAGCACCACCATGGGAAAGACTTCGGACTGCATGATATCCCGCAGCACCTGCCCTGGCCCCACGCTGGGCAGCTGATCCACATCTCCCACCAGGATCAGCCGCGTCCCCGGCACGATAGCTTTTAACAACGCCTGAAATAACGGCAGATCTACCATGGACATCTCATCTATGATGATCACATCCGCCTCCAGCGGATTTTCCTCGTTTTTCTCAAAACGGATGCGGTGTTTGTCCTCATCGGATACCGCTCCGCTCAGTTCCAGCATCCGGTGAATGGTTCTGGCCTCGAACCCTGTGGCCTCTGTCATGCGTTTCGCCGCCCGGCCCGTGGGAGCCGCCAGAAAAATATCCAGCCCCTCTCTCTCGAAAAAGCGGATGATGGTATTGATCGTGGTGGTTTTTCCTGTGCCGGGGCCGCCGGAAAGAATAAAGAGCCCGTTTTGAATGGCCTCCATTACCGCCCTATGCTGCAATTCATCCAATTGTATGCGGATCTCCCCTGTAATGGCATTAAGCGCCTGACGCACATGTTCCTCCGGCTGTTTCATGGGAATGTCCAGCTGCCAGAGCATATGAGCGCAGTTTAACTCCGCATAATAATAGCTGGAGATATAGGCCAGATCTCCCTTTATGACCAGCTTTCTATCCATAGCCAGATTATCCAGCCCCGGGCGGATATCATCTTTGGATACGCCCAGCAGAGCGCTGGCCCGGCCAAGCAGCTCTTCCGTGGGCAGATAGCAATGCCCCTCGCCCACGGACTGTTGCAGCGTATAAAATACGCCGCTGCGGATCCGATAATCCGAATCCGCCTGGATACCTATCTTAGCGGCGATCTCATCCGCGGTCTTAAATCCCACGCCGTGAATATCCTCCGCAAGGCGGTAGGGATTCTCCTTCAGGACACTGTAGAGGCCCATGCCATAAGTGTCGTAGATGCGCAGCGCCAGCACATTGGAGATTCCAAACTGCTGCAAAAAGATCAGTGCGTCCCGCAGTTCCCTCTTTTCCTCCATCTGCCGGGCGATCTCCCGGGCTTTGTTTAAGCTGATGCCCTTGATCTCCGCCAGGCGCTCCGGCTCCTCTTCCATGATGCGAAAAGTATCCTCTCCGAATTTCTTCACGATTCGCGCCGCCATTGCCGTGCCTATTCCCTTGATGGCGCCGGAGCCTAAGTAGCGCTCCATACTCACCCGGTCCTTAGGAGCCACTGTCTGATAAGAAGACAGTCTGAATTGAGTGCCATACACCGGGTGCTCCGTATAGTCTCCCCGTGCCTCAATGGTCTCTCCCTCCGACAGTCCCCGGCAGTTCCCCACACATGTGACCGCCGTCTCCTCACACATCAGTTCCATAACAGTATAACCATTTTCCGGATTCTGATAGATAATGTGTTCCACATATCCGCTGATCGTATCCATAAAATCTCCCTGTATATGCATGATAAAAAAGACTGCCTTCCTGTTGGCAGCCTTTAGACTTCTAAATCATATTCCTCTTCATTTGTTCATAGAGCATCTGCGCAAGTCCCAGGCTGCTCTGCTCTGTGGCATCTGCCGCCACCTGCTGGATCATCTGTTCCTTGTAATAATCCATCATGTTACTGCTGGCGCCCGTCATCCCCTCCGAACTGTAGTTGGGAACCGTCTTCTGCATAGCCTTGAACATCTGCTCCAGAAAGTAAGCTTCAAACTGCTTGCAGGCATCCATCAACTCCTCGTCGGAGGCATTGCCATATCCTGTCTTTAATTGCTCCTCCAGCTTGGCGGCGGTGGTGCTTTTAGCCGCCGTAGCCGCCATGTCTGCCATACCGCCTATGCTGCCGGTGTTCCAAAGATTGCCGATATCCATTGTCTAAGTCCTTTCCGGCTCCTGACGTTTGAGGATCACGCCATGAGCCTTACCTGCTCCCGCTGTCTTATCTTCTCAGATTGTTAGCCTGCTGCAGCATCTCGTCCGACGCAGTGATGGCCTTGGAATTCATCTCATAAGCCCTCTGCGCCACGATCATATTTACCATCTCGTCAACTACCTGTACATTGGAGCCTTCCAGATAGTTCTGATGGACTTTACTCTTTTCCACATTGGTGCTAAGCGACTCATTGATCGGCTGCCCGCTGGCCGCCGACTGGGCGTACAGGCTGTCGTCCAAACGCTCTAAGCCCGCCGGGTTATTGAACTGTGTCAGACCGATCTGTATCCCCATGGGCTGGGGCACGTTCCGCTCATCAGGATAGCATATCTGTCCGTCGGCCGTGACTGTGATCCTGCTGACCACATAATTGCTGTTCAGTGTAATTGGCCGTCCCTGGGTGTCCAGTACCGGCAGGCCGTCCGAAGTGGTCAGCATATTGCTGCGGTTCTCTCCCAGCGACCAGTCAAAATTACCGTTCCTGGTATAGTATGTATTGCCGTCATCGCCCCTCACCGCGAAAAATCCCTTTCCCTCTATGGCGAAGGACGTATCTTTCTCCGAGGAAAGCATCGGGCCCTGCTTGCCATAAAGCGCCGTGATAGAGGCGTTGCGCACACCCAGACCAACCTGAGCGCCTGTGGGCTTGACCGTCCCGTCCGCGTTGGTGGTCCTGCGCTGCAGATTCTGATATAAGAGGGATTTAAACTCATTCACCTCGGTCTTATATCCCGTAGTATTTACGTTTGCCAGATTGTTGGCGATGGTGTCAATATTTGTCTGCTGCGCGATCATACCCGTGGCAGCCGTCCATAAGCTCCGAACCATAACTATTCACTCCTCCTGCGCAGTGCCCATTTGACCGCAGCCCAGCGCTTATCATTTTATATCATGTCCGCCGCTACTGCACTCTGCCGAGCTGCGTCACGGCGATATCAAGACTCTCGTCATAGGTCTGTACGATCTTCTGGTTGGCCTCGTAGGCTCTGGTCACGCTGATCATATTCACCATCTCCGAGATCACAGACATGTTGGACATCTCCAGCACTCCCGACTTTACCTCCGCAGTGCCCTCCGTCAGTGTAGCGCCCTCCACAGGCTGAAAGAAAGTATCTCCGAATTTTTCCAGATAATCGTAGTCCTCAAAATCCGCCACCTGGATCTGCGCGACTTCCCGCTCATTCTGAAATATCCGGCCGTCGTCGTCTATCCTGGCGTCCGTCAGGGTGTCCAGCTGAATCCGGCGGTTCTGGGCATCCAGTACATACATGCCGTCATTGTTCACCAGATAGCCTTCCTGGGTCAGAGTGAAATTGCCCGCCCGGGTATATTTTGTGGAGGTCTCGCCCTCGCCGTTGGTATACTCCAGCGCAAAGAAACCACTGCCTGACAATGCCAGATCATACGTGTTGTCCGTTATTCGGAAAGATCCCTGGGTGTAATCCGTATAATTCTCGCCGATCTTAACTCCCAGTCGGCTGTGCCCAATGGGCTGAACCGTCCAAAGTCCCGCCGAGGAATCCTTGACTTTCACCGCCAGAACTTCCCGAAAGGGCTGGCTGGTGGCGCCTTCCTTTTTAAAGCCCACTGTGGACGCATTGGCAAGATTGTTGGTCAGTATGTCCATTCGGTTCTGCTCGTTGCGAAGTCCCGTATGGGCAGTGTAAAGTCCTCTCAGCATGCTTTTTTCTCCTTTTTTATCTAATCTTCACGATAGCCCGCCAAAAATTCCACATATTTGCCGGTGCCGATGGCAACCGCTGTCATGGGATCCTCCGCCGTCATGGTGTTGATACCGGTCTTGGCGGAAATCAGATCCTCCAGCCCGCGCAGCAGGCTCCCGCCTCCCGTCAGCACAATGCCCCTGTCGGCGATATCCGCAGCCAGCTCCGGCGGCGTCTTTTCCAGCACGCTGTGAATCGTCTCCACGATCTGTGCTGTGGTCTCCCGGAGAGCCTCTTCCGTCTCCTCAGAGGAAACTTTTACCGTCTTGGGCAGACCCGTCACCAGGTTGCGCCCCCTGACGTCCATATAGTCAACCTCCGGTCTTTTGTAAGCGGAGCCGATCTTGATCTTCAGATCCTCGGCGGTGCGCTCACCGATCAGCAGGTTATGTTTCTTACGCATATAGCGGACTATGGCCTCGTCAAAGTCATCTCCCGCGATCTTGATAGAGGCGCTGACCACAGTACCACCCAGGGAGATCACGGCTATATCGGAGGTTCCGCCGCCGATATCCACGATCATGTTGCCGCAGGGCTTGGAGATATCAATGCCCGCGCCTATGGCAGCGGCAATGGGCTCCTCGATGATGAACACTTCCCTTGCGCCCGCCTGGTAGGTGGCGTCCTCCACCGCTTTCTTTTCCACTTCCGTCACACCGCTGGGAACACACACGGCAATGCGGGGCTTGCGGAACGTCCTCTTGCCAAGAGCCTTCTGGATAAAATACTTCATCATCTTCTCGGTGACGGTGTAATCGGAGATCACGCCCTGGCGTAGCGGCCTCACGGCCACGATATTGCCGGGGGTGCGTCCCAGCATCAGCCGGGCATCCTCACCGATGGCTTTGATCTTATTGGTATCTCTATCGAAAGCTACAACAGACGGCTCTTTCAGAACTACGCCCTTTCCTCTGATGTAAACCAAAATGCTGGCTGTACCCAAATCGATTCCAATGTCAGTATACATATATTACTACCCCTTTCATGGTATACAGAATATGCGCCGGCGCCCCAAAAACCCTGATACAGTGAGTAGTCAATACGCTAAAGCGCATGCGGCCGTACTGTAAAAATAATGTCTCCACATTTTCCGAAAAATAGTCATGCTTGCTGTGGGCGCGCAACGTCAACCTACATTATACATGATAATTTTCTTTTTTCAAAGGGGTTTATGAAAATTTCATAAATTTTAAATGCGAAAAGCGGACGGTTCCTTCCGCCCTCTTTCCGCATCCATGCTTTCCACATTTTATATCGACGGATTTCGGAGTATCTTAACCCCTCTCCAACATTTTTTTGACGTAGACGCCCGTGTAGGACTCCGGAATCCGGGCCACCTCCTCCGGCGTTCCCATGGCTATGACCGTGCCGCCCCGGTCGCCTCCCTCCGGCCCCATGTCGATAATGTAATCCGCCGTCTTTATCACGTCCAGATTGTGTTCGATGACTATGACGGTGTTGCCGCCGTCCGCCAGCTTATGCAGGATCTCCACCAGCTTGTGCACATCCGCGAAATGCAGACCCGTGGTGGGCTCGTCCAGAATATAGACCGTCTTGCCGGTGCTGCGCCTGGACAGCTCCGCAGCCAGCTTGATCCGCTGGGCCTCGCCGCCGGAGAGGGTGGTGGAGGGCTGGCCCAGCTTTACATAGGAAAGGCCCACGTCATACAGGGTCTGTATCTTGTTCCGTATGGACGGCACGTTCTCAAAGAAGGGCAGCGCCTCTTCCACCGTCATATCCAGCACGTCGTAGATACTCTTTCCCTTGTACTTCACATCCAGCGTCTCCCTGTTGTAGCGCTTGCCGCCGCATACCTCGCAGGGCACATACACATCCGGCAGAAAATGCATCTCGATCTTGATGATACCGTCTCCGCTGCAGGCCTCGCAGCGCCCGCCCTTTACGTTGAAACTGAAACGTCCCTTGTTATACCCCCGGGCCTTGGCATCCGGCGTAGAGGCGAACAGATCCCGGATCATATCAAACACGCCCGTGTAGGTGGCGGGATTGGACCTCGGGGTGCGCCCGATGGGGGACTGGTCGATATCAATGACCTTGTCCAGCTGCTCCATCCCCTCGATCCCCCTGTGCTTGCCGGGAATCACTCTGGCCCGGTTCAGATCCCGGTTCAGATGCTTATTCAGCACCTCATTGACCAGGGAACTCTTGCCGGAGCCGGATACGCCAGTGACGCAGGTCACGATCCCCAGGGGAAATGTCACGTCTATATCTTTCAGATTGTTCTCCGCAGCTCCCAGCACTTTGATATAGCCGGTAGGTTTGCGCCGTTTCGCGGGCACGGGAATCGACTTTTTGCCGCTGAGATACTGGCCGGTGATACTCTCCTGTACCTGCATGATCTCCCGGGCCGTTCCCGCTGCCACCACTTCACCGCCGTGGGAACCCGCCCCCGGCCCGATATCCACGATATAGTCCGCCGCCAGCATGGTATCCTCATCATGCTCCACCACGATCAGGGTGTTGCCCAGATCCCGCAGCTGTTTCAGCGTGGCCAGCAACTTGTCGTTGTCCCGCTGGTGCAGGCCGATACTGGGCTCGTCCAGGATATAGCATACCCCCACCAGCCCGGAACCGATCTGGGTGGCCAGGCGGATCCGCTGGGCCTCGCCGCCGGAAAGGCTGGCGGTGCCCCTTGCCAGAGACAGATAATCCAGTCCCACATCCAGCAGGAATTTTACCCTGGCCCGTATCTCCTTCAGCAGTTGTTTGCCTATCATCTCCTGCTGGGGCGTCAGTTTCAGATTTGTCACAAAGTCATAGAGCTTTACAATGGACAGCGCCGTCACTTCATATATATTCTTATCCCCCACGGTGACTGCCAGGGATTCCTGTTTCAGACGCATACCCTTACACTCCTTGCAGGGAGTGATCCGCATAAAAGTCTCATACTCCGCCTTCAGGGACTCGGAACCCGACTCCCGGTAGCGGCGCTCCAGATTGAGGATCAGTCCCTCGAAAGCAATGGGATATTCCCCTTTTCCCCGCTGCCCCTCATAATATACGTTCACTTTTTTTCCTTTCGTGCCATGAATCAGGATATCCTTGATATCATCGGGATAATCCTTATAAGGCGTGTCCAGATCAAAATGGAACTCCTTGCTCATAGCCTGCAGGAGCGCATTGGTAAAGCTGCCCTTGGAGTTGCAGGACTGCCAGCCCGGAACCACGATGGCTCCCTGGTTGATGGACAGCGACGGATCGGGAATGATCAGTTCCATGTCAAACTCCATCTTGTAGCCTAGGCCGAAACACACGGGACAGGCGCCGAAAGGATTGTTAAAGGAAAAGCTGCGGGGCTCCACCTCGCTGATGCTGATGCCGCAGTCGGGGCAGGAGAAACTCTGGGAAAAATTCAGGGGTTCTCCGTCGATCACGTCCACCTCCAGCAGCCCTTCCGCAAGTTCCAGCACGTCTTCTATGGAACCGGCCAAACGTTTCTCTATCCCCTTTTTTACCACCAGACGGTCCACCACGATCTCTATATTGTGCTTGATATTTTTTTCCAGGGAGATGTCCTCCGAGAGTTCATAGAGGTTGCCGTCCACCCGCACTCTCACATAGCCGCTTCTCTTGGCCCGGTCAAATACTTTCTCATGCATACCCTTCCGGCCTCTGACCACCGGGGCCAACAGTTGGATGCGCGTACCCTCTCCCAGCTCCATGATCCGGTCCACCATCTGATCCACAGTCTGGCGGGATATGACCCTGCCGCATTTGGGACAGTGGGGCGTGCCGATGCGCGCGTACAGCAGACGGAAATAGTCGTAGATCTCCGTCACCGTTCCCACCGTGGAGCGGGGATTGCGGTTGGTGGACTTCTGGTCTATGGAGATGGCCGGCGAGAGACCGTCTATGCGCTCCACATTGGGTTTCTCCATCTGCCCCAGGAACTGTCTGGCGTAGGAGGACAGGGATTCCATATATCGGCGCTGCCCCTCGGCGTAGATGGTGTCGAACGCCAGGGAGGATTTGCCGGAACCGGACATACCTGTCAATACCACAAACTCGTTTCTGGGGATATCTACGTCAATATTTTTCAGATTGTGTTCACTGGCTCCCCGTATCTTGATATATTCCTTCTTGGGGAGCATCTTCTTAACTTCTTCCATGCTGTTTATCATTCCTCCAATTCACTCAGTTTTGTCTTCAGTTCCAGCATCTTGTCCCGCAGTTCGGCCGCCGCCTCAAAATTCAACTCCGCCGCCGCCTTCTGCATCTTTTTCTGTATATCCGCTATCAGTTTTTCCAGTTCCCTGCGGCTCATGGACTCAGGATCCTTCTCGAAACGCACTTCTTCCTCGGCGATCTCCCTGGAGATGCTGATCAGATCACGCACCGCTTTCTTGATGGTCTGGGGCGTGATACCGTGGGCTCTGTTATAATCCGCCTGGATCGCCCGGCGGCGGTTGGTCTCGTCGATGGCCGTGCGCATGGAATCAGTGATCACATCCGCGTACATGATCACGCGCCCGTCCGCGTTACGGGCCGCCCTGCCAATGGTCTGGATCAGGGAGGTGCCGCTGCGCAGGAAACCCTCCTTGTCCGCGTCCAGTATGGCCACCAGCGTGATCTCCGGGATGTCCAGCCCTTCCCGGAGCAGATTGATACCCACCAGCACGTCGAATACATCCAGACGCATATCCCGGATGATCTCCGCCCTCTCCAGCGTGTCGATGTCCGAGTGGAGATATCTCACCCGAATGCCCACTTCCTTCATATAGTCGGTCAGATCTTCTGCCATGCGCTTGGTCAGGGTCGTGATCAGCACCTTGTTGTGCTTTTCCACCTCCCTGTTCACTTCTCCCACCAGATCGTCCACCTGGCCCTCCACCGGGCGCACGTCCACCTGGGGATCCAGCAGTCCCGTGGGCCGGATGATCTGCTCCGCCCGCAGCAGTTCATGCTCCTCCTCGTATTTGGCGGGAGTAGCGGACACAAAGAGGATCTGGTCGATATGGGCCTCAAACTCCGAAAAGTTCAGGGGCCTGTTGTCCAGCGCCGAGGGCAGCCGGAATCCATAGTCCACCAAAGTAGTCTTGCGGGATCTGTCACCGGCGTACATGGCGCCGATCTGGGGTATCGTCATATGGGACTCGTCTATGATGATCAGATAATCATCGCCGAAATAATCCATCAGACATTTGGGAGGTTCCCCGGGTTTCATACCGCTTAAATGTCTGGAATAATTCTCTATGCCGGAGCAAAATCCTGTCTCACGCAGCATCTCCACATCAAAGTTCGTGCGCTCCGCGATCCGCTGGGCCTCGATCAGCTTGTCCTCCCCCTTAAAAAAGCGCACCCGCTCCTCCAGCTCTATCTCTATATTGTCGCAGGCCTGCCGGATCTTGTCCGCCGCCACCACATAGTGGGAGGCGGGAAATATGGCGATATGGTTCAGCGACGCGTGTACCTTACCCGTCAGAGGTTCCACCTCCGAGATACGGTCGATCTCATCCCCGAAAAACTCCACCCGGATCAGATAGTCTCCGCCCTGGGCCGGATAGATCTCCACCACGTCTCCCCGCACCCGGAACGTGCCCCTCTGCAGATCCATGTCGTTGCGGTCGTATTGTATATCAATCAGTTCACGGAGTACCTGGTCCCGATCCTTGACCATACCGGGGCGCAGGGACACGATCATCTCCTGGTAGTCGTCCGGACTGCCCAGGCCGTAGATGCAGGATACGCTGGCCACCACGATCACGTCCCGGCGCTCGGACAGGGAGGCGGTGGCGGACAGCCGCAGCTTGTCGATCTCGTCATTGACGGAGGAATCCTTGGCAATGTAGGTGTCGGAGGAGGGCACATAGGCCTCCGGCTGGTAGTAATCATAGTAGGACACAAAGTATTCTACCGCATTCTCCGGGAAAAATTCCTTGAACTCTCCATAGAGCTGCCCGGCCAGAGTCTTATTATGAGCGATGATAAGGGTGGGCTTATTCAGGGCTGCGATCACATTGGCCATAGTAAACGTCTTGCCGGAGCCGGTGACTCCCAGCAGAGTCTCGCACTGATTGCCCTGTTTAAAGCCCTCCACCAGCGCCTCTATGGCCTGGGGCTGATCGCCGGTGGGCTGATATTCCGAATGAATCTTAAAACAATTCTGCTTACTTTGCATGAAAATTACCTCGTGCGCATTGGCGCATGCCTTATATATGAGTGGAGCACCGAACGTCTTACTCATTGTATCATATGGAATTTTATTTGTATAGATACAAACGGCAATTTTTAGAACATTTGTTCCGAAAATTCGTTCTATATGATGGGATTCCTGATATGTGGAAACATTATAAATGCAGGATACCTCTTCGGAGATATCCTGCTCTTGCTGTCAAAACGCGCTGCTTACATATTTTTCCTCGTCGCCTTATATATCCATAACTTACCTTTCCCCTGCGAACTGCTTTGCGCCTACTCCATCATATCCTCCAGCACCTGTTTCGCCTTTTCCAACTGGTTGTCAAAGTCACTGTTGTAGTAAGCCTCTCCGTCAAACGGGCATTCCACATCCGGCTCGATCCCCGTGCCGTGGATATTGCGGCCCTTGGGCGTGTAATAACTGCTGACCGTGATCTTGATGGCAGAGCCGTCCCGCAGTGTCAGAAGCTGCTGCACAATGCCTTTTCCGAAAGTGGTGGTGCCCACCAACGTGCCCTTTTTATAATCCTGTATGGCTCCTGACAACAGTTCCGACGCGCTGGCGCTGTTTCCGTCCACCAGCACCACCAGCGGCAGTTCAAACTCATGGCTGCCGTCGCACTGATACTCCTCCCGCTTGCCGTACTTATCCTCCGTGTAGACCACCAATCCCTCCGGCAACAGCATCCTGGCCACATCCACCACGGCATCGACACTGCCGCCCGGATTGCCCCGCAGGTCCAGCACCAGACCCTTCATCCCCTCGTTGCGCGACGTCTGCAGGGCCTCCTCAAACTGTCCCGGCGTCACATCGTCAAACTCGATGATACGGATATAAGCCATACCGTCTTCCATCATCTCCTGCTCCACTGTGGGGATCTTCACCTGTCTGCGCTCTACCTTCACGTCCATGTACTCGCCGTCCCGGTAAATGTTGATATTCACACTGGTGCCCTCTTCGCCCTTGATCAGGCTCACCACCTTATCCAGGTCCATGCCGTAAGTGGATACGCCGTCCACCTCATAGATGATATCGTTGGGGCGCAGTCCGGCCTCTTCCGCCGGGGAACCGGGGATCGGGCTGTTGATCTTGGGATAATTGCGCTCTATATCCTGCGCCACGTATGCCCCGATGCCATAATAGGCGCCTGTGGTCTGCTCCATAAAAGTATTGAAGTCCTCGGCACTGAAATAGCTTGTATAAGGATCGCCCACCGCATCCATCAGCCCCTGATAGATACCATTCTCCAAGTCTTCCCGGCTTATTTCATCCTTATAATAGTACTGATCGATCATATATTCCAGAATATCGATCTTTTCCGACACCGCCTCGCCCAGAGTGCCGTCTTTCCCGGAGTTGTCCGCGCTGACCTGCTGGCTGTTCTGCGCGCCGTTCTCCACTCTCCGTTGGATCTGGAATCCCAGATACCCCACGCACACCACCAGCAGGGCAGCGGCGATACCCGCCGCCATGCCCGCGATAAAAAGTCCTTTTCCGCTGCCCTGCCGCTGCTTTTGCTGCTCATATATCTCCATTGCCGACTCCTATCCGCCCGCCCCGCGGGCTCCTCTGCCATATACCGCTCGCTGCCCCCTGATCCTCTAAGGGGAAATGTAATTCCAGGGAGACACATACTCCCCGTTCAACCGCACGCTAAAATGCAGGTGAGGCCCGGTGGAACGCCCGGTGGAACCCACCGCCGCTATGGTATTACCCCTGGCCACCACATCATCTTTTTTCACATACAGCTTGGAGGCATGCATATAGATCGTGTACAGTCCGCCCCCATGGTCTATCATCACATAGTTGCCCATGGTGGAACTGTAGTCCGCCGCGACCACGATCCCGTCATAGGCGGCATAGATAGCAGTTCCCGTGGGAGACGCCAGATCCACGCCGTTATGGAACTGCTGCACATGGAGCGTGGGATGCATGCGCATACCGTAATCATCCGAAACCCTGGTGTAGGAGGCCAGCGGGAACTTGAATGTGCCCCCGTCGTAGGTCAGCACCTTCCCGCTGCTGGCGAGGATCCTCTTCTTCTCGTCCTCCACAGCCTTTTCCAGCGCAGCGATCAGTTCGTCCTGGGCCTTGATATCAGCCTCGTACTCATCTATGGATTGTTCTCCGGTGCTGATCTTCCGGTCATAAGCGTTTAGTTCCTGCTCCTTCTGGTTCATCAGCTCTTCCAGCGCCGCCTGCTCGCTCTCCACGCCCGCTTTGGCCTCGTCCAGATACGCCTTATCCTGCTCCAGCTGGGCCTTGCACAACTCCACATACTTACGGGTCTGTATAAAATCTTCCAGCATCTGGTTGTCGTAGTCCGCCACCTGTTCCATATAATAGCTGCGGTTCAGGAAATCCGCGAAACTGGTGGATCCCAAAAGCATCTCCAGAAAATAGTTCTCGCCTCTCTCATAACTGAATTTTATGCGGCTGGACATTGTTTCATACTGATTGGCCTCCACCTCCTGGGCATGGGTAAGCTGCCTCTGCGCCTCTTCGATATCCGCCTCCTTATTGGCGATCTGTATCTTCAGGTCCGCGATCTTCTGCTCGATCATCGCCATACTCTCGTCCAGTTTCGCCACATAATTTTTCAGATCCTTCTTCTCCTGTTCCAACTGCTGGACCAGCTTTTTGATATCGGAGAGACCGTTTTTCAACTGATCCCTCTCGTTCTGCGCGTTATCGATCTGACTCTCCATCTCTCTGATGGAGTCCGATGTGATGCTGGACAGATTGGTGGCACAGACCCGGGGTTCCCCCGCTCCGCACAGCAGCACCGCCACCAATACCACACATCCTGTGATCTTCCATTTTCTCATGATTACCTCTACCCGCATACCACAGGCTCTGCCCGTGATATCGCTCCCATTACATGTATATCATCTCTCCCGCATCACACATGCAAATGCTTACGGACAGTGGAAAAACTGCCTATAAAGCCGATACCCACGCCCACGCCCAGGCATACCGGTGTCAGGAAACCAAAAACGGTCTCCGAGGGCAGAAACTGCAGCAGATGCGTGAGCATGGAGAATTTCTCCGTGGTGTAAGCAAGCACATTGTCATAGGCATAGTGGATCCCCCACAGCGGTATGGCCGCGCCGATCAGGCCGATCAGTATACCCTCCAGCACAAAAGGGGCCCGCACAAAAAAGTCCGTGGCGCCGATATATTTCATAATGTTAATCTCTTCCTTACGCACCGAAATACCGATGGTCACGGTATTGCTGATCAGAAATACGGACACCGCCAGCAGTACCACGATGATCCCCAGCGACACATAGCCGATCAACAGGTTCACGCCCCCCAGCGTATTGGCTGTCAGCGCGGAATACCGCACCAGCCGTACCCCCTCGATGGAGTACAGATAGGTCACCAGGGCGTCCTGCATGGAAACGTCGCTTAAGTATACCTCATAATTCATATCCTTATACAGCGGATTGGTGGGATATCCGGCAATAAATTCATCCACTCTGTCCCCAAAATAAATTTTCTGGTAACCTTCCCATGCCTCCTCCGCGGATATATAGACCACCTCCGACACCTCGGCGCGACTGCTGATCATACGGCCGATCTCCTCTATCCGGGCGTCGGTGATACCCTCCTCAAAAAATACCGTGACACACACATTCTCTTCCAGTCCCCGAACCATATTCTGAAAATTCGTCACGATGGCGTAAAAAACGCCGAACAGAAACAGGCAGGCCGAGATGGTGGCTATGGATGCCAGAGAATACCACTTGTTGCGGAACAGATTGCGGAATCCCTGTTGTATGGTGTAAAAAAATGTACTAATCTTCATCGTCGATATATGCCCCTTCCTCTTCGTCGCTAATGATCACGCCCTTTTTCATAGTAACCACGCGTTTCTGCATAGCGTTGACGATCTCACGGTTATGGGTGACTACCACCACTGTGGTGCCGGCCTCGTTGATCTCCTCCAGCAGTTTCATGATATCCCATGAGTTCTTGGGATCCAGATTGCCGGTAGGCTCATCCGCCAACAGAATGGAAGGATTGTTGATCAGCGCTCTGGCGAGGGCCACTCTCTGCTGCTCGCCTCCGGAGAGCTGTTTGGTCTTGGCCTTGTATTTACCGGCCAGACCCACGGTGGCCAGAATGGCGGGAACATTGCGCCTGATCTCCCGCCCCGGCACCTCTACGATGCGCTGGGCAAACGCCACATTCTCATATACGTTTCTGTCGTTCAGCAGGCGAAAGTCCTGAAACACCACGCCCAGATTGCGGCGCAGCCTGGGGATCTCCCGGTTTTTCAGTTTCGCCATATCCCTGCCCATCACATAGACCTGGCCCGAACTGGAGACCAGCTCCCGCAGGAGCAGCTTGATCAGCGTGGATTTACCGGAGCCGCTGTCTCCCACGATAAATACAAATTCTCCCTTATGTATCTTCAGAGATATCCCGTTCAGCGCCGGCGAACCGGTGGAATAGGATTTGCTCACATTATCCAGGCATATCACACCGTTCTCCTCGATGAATTTTGCCTGCTGTTTTCTTTTCAGATCTTTTTTTCTCATGCGTTCCTCATTTCATTATTTCAGTTCCGCATATCCCCTCCCAGTACACATTTCCGTGATCCATACCGGGCCGCACTAACGTCCCGTTATGGATCAGCGCACTGTGCGGGGATATGCTGTCAAATTAAAATTCAAAGTTTTCCATATACTTCATGTACTTTACCACCATCAGCGCGATCTTGAAGGTAATGGCATCCTCGAACACCCGCAGGTCCAGACCGGTGCTCTTTTGCAGCTTATCCAGACGGTACACCAACGTATTGCGGTGGATAAACAACTGCCTGGAAGTCTCGGACACATTCAGGCTGTTCTCAAAGAACTTATGTATCGTGGTCAAAGTCTCCTCGTCAAACTCATCCGGACTCTTCCCGCCGAAGATCTCTTTGATAAACATCTTGCACAGCGGGATCGGCAGCTGGTAGATCAGCCTCCCGATCCCCAGCGCGCTGTAAGCGATGACGTCTCTGTCGCCAAAAAAGATCCTGCCCACGTCCAGGGCCATCTTGGCCTCCTTGTAGGAGCGGCTGACCTCTTTGATCTCCTTGACCACCGTGCCGTAGGCGATATGTACCCCTTTCAGGCCTTCTTTCTGCAGGGCGGCGCACAGTCCTCTGGCCGCCTTATCGATCTCTTTGGCGTTGTCGGATTCCGACAGATCCTTGACCACGATGACATTGTTCTCATCCACCGCCGTGATAAAATCCTTACTGCCTGAACCAAAATACGCCCTGGCCAGCTCCAGCGCATTGTTGTCCTTACCGTTCTCAGACTCTACAATCATCACCGTGCGGCTCACATCCATCTGAATATGCAGCTTTTTGGCGCGGCTGTAGATATCTACCAACAGCAGATTGTCCAGCAGCAGATTCTTGATAAAATTATCCTTGTCAAAACGCTCTTTATAAGCCACCATCAAGTTCTGGATCTGGAACGCGCTCATCTTTCCGATGGTGTACACGTCCTCCCCGCCGCCCGCGATGACCAGCACATACTCAAGCTGCTGTTCGTCGTACACTTTAAAAAACTGATATCCCTGAATCTCCTGGGAATCCGCCGGAGATTTGGCGAACTCCGCCGCCGCCCTGCCGCAGTCTGACATGTCGGCTGTATAGGCCACCGGCTTGCCGTCCGCGTCCATCACGCAGATATCGACCCTTGCAATTCCTTTCAGCCCGTCTATGGTACTCTGCAAGATCTGATTTGATATCATATTTTATACTCCTTTTCCTGTGTGAGTGTTTTCCCATCATTTACAAATGGGCATTGGTAAAAATGCCGAAATTTCTTTTAATACAAATGTACAAAAAAATCACAGAAAAAGCAATAGCTTTTTGTGAAAATTTAATGGAGAATTAGTCACAAAAAAGGTGGCAGGCCCTTTTTCTCATGCCCCACCACCTCTATAGTCGGAAAAAATAACCAATTCGTTACAGCCGAATATCCACATTGCCGCCCACAGCCGGATTCACACTGCGCTCCATGGCAGAGGCGTCTATCATCTGCACCATCTCGGCTCCCATATCCTTACCCAGATCGATCGCTTTACTCAGCATCTTGATCCCCACCTGAGATTTCACGTCCATCATCGCCATATCCATTGACAGTCCCGCAATATCCATGATTATCACTCTCCTTATATCACAATGGTTATTACATTTTTATCTTAGCACATCCGGTATGTTTTGCCAAGGGGTAATTTATAAAATGAGCTGCAATACGATCACCGCCACACAGATCAGTATCCCCAGCGCCAGCGGAACGCTCATGAGCCTGTCTCCTTTTATCTTACGGCTATGCCACAGTTCACGCATCCTATCCCTGCGCCCCTCGCGCCCGGCGATCCAGGCCAGCACGCAGCCCGCCAACGGCGTACTGCAGGTAGCGATGAACGTATACACGCTGATGACCAGCAGCAGCTCCTCGCCACCCAAACTGCTTTCCGCAGCCTCCAGCACCTGCTCCATGGCTCCGGCGTCCATGCTGTCCATCAGGAACATCAGTGTCACGGACAGGCCGTTGACACAGAAATGGGCGATAAACGCCGGGAGTATACTGCCGGTGGCTTCCACCAGCAGGGCCAGCGCGATCCCTATCACAAACGCGTAGCAGGCCTGGTTCAGATTCATATGCATGACGCCAAAGAGCAGACTGCTCAGCAGCAGCGCTTTCAGGCGGTTTCCCTGTAGCCGGTAGCTGCGGTAGATCACGCCCCGAAAGACCATTTCCTCCGCCAGAGGGCCATAGACCGCTATGCCGAGCAGCATTCCCCACAGAGGCAGCTGAATGATCTGTCCGCTGATCCCCGCGACCGTATTGTCCGTCACCAGCATGGAGAGCGCATTCACCACCGTGATCAGCGGCTCCAGCAGCAGCGTGAACAGCACCGTCATCAGCGCCGTGGATATATGCACTTTTTTCATTCCACAAAAGGCGACCGAACGCGGCTCACCCACCGCCAAAAACAGCACTGCCGGCAGCCAGATCGTGATCTCGGACACGATGATATTCACCGCCATATTCTGCATGACCTCGTATACCGCCGGGACAAATGATACCAGGAGGCTTAAGCCTGTGTGGAACAAAACAATGACCAAAAACATCCAATTCGCTTTTTTCGTTTTCATACTCTTCGTATTACCTTCTCCGTGATCTGTATCTTGCCCGCTTTGAGCAGATTGCCCACCGCGCGTTTAAACTCGTTTTTGCTCATGCCTGTCTCCCGCAGGATGATGGCCGGAGACACTTTATCGTTGAAGGGCAGCACTCCGTCGTAGCTGTCTATGATCTCCAGCAGTCTGTCCGCGTCCTGATGAATCTGCAGATATGCTTTCTCCCGGATGCTCAGCACCAGCCTGCCGTCGGGCTGCACCTTCGTCACTCTGGCCCGCAGCTCTTCCCCCAGCTCCACCTTACCGTAAAGTTCCTTTTTTGGCAGCAGCGCGGAATACAGATTGTCCACTGCCACAAAGACACCGTATTCATCGCTGGAGGCGTATGCTCTTCCCACCACCTGGTCGTCCGCATGATAAGGGCTGTCCGAGCGCAGATTGTGATACACGTTCATGGTAGCGCACAGACGCTGGCTCTTGTCTATATAGAGAGATACCAATACCTGTTCCCCCTCTTTCACACGCTTTACCTGCTGGCGAAAAGGCAGCAGCAGATCCTTCTCCAGACCCCAGTCCAGAAAAGCCCCCACCTTTCCGGTCTGCGCCACTGTCAGCAGCGCCACTTCTCCCATCATCAGTTTCGGCGTATTTGTGGTGGCGATGAGCCTGTCCCTGGAATCCTTGTACAAAAAAACTTCCAAACGCTCTCCCACCTGCGCTCCGGGAGGCACCTGTTTTAACGGCAACAGCACACGCTCCTGGGTGTCGTTATGGTTCTCTGCCAGATACACGCCGAAATCCACTTTTTTCACAATATATAATGTCTGTTTTTCTCCTAGTTTCATCTCTTCCTCAATTCCGCAGATTCCCATCTCTGCCCCGGGCCGAACCTTATCCGTCTCCGGTTTTATCGGGTAAATTCCACCACCGCGTAAGGCCTTCCCCCTGGATCCTGCAGAGAAACGATACAGCGGCCCGCCTCCCTCACCACATAGGGGGTCAGCTCATCCCCCAAATGTGCCTGCATCTTGTACTCCGCCCGCATCTGACGAATGCCGAAGTCTCCGGGCAGGCTGTCCATGGCCATGTCCACGAACTGCACATTGTTCACATGGTTGTTGGTATCCAGATGATGTTTTTTCACCAGGATCGTTTCCTCCCGCGCGCCCCCTTCCGGCACGGCGATCTTTCTGTCCGCATATTCCATGGCCAGCCGCTCGCTCAGCTCATACACCTGTTTCATCTTTTCCGTGGGATGCGCCATCGTCTGCTCTTTCAGATGCAGCAATGTCCACAACGAGTTGGCCCGGGCAAGCATCTCCCCCTCTTTAGTCTTCATAAAAAAATTACGGTAGCCGAAACACCCCTTAAACGCATAGGGATAGGTGCCGATCTCCACCTCTTCGCACAGCCGCGGATAGCGATCCACCACGATCTGCCAGGACGAGAGCACCCACACCAGATTATTCTCTTTCAGATAGTCGCCGCCCACACCCAGGATTTCCGATTGAAACGTGGAGCCATCCTGAAAATAATTCATCAGAGCCGCCAGGGTCAGTCTGGCCTGGCTGTCACACTCACTGTACCGTATCCGGCTGTCAAAAATATACATAATATTCCTCCCTGCGCATCGCAGACTCTATTGTGAAATCAGGCAACAGAAAATGCAGGATACACATACTGATTATTGCACACCCTGACGGGCTTGTCAAATATTCGCTCACAGAGTGCCTTGCGCATAAAAAATAGGCTTCGCCTATTCAACTCCCCTGCCCCTCAATCTTGAGGGGTG
>CAZGVI010000025.1:0-58776 GCA_964529395.1 uncultured Acetatifactor sp.
GGCTATTTTGTTTAGTCTTCCACCAGCTAGGAGGAATTTCCTATAACATAAAAAATCACCCGGCAGCTCAGACCGCCGGGTGTTCCGTATAGCAGCGCTACAAGGATTCGAACCTTGAAATGACGGAGTCAGAGTCCGTTGCCTTACCGTTTGGCGATAGCGCTATTTCTTGACTACTTGATGAATTATACACGAAGTATTTCCATTTTGCAATAGGAAAATGCAAAAAAATTAATTTTTTGGTATAGGGGCAAAAAACAGCTGCTCAGGCAGACCCGGCAGCTGTTTCACGATCCACTCTATACTCTGTCCCTTACGGCTGTACACTATACAAAGTCAGCGTAGCGGGCGCTTCCCTGCACATTGTAGGTTCCGTCAGATGTATAACCATTGGCGGCGTTGGCCTGGGTAGTCATATAATAATCTACCAAAGACGCATTGGTGGCGATGGAAGAACCATAGTCCTTGAAGAATTTCTGTACCTGGGACATATCGGATTTCTTAAACGTATCCTCGTTGATACTCATTTTGCCCTTCCGATCCACGCTGATGCCAAACTCTTTGAGCGCGTCCTCATTGCGGGCCGTTTTCTCTCTGATATAGGACAGATTCGCCACTACGCCGGAATTGGAGCTGGAACCGGCCGCATCAAACATGCGGTTATAGTTGTTCACAAAGCTCTTTGCCGTAGACAGAATCTTTTCGATATCATATTTTTCCTTGCCGTCCTTATCCTCTATCTTTTCAAACAAGGAACTGGACGCAAGCGCCTTGCTGTCTGCCTTGAGCCCCGCCGCACCGGAAATAGCCGTGCTTTCGGTTTCCTTATTGTCAGTGGCGGTATTTGTAGTGGCCGCAGTGCCTGCAAACTGAAGGCGGGACGCAACCACAGAGCCATAGCTCATGATATTCTTGGAAGAAAACAGCTCCTGTGCCTTGGTGACGCCGTCTGCCGTTTTCAGCATGGACTCATCGAAAGTAAGCGTTCCGTTTGAGTTGACCTTGATGCCAATCTCCGCAAGCTTATCTGCATTGGCGGCTGTACTGCTCATCACATTGGCCACGTATGCCGTCTTGTGGGTCAGTGTGGAACCTTTTGCCGCGTTTACAACGTCATTGTAATCCGACACATAAGCTTTCACCGCCGTAGTCACTTTGTCTACCGCGCTCTTGCCGTCTGACGTATCGGTATAGATCTTATCGTTCTGCAGCGCAGAAACAGATGTCTTCATGCTGGAAAGCCCTGATGTCAGTTTGGCGTTGGCCTCCTGCACTTCCTTGGAAACTTTCGGATTCCTCTTCTCCTCCAAAAGCTTGTCGATTATATTGTTTGAGCCAGTCTTACTGCCGCCTGCACTGCCCGAAGTCTGCTCCGATCTGTAATAAGCCTTCATCAGCTTACCGTAGCTGCCGTTCTTAATGGACGCATAGTCCATGAGGAAATTACTGCTTCCCGCGCTGCTCCCCAGGCTGGAGAACATGAATGAATAGTCGTTCTTTGCGTTAATGTTGATACTCATAATTTTTACCTCCGTGTATACCCTGCACCGCGTCCTGCGGTACTTTCAGGTATTCTTTCATGCGCATCCTTGCTGTTTCCGGTTCCTGTTTATTGCTTCCATTTTCTGTATTTTATCATACTATCGGCAGATTTGCACTATTATCTTATACATTTTTTTAGTCTTTTTATGCTTTACACCTCAAAAAGCAGCTCTCCGTAGGAGGGTACGGGCCATACTTTTTTGTCCACCAGCATCTCCAGAGCGTCCACCGGAACCCGTAGCGCATCCATAGCCCTCTTTACCGTATCCATGCAGAAAAAAGCCTGGGCTTTGGCGTCCGGCATGGCGCTGGCCTGGGCGGTAACCTTCTCCAACTCTTTCAGCGCCTCTCTGGCAGCCGTAAGCTGCGTGCTCACCTGGTTTAAAAGTTCTGTGTGCACACTGCTGTCCGCCCCAGCCTCCCTCACCGCCAGCACCGCGTCCGCCAGGGTCTTGGTGTATCCCACCACCGCCGGGATGTATTTTTTGCTGGCCATATCGATCATGGTCAGCGCCTCGATATTGATGGTCTTGGCGTAGGTCTCGTACAGGATCTCCTCTCTGGACTGCAGCTCCACTCTGGTGAAGATCCCAAATTTTTCAAACAGTCGGATTGCCTTATCCGTGGTCAATGTGCCTGCCGCCTCCACCATGGATCGGATATTGGGCAAGCCTCGGCGCTCCGCCTCCTTTACCCACTCTTCGGAATAGCCGTCGCCGTTAAAGATGATCCTCTGGTGTCGGCTCATGTACTCCTTGATCAGATCGTGCACCGCCAGTTCGAATGCTTTGCCTGCGGCTATCTCCCCTTCCAGAGTATCCGCCGCCTCGCAGAATGCCTCCGCCACGATGGCGTTCAGCGTCGTATTGGGGCTGGCAATGGAGTCCGCGGAACCCACGGTGCGGAACTCAAACTTGTTGCCGGTAAAGGCAAAAGGCGAAGTCCGGTTGCGGTCCGTGGCGTCCTTCTCAAAATCCGGCAGGGTGGATACGCCGGTCTCCAGCTTGCCACCCTCGATCAGATGGGCCGCCTCGCCGGTCTCCACCAACTGTTTTACCACATCGTCCAGCTGCTCTCCCAGGAACATGGAGATGATGGCCGGAGGAGCCTCGTTGGCCCCCAGCCTGTGGTCGTTGCCCACGTCGGAAGCGCTCTGGCGCAGCAGATCCGCATGGGTATCCACCGCTTTCATGATGCAGGCCAGCACCAGCAGAAACTGGATGTTGGCGTTGGGCGTATCACCGGGATCCAGCAGATTCACTCCGTTGTCCGTACACAGGGACCAGTTGTCATGCTTGCCGGAACCGTTTACTCCCGCAAAGGGTTTTTCGTGCAGCAGGCAGGTCAGCCCATGACGGCCCGCCACTTTTTTCATGGTCTCCATGACCAATTGGTTGTGATCCACCGCGATATTGGCTGTCTCATATATGGGAGCCAGTTCATGCTGGGCAGGCGCTGCCTCGTTGTGCTGGGTCTTGGCGGTGACTCCCAGTTTCCACAGCTCGATATTCAAGTCTTTCATATACGCGCCGATACGCTCCCGGATAGTTCCGAAATAATGGTCCTCCAGCTCCTGTCCTTTGGGCGCGGGGGCGCCGAACAGGGTGCGGCCCGCAAAGATCAGATCCTCCCGTTTCAGGTATTTCTCCCGATCCACCAGAAAGTACTCCTGCTCCGCGCCCACGCTGGGCACCACCTTGGTGGCCTCGGTGTTGCCAAAGAGCCGCACGATGCGCAGGGCCTGCTGGCTGATGGCCTCCATGGAGCGCAGCAGAGGCGTCTTTTTATCCAGAGCCTCCCCGGTGTAAGAACAAAACGCCGTGGGGATGCACAGGATCACGCCAGTGGCATCCTCCTTTAGAAACGCCGGGGAGGTCATATCCCATGCCGTGTAGCCTCTGGCCTCAAAAGTCGCCCGCAGGCCCCCGGAGGGAAAGGAGGAGGCGTCCGGCTCGCCCTTGATCAGTTCCTTGCCGGAAAACTCCAGCAGCATCCGTCCCTCGCTGTCCGGATGGGACACAAACGCGTCGTGTTTTTCCGCCGTGATGCCGGTAAGGGGCTGAAACCAGTGGGTGTAATGGGTAGCGCCGTTCTCCACGGCCCAGTCTTTCATGGCTTTGGCCACCACGTCCGCTGTTGCCAGGGGCAGTTCCCCGCCCTGCTCCGTCACCCGTCTCACCTCGGCAAATACCTGTTTGGGTAACCTTTCCTTCATCTTGCCCACAGTGAACACCCTGCTGCCGAACAGCTCCTCCACATTTATCATTTCGCTCATACAGCCATACTCCTTTTTCTCCACGTGTCTTGTCTATGTATATTTATATATGGGAATACTACCGCGCCATTCTTAACCTAAGATACCGTTTTTCCCATAAAAAAGCAATACCTAATTTACAGATTCCCCGCCTGCGTTTCGCACCCGCAGCAGGTCGAAAGGCTCCGGGGTCCGGGACAGCTTTAGCCAGATCCGCTCTCTGGCGTGGGGACAGCTGTCCACAGGCTGCAGCTCCCCGTTGTACATGGCCTCCACCGTGACTTCCACATTGTCGCCGCCCGGTTTCATGACCTCGATCACATCGCCCACCCGGAATTTGTTGCGCTGCTCTATGCGGGCCAGTCCTCTTGCGGGCATGATCTCCTGGATCCACCCCAGATATATATATTCGTTCACATAGGTGCTGTTGTCATAGATCTGGTTATTTTCATCCGGCTTGCCGAAATAAAAACCGGTGGAAAACTGTCGGTATGTGCATTTGGCGATCTCCGCCCGATACCAGTCCATATTCTGCCTGTACTTTTCTTCGCATTCAAAAAAGTCGTCTATGGCCCTGCGGTAAGTTCTGGCCACCGCCGCCACGTACAGAGCCGTCTTCATACGACCCTCGATCTTAAAACTGTCGATCCCTGCCACCGTCAGCTCAGGGATATATTCTATCATGCATAAATCCCGGGAGTTAAAGATAAACGTCCCCCGCTCATTCTCGTACACTGGCAGATATTCTCCGGGCCGGGTTTCCTCTGCCACCGCGTATTTCCAGCGGCAGGGATGGGTACAGGCACCCTTGTTGGCATCCCGCCCTGTAAAATAATTGCTGAGCAGACAGCGGCCGGAGTAGGAGATGCACATTGCCCCGTGAATAAAGCTCTCTATCTCCATCTGCGGGGGGATATGACGCCGTATCTCTCCTATCTCCTTCAGGGACAGCTCCCTTGCGCTCACCACCCTCTTCGCCCCCAACTGCCACCAGAACAGATAGGTCTGATAATTGGTGTTGTTGGCCTGGGTGGAAATATGTATTTCCGCCTCCGGCCAGACCTCCCGGGCAATCAAAAACAGCCCCGGATCGGCGATGATCAGGGCGTCCGCCCTCTGGGGCTCCATATCCCGCAATTCCTCAAAATACTGTCTCGCCCCTTCCAGATCACTGTTGTGAGCCAGAATGTTGGCTGTCACATAGACCTTCACCCCGTGCTCATGGGCAAAGGCAATGCCCTCAGCCATCTCTTCCGCGGAGAAATTTTTGGCCTTGGCCCGCAGGCCATAGGCCTCTCCCCCGATGTATACCGCGTCCGCTCCAAACATCACCGCCGTCCGCAGCACCTCCAAACTGGAGGCGGGAACCAGCAGCTCCGGCTTTTTACGTTCCATATATTCTCTCTCCATACAGCGCCTGCCGTCTCATGCTCCGCATCATTCCGCCCTATTCTTGCGCTCCTTTTGCTCCACATACATGCTCAGCCTGCCGTTTTACACTCAGCGTCACTCCGTCTCCCAGCGGCAGTACACAGGTCTCCAGCAGGGGATGATGCGTCAGTTCATAGAGATATTCCCGCATTCTGGCATGTATGGTCCGGTTCCGGCGGGTCACCGCGAACCGGGACTCCACCACGTCCCCATCCTGCAGTACATTGTCCGACACCAGCAGGCCGCCCCCGGATAACAGACGCACAATATCCGGCAGGAAACGGACGTACTGTCCCTTGGCCGCATCCATAAAGATCAAATGGTATTCTCCGTCAAGCTCCTTTAATATATCCGCCGCGTCCCCCTCCAGCAGCGTGATATTTTCTTCCCGCCCCGCTCTGGCAAAGTTCTCTCTGGCCTGGGGAATCCTTTTCTCATATTTTTCAATGGTGGTGACATGACAGCCCTCCGGCCCGTACTCGCTCATGAGCAGGGCCGAAAAACCCACAGCTGTCCCCACTTCCAGTATCCGCATGGGGCGGTAAAGCGCCAGCAGGAATCTGAGCAGGCTCTGGGTCTCCCTGCGGATAACAGGCACCTCCGCCTCCAGTGCGTCCCGCTCCAATCTGTCCAAAAAAGGCGTGTTGCCTTTATCAAACGAATTAATAAAGGCAACCATTCTCTCATCCACTATCATATACTTATCATTCCCCTTCCGGAACCGCTGTATCCCCGGATTCGCCGTCGGGGTCGGTAACGTCCGAGGGCAGGGAATCCGGACCCACAGGTTCCGGCTCCGCCACCGCCGGTTCCTTGGTCATCGCCTCCATCATCTCCTCCACCGTCATGGCGGTGCTCAGCTCAAAATCACCGGTTTTCAATTCTTTCCGAAATTCCGAAAGATAATACTGCACCACAAACAGTTTGTCGTCCCGGATAAGCCCCTTACTCAGGAAGAGCTGTCCCATCTCTCCCGGCGACATGTCCTCCGTGATGGTCACACTGACCACCCGGCCCTCCCCCGCCGATATGGGTGGCTCCTCAAAGACTCTGTATCCGTAGTCGTAGGCTTTGAGCGCTCCGCGATAGATCAGCATGATGATCAGGACTGCCGCCGCTACCTTCAATATCGTGCCGCATACAGCGGCTATCAGACTTTTTACACTCATGTCTGTATCACCTCTATGGTTTATTCAAAATTCAGCGCTTCTGTAATATTAAAATTGATCTGCTGTATCATACGGCACAGCGCCAGCTCCGCCGCCAGAAATTCCGATACCAACGGGTTTTCACGGAAATCCGAGTATTCCTTCTCAAACTGTTCGATCCGTTCAAAGGCCATGTCCCCGGTACTCTGCATCAGATAATTTTCCCTGCGGAATCCGTCGATCTGCTCTTTCAGGCCGGGCTGCAGCTTTACCGCCGCCAGAGCCGCCAGATACCTGTTGTACGTTTCTGTCCCTTTGATCGTGGCGCTCAATGTGTCCACGGCCTGATTCAGATTATCTTCCAGTCTCATATTAATCCCCCTGCATATCGCAGACCCTGTCTGCGATACTGCTCAAATAGGAAGTGAAAAACCTTTGATTTTTCACACTACCCTCATATCCATATTTCCGCGCGCTCCGGCGCGCCCTCTCATTCAGAGGGGGTAAATGCGGGATATTTTCCTCATACTTCCATAATGATCGGCAGGATCATGGGGCGTCTCTTGGTTTTTCTCCAGACATATTCTCCCAGCACATCCTTTGTGGTGCTCTTGAGCTTGCCCCAGTCGGTGATCCCCCGGTCCAGGCATCCGCAGATGGCGCTGTCCACCACCTGGTGCGCCTCCTCCATCAGCTCGTCCGACTCTCTCACATAGACAAATCCTCTGGATACGATGTCCGGGCCTGCCATCAGCTGGCCGCTATACTTGTCCAGGCTCATGACCACGATCAGTATACCGTCCTCCGCCAGATGCTGTCTGTCGCGAAGCACCACATTTCCCACATCGCCCACACCCAGGCCATCCACAAGAATACTGCCCACAGGAACATGTCCGGTGACGCTGGCCCTGTTATCATCCAGTTCCAGCACATCGCCGGAGGACAGGATAAAGATATGGTCCTTGTCAATGCCCAGATTCTCCGCGATCCTGGCCTGTGCCTTCAGATGCTTGTACTCACCGTGTACCGGTATCGCGTACTTGGGGTGTACCAGCGTATAGATCAGCTTGATCTCCTCCTGACAGGCATGTCCCGACACATGGGTATCCTGAAAGATCACATCCGCGCCCTTGCGCAGCAGCTCATTGATGATCCTGGTCACGGCCTTCTCGTTGCCCGGTATGGGGCTGGACGAAAAGATGACCGTGTCCCCGTGTCCTATGGTGATCTTTTTATGCATATTGCTGGCCATGCGGCTCAGCGCGGCCATGCTCTCCCCCTGGCTGCCGGTAGTGATGATCACCTGCTGCTCGTCAGGGTAATTTTTGAGCTGATCGATCTCGATCAGAGTATTCTCCGGAATATTGATGCAGCCCAGATTGATGGCGGTCTCGATGACGTTCACCATGCTGCGGCCTTCCACCACTACCTTGCGGCCAAACTTATACGCCGAGTTGATGATCTGCTGTACACGGTCCACATTGGAGGCAAAAGTCGCCACAAAAATACGGGTATGCTTATGCTCCTCAAACAACGTGTCAAAAGTCCTGCCCACCGTTCGTTCGGAGGGGGTAAAGCCGGGACGCTCCGCATTGGTGGAATCGCACATCAGCGCCAGCACGCCCTTTTTGCCTATCTCCGCGAAACGGGGCAGATCGATGGCGTCGCCGAACACAGGGGTGTAATCCACTTTAAAGTCCCCGGTATGCACCACCGTTCCCGCCGGGGAATAGATGGCCAGAGCCGCCGCGTCCACGATACTGTGGTTGGTCTTGATGTATTCCACCCTGAACTGGCCCAAATTGATGGACTGGCCAAACTTCACGACCTTGCGCTTGGTGCCTTTCATCAGGTTATGCTCTTTCAGCTTGTTCTCGATAATGCCCATGGTAAGCCTGGTGGCATATATGGGCACATTGATCTCCTTGAGCACATAGGGCAGGGCGCCGATATGATCCTCATGTCCGTGGGTGATCACAAAGCCCTTGACTTTATCCGCATTGTCCTTCAGGTAAGTGATGTCCGGGATCACCAGGTCAATCCCCAGCATATCGTCCGCCGGAAACGCCAGTCCGCAGTCCACCACAATAATACTGTCCTCATACTCAAAGGCAGTGATATTCAATCCAATCTGCTCCAGACCTCCCAAAGGGATAATCTTCAGTCTGGATGCACTTTCACACTTATTCTCTTTTTTCCTGTTCAATGATATTCCTCCAAATCCAAATATGGCAAAATCAAAATGCCATCACGAAAAGCTCCGGCCTGACCGGAGCGGGTCTTATACTGCCTAACGTTAAGATCTTCCAATTTCCGCCCAGCACATGTCGCATAATCAGGCAGCATGCACTGTGCGAAAAGGAAAATCTAATCGTTAGTGAGTATAAACCCCTACACAAATTCTACGTCTTCCAGCATGTTCGCGAATACATCCGCAACCGCCCGCAGCTCCTCATCGTCCGATACGATGACAAACACGCTCTCCTCTTCCCCGTCCTGTGACATATCCTTGAGGATCAGGGCCTCGCCGTCGCCCTCCTCAAAATCCGTCACCAGGATATAGTTATGGCCGCCGATCCGGGTCTGTTCCAGCACAAAAAAATCCACCGGCGCTTCTCCGTCGGGATTAAAGGTAATCTTCTCCAACTTGCCCAATTCTTTTCCTCCAAATTATAGTTCCGTATCCGCCTTACCAGTACCTTTCCCGGCAGAGGATGTCAGGCCGCTACGGCGTCCTGACATTCTCTGGGCACTGTCCAGGCGGTTACTGTTTTAGAGTTCCGTATTCGCCTGTCCCGCCTGTCCCACCGACATACGCATCCGGTCCAGATATCCCTGCAGTATCAGGCTTGCGGCGATCATGTCCACATAGTCCTTGCGATGCTCTCTGCGGATACCGGCCTCCATCATCGCCTTGTCCGCCGCCACCGTAGTCAGTCTTTCGTCCCACATCGTCACAGGCAGGCCTGTCCTGCGCTCCAGTCCCGCCTTAAACTGTCTGGTCAGCTCCGCCCGCTCTCCCTCTGTGGCATTCATGTTTTTGGGCAGTCCCAGCACGATCTGCTCCACATGATATTCCACGATCAGTTCCTCGATCCTGGCATATGTCTGACGCAGCTTATTCTCCTCTTTGCGCCGGATGATCTCAAGTCCCTGCGCCGTGATACCCAATGGATCGCTGACAGCTACCCCCACTGTCTTTGACCCGAAATCAAGCCCCATAATACGCATAATATCCCCGTTCCTGCCGTCGGCTGTACCCGCAGTTTCACGCCGGTCTGTCTGCTGCACGCTGTCTCCTACGCATGCCATTGGTTATGACGGATGTACTCGGTCAACAGTTCTTCCACGATCTCATCGCGCTCCACCTTCATGATCAGGCTGCGCGCGCTCTTATGGCTGGTGATATATGTGGGATCGCCGCTCATGATATAACCCACGATCTGATTCACCGGATCATAACCTTTTTCCGTCAGAGCTTCATATACGGTGGAAAGGATCACTTTTACACCGGTCTCTGGTTCTGTCTGCACTTTGAAGTATTGTGTATTCCCTAAATCCTGCATATGTCCTCCACGAATGTATCCTGCTGTTTTTTTATCATACTCTATTTGTCAGAAAATTTCAAGTCAAAGCTGTGATCCGTCCGCCAGCAGCACCTGATCATCCAGAAAACCCGTGATCCGCACCCGCCGCAGGCTGCCCTGCAGCGGCGTCTCCCCCGGCAGCGCCACGCGGATATACTCTCTGGTGTAACCCACCTGACAAATCCCAGCCTCCGTCTCTCTGGCCTCCTCAAACAACACCTCAACATCCTGTCCTATGTATTTACTGCGAAAAGCCCTGGACTGTGTTCTCTCCAGCTGCTGCAGCACTGCGCTGCGCTGGGACTTCACCGCGTCCGTCAGCTGTTCCGGCATCCGGTCCGCCACTGTACCCCTGCGGCGGGAGTACTTAAATATATGCATCTCATAAAACTCCACCTGCTCCAGGAAACGCCGACATACCTCAAAATCCTCCTCCGTCTCGCCGGGAAAACCCACGATCACGTCGGTGGTAATGGCAGGCCGGTCAAAGGCACGCCGCAACAGGTTCACACTGTATAAGTATTCCCCGGTGGTATACCGCCTATTCATCCTCTTTAAAGTGGCATCGCAGCCGCTTTGCAGGGACAGATGAAAGTGGGGGCACAACTTGTCGCAGGCCGCCAGGCGGGACACGAAATCCTCTGTCACGATCCTGGGTTCCAGGGAACCAAGTCTTATCCGTTCCAGACCTTCCAGCCCCTGCAACTCCTCCACCAGCTCCGCCAGGTCGGACCGCCTCCGTCCCCCGCTCTCTGGGATGTTGGGTGTCTCCTGCCAGTCCACACCGTAAGAACTGATATGTATTCCGGTGAGTACCACCTCACGGTAGCCTGCCGCCACCAGCCCCCGCACCTCCCGCAATATATCCTCCCTGCGGCGGCTGCGCACCCGCCCTCTGGCATAGGGGATAATACAGTAGCTGCAAAACTGATTGCAGCCGTCCTGAATCTTGACATAAGCTCTGGTATGCTCCGCCGTCTCCCTAAGCTGCATCTCCTCATATTCACGGGTATGGGCGATATCAATGACCGTACGGCCCCCCAGAGTCTTGTCCGCCCGGTCCTCTTCTTTTTCCTGCAGATATTCCTCCAAGATCCGGGCGATGTCTCTCTTCCGGTTATTGCCCACTGCCAGATCGATCCCCTCATCCCGCAGGGCATCCTCCTGTCCGGTCTGCACATAGCAGCCCATGGCCACCACCAACGCCTGGGGATTCAGCGCCCGGGCCCGGTGAATCATCTGCCGGCTCTTGCGATCCGCGATATTCGTCACAGTACAGGTATTTATGATATAGATATCGGCCTTTTCCTCAAAAGGCACAACCGTATAGCCCTTTTCCCGCATAATTTGTTGCACATAATCCATTTCATAAGAATTGACCTTGCAGCCCAGATTATGAAACGCTATTTTTTTCATGGTATTCCCCACTTTTTTTGTATCGTTTTCTCCTTGACTTTTGTTTACTCTGCCATTAAGATGGAAACATAAGGAACCACAAACAGTAAGGAGGCATAACTATGAAAACTGTACATATTTCTTTAAATTCCATCGACAAGGTAAAATCTTTTGTAAACGACATCACCAAGTTTGACTATGACTTCGATCTGGTGTCGGGCAGATATGTGATCGACGCCAAATCCATCATGGGCATCTTCAGCCTGGATCTGTCCAAACCCATCGAACTGAACATCCATGCCGAGGATAATGTTGACGACGTACTGGCGGCTTTGGCACCTTATACGCTGTGATATCTGTTTGCATGAGATATTACAGTTAACAAGACGTCAGTCAAAGAAATCTCTTGAACTTTCTCCCGCTTTGTGCTATTCTTTAGATAAAGAGGGACGTCTGCTCTAACAGACGCCCCTCAGGAGCCCCACTCCAAAGGTGGAGTTTCCCAAGCAAGGGCATTTTACCTCTCAGTGAGAGGCGCCCATCCTGGTATCAACAGGGTGGGCATTATTTTTTTCGCCTGTGGTTCTTATCTCTGTCGAGAAAAGCAAGCAACGCAATAACAAAACTACCGAAAGCAATCAGCAGACCGATCACCCCTATGAATATCAAAATGATATCCGCAGCTGTCATTGGCGCCACCTCCCTTCCTATGTATTCCGGCAAGCCGGTCATTGGCTCGGGAGGCTACCACCCCTGTCATGGGTTCCATGAATGGATTCTATCACAATGTATCAGATATTTCAATAGTGTCAGATTGGACTACAGGCCCCTACTCCGACACAATGATCAGCTCATCCGTCTCCAGCGAGATCCGCATCAGCTCGTCCAGCTTTTCCGCTATATGCTTTTCATGCTTACGAATAATGTTCACATTGGGTTTCGTCACCGGATGCTTTGCCACAAAGATCGTGCAGCAGTCCTCAAAGGGCTGTATGGACGTCTCGTAGGTGTCAATCTTTTTGGCCACCTCCACGATCTCCTCCTTGTCAAAGCCTATCAGCGGACGGTACACCGGCAGCTCGCACACTTCGTTGGTGGCGATCAGGGAACTCATGGTCTGGGAGGCCACCTGTCCGATGCTCTCCCCGGTGATCAGTCCCAGGCACTGTGTCTGTTTGGCGATGGCCTCCGCGATCCGCATCATATAGCGGCGCATAATGATCGTCAGCTCTTCGTGGGGCGCGTTCTCATAGATATACATCTGTAGATCCGTAAAATTGATCACATGCAGATAGATCGGCCCCGTGTAGCGGGAAACCAGCCTTGCCAGATCCACCACCTTCTGCTTGGCCCTGTCGCTTGTGTAGGGCGGCGCATGAAAATAGACGGCGTCGATCTTGACTCCCCTCTTGGCGATCATGTACCCGGCCACGGGGGAATCTATTCCCCCGGAGAGCAGCAGCATGGCCTTTCCTCCGGTTCCCACAGGCATACCGCCGGGCCCGGGAATGACCTCCGAATAGACATATATCTTTTCCCGCACCTCGATATTCAGCAGGATATCGGGATGGTGCACGTCCACATGCATCTCCGGATAAGCGCTTAAAATCGCCTCTCCCATATCCCGATTG
Source organism: uncultured Acetatifactor sp. (assembly GCA_964529395.1). Classification (GTDB taxonomy): domain Bacteria; phylum Bacillota; class Clostridia; order Lachnospirales; family Lachnospiraceae; genus Acetatifactor. The sequence continues at coordinate 12,989 of CAZGVI010000025.1, forward strand.
ATCTCCATGGAATCCTTGGGGTAGTTTTTGCGGCTGCGCCGGGCGTTGACCTTGAAAGTTCTGCTCTTGTCAGGATACATCTCCCCCAGATAGGCAACCACCCTCTCGCAGAGCTTTTCCCAGCCCTCATCCTCCACATAGATCACCGGACATATGCCCCAGATGCCGAACACCCTCTTAAGATGCTCCACAGTCTCGTCATAATCAAACTCTCCCTGGGCCTCCACAAAAATACGCCCCATGGTCTTGCGTATGGCAAACTCTCCCTCACACTTTTTCAGGGCATGCTTGATCTGTCCGATCAACGCGTCTTCAAACAGATACCGGTTCTTTCCCTTAATGCCGATCTCGGCATACTTGATCAAAAATGCAGTAAACATAACTCTCCTCGTTTCCGTGTTGTAAGCCGATGACCTGCGGGCTTTCGGCCCGCAGGTCTATCTCTTACCGGCGCGTGTATTTTCGCAACATAGGAATCATATCATACATTGTGTGCAATGTATAGTCGATTTCTTCTCTGGTGGTGTAGACGGACAGGCTGAACCGTATGGTGCTGTCCCACAGCTCTCTGGGCAGTTTCATGGCTTTCAGGGTAGCTGAAGTCTGCGGCTTATTGGAGGCGCAGGCGCTTCCGGCGGAGACATAGATCCCCTTTTCCTCCAATGCGTGCAACATCACCTCGCTGCGAACCCCGGCGATAGATACGCTGATCACATGGGGCGCCGTGACCCGGCAGCCCTCCGAGGGAATCCCGTTGACCCGGATACCCTCCACTTTGCCGATCTGCTCCGTAAAATATTCCTTCAGCTCATACAGCCGCTGCACATCCTCGTCCAGATGGGCGTATACCAGCTCCGCCGCCTTGGCCATACCCGCGATACCGGGCACGTTCTCCGTGCCGGAACGCATATTTTTCTGCTGACCGCCGCCGTAGACGATGGGCTGGAACTTTACTCCCTCCCGCATATAGAGGAATCCCACGCCTTTGGGGCCGTGGATCTTGTGACTGCTGGCCGAGAGCAGGTCGATCTGCATCCGCCGGGGCAGTATCCGGAATTTGCCGAATCCCTGCACCGCATCCACATGGAAAAGGATCGCCGGGTTTCTGCGCTTGATCAGCGCTCCCGCCTCCTGGATGGGCTGTAGCGCTCCCACCTCGTTGTTGGTATGCATGATGGACACCAGGATCGTCTCGGGCCGTATAGCATTCTCCAGATCCTGCAGGGATATACGCCCCCAGGCGTCCACGGGCAGATAAGTGACCTGGAATCCCTGGCTCTCCAGATATTGCATGGGCTGTAACACCGCAGGATGCTCCACCTGGGTGGTTATCAGGTGATTGCCCTGTCTGCGGGCCGCCATGGCGCAGCCGATCAGGGCCATATTGTTTGCTTCCGTACCTCCTGAGGTAAAAAATATCTCCTTTGTCTGCACTTTCATGATGCCTGCCAGAGTGTCTTTCGCATAGCGCAGATACTGCTCCGCCTCCACGCCCTTGCGATGCAGGCTGGAGGGATTGCCGTAATCCTCGCACATGATTTTTGTGACCAGTTCCGCCACCTGGGGGAGCACCCTCGTGGTTGCGGAATTATCTAAATACACTTCCATTTATTTCTCCCCTCTCCGTCCCATAGAGGGACGTGCTAACAAACTGCTGGTTTCTATAAACTATCATATGCACCAGAAGTTTGGACTGCGCCTGCTCCCTCACCGCTCCAGCCGGTAGACCAGCCAGGAGAGCACGGTCATCCCCGCCGTCTCCGTCCGGAGAATCCGCCGTCCCAGGGTGACAGGGATCGCTCCTGCGGCCCTGGCCGTTTCTATCTCTTCCTCATCAAACCCGCCCTCGGGCCCGATAAATACCGCGATATCCTGCCCCGGCTCCAAGCCCTCTATAAGCTCCCGGGTTCTGTCCATGTTTTCCGCCAGCTCATATGGGATCAGTTTGACAGGAATGTCCCCTGCGTACTCCAGCGCCTGTTTCCAGCTCATGACAGTACATACCTGGGGGATCACCCCCCGCTTACTCTGCTTGGCCGCCGTTTCGGCGATGGCCTGCCAGCGGGCCGTTTTGGCCGCCGCCTTTTTTTCATCCAGACGTACCACCGATCTGCGGGTTGCCACCGGGATCACCTGAAAGGCTCCCAGCTCCACCGCCTTTTGCACGATCAGTTCCATCTTGTCCGCCTTGGGCAGCCCCTGAAACAAGTAGATCCGGGAGGGCAGTTCCACGCCGTCCTCCTTGATAAAACGCAGTTCACAGCGTATGAAGTCCTCCTCAAAAGCCGCTATGGCGCATCGGTACTCCCTGCCGTCCGCGCCGGTTTTGACGGACAGTTCCTCTCCCACTTTCATACGAAGTACGTTTTTGATATGATTCACGTCGCCGCCCCGGATCAGGATCTCCCTGCCCTGAATCTGCTGCGGCTCCACAAAAAACTGATACATTGTCTTCTTCTCCCCGCCTGTGGGCCATGGCACGCCTCTATGACTGTTTCTGGGCGGTGACGGAGACCCACTCTCCCTGATACGTCACCTCCAGCACTTTCATGCCTGCCGCCTCCACCGCGTCCCGCACGGTCTGTTCCTTATCGTCGATAATGCCGGAGGTGATATAGACGCCGCCGGGCTTTAGATGTCTCACGATCACGGGAGTCAGCGGCACCAGCACATCCGCCAGAATATTGGCTGTCACGATATCATAGCGCTCATAGCCGATGCGCTCCCCCAGCTCCCGGTCGGTGATGATGTTGCCGATCAGCAGTTCAAAGTCCGCCGGGTCTATCCCGTTGGCCCGGCAGTTATCCGCCACCGCGTCCACGGCGCAGATATCCAGATCCGTACCCAGAGCGTGCCCTGCCCCGAACATCAGAGACAGGATCGCCAGGATGCCGCTGCCGGTCCCCACGTCCAGCAGCCGGGTTCCCTCCTTCACATATTTACGCAGCTGCCGGATACACAGCTGGGTAGTCTCGTGCATGCCTGTGCCGAACGCGGTGCCCGGATCGATGTGCAGCACCATCCGGGAATCATCCTCGGGCTGTATGTCCTCCCAGGATGGGATCACCAGGATATCGTCGATATAAAACTGGTGAAAATACTGTTTCCAGTTATTGATCCAGTCGATATCCTCCGTCTCATCCACCGTGACGCTCCCCTCGCCGATCTCCATAAATCCGCGAATTGCCTCCAGCTCCTGGGACACCTTGTCCAGGAGAGTGTCCACGTCCGTACTCTCCCCCTGCACTTCCAGAGTGCCGTCGTCTCTTTTTTCCACAAAAAAACTCAGATAGGCGATGCCGTCGTCCTCCTGAGCATCCGGCAGGATATCCACAAACATCTGCTCCTTTTCAAGCGCCGTCAGCGGCACTTTGTCCTCGATCTGCGCCCCCTCCAGACCGATATCGTACAGAGAGCTGATGATCATATCCTCCGCCTCCGTCACCGTCTTGATCCTAAGTCTTACCCATTTCATATGAACTCCCGTCCTTTTCCCAGATACCGCCCAACCTGCGGGCGCCTTTTGAAGTTCATTGTACAATCTATTAAAAAACCTGTCAAATACTAATTCAGGCGCTTGCAATACCCGCCGTTTTGTTGCATACTTAATATGATATAGGCAATTGCAAAACTGTTTATCATCAGTACCGAATTGGGCATAGTAACCGAGTTTCGCAATTGGCTGTTAATATGGTACACAAAAAGGAGCCGTCATGAAACTGACCAACGAAGAACAGGAACAGGCTTTCCGGGAATGGATGCGCAAGCAGTACAATGACGAGGGCATGCGCCGCTATACGGACAACGCCATCATCGCTTACTCCCACGCGCTACGCACGGCATGCAGGACGCTGGAGCCCTATGTGGCGGGCAATCTCTTTTTCTATAAAAATGCGTATGAGTTTGACGCAATATACGAACAACTGCGGGAAAAGGCAGAATTTCAACGAGCCAACGAACAGTACGGCAACGGGACGCTGGCCGCGGGCATACAGCTCTATCAGGCCTTTCTGCACAATGGGGATGAAGCTCCGGCGCCGGAGGTCTCCGCACCCTTTTACCTGAAACAGGAAATTGACAGCGAGGGCTATGACGACGATCAGGGGCTGGATTTCCGCTATGAGGAAGTGCCAATGACGCCTCTTCAGAAGATCTACTACGGCGCTCCCGGCACAGGCAAGTCCTACCGGGTGAACAAGATGATCGAGAAAGAGTATCCTGTGCCGGAGGAGAGGGACTCTCACTGCAAGCGGCTGATCTTCCATCCCACCTACACCTATCAGGATCTGATCGGCAGCATCAAGCCTCTGATCACCCTAGATCGCCCTCTGGACTATATCTTTGCCGCCGGTCCGTTGACCCTTCTGCTGAAGGAGGCCTTTATGCATCCGGCGGAGAAGTACTATCTGGTCATAGAAGAGATCAACCGGGGCAACGCCCCCGCCATCTTCGGGGATCTGTTCCAGCTGCTGGACAGGCAGAATAACGGTAAATCTGAGTACGCGGTGGCGAACAATGACATCACGGCCTTTTTTTCCCGGGATCCGGGGCTGAAAAAGCTGTTTATGGAAGGAAAGGTCTGGTTTCCCGCCAATTTTAACATACTGGCCACGATGAATACGGCGGATGAGAATATCTTTGTGCTGGACAATGCTTTCAAGCGCCGTTTCGCGCTGGAATACGTGCGTATCAGTTTCGAGGATCTGCCCCAGGAGTGGAACCATCCCTATGACACCTTCGCGGGCAGAAAGCCGCTGACCGCAATCTTTCAGGGGACGCCTCTGGAGGACTATGTGAGCCAACTGTATTACGAGGGGCATCTCTCCCGGGACTGGCCCACCTTTGCCCGGCTGGTCAACAAGATCATCGATATGGTCAACCGCCAGCAGCTACAGGAGGCGGGCAGTCGTTCTGATGAGGCCCGGTATCGCCTTGCCCGTATCCCGGAAAACAAAAAGCTGGGGCCGTTTTTTGTATCGGAGGCAGACCTGTGTCAGCGGGATACCTTTATCAACAAGGTGATCTTTTATCTGAAACAGGATGTGTTTCCCGATCATCCGCATTACTTAAATGATTCTTATGAGGAACTGTATTTGACGTACCAGGAGGATGAGGCAGATCTGTTTGAATTGCTGCGGTAAGATGCTATTTCCTTTCATCCAGATACAGTTGAACTCTGCTGTCTATGGCATTGGCCACGTCCTGAGCGGGTTTTTCTCCATAGAAAAACGGAATGGCCTCCTCCTCAACGATATCCCATATATCATTCTGCCATTGATAGTATATGGGATGTTCCAGCATTGCCCAGAAAATCCGTTCATCCTCCTGTGTCATGAGTTCGGGCTTTATGAATACTCCTCCTATTTCATAGCCCGCCGCGTCATCCAGGACTTTTTCCTGAGCCTCTTTCCATAAGTCCTCCAACAAACTTTGTTTTACCGGGAACCCTTCTCCAAGTCCGACAGCCAATTCCCGTTGCACTTCATCCGATAAAAGATAACACAGAAAATCCTTCGCCCCCTCTTTATGGCCAGATGCAGCATTTATATAAAAACTGTTTACATTTAGTTGACACACCCCTCCCTGCGGGCTGGGATACCCCATATAGACCGGGGTTCCTTCAAACAACATTCTGCAGTAGCTGAAATCGTTAAAATTCCTGATACCCACCGCCGCGCAAAACTGCTCGCCCGATGCCAGACGTTCCTCTTCGGGTATATCCTGCGCGGAATCCAAATATGTTCTGGAAAATTCCAGCATCTGAATAAATTCCGGCTGTTCAAAAGAGCTTATCCCCTGCTCTTCATCCACAAACAGTTGAACGCCACCCATACCAACGCCCAGAACATTCAGAACATACAACCCTGACTCTTCTTTGGTCCAGCCATAGGGCGCGCCGATAAACAGAGATACTTCCTTCTCTGCCGCGGTCGCCATACAATAGTCCTTTGTCCAATTAACAATATCTGTTGACATCCGGGGAGAAGTAACCAGGGTTCCCACACTAAAACAGTAGGGAACTCCATATAACCTGCCATGCACCTGATTGGCCTCCGCCACGTTCTTGACAAAGCCGCCCTGTTCGGCGACAAAGTCCGTCACATCCAGCAATAATCCAGCCTCCGCATAGGGTTTCATATCAATCCGCCAAAGCACTGTGTCGGCTAACAGATCAGGCCCATTCCCACTGGTGAGTTCCAACCGCAGCCGATCACGCTGGTCGTCCCAGGAGTTCTCATTGTCAAATTCCACAGGCACTATCTCATAACGCTCGCTCCTGTCATTATAATCCGCAATAATTTCCCGCATCGCAACGCTGAACACGCTTGCGCAAAACTGCACTTCCTCTCTGCCGTTTTCATTGAGTACGGGACGGGAATCAGCCTCCGCACTCCAACTATCCTCTGATTCAATGTCCTGCCCGGCGCATCCGCTGAGTGCGCATAAAAGTAACGACATAAATATTAACTTTATTCTGCTGGCTTTCATAGGCTCTCTCTCCTACAAAAATTTCCCTGCATATGGGACCATTAATATTTGTTGCAGTCCGTCTTTTCAATAAAATCGGCTATACTGTCGCAGTGTGCGGCAATATGAGTCCAACTGCGCAAGACGGAAATATCGGTCTGTTCGGTGACGCGCTTTTGCAATTCCACGGGCACCTCGCCATGCGCCGACAAAAACTCCAATATAACAGCGGCACGCCCCTGCAATATCCCTACGGCCTGTCCTTCCGTCAGTCCCAAAGTCCGCCCCTCGGCCAGTCCCAGAGTCCGCCCCTCGGCTAGTCCCAGAGTCCGCCCCTCGGCCAGTCCCTCCGCCACTCCGTCTTCTCTGGCATACTGTTTCATCAACCGGATATGTTTTTTTTCGTCAAATTCCGTCAGTGCTCTCAGCATTCCCATTACCCCCGATCTGTTTTCTCTCAGAAATTCTGTGAGTATCCCCTGCTCCACACAGTAAGATACAGCCTCCTCCACAGCGGCGTTTGTGGACATCCCTCCCGTCAGATTCTCCCGGATGCGCCCCACCAGGCTGGCGTATTCCCACAGCCTGGGACACTGGCTCATCAGATCCCGGTTGTGGCCGAGGTTAATGTTCCTCAGATGGACGGTCAGCTCCAGATCCGGCGGGATCTCCTTGTTCTGGAAAGCGTCGGAAAGCCGTAACAGCTCCTCGTCTCCGGTCTTCCCCGGCCCGTTGTAAAACACCACACACTGCGGCGTGGGCAGCAGTACCAATTTCTCCCCATAGATATCTGCGTTCTGGCTGTGGGTGATCCTGTCATATTCCTCCGCGATATACAGCATAAACCGCAGGGGCATGTTGGGATTGTAAGTGCTCTGGTGTTCATAGAGATTGAGAACACCGGCGACCACAAAGGCCAGATCATTTACCATCTTCATATAGATGACGTTGTCCAGCGTGACGATGGTCAGCTGGCTGGGATCGGTATACGCCGTGCCATGCAGCGCGTTGTACAGCTGTAACAGCGCCTCCCTGTCCTGGCCGAAGAGGACGCAAAACAGGCGGTCCCTGTACTTTCTGTTGATATGCAGCCCGCGCATGCACCTGTCCAGGCGCAGCCTGCTGTTTGGGAAGATACCCTTTTTCCCCATAAAAACCTCCTTTACATTGTGAAGAGGACTCTGTCCGTTCGCAATATAGAAACCAAGGCAGAGGTACAGTATCCACCCAAAACAGATCCGGCCCTGCCAATTAACATGATAACGATTGAGTCATTGGCAGAAACTGCCTGAACTGCAAAGAATACGAGATTCACAGATAACTCATGTAAACAGTATGGCATGGATCGCGGGATCTGTCAACATTTTTGTGCTGTAAATGAGTATTGACGTTCAGCCCCCTATGTTTTTCTATACGAACATCATCCCCAGGAACCCTGCGCCGACAACAGCATAAAAGCTGTTTATGATAAGACAGATCTTCATCAGATTGTTCCGGGCTTTTGCTCGAACATAAGAAAAAACTGTAAAGGCTCCGCTGAAAATCATCAATACAGCATAGCTGGCAATCATGATCTCGGCGACTGGCAACTCAAGCGCCCAGGCGAAAGACCTGAGGGGCAGTATCGTCCACGGAACAACGACCAGCAGGACACAAACAGCAGTTAAGATTTTGTTTTTCATATTGATTATCTCCTTTCAGCCTGCGGTAGTGTCAAATACTACCAGCTCGTCATGGAGGGAAAATGATATGAAAAGCTTACCGAAACTCATCCGGCGCTGTGTGGGGATCATGCTCTTTTCTTCTGTTTTGCTTATCGCTCTGAATATTGCGCTGCTGGCGGCATATACGCTGCATCAGATGCCCAATGCCCATCCATGGACCACGGCGGCACAGGTCGCCGATGGTCTGATCCAGGACGGGGACAAGTATATTCTGTCAGAGGATCTTGCTCTCGAATTAAAGAGGGCCAATGTCTGGGGAATTTTTATTGATAACCGCACTCTGCAAGTGGTATGGAAAACGGAGGACCTGCCCACGACTGTACCCATGGCGTATTCTATTTCGGACATTGCACACCTGACCCGCGGCTATATAGACGGATACCCTACTTTTACGGGTGAGACGGAGAACGGGCTGGTGGTATTGGGTTATCCGAGGGACAGTTTCTGGAAACATATGTGGCCAAGCTGGGACTATAACCTGATTGCCGGTCTTCCCAAGGCTTTTCTCACGCTGTTCACAATCAATGCCGCGGCGATCATTGCTATCTATATGGCGGCCAACTCCCGGCTGCTGCAGTCCGTAAAGCCCATCGTGGACGGAATACAGTCGCTGCCTACGGCGGAGAGAGTCTATGTGCGGGAAAAAGGACTTTTATCCGAACTTGCGGTAAGTCTTAACAAGACCTCGGAAATTCTGCAGTCCCAAAGCAGGCAGCTCCGAAAAAAAGAAACCGCAAGGGCAAATTGGATCGCGGGGGTATCCCATGACATACGCACACCGCTGTCCATGGTGATGGGTTACGCGGGACAGTTGGAAAACGATGAAGACTTGCCGGAAGATGCCCGTCAAAAGGCCGCAGTGATCGTAAGGCAGAGCAAAAGGATGAGAAACCTGATAGGCGACTTGAATCTTGCGTCCAAATTGGAATATAATATGCAGCCAATACATCCCTCGAGACAGAATCTGGTAGCGGTTGTCCGTCAGGTAGTAGTGGATTTCATCAATATGAACATCGACGACAGACACCCCATCGAATGGACTACCGATGAAACCCTGACTGTTTGCTCTGTCAATATTGATAAGGACCTGCTGAAACGGGCCGTGAGCAATCTCCTCCAAAACTGTATCACTCACAACGAGCAGGGCTGCCATATCTTTGTCCGGGTTATGACCGAGGCAAATACATGTACGATACTTGTTGCCGACGACGGCGTAGGGGCCACAGACGAACAGATCGAAAAGCTGAATCATGCTCCTCACTATATGGTATGTGATGACAATACCGCAGAGCAGCGTCACGGCCTGGGACTGCTGCTTGTCAAACAGATTGCGGCGGCGCACGGCGGCAGAGTCAGCATAGGGCATAGTTCCTATGGCGGTTTTGCCGTTGAAATTCTGTTGCATATCCTGTAAGGGGCATTATGCAGATTAAAAAAATCAGCGGCATCAGCTTTCCGCCGACACCGCTTTCACGATCTCTTCACTGTTTACTTATTTCCAGAACTTTTTCTTTTTATCCTTTCCCTCTTTGCTGTTTCCGTCGCCGGATTTATCCTCTTTATCCAGCTTTTTCGCCGCGTTCAGACTGTCGCCGCTCTCCGCGTCAAACTGTCGCAGCAGTTCTCTGGCCTCATGGGAAAGTTTGTCGGGCACTTCCACCACCAGCGTCACATAGTGATCGCCCCGCACTTCCCTGTTGCGCAGAGTGGGTACACCCTTGCCCTTAAGCCGTACCTTGGTGTCGGTCTGGGTGCCGGGTTTCACGTCATAGATGACCTTGCCGTCCACAGTGTCAATGACGATCTCACCGCCCAGCGCTGCCACGGCAAAGGAGATGGGCACGGTGGAAAATATATTGTAGTCCTGTCTCTGGAAGATAGGGTGACGTCCCACCACCACTTCCACCAGCACGTCTCCACGGGCGCCGCCGTTTGTCCCCGGCTCGCCCAGGCCGGGCAGACGCTTACACTGCCCGTTGTCAATACCGGCGGGAATATCCACCGCATAGCGCTTTTTCATGGGCACATAGCCGGTTCCCCGACAGTCCGCACACTTCTCCCTGATGATCTTGCCGGTTCCCTGACAGTCGGGACAGGCCTGCACATTGCGCACGGTGCCGAAGAACGACTGAGAAGTAAACACCACCTGGCCCTTGCCGCCGCATTTGGAGCAGGTCTCCGGGCTGGTTCCGGGCTTGGCGCCGCTGCCCTTACAGGTCTTGCAGGTCTCCTTGACCGTCAGTTCGATTTCCTTTTCACAGCCGAAGACAGCCTCCTCAAAAGTGATCCGCAGGCTGGTGCGCAGATTGGCACCCTTCATGGGACCATTGCTTGCGCTTCTGCTGCGGCCGCCAAAGAAATCGCCGAATATATCACCGAATATATCGCTGAAATCCGTGCCGCTGAAGTCAAAACCGCCGGGACCGCCAGCGCCGCCCTCAAAGGCCGCATGGCCAAACTGGTCATACTGGCGTCTCTTGTCCGGATCACTCAAAACAGCATATGCTTCGGAAGCTTCCTTAAATTTTGCCTCCGCCTCCGCATTCCCCGGATTCACATCCGGATGATATTTCTTAGCCAGGGCACGGTATGCCTTCTTGATCTCCGCGTCGTCCGCGTTCTTCCCTATGCCCAGGACCTCATAATAATCACGTTTCTGTTCTGCCATAAATATGACCTCCGTTATCCGTTACAACCTCACACGAAGAATGGCCCAATATGAGCCATTCTTCCATGTCAGAAAATCTGTATTTCCAAACTTAACTTACACTTCTCTGAAATCTCCATCGATCACATCATCTTCGGGAGCGGAAGAAGTGCCAGCCTCCGGGCCTGCGCCGCCGCTGAAACCGCCCATGTCGGGACCGGCCTGACCGCCCTGTGCCTGCTGCATGTTCTCATACATCTTTGTAAACAGGGACTGAGCGCTGTTTGTCAATTTCTCCTTGGCAGCCTTTAACTCATCCAGATCGCTGTCGCTCATCTCCTGATCCTTGGTTCTCTCAAGAATGGCCTTTACAGCCTCCAGGTCAGCCTGCACTGCGGATTTCTCGCTGTCGCCGATCTTGTCGCCTACTTCCTCCAGAGCCTTCTCGGTCTGGAACACAAACGCGTCGGCATCGTTTCTGGCCTCCACGGCCTCCTTGCGTTTCTTGTCCTGAGCCTCGAACTCGGCAGCCTCTTTCACGGCTCTCTCGATCTCGTCGTCGGACATGTTGGAGCCTGCGGTGATCGTGATATGCTGCTCCTTGCCGGTGCCCAGATCCTTGGCGGATACATTTACAATACCGTTGGCATCAATATCGAAAGTAACTTCGATCTGAGGAACCCCTCTTCTTGCAGGGGGTATTCCGTCCAGACGGAATTGTCCCAGGGATTTGTTATCCCTTGCGAACTGTCTCTCACCCTGTACCACGTTGATATCCACAGCGGTCTGATTGTCGGCGGCGGTGGAGAAGATCTGGCTCTTCTTGGTAGGGATGGTAGTATTTCTCTCGATCAGTCTGGTGGCTACGCCGCCCATGGTCTCGATGGACAGGGACAGGGGAGTAACATCCAGCAGCAGGATCTCGCCTGCGCCGGCATCGCCCGCCAGCTTGCCGCCCTGAATGGACGCGCCGATCGCCACGCACTCATCCGGGTTCAGAGATTTGCTGGGCTCTTTGCCTGTCAGTTGTCTCACCTTATCCTGCACTGCAGGGATACGGGTGGAACCGCCTACCAGCAGCACCTGGCCCAGATCGGAATTGTTCAGTCCGGCGTCCTTCATGGCGTTCTGCACAGGGATAGCCGTTCTCTCTACCAGATCGTGAGTCAGCTCGTCGAATTTCGCACGGGTCAGATTCATGTCAAAATGCTTGGGGCCATCCGCGGTGGCTGTGATGAAAGGCAGGTTGATATTGGTGGTCATGGCGCTGGACAGCTCCTTTTTGGCCTTCTCCGCCGCCTCTTTCAGTCTCTGCATAGCCATCTTATCGCCGGAGAGATCCACACCCTCGGCTTTCTTAAATTCGTCGATCATCCACTGGGTGATCTTGTTGTCAAAGTCATCGCCGCCCAGGTAAGTATCGCCGTTGGTTGCCAGCACGGTGATAACGCCTTCGGCGATCTCGATAATGGATACATCGAAAGTACCGCCGCCCAGGTCATATACCATGATGTTCTGTTCTTTCTCGTTGTCCAGGCCGTAAGCCAGAGCAGCCGCGGTAGGCTCATTGATGATACGCTTTACGTCCAGACCCGCGATCTTACCGGCGTCCTTGGTAGCCTGACGCTGGGCGTCATTGAAATAGGCGGGAACGGTGATCACCGCCTCCGTAACTTTCTCGCCCAGATAGCTCTCTGCATCCGCTTTCAGTTTCTGCAGAATCATTGCGGAAATCTGCTGGGGAGAGTACTTTTTGTCGTCAATGGCACGTTTGTGATCCGTACCCATCTCTCTCTTGATGGAGGAGATGGTCTTCTCCGCGTTGGTCACTGCCTGACGCTTTGCGGGTTCGCCGATCAGTCTCTCGCCGGTCTTGGTGAAAGCCACCACGGAGGGAGTTGTTCTCGCGCCCTCGGCGTTGGCGATAACGGTGGGCTTACCACCTTCCATCACAGCTACGCAGCTGTTGGTCGTTCCTAAATCAATACCTATGATCTTGCTCATTTCTTTGTCCTCCTCGTTCTATATTGAACTGATATTTTGAAGTGCCTGTTCTATCTATGAAACTACGGAAACCATGCTGTGTCTCACAACAGAGTCTCTGTAGGTATAGCCTTTCTGCAGTTCCTGCGCCACTACGCCGGACTCCAGTTCCTCGTTTTCCACCTGCATCACGGCATTGTGGAGATTGGGGTCAAACTCGCACCCCACCGCCTCGATGGGTTTTACACCGATATTTTCCAGCTCTGTCATCATCTGCCTGTAGATCTTGTTCATGCCGTCCACAAAGGCGTCACTCTGCTGGTCCTCCGGAACCATTGCCAATCCCCGCTCAAAATTGTCGATCACCGGAAGTATCTTCTCGATAACGCTCTTGGCTCCGGTTTCAAACATGGCCTGCTTTTCCTTCTCGGTCCTGTTGCGGAAGTTCTCAAATTCTGCCAGTTGGCGTTTTACTCTGTCCTCCAGTTCCGCTATCTTCTCCTTGGCGGCATCGGCTTTCTTATCCTGCTTAGCCTGTTTCTTGGCGGCTCTTTTCTCCGCCCAGGTCTTGGGGTCCTCACCCTCGGGAGTCTCCTCCTCTCCGGGTTCCTCAGCGGCGGCGTCCTCGTCCGGCTGCCCCGCTCTCTCCTCGGTCTTCTCGGCCTCGGATGTATCCGCGGCCTCTTTGGGCTGCTCCGCCGCGGCCTGTTCTTCCACGTTCTCTTCCTCTAAGATCTCTTTCTCCTGATCTGCCATGTGCTCATCCCTTTCCTGGATTTATTTCTTATATAACTCATCCAACTGCTGTTTCAATGTCTGCAGCGTTCCGATCACCTTGTCATAGTCCATTCTCTTGGGGCCTATGATTCCGATCGTTCCCTTCATGCCCTCTTCCAGCTCATAGGTGGCGGTCACTACACTACAGTCCTTCATGCCCTTTACAGGAGTCTCCTCACCGATATATACCTGTATCCCTGTGTTAGTGCTGTCCGCCAATGTCTCCTGCACCAGCTCGCTGAGCAGTTCCTTTTCTTCAAATGTGGTGATCAGCTCGCTGGCCTTGCGCTGATCCGCCAGCTCCGGATAACGGAAAATATTGTTGGTGCCGCTGGTGTATATCTCCAGGTCCTCATCCGCCTTGATCGCCTCGGCCACCGCATCGATGACCTCGCTGACAATGTCGCTGTGAATGCCCGCCTGCTGTTTCATGGCCGCGATCATACCCAGGTTGATCTCCTCCATACACAGGCCGTTCAGATGGGTGTTCAGCAAAATATTCAGTTTCAACAGTGTCTCGTCATCCAGTTCCTGCGTAACCTGCAGAATGTTGTTCTTGATCACATTGCCCTCCGCCACGATCACTGCCAGGATCTGGTTGTAATCCACCCGGGACAGCTGAATGAACTTAACCTTGCTGCCATGGGTCTGGGGAGCGCTGATCATCGTGGCGTACTGGGTATTCTGAGCCAGCACTCTGGCCATCTGTTTCAGCAGGGTCTCCATGCGGTCCTGCCTCTCCAACAGCATCTCCTTCATCTCCACGACTTCCTGTTCCTTCTGCTCCATCATATAATCCACGTAAAAGCGGTAGCCCTGGTCGGAGGGGATGCGGCCCGCGGAAGTATGCGGCTGGACGATATAACCCAATTCCTCCAGGTCGGCCATCTCATTGCGTATGGTTGCGGAACTCAGATTCAGGTCCGTGTATTTGCTGATGGTCCTGCTGCCCACCGGCTCGCCTGTCTCCAGATAATTGCGGATGATGGCCTGCAATATTTTTGTCTTTCTCTCATCCAACTGCATTCCCATCCTCCTGCTTCACTGTCTTTCTGTTCGTTGTTAGCACTCAACCTTATGGAGTGCTAACACTTACTAGAACTAAAATATCACTTACCCCACATATTGTCAACTGCTTTCCATAAAATTATTTCTAAAATAATTCTAAACGGAGCATAAACCAAAAAATAGCACAGTCAAAGACATCTCTCATGCCTATGACTGTGCTCCCTTTCTGCGCGTCCGTTTTGCTTACAGATAAAAACTGCCCGCAAATTCCTTGTTCATTACATAGTAAGCCACATTCTCCTCCGGCTTTACATACAGCTCAATGCTGGTCAAGTCGGCCACCTTCTGATTCAGGTCATATTTCCATACGTCCTTGGCAATCTGAACCAGCTCATCCTGCGTATAAGACTTACCGCCAAACTGTACTGTGATCTCGGACTTCAACTCCTTCTTTTCAACAGTCTTCTTCTCAGCAGTTTTCTTCTCGGCGGCCTTGGCAGCGGGCTTTTTCGCGGCTGTCTTTTTCTCCGCGGCCTTGGCGGCGGGTTTCTTCTCAGCCTTGGGCTCCTCGACCTTTACTTCCTCAGTCTTTACTTCCTCAACCTTAGGCTCCTCAGCCTTGACAGCCGCCACACCGGCGGGTGCTTTCTTGACGGTGGCCTTGGCAGCGGGCTTAACCTCTTCCTTATTAACAGTTACGTTTTTCTTTGCAGGTGCCATAATGTTTATCTCCCTTCATTTACTTCCCTACATCAATGTTCCGCTCTCTGTTCATCTCGGGGACAGTCATATGCGCCGAATTTCCTATTGCTATCCCTGTTACGCTACAGTTTAGTCCTTTTTTACCAATCTGTCAACTTTTTGTTAAAATTTTGCCATATTGCCCCCAAAGGCTTTAATAAAAGTAATTATCTTAGGCATAATCACTGTAGAATAATGCCGAAAACCACCAAAACTACAATGCCGAGCAGGATACGGTACCAGCCAAACACCTTAAAATCATGCCTCTTTATATAGCTCAGCAGGAAACGCAGAATGAACACAGACACCACAAAGGCCACCGCGCAGCCCACCAGCAGCGCTCCCAATTCCAAAGCCGTAAAATGGAAACCGAACTTCACCAATTTGAGCAGACTGGCGCCGAACATCACCGGCACTGCCAGAAAAAAGGTGTATTCTGCCGCCACGGTGCGGGACACCCCGATGAGCAGCGCGCCCACGATCGTAGCTCCCGAGCGGGAGGTGCCGGGGAACACCGCCGCGATCACCTGGAATACCCCGATGAGCAGAGCCGTTTGATACGTGATTTCCGCCAGAGTATTGATCTTGGGTTTTCTGCCCTTGTTCCAGTTTTCGATGACAATAAAGGCAATACCGAAAATAATAAGGGCCAGCGCCACCACTTCATAGCGGTAAAAGAGCGCGTTCAGCACATCGTCAAACAGCACGCCGATGACCGCGGCAGGCACGCAGGACACCAATATCTTGAACCACATGGTCATGATATCCATGCGCAGCCAGGGGATCTTGCCGGGATTCTTAGCGCGGGCGTCCGCCGTAAAAGCGAAAGGCCACAGTTTATTCCAGAACAGCACCACCACGGCCAGGATGGCTCCCAACTGGATCACCACGTCAAACATATCAAAAAAATTTTCGCTCATACCCTGAAAGGGGATCAGTTCTTCCAGCAGGATCAGATGTCCGGTGCTGCTGACCGGCAGCCACTCGGTGATTCCCTCCACGATTCCATACAGTATTGCTTTCAGTATCTCCAACATTTATAAGTTCCTTTCCTTTTCAAAATTCGATATACTCTGGCACAACTCAGGCAAAGCAGTGTAGGCCACGCATTGCCCATTCACTTTCCGAGTGCTTTCAGGCGCTTACTTCCCGGGATATTCCGCCTCCACAAATCTGCGCAGGGCCGCCAGGGAACGCTGCACTTTTTCCGTGTCGATACAGTAGGCCATGCGGAAATATCCGGGGACGCCGAAGGTGTCGGAGGGCACCAGGATCAGGTCGTACTTTAAGGCTTTCTGACAGAAAACCTTGGCGTCTTCCTCCAGGGCTTTGGGGAAGATATAAAAAGTGCCGCCCGGTTTTACCACGGTAAAACCCAGCTCGATAAGCGTGTCGTAGATCAGTTTCATATTCGTCTCATAGACGGACAGATCCGCCGTCCGGTCCAGTACCTGCGCCACCGCCAGCTGTATGATGGAGGGCGGACAGTTGTGGCCGATGCCGCGGGATATCTGGCCGCACATGTTCACCAGAGTCTCCGCCTCCCGGCAGGCCGGATTCACCGCCACATATCCGATGCGTTCTCCCGGCAGAGACAGGGACTTGGAAAAAGAGTAGCACATAATAGTGTTACTATAGTATGCGGAAACGCAGGGATTTACAACCCCTTCAAACACAATTTCGCGATAGGGCTCATCGGAAATGATAAAAATATCGTGTCCGTATTCCTCCGATTTGCGCTGCAGCGTATCCGCCAGCCGCCGTATGGTCTCCGGTGAATATACGATGCCGGAGGGATTGTTGGGGGTGTTGATCAGCACCGCCATAGTCTTTTCGGTTATCATCTCCTCAAAAGCCCGGAAATTGATCTGAAAATCTTCCACTTGAGCAGGCACCACTTTCAGCACCGCCCCTGTCAGATCGATATAGGGGTGATACTCGGGAAAAAAGGGAGCAAAGGTCAGAATCTCGTCTCCCGGCTCCGTCACGCAGCGCACCGCGTGGGCAATGGCGCCCGCAGCGCCGCTGGTCATGAAGATATGTTTTCCCTCGTAGGGAATGCCAAAACGTTTCGACAGGGACGCCGCCACAGCCTCCCGGACGGAGGTAATGCCCAGGCTGGGACTGTAGCCGTGCAGCTCCATGGGATCCCTGGTTTCCAGCAGACGGATCATCTCTTCCGTGAACTCTCTGGGCGTGGGCACGGAGGGATTGCCCAGGCTGTAATCAAATACATTTTCATAGCCGATCTCGGCTCCTCTGGCCGTGGCAAATTCCGACAGCTGCCGTATCACGGACTTTCCCGATAACATGTCTTTATATTTCTGTACGATCATTTCTTTATCCTCTTTTCTATATATATTTAGTTCCGCGGCGGGCCTTGCTGTTTTATCTCTGTTCCGCGGCGGCCCTCCATAGCTCACTCTATGTCTCCTCGTCCTCCGCCCAGGCCAGAGCGCATCTGATTGCCCGTTTCCAGCCTTTCTTAAGCTGCCTGCGGCGCTCCTCCTCCATCTGGGGGACAAACTCTCTGTCCAGCTGCCAGTTTGCTCTGATCTCATCCTGATCCTGCCAGTAGCCCACAGCCAACCCGGCGAGATAGGCCGCCCCCAGAGCCGTAGTCTCTATACAGCGTGGACGCTGTACATGGGTATTTACAATATCCGCCTGAAACTGCATCAAAAAATCATTGGCGCTGGCGCCGCCGTCAACTTTCAGTCCCTTTAACGGCCTGCCCAGGTCCTGCTCCATGGCAGTCAGCACATCCATGGTCTGGTAAGCAATGGACTCCAATGCGGCCCGGATAAAATGTTCCTGGCTGCACCCCCGGGTGATTCCCACCACGGTCCCTCTGGCATACTGGTTCCAATAGGGGGCTCCCATGCCCGCAAACGCGGGAACCACATAGACGCCTGTCGTATCCTCCACCTTGCCCGCGCTCTCCTGAGTGGCCGCAGCCGTGCGCACCAGCCTCATGCCGTCCCGCAGCCACTGCACGGCCGCCCCCGCAACAAATACGCTGCCCTCCAGCGCGTATTCCACCCGGTCGCTGCACCCTGCCGCCAGAGTGGTCAGCAGACCCGCCTTGGAAATAACGGCCTGACCGCCGGTGTGCATCAGCAGAAAGCAGCCTGTTCCATAAGTATTTTTGACTTCTCCGGGTCCAAAACACCCCTGTCCGAACAGTGCCGCCTGCTGGTCCCCCGCCGCCCCGGCGATGGGTATCTCTCCGCCAAGCAGGGAGCCTGCCGTGTGGCCGAACACATGGCTGGAAGGGTACACTTCGGGCAGCATGCAGGCAGGTATCCCCAGCCGCTCCAGTATCTGCTCGTCCCAACACAGCTTATGAATATCAAAAAGCATGGTCCGGGAGGCGTTGGTGTAGTCCGTGGCATGCACCTTCCCTTTGGTGAGATTCCAGATCAGCCAGGTATCCACGGTCCCGAACAGGATCTCGCCCCGCCGGGCCCGCTCCCGCGCTCCCGGTACATGTTCCAGTATCCAGGCAATCTTGGTGGCGCTGAAATAGGCGTCCGGCACCAGCCCTGTCCGCTCCCGGATCAGACTGTCAAACCCTTCCGCCTTCAGTTGTTCGATCCTGTCCGAAGTTCTGCGGCACTGCCAGACGATCGCATTGTACACCGGCTCCCCGGTGACTCTGTCCCAGCATATGGTAGTCTCCCGCTGGTTGGTGATACCGATTCCGGCAATCTGCTCCGCCCCTGCCCCCACCATGGCCATGGCTTCCGTAGCCACTGCCAGCTGGGAGGACCATATCTCTCTTGGATTGTGCTCCACCCAGCCGGGCCGGGGATATATCTGCGTGAACTCCTTCTGCGCCATGGAACAGATATTTCCCGCTTTATCGAACAGAATGCAGCGGGAGCTGGTAGTTCCCTGATCCAGCGCCATGATAAATCGTTTCATAGTACCCCTCTTTTATTCGCTTTATTTTTTATGCGCGCTCTCTTTTATACTCACTAACTCTCCGCCCGGCACCTCCACAGTATCGCTGTCGCCCACGGACAGCCACGCGCTGTGGGCCGACGGATTGTACACGGCGGCGCAGTCGGCGGTAAATTGCAGATTCCGCAGTATCTGCATGTAGTCGATGATCTCAATATTGGTGGCATACCAGATGTCTTCCCTGCCCCCCACGATACGGCAGAACTCTTCTATCCTGCCCCAGTTATCATCCGCGTCAAACTCATAGCTGTGTCCCCACACATACATGAGTTTCAGATACTGCTTTTTGGGAAAATCCACAAACCACTGTGCCATCTCCAGCAGCCTGGGGTGGTTGTGATGGCAGGTGGGATGCCATTCCATGGGATCCGTGGGCAATTCAAAACCCTCCGTGGGCTCCACCACACGGGCGTAGGCAATTCCCAGCTTTTGGAACAGATCTTTGATCTCTTCATTATAAGAACCGTTGGGATAGGCATGTCCCCGCACCAGTCCCCCGGTGATACGCTCCAGTCCCTCCCGGTCCTCCAGAATCTCCCTGGCCGTCTGCGTCAGCGGACATCTGGCGATGGTGGGATGGGTCATGGTGTGGGTGGCGATCTCATGTCCCTGATACAGCCGGGGAATCTGCTCCGGTTTCAGCCGGATATCCATGTCCATCAGACCATAGTTCAAATTGAACGTTCCTTTTATCCCGTATCGGTTAAAGATCTCCAACAGCCTGACATCCGCCAGCTTGCCGTCATCGTAGCTCATGGTCAGCGCCTTGGCTCTCCCGCCGGGAAAGGCGTGATATATTTTCATAGTCGGTTCCGTCCTCTCTTGCGCATGTATCTTCTTAAAATAATTTTGAAGAAAGTATAACATATTCCTGGATTTAAACGCAATATAATCTGAGCATTCAATTCTTAAAAAATACTTGTATGCTTTGCAAGAGTATGCTATATTTATCATAGAAAAGGGGAAAGCCATAGAGGCGGCTCTACCCCAAAAGCTGTCAGCTACATTAAACGGCCGTCAACTACTCGGAATAGTTGGCGACTATTTTTGCCCTCCTTTCTTTCGTCTGGAGGGCCTTATACACCCTCCAAATTCAGAGAGGGTAAAGCCGCCCTTGGCTCTATGGTTTTCCCGTATCGTAAATATATCATACTATCTAAAATCTGGCAAGCGTCGCAAAGAAACCACATATACGGTTTTTGCAAAGTCTGCCGCGCCGTTTGCCGCTTTATAACTCGCACACCATTATATACTCTTCCTCATTCTCGTCCACTTTTTTAAATCCGACCTTTTCATACATTTTCACTGCGTAGTTCGCCTTCTGCACCGCCAGGGACGCCCTTTTGTAACCCTGCGCCCTCAGGCATTCCAGCATCCTGCTCATAAGCCGCGTCCCCAGGCCCAAACCGCGGTATTCCTTATACAGCGAGATGGCAAAGGACGGCGTCTCGTCGTCCACATGGCCGTAGTCGTTCATGATCCTTGTCCACACCGCGCCCACTACCCTGCCTCCGATATCCGCCACAAGACAGTTATCCCCTGTCCGGTCGCCGAAATCCTCCGTGTACACCCTGAGTTCCGGCCGTAGGATAATATCTCTCTCCGGAGGGCGAACACCCTGGGGAATAAAGATGGCCTCATACAGAAAATCATCCAGCAGACAGGTTTCCTCCTCCCCAAGTTTCCGGATTACACAGCACTCTGTATTCCCCTTTATGTCAAGTAACACATCTTCCACGCGTACACCTCCCCGTCACATTCCATATCCGTGATCTCAGCAGAAGAACCCCTTCGCGCACCGCAGAGACACAAGCCCGTTCAGAGATCATTTTACCCTCTTAAGCGGAGTCAGATCCGCCTCTCCAGCAGCACATACTCATACTCAAAATCTATCAGTTGCCCCACATAATCCTTATTGCCGTTGCCGCTGCGGATCAGCGCGCCTACAGAGGGCACCTGCTGGGCTTTCAGTTCCTGGCGTATCGCCTCCGCAAAGGCTTTTCCCAGCCCTTTGTGTCCGGGGTCTACGCCCATATACAGCATGACATAGCTGTCAGGTTTCTTCTTTTGGGCAAGGATCCCGGGCATATCCCAGAGATGGAGTTTCCCATAGACTCCATTGCCATAGTTCGGGACAGATATAAAGAATCCCACCGCTTTCCCCTCATAATACGCCATCTTCACCATACTGTAATTGAGGATGGATCTCAGATACTTAAACAGCGTCCGAAACTCCTTCTCCGTGATCCTCTTGTAGGCGGGAAATGTGCTGTACAGTTCGATCAGCAGCCCGTATACCTCCCGCAGCGTCCTGTTAAACTCTTTCGGCAGAGGACTTTTGATCTCATATCCCTGCTCCAGTTTCTGCGCCAGCCGCTCCATATATTTTTCACAGCCCTCATCATTCTCCACCACCGTATAATGGTTGGATCCATACTGTTCCCACACCTGAAAGCCGTTCTCTTCCCAGAGTTTCAGATAAAAGTCCTTGTTATAGGGCTCCCCCGTATAGGGATTGCGGAATTGGTTGGTCTTGAGCCTGTACCGGAGCCAGAAAGAGCAGTCCACCGGACCCACCAGGGCCTTCATGCCCATATCCCTGGCCAGCCCAAAAGCCGTGTGGAACAGCAGCCCGGCAGCGGCGCTGTTGTTCTCACTCTCAAAAAATCCCAGATAGGCCGTCTCATCCCCCGGATAGACGGTAAGAATCCCTCTGCACACAGCCCTTCCGTCCTCATAGATCAGAATGGGGGTAATCTTAAAATAGTGGCTCAGCACATGGGCGCCCTTCAGGATCGCCCGCTCCTCCTTCTCGCTCTGCATCAATTCCTCTCTGCCGTAGATCCGCCCCGGCAAAGCCAAAAAATCCTGAATATGTTCCTTGCTGCGAGATCCGAAAATAACTGCGTTAAGACTCATTTTATGCGTCCTCCCTCTGTCTCTGACTTTATATATATATTCTTGATACGCTTATACTTGGGCAGGCTGGCATTGACCTTTTCCATGTAAGCATATACCTCCCCCGCCGGAAGATCCGTATGGACCCGGGCCGCCGGGTGATGCTCCTCCTCAAATACCGCGGCCGATCTGATGGCCGGATTCTCCAAAAGCAGCGCTTCCAGCTCATCAACATAGACGTTTTTGCCGTTCGCGGTAAGGATCATTCTTTTCTTTCTGCCCTTTAAGTACAGCCGCCCCTCTCCGTCCAGACAACCCAGATCTCCCGTGTGATAAAACCCATCGCTGTCAAATTCGCTGTATCTGTCATTTCGGTCCAGATATCCCGCGGATACGCTGCCGCCTCCCACAATGATCTCACCCACTCCGTTGCTGTCAGGATGATCGATCCGCACGTCCAGGCCCTCCAGAATCACCCCGCTGCAGTCCAGATCACTGTCGCCCGGCTTGGCCAGAGCGATCACGGAGGCGGTTTCCGTAGTGCCGTAAGCCTCCAGCAGCGTCACACCGCTGTCTACAAAGAATCTCTTCATATCCGGATCCGTAAAGCTGCCGCCGCAATACAGAAAACGGATATTCCGCAGCATATCCATGACCTGCGGGCTGCGCGCCTCGTAGATCCGCGCCAGCAGCAGCGGCACGGTACAGACGATCGTAGGGCGTATCTCCAGCATCTCTTCCACGATCCTACTCCGGTCAGAGCAGAGATATATCTGCATTCCCGAAAGAATCGTATACAGAAAATTGGCGACTCCCGCGTAGACATGGTGCAGAGGAAGAAATATATAGGACACATCGGCGACGGACATGGGCGTCCGGCTGTTCAGCGCATTCCAGTTATGTAACAGGTTTGCCTGGGTCAGGGGGATGGCCTTGGGGCGGTTGGTGGTGCCCGAGGTAAACAGGATCATGGCCGTCGCCTCCCTGTCTCTTCTTCCCTCCGGTTTCCCGGCAATACTGCGGCCCACAGCTATCAGTTCCTCAAAACAGTCCTCTATGCACAGGCAGCATATTTCGGGAAATCTCCTCTCCACCTCGCCTATCACCTGCGCTCTCTCCCTCGCATAGAGGATGGCCGTCACATCCACTGCCGATAAAACATGGCAGACGTCATAAGCCGTCCACTCCCGGTCAATGGGTACGCACACTCCCACATAGCCCATGACCGCCAGATCCGCCACGGCCCACTGATAGCTGTTTTGCGCATACAGCATCACATTGCCGCAGATCCCTCTGGCTTTCAGAGCTTTGGCCAGACTCTGTACATCCTCCGTCACCTGCCCAAAAGTCCGGGATACAAAGCCGTCTCCCTCCTTTACGCTGATATAGGGCCGCTCCGCCCATTTTTCTCCGTCTTCCTCTATGTACTCACAGATACTTTTCACAGTTTCCTCTTTCCCGCATATCGCAAGCCAAGCTTGCGATACTGCATTAAGTCCCGACCCGTTCCACCACCGTGATCCTCCCCGCCGTGCCGTCGATCTCCACCAGATCGCCGTCCCGCAGCAGCCGGGTAGCATTCTCCACGCCTACCACCGCCGGCTTGCCCAGCTCCCGGGAGATAATGGCGGTGTGGGAGAGCAGAGAACCCTTCTCCGCCACGATCCCCGCCGCTCCCGCCAACAGGAACACCCAGCCCGGATCTGTCATCTTCGCCACCAGTATCCTTCCCGCCGTGTCTGTCTGCAGGCCGGGATTCTCCACCACCAGCACACGTCCCCGGACTCTGCCGCCGGAGCAGGGTATCCCCTCCAGGCGGTTTCCCGAAACCGCCGCCTGCATACCTCCCACATTCCGGGGAGATTTGTCAATCACTTTGTCCGCAAAGACCAGCCTGGCGTACCCGGGCAGCTTTTCAAAGCGCCTGTACCGTTCCCTGCGCTCTTCCACAAGCTCCTGCCTGCTTACGCTGTCCCATACCGCCTGCTCCACCTCCTCATAGGTGAGATAAAATATATCCTCCGGCCGGCCGAGCACTCCCGCCTGCGCCAGATCGTCTCCTACCTTCCGCATCATAGAGCGCATCATGCCATAGAGACGGCTGCGGCTTAAGCGGGACTTCTCCCGGTTTTTGATTCCCAGCGCCGCCTTCCTGGCAAACATTTTATTGAGCCCTCTCAGCCGGGGGACAGCGGAGTCTTTTGGCTCCGGCACCTGGATCCCTTGCTCGGCATACTGCGCGATCTTTTGGGCCAGCAGTTGGGGATCCGTGCGAAAAGTTCTGCTCTCCAGCTTGAGTTCTTCCACATTTCTGTCTCCATAGCGACGGATATAGTCTGTCATCCTCTCCGCCAAAGCCCCGCCGCCGGAGACATATCTGTCAAAATCCTCACTGTTTTGAATCGACTGCAACTGTGGGACGGCTCCCAGCCCGGCCGCCAGAGCCGCCATGTCTGACAGAGCCAGGACGGGTTTCATACTTTCTATGCCGCTTATCCCTGAGATACAGCGTTTTGCCGTCTCCTCCCCATTCCGGATCTCTCCCGCCTTCTCCCTGGATTTCAGTCGGGATTTCAGCAGACCAGTATACAAAAACGCATACATGTCGTTGACCAGCGTCAGATCCCATTTATCCGTTACCATTTCCAGCAGCTTCTTATAATGCGTCAGTATCCGCCCACTGTCCGCCTGTTCCAGATCCACCGCCTCAAAAGTATCCACCATCTCCTGAAAATCTCTGTCCAGCCGTTTCATCAGTCTGGGGCAGGCCAGGAGCAGCCAGACAAAGGAGAGGGCTACTTTCGCATGGGTGACAAACCCGGCCTTTCTGTCCGTGTGAGCGGTCACTGTCCTGTTTTTCACGCCCAGCATTTCCTGCCATACGGGAATGATCCTGCGGGAAAAGGGCAGCAGCAGGATCACGTCATACCAGTTGCTGATCCGATAGTACACCCGCCCGTTTACCGCGTCCACCATATTGTGCAAAATATCTTCCAGCGCTGTCACCGTACCCGGCTCATGGGTCAGCCGCAGCAGTACCCGGCGAAAAACACGGTAATAGGCCTCCCGGATAAAACTCTGGGTGAGAGGCAGCGTGATCCCCGGATAGCTCTCCACGATGTTGCTGTTATCCAGTATGACCGGCCTGTCCGTAGAACCCAGCGCCGTGATGGGACGGGCCTGAAGGATATAGATCTGCCCATCCCTGACGGCGAACTCGATATCCCAATGCCTGTCACCCTTATCTCTGCGGCATAGGATCTCCCTGATCTTATCGGCCTGTTCCAGCAGCTTTATGAGCAGCCCCTCGGAAAGCAGCGGGGAATCTCCGCTCTGCTCGCTGTAATACAGGCCGTCCGGGCGGTTATAGTAGTAGGCGGTGGTGTCGGTCCGATCCTCCACCACGTTCTCCCCGCACCCTCTGCCCACCACCACTACCGCCTCGCTCAATATCCCCTGGGGATTGGCGGTAAATATCACGCCGGAGTATTCCGCGTCGATCATTTTCTGGGCGATGGCGCAGACACGGATCTCTCCTATGTCTATCCGGTTTACCCTGCAATATTCCCGGAATCCTTCGCCTGCGGGCACCGCGCAGACCTGGCGGGCCGCCGTGGGAATGTCTCCCGGTGACAGATACAGGCGGGTGCAGAACTGCCCCGCAAAGGAAGCATTGTCACCGTCCTCCGCCGAGGCGCTGGAGCGCAGAGCCACTTTCTCACCCCATTCAAAAAAACCTGCCCCATACTCCGCCGCCTCGGGGATATCCTCTCCGAAAAAGCAGAAAAACGGCGGGACATTCACACCGTTTTCCTGCAAAAAAAACAGGTTCTCCGCCTTGGCTCCCACATTGTAATTCCTGTAGTTTTCCCCTGTGACGATCATCGCTTAAACCTTTCCAAACAGAATAAATGCCGCTATGGTGACCAGCATCATGGACTCCTGAATATAGGTGTAGCGCTCCACCTTATCCACGATCTTAAATCTGGTGGGCTCCTGCATGAACTGCACGAATTTCCATGTCATCCACCCGGTATTTATCAGCAGCGCCGCCACAGATATCTTGTTCAGATTCCACACCAGCAGCACATTGGTGAGTATATCCACCCAAGTCAGTATCAACACGAACATTGTGGATTTTTTGTAACCGAAGAGTTTGGAGTAAGTGACATACTCCGTCTCATCCCGGGGCGCCCGTATCTTTCTGGAGACTTCCCATATCAGCGCGGGAAAGTACAGCGTCCACGCCGCCAGAAAATTGGTCAGTGTAAACGCGCCCAGCCCATATTTAATACAGGTAAAGGAAATGATGTACACATTCATGATCATCTGCACGGGATTGTGCGTGACCAGCGCCAGAGGCAGGCTCTTCTGTATCTTTTTCTTGTGAAAGAACCACAGGGACATGAGGGTCCCATAGACATACAGAAATAGGAAAAACCAGAAATTGTTCATAAATACCACATTGAGCGCCACCGTCACCGCGATCAGGACCGTTACGAAGATCGCCAGATCCTTTTTCTTAACTCTCCCCGAGGGCAGCGGCCTGTGGGCAAACAGCCGACAATCCAGCTCATAGTCCTTGAAATCGTCGGCAATCCGCAGCCACAGCAAAAAACTGAACACCGTAAAACCGCCGATCATCTCCTGAATGCCAATCTGAAACTGCGTCACACCGTTGTTGAGCAGGACGATGAAATAGATCTCCCCAAAAACGATGAGCCCCAGCGCCAGCCTGGGAATGATGGGATACATCTCCTTAAAGTAGATATGAAGTCTCTTTAACATACCGCAATCCTTTCTCCGGGTTTTACCAACACCTCCACACCCTGCTGGGAATATTTTTGAATATCTCCATCCACCGAAACCGTTCCTGGCCCGAACAGCTGGAGGATCGTGGAGCCGCCATAGCTGAAATACCCCTTTTCGTCCATTCTCGCAAACTCCCTGACCGGACGGTTGTTGATCCTGCCGATCTGCAGCGCGCCCACCTCTATCTGCATCACATCCCCGAAATGCTCCGTGCGCATCAGCGTACAGATTCTGTGATTTCTGGAAAATACTCGATATCTCTCCGATATGGGACGCACCGTGTGCAAAGTTCCCTTTATCTCTTCCGTTCGCAGTACCCGCCCTGCATCGCAGAAATAATATCTGTGACAGTCCTCCGGGGCCAGCCGGTATACCAGACACACTCCCCCCTCGTACCGGGAAAGATCAAAACGGCCGGCAACCAGCTCCGGCAGAGTATACATGCTGCCTTTTATATGCAGCGCCAGCCCCTCTTCTATCCTATAGGCCGCCAGCCTGCCCCTGCAGGGGGCTATCAGCTCCCGCGGCCCGGCGCCGCACTGCCAATGACACTTACGGGTAAAAAAATCGTCAAAACTCTTATAGTCCTTCGCCTCCCGCCTCTCGCAGTCGGAAAGGTCAACACCGTACTCCCGGATAAAAGGCTCTATTTTCCCAGCGGAAAGGCAACTTTTCATCCACATACCGTTTAATTTGGAATAAATGCCGCGGCAGAAAAACAATTTCAGCAGAATCCTTCCCGGCACTGTGCGATAGAGGAACACAAGACCCTTTTCGCCATACTGCTTTTCCTCCCGAAAAATACCTGCCGCCCTGTCGTATATTTTTATGTAAGTTTCCATGCAGCCCCATCCCAACTTAAGCCAAATCTTTCCTGCCATAAATGCCTCAAAGCAGTATCAGCACGGTTACTCCCACCGCCAGTATGCCTAAAACCATATACCATATCCCGTAGGGTTTTGCTACTTTCACATTGAGAATGAACAGAAAACCCATAAGGATATAGACCGCGGCCCATATTCCCGACACCGCCGCCCCGGGCAGGGATGCTCCCGTATATTTCAATATCACCCATACTATCGGCAGGATCAGAGCGCAGTAAGTCACGGGCAGCCCGTCATAATGGCTCCTCACCCCTTCTGCTGCGGCCGAAGTATTAAACCAGGCCAGCCGGATAATCCCACAGAGTATATACAGCAACAGAACCGGGTATCTAAGCGCCCCCAGGCCGCCTGTCAGATACAGTCCCAAAACAGACGGCAACGCCAAAAAGTCCATGACGTCCGCCAGCGAATCAATCTGCACGCCAAATTCTTTGGCCGCCTCGTCCCGCTTGCAGCGCCTGGCGATCACTCCGTCAAACAGATCGCAGATGCCCGCCAGGATAAGGCATATCATCGCCGGAGCGGTCTGCCCGGCCACGGCGAAGGCAATGCCCAGAAAGGCGGCCCCCACCCCCGTGTACGTCAGTATCACGGATCTGTTGTATTTTCCTATAAACATATGTCCCTCTCCCGCTCTCTCACAGATTTCTGCGGATCTTCGCCTTGTACAGCAGCCCGTTCACCGCTATATGCGTCGCCGCCCCCAGCAGGATATACAGAAAATACTGCCATAGGGGCATGGGATACAGCAGGGCAAAGACGATCCCCACGCCAAACAGGGAGTCCACCTGATCCGCCACAAAGAAGATACTGCCCTTCAGGCCTCCCACGGTCTTGCCGCAGGGAATGGCAAACCGCCTCTTCACAAAACTGTTGGGCAGCTCGAACAGCATATAGGCCAGGCCCATGGCTCCGCCCGCCAACAGATTGAACGGAGGTGTGTTCTCGTGGGTGTGATAGATATAACACAGATCCGGCATATGCAGACAAACCAATCCCCATAGCATCTGAGACAGCGCCCCCGCCAGGATCATGCCAAAAAACCCCGCCCAGGTCTTGTTATCGCCAAACATTCGTCTCCCGTCCCAGAGCGTCAGGCCCCCGTCCATGGGACGTTTGAGCCGCTGATAGAGCGGAGTCCTCACAAACAGCATATTCAGTATCCCCGCCAAGATCACAGGGAACATTGTCACATACATTTTTAAAAGTGTCATAAGCAAAATATTTTAACTGTTACACAGTATATACCCAAGTGTTACAGCATCCTCAAAATGTTAGAGATCAGAACTGCGCCCTCTGCTCCGAAAAAGGCAATCCCCATGACCAGAACCGCACCGGCCGACACATCCTTGGCAAATCTGACGTCCCTGTTTTCTTCCCCGCAAAAGCTGTCGCAGAGCCGCTCCACCGCTGTGTTTATATATTCCGCCGCAAACACGCCGCAGGAGAGCGTGAGCAGGAGTATGTAGTCGTAAAGGCCCGATGAGGTCAGTATATTCAGCGCCAGGACCACCGCCGCTATGCCAGTGTATATCTTAAAATTACGCTCTTCCCGAAAGCCGCCCGCGATCCCTCGAAACGCGCACAGCACACTCTGCACAAAACTTTTGTTTTTCATCGGTATATCCTCCAGCGCGATCTGGCACGCGTGTAAATTCTGCTACTATGAGAAAAATTATAACACAACTCAGTATAGCCATCAAGCATTTACATTTTTGCACAGTATTGCCCCATTTGCGCAATGGTTATTTCACTAATTCAATAGCGATATACATCCATTCGCTCATATCCCCTCTTTGGGGTACAAAAAAGGCGCATGGTTTACTATTTGCCGTTCCATGCGCCTTTAACTTCCTCATTATTGTCGGTATCTCTTACATAGGTTCGTGCTTATCCTTCAGTTTCTTAACGGTCGTATAGCCAAGTACGGGCAACGCGATTAAATCAAGCAGCCCGATCCCCCGTGTAATAAAATCCGGCAGTCCAAGGCTCAAAAGATTCGCGCCTGCAAGAATAACGGTACATATTCCTAACACGACGAGACTCAGCCCCCAGATCAGATTTGTTGTTTTCATACTCTCCTCCTGCGCAGACGCTCCTTAAGGCTCTTGCCCCGGTAGAACAACTGTCCTTTGTAAACCTTGCCGGTACATACCACCAATATGGCGGTGAATACGATCAGAACCGCCACATAGAGCAGACCCTCCGCCACGGGTATATTGCCTACCAGGATATCCCCCGGAAGCAGATACGCGCTGGTAATGGGCACGATCCGCAGCAGTGTGTTCACCAGGTCGCTCTCATACAGCGGCGGCAGCAGGTACGCTCCAAAGAATCCGGCGATCATGACGATCTGATAGCAGCTCATGATCTGCCCCAGCTCCTCCGCCTTGCTGGCAAAGGAGGCGATCAGCCCGGCCAGCATACAGTAGAACAAAAACGCCAGACATATGGTAAAAGCCGCCAGCGCCATGGCGCCGGGAGCAAAGGCGCTGCCGCCCGTCTGACCCTTGAGCAGCGCGAATATCTCCAGCAGCACATTGTGGTAATCCGGGTAGATAACCGCTCCCGCGATCCCATGCCCCAGGAAAAATCCGCCCACCAGGCTGCCGATCCACAAGAGGATCTGAACGACAGCCGCCACCGTGATTGCCAGCACCTTGCCGAATATCAGTCCATAGGGCCTGGTCAGGGTCAGCATCATCTCCATCAGCTTGGAGGATTTCTCCACACTGACCACGTTTCCCACGCTCATACCGTACAACAGTGTCAGAAAATACATTAAGAACATGGTGATCATGGGCACAAGCATGGACACCATCTGTTCGCCCAGACTGCGTTCCTCCTCGCCCGCATCCAACTGGCTGATCTGTATGCCGCTCATGGCGATCACCAGCTTATCCATGGAGATACCGGAGGATAAAAGCGTACTCTGCTGCATGGTGCCCATAAATGCCTCGCACAGGTCTTCCGCCTCCCCTTTTTTGATCTGGCTGCCGTAGGGCAGAATGGCCGTCACCAGATATCCCTCCTGGGTCCGGCCTATCTCCAGGATCACCGCCTCCGGCTCCTGCTCTCCCAGCGTCCGGGCAAGCTCCTCCACCGGCTGCTCTGCCGTCACAAAGGAAACCTCCGGGAACACATCCCCGTACCGTTCCTTAAAGCCTTCCAGATACAATACCTCCAATTCGCTGTTATCCGCCACATAGACCTGCCGGATAGGAGAGCGCTTATCGTTCTCCTGTCTCTGGACAAACGCCATGATCGTACTGATCGCCAGACCGATCACCAGCATCACCAGGGCTATCCCCACCGTAGTATTGCGATACTTCTTTCCCGCAGCCTGTTTCCAGGTAAAAGAGAACACATCCCGCCATCCGCTTAGCATCCCTTTATTCATGATGTCTCTCCTCCTCTCCCCGCTGTCTTGCGGAGTTTGCCGCCAGCTTGCGATTCCTGGCTATCTGCAGGATATCCTTCAGTTTCAGCACATTACCGTTATAAAAGATCATAGACTCATAGACCTTGGCCGTGAATGAAAACAGTCCCGCAGTACTTAGGAGTACCACCGCCAGGCTGATCAGGGCTACCGGCATACTCAGCTTACCCAGCAGCAGATTGGCCGGCATCACAAAAGGCGCCGACAGCGGTATGACACAGCAGATATTTACCACCGTCTGACTGACATTTCCCATCATCTGCATGATGCACAGGAAGATTCCTATATAGGAGCCTACCACCAGCAGCATCTGGTAAAGTTTCAAACCCTCCGCCATCTCTTCCATCTTGCTGACGGAGGCGCCTGCCAGCCCCGCCACGATACTGTAGAAAAACACGCCTGCCAGGATCATGACAAATGCCAGCAACACCGTGCCCGCATTGACGCCCGCAAACATTGCCCCGATCCCCGACATCTGCTGGGTCTCGCCGCCCTGAGTACTGCCAAGGAACGTGCCCGCGCTGCCGAACAGTAACCCGCTGATACCGCTGGAGATCAGATAGCAGACGCCGTAAGCCGCAAACTGAATGATCACTGTGGTCAGCGCCGCCAGAATCTTACCCACGATCAGCGCCATAGGGCGCACATTGATCATCAGATATTCCACGACCCTGGAGCTTTTCTCCGTGACTATGGAAAAGGCGATCTGCCCTCCCCCCATATTGACGATCATCATAACGATCACGATTCCCGCCAGCAGCACATAATACTCCGTCATGGAGATCCCCTCGCCCTCCTCCTCCGGAGTGATCTCCCCCTCCGAAGTGGTGTACTCGATCCGGGTTTCCACCGGCTGATTGATAAAGTCCAACTGTTCCTGGCTCACGTCCACAGCGCTTATCCGGGCGTCCTGGAAAAAGCTCTCAAAATCCTCTGTAAGCTTATCGCAGTCCTTATCTTTTAACGCCGCCGAGGCCGCTTTTACAAAAGTCAGGTTAAAATATCCCGCCTCCTCGTAGGCGATATGCACGATCAGTTCCGTGCTGTCCTCACTTTCCTCCAGAGTCTTTACATGCTCCTCAAAACCTTCGCCGTAAACCTGGGCCACCTGCATGGCGGCATAGCGCTCCCCCTCCAGGGCATGGGTGTAATCAATCTGCAGACCCGTCTCATCATAGATCGTAAGGAGACTCACTTCCGTGTCTTTCTCCTGTTCTTCACCCCGCTGACTAAGCCAGGTACTCACCGGTACAAACGCCAGGATCAACACACACATCACGATCAAAAGTCCTCTGAAAGACTTCTGTTTCATCTCCTGCCTCAGCGAGAAAGAAAATACTTCCTTCCACCCCGCGTAATCACTTCTCTTCATGGCTGCCTCCGTTCTCCGTATTTTGCAGGGCGGCGTCGGATGACTCTTCCTCCTGAGCGCCCCCCACTTTCTCCACAAATATCTCATGGAGCGAAGGCTCCCGCAGTTCAAACTTTACCACCTGGCGCTGCTCTTTTAACAGATCCTGCAAAAAGGCGAGGGCCTGGGCCTCCCCGGTCACTCTCAGCTGCTTGCCGTCGGGCGTATCACTTAACACGGGCAGTCCGTGCCGGGCAATGATATCCTCAAAGGGTCTGTCACATTTTACAAACATATTGACACGTCCGTAGCCGCGCTTGATCTCGTTCAGATTCCCCTGCAATACGGTCTTCCCGCGATTCAAAATCGTTATGTCCTCGCAGAATTCCTCTATTGTCGCCATCTGGTGGGAAGACATGATCAGATATTTTCCCTTTTCCATCTCCTCCCGGATGATCCCCTTGAACAGATCCGTATTCACAGGGTCCAATCCGCTGAGCGGCTCGTCCAGGATCAGCAGTTCCGGCTCTGACAGCAGCGCCGCCATCAACTGGATCTTCTGCTGGTTACCCTTGGAAAGCTGGTCCGCCGTCTTGGGTTTCTCCGCTTTTTTTCCCTTAACTTTCGGAGGGTAAAGGTACTCTTCCACCTCCAGGCGTTTCGCCCAGTAGGCTATCCTCTTTTTGGCCGTATCCCTGGGTACCCCTTTCAGTTTCGCGAAATACAAAAGCTGATCCATCAGCTCGTATTTGGGATACAGTCCTCTCTCCTCCGCCAGATAACCCACGTTCATATGCATGGCGTCCAGCGGCTTGCCCTGCCACAGCACTTGCCCGCCGTCGCAGGCCAGCATCCCCAGGATCATACGGATGGATGTGGTCTTACCTGCACCGTTCGTCCCTAAAAGGGCATAAACTCCGGGAGTTTCCAGCGAGAATGACAGACCGTCCACCACTGTTTTTTCCCCGTATTTTTTAGTCAGTTCCTTTACCTCTAATGACATATTTACCTCTTTCCTGCATACTGCCAATCCGCGGTATGCACCGCTTTTGATTGTTTATCCAAACACATTATAGTTCCCCATATCCGCCCTGTAAACAAACAATGGAGCACTAAATACAGTATTTTCGTGCATTTTTTCTGCGGAACCTATCTGCCGCCGCGGCTTAACGCGCTTTTCATCCGAAAAAGTTTGACGCCCACATGGAAGATCAGCCAGAGATACACCAGCAGCATCACGCAAAAAAACACAAAGACTGCGTCCCTGGGAGGTTCCCCGGAAAAACCCTTATGTATCTGGGGCAGGACACATCCGAAAAACACGGCAAATATGGGAATCATCCTCCATTTCCATATCCGCCCCAACAGTTCCGCGCGGGAAGTATTGTCGCTGAATATCTCTTCCGCCCCGACCATGGCCGCCACCGGTTTGCGGAAATAATGGAAACTCATACAGCTGTCCACATACTCCCAGCCGCAGTCCTGAAATATCTGTCGGTAGGAGGCTCCGTCACCGTCCCGCCTGTTGCGGAAATCCAGTTGATAGACCACATCCTCCGGCTCGCATCTCTCAAAATGGAACCAGCACGGATTGGTCATACCCGTCAGTTTCCATCCGGCCCGGTGCATCTCCCGCAGCCATTGCTCCTCCTCCTTAAAATCCGCTATTGTAAATAATCTCATCTTCGTCATCGTATCACTCATGTTCCTGTCACACCTCCCTTACCCCGGTCAACACCAGGACTGCACATATTCAAGTTCCGCATCCGCAGCGGGCTCCTCCAGCGGCCTGCTGCCCTCCACTGTCCGATACAGCCGCCGGATACGTTTCATCTCCAGTTCAAGCACCTGCCGTCCCAACTCCGTGATCCGGTATATCTTCCTTTTCTCCTCCTCGCGGACAAAACAGATAACGCCGTCCTTCTCCATCTTGGACAGACTCCCGTACATCGTGCCGGGACTGATACGCAGCTCCCCGTCGGTCAGTTTCAGCACCTGCTGAACGATATTGTAGCCGTGCATCGGCTCCTGCAGACAGTACAGAATGTAAAATCCCGTCTCTGTCATAGGGACATATACTTTTTTGATATGTTCTTCCACAATTGTCCCTCCTGTTTAGAATTGCTTTTTACCTTTTATATCTCTCACCTCGATATATCGCACTTCGATATTACCAATAGTATCGCAGTGCGATATATTTGTCAATAGGTTTTTGAAAAAAAGAAACTATACGGAACAATGGGGCTACGGATTAAAGAGGTTATGCAGGAAAACAGATTAACAAGAATAAAATTTGTGAAGACCTGGATATTTCACTTTAAAATTTTATAAGGTGTTACCGCAGTCAATTTCAGTGGCTGGATATGGAGTTGATCTGTAAGCTGTGTTATTATTCGGAAGTAGAGTCGGGAGATCTCATTGTTCATGAATGTGGAAAGGTTATGCTTGAAAAGATAAAGCCGCAAAAAGACCATGAATTAATGCTGAAATCAAGCAATTCATGGTCTATCTTATATGTTGCATATGATGAGAGTGCGTAATTACCTTCAAGGATATTGTGGTTTATTGGCATGGCATACTGTTGATAACTAGTTCTACGGAAATGAATCACCAACTATATTCTGTCAGTCGCAAAGAATATGTGTCTCCTGGAGTAACGCCATATATAATAATCGAATTATCTTTAAACTTATCCCCGTTGTCAAGGGACTTCAAATAGACTATCCCCGTGTCAATCAGATATTCATCACTGTCATACAGTTTATAAGAAATCATGTCATAACTGGAATTACTGCTCTCATAAGTCTTCTGACCTGTAAGTGTTATTTTAAGCTGAGGCGTGTACTCTTTCTCAAAAGTGTAGGATACTTCCGTAATTTTTATAATAGATTCCGTGTTTCCGTCATATCCTTTCACTTTTATTTCCACAGGCAGATTATCTACGACCAGTTCAATGTCACTGACAGGCAGACAATATAATGCCATGCAGTTCACCTCATCAAAGCGAACGATAGTTCCTTTATATACTGTAAAGTAAACGATTCCGTTGGAAGATGTACCTTCTTTAATTTCAGCAGTGGGAATGCGGATATTAGCTAAATACTGCGTCCCAGCAGCATTGCTTTCATAATAGCCAAAATCGTCACCGGTTACAGATTTCGTTGCGGCAAAAACTTCCTCGCCGTTATCATTTACAATTCGTATATCGGCATCTACACTCGCGGAAACAGCTTCCCCTTCGTCATCTAGTAACCCAAAGAACAGGCTGTAATCATCTGTTCCCTGATTATATTGAAATGACCATCCCTTCATCGTTTCAATGCGCTCAGAAAATGTATCCGAAGACGGTTCTGCATCGTCAGGCACTTGATCTTGAGACACTTCCTTTCCATCAGAGGCAATAAGTGTGGGCACCGTTGAACATCCGCATAACAAACACAATAACATAACAAATAAAATGATTATGCTTTTTTCATTGAAAGCCCTCCACTATTGCGAATTGTTTCCGGTGCGTCTGCTTTTCATGTCATCAAACAGATATTTCTTTATATTGCATATGTCGCTTTGGGGGCGTAAACAACTCACTCTATTGCAATGTTCCCCCAGATAACAAGTCTCACAAACGATCTGGTTAATTTCCTGTTTTAACAATTCATCATCTGTTGGCAGTTTATACGTTTCAATCCGTTTAATTCCTTGAGGATTCCTTAAGCCAAAATCCATCTGCTTTCCGTTCCTCGTTTTTATATACCTGTATATCTCCGCAAAAAACGAGAGACAATCCCCAATCTGAAAGTTCTCAAAGCCTGATATATCCATCCAGACATGATCTTCTTTACCGACAAAACAAACACCATCCGGATACATGCCCTCAACTACTATGCGTTGGAAACAAACATTCTTCCCTGTATTCTTTTCAATGCGACCTTTAAACCCAAAGGGAATATTATGGTAACATTCTTCAAACCAGCCGCGTATCTTATGGAAAGAATTAATCTGCACTTTAAGGTACTCATCATAGGTAAATTTATCAGCGCCGACAACATCCTTATAGCCTTCAGGATTAAAGTCTATTGTACCGTCACAGGTACATACATACTCTTTTTCACCATAATAAGAACCAAATAAACTTTCTTTATCCGGAAATATTTTAATCAGAGCAGAGGCTTTTTCCAACCGTTCCTTTTGTTCTTTTTCCCTGTGATGTTTCTGCTCCGTTTCTTTCATGTGGATCTGTTTCTCAATGTACTCAATTTCATTAGGCATAAGCAGCGGCGCCAACCACTCAAAATTGTCATATCCGCCATTTTGAAGGCATGTCCTGAACCGTATAAGCACTTCCCTCAACATTTCCGTTGAAAGATATTTTGCTTTTCCGATTGAACAACTGTAATAGCATCCACTAAGGGCATTACACCGATTCCCACCATATAGGACTAGCGTATTCCACGGACATAAGTAATGTTCTTTCTGAACGAGATTACTCCCCTTCAGCCCTTTCTCAAACTCAGGAAAAATTTGGGGATTTCCACATCCCTCCTGGTCTCCTGTCCAAAAACCTGACGGCCCCTTGTCGGCGTGTTCAACCATCACATTCAGGGCAGAAATAGTAGCTTTTTTTGTTGTTTGGTTTTTCATACTTTATACCTCCGTTAATAAGTGCTGCTGATAGCAGCCTGACATGCTAACAAAGGTATGCCCATAACAACTATTCCTGTTCTAGATATGTATAATCCTGCTTTTCTTTCAAAGCCTTTTCCCAATCCCGTTCTTGCCGCAATACTCGCAGAATATGGATCTCTTTTTCAGGCTCTTTCACTATATAAAAAATGATAGAAGGTGGGAATGGTTTCTTAAAGATGGTATAAGAGCGATAATAAACATGGGTATTGCCAAAAACACCGCCCCAAAAGCCGATTTCTCTGATTTCCCGTTTCATATCGTATTCAAATCGGTCTGCCCGTTCTCTGCCAAATTCTTGCTCAATATAGTCGGCAATATTTGTCACATCATAGATTGCCTCCCATGTTAGAATAACCTTACGCTCTTGCACTTCTTCTGTTATCCCTCAATTCTCTGATCTTTTGAAAGGCTTCATCAAGCGGGAGTTCCTTTCTGGTCTCCATATCATCAATGCCTCTGT
The DNA here is from genome assembly GCA_964529395.1 of uncultured Acetatifactor sp. GTDB lineage: Bacteria > Bacillota > Clostridia > Lachnospirales > Lachnospiraceae > Acetatifactor. The sequence goes on from CAZGVI010000025.1 coordinate 50,830, forward strand.
CAAGCATTCTCATCAGGTATTCATCCCCCTGTAATGTATCTTTTTTTCTATTAGTCAAAGCTGTATCCATAAAGTGCACCTCGCATCAAATTTCCTTGACAATAATAGTGTTACCATTCAACTTTATCTTATCATATCACGGAGTAAAAAGGAAGTGATTTTTGAGAGTTGTGCAGCTTGGGATACAGCCGCAGGGCGTTCTCCGTGGTAAAACGATCTACTTCTTCTTCCGTGAGTCCCTTGATCTGCGCGATCTGGGCCACTACATAGTTAAGGTTGCGGGAATCGTTGCGCTTACCCCGGTTGGGCACAGGGCTTAAGTACGGGCAGTCCGTCTCCAGCAGGATCCGGTCCATGGGAAGATACTCCACCGTCTCCTTTAACTTTCTGCCGTTTTTAAAAGTCACTACGCCACCCACGCCGATATAAAAACCCATATCCAAAAAACTTCGTGCCAGCTCCCGGCTGTAGGAATAGCAGTGGATGACGCCGCCGCTTTTCTCCGCGTGTTCCGCCCGCATCAGATCCAGAGTATCCTGGGCCGCGTCTCTGGAGTGGATCACCACCGGCAGTCCCACCTCCTGGGCCAGCCGCAACTGCCGGACGAACCATTTTCTCTGGGTTTCCCGCTCCGGCTCGTCCCAGTAGTAGTCCAGGCCAATCTCTCCGATGGCAACACATTTGTCCGTATGGCTCTGCCGGGCCAGCCAGTCCATGTCCTCCTCGGTCAGCTCCGCCGTGTCGCAGGGGTGTATGCCCAGGGAGCCGTATACAAAGGAGTATTTCTCCGTCAGCTCTATCGTCCGCTTACAGGACTCCAGGCTGGAGCCGCTGTTGATGACCCGGCATACGCCGTGATCCGCCAGAGCGGTCAGAACCTCCTCCCGGTCTTCGTCAAACGCCTTGTCGTCATAATGTCCGTGTGTATCGATCATTTTTCCTCTTTCCCGCATGGCGGCCGCCACATGACCGGCCACAGTATCGCTGCGATATTATTTCAATTGGTATCTGGGATGCGCCAGCAGTCGCCCAAAACCATTATAGCACCCTCGCAGCTGTCTGCCAATTAATCCAAAAATATTTTCACAAAACCGTATAACCTCTTCCGATTTCCGCCGACTATATAAGTGTAACATTCATGAATGGAGCGAAAAACCGATGAAAAATGATGAGGCGATCAAACTGCTGGCCGACCCGCAGTTTCTGGACAAACTGTACGCATACGCTTACCGCCACTGCAGCACTTCACACGAGGCGCAGGATCTGTGTTCCGATATAATCCTGACCATACTGAAGGCTCTGCGGCAAAATACCGATATCCAATACTTTCCTGCCTTTGCATGGACGGTGGCCCACCGCGTCTACGCGGATCACTGTGAAAAGAGAAAGCGGGAAAGCGACAGATTCCTGTCTGTGGAAGAGGTAAGTTCTCAGGAGCATCCGGTGCGGGAAACAGGCGCATGGCAGATGGAAAACATGGCAGGCAACCCCATAGAGTATATGCTGGAAGAACGGTTCAGGCAGGAGGAGCAGGAAGAACAGCTCCGGGAAGTCTTTCGGGAAATGTCCTTCCTATCCCAGAGCTACCGCAGCGTTATGATCATGTACTACCTGGAGGAGCGAAAAATCGCCGATATCGCCGTCAGTCTGGGGCTTACCGAAAACACGGTGAAACAGAGACTGTTTTTAGCCCGCAAGACCATCAAGAAGGCAACTGCCGAACATAAAAAGGAGGTTCAGAAAATGGAACAACATAACCAAAATATAAACAGAACATTGCAGCCCGTCTCCCTGTGCTTTATCGGGACCGGCAATCCTCAGGAGGGGGATCCCAGAGATAAGGCACAGCGCATTCTGTCCCAAAACCTGATCTATCTATGCAAATCAAAAGCCAGGTCCGCCCAGGAACTGGCCCGGGAGCTGAACGTGCCCATGCCCTATATCGAGCAGGAACTGGAGATCCAGTGCAGGGGAGCAAACGGCAGTTACGGCATGCTGCGGGCCGCGGGAGCGGGAAAATATATTTCCAATGTCCTGATCGTGGACAAACAGGAATATCTTGCCGCCAATGACATCTACCGGAAACATGCTCCCGCTTTCTGTCAATGTCTGACCGACGGCATAGAAACAGAAAGGGAAAGGATCCAGACCGTAAAATGGCCCGGCTTTTCCGCAGACAGCCGTCTTCTGCTCTGGCCCCTGATCACCAGAGCGATCTGGTCATTTCAGCACAAGGTAGAAGATGAATTGCGGAAAGCTTTTTCCGATACGGAACCGGCCAAAAGGCCGTACACAACGGTTGCCATAGAGGCCTTTGAGGAGGTCAGCTACTTTTACGGCTGTGACGGCATAAACGCATGGCACACCTGCGGCTACTCCCATATATTTATGGACAATCTATACGGGAACCGCCTGCGGAAACATTTTGAATGCGGGCACAATATTTCTCAGGATCCGTTATTGCTGCTCACCATTCGCAGCGTGGACGGTCTCCCCCTGGCCGCATTGAGCGAGGAAGAGCAGGAGGTTGCCGCCAAGGCCATACAATGCGGCTATCTGCAAAAGGACGGAGATCTGTTACGGCCCGCCATTGTGGTTCTGGAAAACGAATCCAACAATACGCTCTGGAGTATAGCCGCTGAATTGACAGAGCGCACCGGGGAACTGGCCCACACTCTGGCGGCGGAATTGGCAGTATTTATGAAAAAGCATATCCCCGCCCACCTCATGGCGGAATATGTCTACTACAATAACTGTATCGCTGCAAACCGCTTTTTCCACGACGTGGTGGAAGAATGCATCGGCGCGGGGATCCTCAATGCCCCGGAAAATCCGTTGGGACCTGAGGGAGTACTGATGGTTCTGGAAAAATAAATTCTTCCCGGCGCCCCGCCCTGTGGCGGGACGCCGGGAAGTTCCGATTTATCAAAATCCTACTCCTTAGGCTTGTCGATCTTGTCTCTGATCTCCTGCATCTGGTAATCCAACTCCTCAATGGACTGCGCGCAGGCTTTTAGCTGCGCCACGATCTCCTCCGCGTTTTCCATATCCCTCTTGTACTTCAGCTTGTGTTCCAGGCTGGCCCAAAAGTCCATGGCGATGGTGCGAAACTGCAGTTCCACCTTCATATATTTTTTCCCTTTGGACAAAAAGATGGGGATATTCAGGATCAGGTGCAGACTCCGATATCCGTTTTCCTTGGGATGCTTGATATAGTCCTTTTCCTTGAGCAGGATGATATCGTCCTGACGGACAATAAGCTCCGCCAGCCGGTATATGTCGTCGGGAAAAGAACAGATCACCCGCACTCCGGCCACGTCGCTGAGATATCTCTCTATATTCTTTACCGTGACGGGATAACCCTTCCGGTGCAGTTTTTCATAGATGCTCTCCGGAGTTTTCAGCCTGCTCTGAATGGACTCAAAGGGATTTCTGTTGTACGTCTGAGTGAACTCGTCGTTGAGCACCTTGAGTTTGGTCTCCACCTCCATGATGGCGCAGCGATACTGCATCATCAGTTTTCCAAAGGGTTTGGCCTCCTTGAGTTTCTCCGACTGCATCTGAATGATCTGGTACTGCTTTTTCAGAGTTTCCGTCTGCTCTTCCACCTTTTGCTCCAGTTCGTTCTTGCAGGCAAAAAGTTCCACGGCATTTTTGACCCGGTTCCTGACCACGGAGGCGTTAAACGGTTTGCGGATAAAATCCGAGACACCCAGCCTAAAACATTTGTCCTCCACCTCCACGGAACGCTCTCCGCTGATCACCAGCACCGGGATCCTGTTCTGCAGACCGTCCTTTTTCATCTCCTCGATAACGGAATATCCGTCCATCTTTGGCATCTGCAAGTCCAGCAGCAGAGCGGCCGTCTCATTCTCATGTCTGTGCAGTTTCTGCAGCGCCTCCTCGCCGTCTCCCGCCGTGTCGATGATATAATTGTCCTTCAGTATATTTTGCAGCAATTCGCGGTTTATCTCCGCGTCGTCCACCACCATTATCCTCTGCATAACGCTTTTTTACCCCCAAAAATACCTTGTCCGCCTTATCAGCGTACTACGCTGCCCCTTAGATCCCGTAACGGATTGCCTGGATCATCCCCCATATGTCAGCTATGACGCCGCCCAGACAGATGACCGCCAGCGCCAGATAAGAGATCACTCTGAGCGCCGTAAACGGCGCCGCCGCACAGCCCCAACAAGTCAGTGCAAACACCCCTATGAACAGCAGCGATCCAAAGAGTATCTGACCCAACAGGTGGCAGCAGAACCACCATGCGGATATGATACCATAAACCATCGCCCCCATCAGGATACACATTCCTACAGGCAGGAATCTGCCCGCCACAAATCCAATCACTCCGCTGATCAGTAATTTCGTCGCAAATCCTCCCCAGGTAAACATGCCCCCTCCTCATACCCGCTTTTGCGGACAACTCCTTTTTCTATCATACCAAATCTGCGGGGCAGTGTCAATTTAACCGCCGGTTCAATCTTCAAAGAACTCTTCGTACTGCGCCAGTTCTATCCTCTGCGCCATCTCCGGGATCTCGCTGACTATGGCCTGAAATCCTATCTGGAAACGGATGAGGTTGTTTCCCTCGATATCGTTGATCTCCAGGCTCCAGCTCGTCAGATTTTGTCCGAAGGGCAGACGGTAGCAAAAAGTCAGCGAACTCTCGTCCTCATAGATCCACACGTCGGAATATGCGCTGTCCAGATAGCTGGTCAGAGCCCCGGTTTTTTCACCGCTCACATTCATGGTATAGCTCTCATCCACTTCCACATCGGTATATGCGGACTCGTCGCTCTCCGACAATATGGCATAGGTATCGCTGGCGACCCAGTACCAAAGCTGGATGCCGCTGTCGTACAGCAGAGGCTGCATTTTGCGTATATCTCGATACTCATCGCTGCTCAGGTAATAGACAGTTCCGTCCACTCCGTCAACCAGCAGCTCCGCATAAGTGCCATCCTCCTTGCTCAGCAGGATATCATTGGCTACCAGCAGGATCTGCCCGTCAGATTCACGGATCAACACATATTGAGTACAGCTCTCTATCTCTAAAGACGCTCCGTACCCCAGCCCCGCTAATCCGTATTCCTGCAGGACATTCATAAGAGTACACGTCATCGCCTGTTCCAGCTCTTCCTGCAAACCTGCGTTCTCTATGTCCACATCCTTGGAGCTGCAGATCACATCACCCGTGGCCCAGGCTCCCATATAGTTCCTGATCCGCTCAAAAGTCCTGCGCTCATAGCTGCTGTCCAGATCCGCCACCATCAGAGGAGCCAGCGACTCCTCGTGAAAATTGTCCAATGCGGCCGCGTCCCGCAGCACAAACCACCCTCTGGGTAAAAACAGCGCTGCCAGGATCAACAGCACCGCCATCCCTATTCCTGCAAATCTCTTCATCTCTCTTTTTCCCCCGGCGCACTGCCCTGTCCGCCCACGGGTCAATCCGGCGGATCCATGGGCAGGCGGATCAGAATCTCCGTGCCCTCTCCCAGTGTGCTTCGCATCTTCCAACTGCCCCTGTGGAGTTGCAGGATGCGCTGGCACAACGACATCCCCAGTCCCGCTCCCCCCTCTTTGCGGGAGCGGGATTTATCCACCATATAAAAGGGCTCCGTTATGCGCTTGATCTCCTCCTGGGGGATTCCCCGTCCGTTATCGCAGATACGGATCCCATACCACTTTTTCTGAGGTCCTTCCTCCTGCCCTGAGTCCCACTGGCTGTCCTGAAAATCCGCCAGAAACGCCGCGGGCATCTTCTCCCGCACACGGCGTCCCTCCAGACTGATCTGCCCCTTTTCTTCCACCGCCTTAGTGGCATTGTCCAGCAGATTGTATAACAGGGACAGCAGCAGCTCGATATCTCCCCACAGAGTGGCCTGCTCCATGCGGATACTTCCCTGTATCTGGCGTCCCTCCCAGATAGGACGCATGGTGGTCCACAGATTCTCTCCCACCGCCGTGGCCTTGATGGGTTTGACGGTAAAATCCTGTTTTTCCATACTCACCAGCTCCAGCAGTTTGTGGGAGAGCTGCTCCAGCCGTTTGCCCTGTGTATAGATATAATGGCTGGCGGTGCGGTGGTCCTCCTGATTCAGTTCCATGGTATCCAGCATCTGAGCATAACCGATGATGGAGGTCAGCGGCGTTTTCAACTCATGGGCAAAAGCCGCCGTAAAGTCCTCCTGACGTTTAGCCTCCAGTTCCTTCTCCCGCATCTGCTCCACCAGACGATCCGCCATCAGGTTGAAACTCTCCGCCAGTTCTCCCACCTCGTCCGGCTGATGATAGTCGGATCGCCGGGTCAGATCTCCGGCCGCGATCCGTTTTGTCACCCAGCCCAGCCTGCGGATGGGGCGGGTCAGATAGCGGGCCAGCATCCAGGCGCAGACTGCGGCCACAGCCAGCAGTACAAACAGCATAATCTGATACTGGCGGATCGTGTCTGCCCGGGTGTCATAGATCTTCTGGATATTGCGGCTGATCAGCAGATAATAGGGTGTGTTTCCCAGCATACTGATACACATGCTGGCAAGCTCATGCCCGTCATTTCCCATGCATATCTGCCAGATATAACTGTTTTCACTGGCTTCGCCCCGTATTTCCATCATTCTGTCCACATCCACAATAAGCTTTAGCTGCTCCAGCTCCTGCTGCCCGCTGTAGCAGACTCCGTCCCCGTCCAGCACGATACAGTCGCTCCCCGTGCGGTCCACGTTGATGGTCATACTGTCTATGGCTTTCTGCAGGGCATAAATCTCCCCGTATTGCTCGCCGGACCGGTATCCCACCTCCAGAAAATACTGAAACATCTGTATCTCCTGGCTGGCCTGGTGCCGCTCCTGCTCCAGCATCCGGTTGAAACTGGAATCCAGCATCCACATGCCAAAGGCGATGAATGCCGCCGTGACCAATATCATGATCCACAAAAAAAGTTTCCCCGTAAATTTCATCTATTGTTTTCCTCAGCTCATTCGCCTTTGAGACGGTATCCCACCTTGTAGACGGCAGTGATCTCCTCGTTCCAGCCCAGTTTTTTCTTCAGGCGCTGGACATGCAGATCTATGGTGCGGCTCTGCCCCTCGTACTCGCCGCCCCATACGGATTCGTATATAGTCTCCCGGTACAGAGCGATGTTGCGGTTGCGGGCCAGTAACAGAAGCAGATCAAATTCCTTCATCGTCAGCGCGATCTGCCGCCCGTTCTGCAGCACCAGCCGTGAGGCGGTATCTATGGTGATGTCGAAAACTTTTATCGTGCCCTCCGATTTGTGGTAGCGGCGCAGCACCGTCTCCACCCGGGCCAGCAGTTCGGGGATGGCAAAGGGCTTGGCCAGATAGTCGTCCGCCCCCATCTTCAGTCCTTTAACCTTATTCTCCGTGGTTCCCAGCGCGGTGAGAAAGATCACGGGCAGGCCCATGGACTGGGCATATTGAAGCAGTTCATAGCCGTTGCAGCCCGGCAGCATGATGTCCAGCAGCGCCAAGTCGAAAGGGCGCTGCTGCATCAGATCGGCTGCCTCCATCCCGTCCGCTGCCCAGGTGCAGTTATATCCGGCGCGGGTCAGGTTCATGCGGATCAGATTCGCTATGGGTTCTTCGTCTTCTGCAATCAGTATCTTAATCATGGCGTTCTCCTTGTATTATAGATTCCACACCATTTTGATTCTTCTTTGTATACTGATTGTATCATAACTTTCGGGATCTTCAAATTCAATATTCATAGCTGGTCTCCGATCAAAATATATAAAATGGAAGATGCATCTGTTTTATGACCATAGATAATTTTGTATTCTAATCACTTATAAGCGCCTCCAATTCTGATTTTTAGTTTCATTTTGTTCAGCAAGCTAAAAGAGTAGGGCATCTACAAAATGCATATGCCCTACTCTACGGTTTTAGTTTTTAACTCAAACTTCGCACATAGATTTTAGCTATG
>CAZGVI010000026.1:0-58004 GCA_964529395.1 uncultured Acetatifactor sp.
TTACAAAAAAGGAGGCCAATATGGAAAAACGTTTATTTACTTCAGAATCTGTGACAGAGGGACATCCCGACAAGATCTGCGACGCGGTGTCCGATGCGGTGCTGGATGCTCTGATGGAGCAGGATCCCTACAGCCGTGTAGCCTGTGAGACCTGTACCAACACCGGATTTGTGCTGGTGATGGGCGAGATCACCACAAAGGCGAACATTGACATTCCCGGCATTGTGCGCAGGACCGTGACCGAGATCGGCTATGACAGCTCCGAGAAGGGCTTTGACGGCAATACCTGCGCCGTGATGGTCGCCCTGGATAAGCAGTCCGCCGATATCGCCATGGGTGTGGACAAGGCCCTGGAGGCCAAGACCCAGGGCGGAGAGAGCGGGATGGACGACGCCCAGCTGGATGCCATCGGCGCCGGGGATCAGGGCATGATGTTCGGTTACGCCACCAACGAGACTCCGGAATATATGCCTTATCCCATCTCTCTGGCCCACAAGCTGACCAGACAGTTGACTAAAGTGCGCAAGGACGGCACTCTGCCCTATCTGCGTCCCGACGGCAAGAGCCAGGTGTCCGTGGAGTATGACGAGAACGGTAAGCCTTTCCGCCTGGAGGCTGTGGTGCTTTCCACCCAGCACGACGAGAAAGTGAGCCAGGAGCAGATTCACGAGGATATCAGAAAGTATGTGTTTGATCCGATCCTGCCGGAGGAGATGGTCGACGGGGACACCAAATTCTTTATCAATCCCACCGGGCGCTTTGTCATCGGCGGACCCAACGGCGACAGCGGTCTCACCGGACGCAAGATCATCGTGGATACATACGGCGGATACGCCCGTCACGGCGGCGGCGCTTTCTCCGGCAAGGACTGCACCAAGGTGGACAGGAGCGCGGCCTACGCGGCCAGATATGTGGCCAAGAATATCGTGGCGGCGGGCCTGGCTGACAAGTGCGAGATCCAGCTCTCCTACGCCATCGGCGTGGCGCATCCCACTTCGGTCATGGTAGATACTTTCGGAACCGGGAAACTGACCGACGAGAAACTGGTGGAGATCGTCAGGGAGAACTTCGATCTGCGTCCCGCAGGCATTATCAAGATGCTGGATCTGCGCAGACCTATCTACCGTCAGACCGCGGCCTACGGACATTTTGGACGTGACGACTTAAATCTTCCCTGGGAGCAGCTTGACCGGGTGGAAGTGTTGAAGAAATATCTGTAAGCTGCGGAAACATATCGCAGTAAGCAGGTACATGCTTAGAGAGAGTATAGAACAATCAGCGCGGCCGGAAAACGGAAATGTTTTCCGGCCGCGCCATTTTGTATAACATGTAAAAAGCAGTCAGTTTACGCTTGTACAAGGTCTTTTTTGATGATAGAATAATTGCAGTTGCTTTATTCCCGCGAGCAATGAACCAAGTGCCGTGCTTGCACGAGTATTTGGCGAATGCCGCGAGGCTCAAATACCCCGCTGCTCTGCAGCGCTGCAAGCTTGATACCCCGTTGCTTGCAGCGGGGTATTTGATTTGGAGAGAAGAAGGAGAGTGCAACATGGCATTTGCGCATCTGCATGTCCACACGGAATATTCCCTGCTGGACGGTTCCAACAAGATCAAAGAATATGTCAGGCGGGTCAAGGAGCTGGGCATGGACAGCGCGGCCATCACCGATCACGGAGTCATGTACGGGGTGCTGGAGTTCTATCGGGAGGCCAGGGCGGCGGGGATCAATCCCGTCATAGGCTGCGAGGTATATGTGGCGCCGAACTCCCGCTTTGACAAGGAGCTCACCGGCGGAGAGGACAGATATTACCACCTGGTGCTGCTGGCGGAGAACAACACAGGCTACGCCAATCTGATGAAGGTCGTCAGCAAGGGTTTTACCGAAGGATATTATTACAAGCCCAGAGTGGACATGGAAGTGTTGGAAAAATACCATGAGGGTCTGATCGCCCTGTCCGCCTGTCTGGCCGGGGAGGTACAGCGCAATATCTCCAAGGGCCTGCTGGACGAGGCCAGAAAGAGCGCCCGGAAATATGAGGCATGTTTCGGAAAGGGTAATTACTTTCTGGAGATGCAGGATCACGGGATCCCGGAGCAGAGACGGGTGAACATGGAACTGATGAACATGAGCCGGGAGCTGGATATTCCCCTGGTGGTCACCAACGACGTGCACTATACCTACGAGACAGACGTGGAGGCCCACGATATCCTGCTGTGCCTGCAGACCGGCAAAAAGCTGGCGGACGAGGACAGGATGCGCTACGAGGGCGGCCAGTATTTTGTCAAGAGCGAGGAGGAGATGAAGGGGCTGTTTCCCTATGCCTGGGAGGCGGTGGAGAACACCCAGCGGATCGCGGACAGATGTCATGTGGAGATCGAGTTCGGCGTTCGCAAGCTCCCCCATTATGAGGTGCCGGAGGGGTACGATTCCTGGACTTATCTGCAAAAGCTGTGTGCCGACGGCATGCGGGAACGCTATGGGGACGGCTCCCAGCCTGCGGGAGATACGGGGATGACACTGCAGGAGCGCATGGACTACGAGCTCAGCGTGATCCATTCCATGGGTTTCGTGGATTATTATCTGATCGTGTGGGATTTTATCCATTATGCCAAGACAAACGGCATTCCGGTGGGGCCGGGGCGGGGCAGCGGCGCGGGCAGCATCGTAGCCTACTGCATCAAGATAACGGATATCGACCCCATCCGCTACAATCTGCTGTTTGAGCGTTTTCTGAATCCGGAGCGCGTATCCATGCCGGATTTTGATGTGGATTTCTGCCCTAACAGACGGCAGGAAGTCATAGATTATGTGAGCAATAAATACGGCCCGGAAAAGGTGGTGCAGATCGTGACCTTCGGCACCCTGGGAGCGAAGGGCGTGATCCGGGACGTGGGCCGGGTCATGGATCTGCCCTATGCCTATGTGGACGGCATCGCCAAGCTGGTGCCGGGGGACCCCAATATCACACTGGAACTGGCGCTGGAAAAGAGCCCGGAGCTGGGCAAGCTGTACCGGGAGGACGAGCAGGTACACAGGCTGATCGATATGTGCAAGCGTCTGGAGGGCCTGCCCCGCAACACCGGTATGCACGCCGCCGGAGTGGTGATCTGCCCTGAGGCGGCGGATGAGTTTGTCCCTCTGTCCCGGGGAGGCGACGGCTCCATCACCACTCAGTATACCAAGGATCCCCTGGAGGAGCTGGGGCTTCTCAAGATGGACTTTCTGGGGCTGCGCAATCTGACCGTGATCCAGGATGCGGTAAACTTTGTGGAGCAGACCCGGGGGATCCATATAGATATCGATCATATCGACTACAATGACCCCAAGGTGCTCTCCTATATCGGCACGGGCCGGACGGAGGGGGTCTTCCAGCTGGAGAGCGGCGGGATGAAGAGCTTTATGAAGGAGCTGCGGCCTCAGAACTTTGAGGATATCGTGGCCGGTATCTCCCTGTACCGCCCCGGGCCCATGGATTTTATCCCCAAATATATCAAGGGTAAAAACAGCGGGGGCGAGATAAGTTATTCCTGTCCCCAACTGGAACCGATCCTGAAAAATACCTACGGCTGTATGGTCTATCAGGAACAGGTCATGCAGATCGTGCGGGACCTGGGGGGCTACACCATGGGACGGAGCGATCTGGTGCGCCGTGCCATGAGTAAGAAAAAACATTCCGTTATGGAAAAAGAGCGGGCCAATTTCGTGTACGGCAACGCGGAGGAGGGTGTGCCGGGCTGTATCTCCAAAGGGATCGATGAGAAAATTGCCAATCAGATCTTTGACGAGATGATGGATTTTGCCAACTATGCCTTTAACAAATCCCATGCCGCCTGCTACGCGGTGGTGACCATGCAGACGGCCTGGCTGAAATACTATTATCCCGTGGAGTTTATGGCGGCGCTACTCACTTCCGTGATCGACAGTCCGGGAAAGGTGTCTGAGTATATCCTGGCCAGCCGGAATATGGGCATCAGGATCCTGCCCCCGGATATCAACCAGGGGGAGGCAGGATTCTCTGTGGACGGGAAAAATATCCGCTATGCCCTGACCGCCATCAAGGGTGTGGGCCGCCCGGTCATAGAGGCCATCGTGGAGGAGAGACGGCAGAGAGGCCCCTATACCAATCTAAAGGACTTTATCACCAGAGTGGCCGACAGGGATGTGAACAAGCGGGCTATCGAGAATTTTATAAAGGCCGGCGCCATGGACAGTCTGGGGGGTACCCGGAAACAGTGCATGAGCGTCTATGTGCAGATACTGGATCGTATAGTAAAGGATAAAAAGAACAATCTGGCCGGGCAGCTGACTCTGTTTGACATTGCCGCCGAGGAGGACAAGGAGGATTATGATATTCGGATGCCGGATGTGGGCGAGTATCCCAAGGAAATGATGTTCGCCTTTGAGAAAGAGGTGCTGGGCATCTATGTCAGCGGCCATCCTCTGGAGGAATACCAGGAGTTGCTACAGAAGTATGCCACTTTCCGCAGCAGCGATTTCTCCCTGGATGAGGACACGGGCCAGGTGGCGGTGACCGATAAGGCTCCGGCGGTCATCGGCGGCATGATCGCGGAGAAGACCATCAAATACACCCGCAACAATCAGGTGATGGCTTTTATCAGCTTAGAGGACCTGGTGGGCAGCGTGGAAGTGGTTGTTTTTCCCAGAGATTACGAGCAGTATTCCGCCTTGCTCACCGAGGACGCCAAGCTCTTTATCCGGGGGCGGGTTTCCGTGGAGGAGGACAAGGACGCCAAACTGATCTGCGAACAGATCGTCTCCTTTGACCAGGCGGCCTCGGGAGGGCCGCTGTTTCCGGGAAAAGGAGGACGGGGGTCCTATGGCAGCCGGGGAGCGAACGGGGAACGGCGCGGATGGCCGGAGGGCCTTTGGGTACAGTTTCCCACAGTGGAGGCATACCGGCAGGCGGAGCAGCAGCTTTTGGCCGCCACTGCGGACTCGGACGGCACGGATCATCTGGTGGTCTTTATCAGGAATCCAAGATCCGTGAAGGTTCTTCCAGACAACCGCAATGTGTGCGTGGACGAGGAACTGAGACGGCGTCTGGCATCCATTTTTGGGGAAGAAAATGTTAAAATCGTAACAAAACCTATTGAAAACCGAAAAGAAATGCATTAGAATAAGATGAACTCTAAATAGGAGGAAATGCGTTATGGAGAAGGAATTAAAAACAATCGGCGTACTGACCAGCGGCGGCGACGCTCCCGGCATGAATGCGGCTATCCGTGCGGTGACACGTACAGCCATAGCCAGAGGCCTTAAAGTTAAGGGAATCAAGAAGGGCTACAACGGTCTGTTAAACGAAGAGATCATAGACATGAAAGCCAAGGATGTGTCCGATATCATCCAGAGAGGCGGCACCATATTAGGTACGGCCCGCTGCCAGGAGTTCAAGACTCCCGAGGGGCAGCAGAAGGGCGCGGAGATCTGTAAAAAGCACGGGATCGACGGTATCGTAGTCATCGGCGGGGACGGTTCGTACCGGGGCGCGCAGAAACTGGCCCGGCTGGGGATCAACACCGTGGGATTGCCCGGCACTATCGACCTGGATATCTCCTGTACGGATTACACCATCGGTTTTGACACGGCCATCAACACCGCCATGCAGGCCATAGATAAGGTAAAGGATACTTCTTCCTCCCATGAGCGCTGCAGTATCATCGAAGTCATGGGCCGTAACGCCGGTTATATCGCCCTGTGGTGCGGCGTTGCCAACGGTGCTGAGGACATCCTGCTTCCTGAGAAATATGACTACAATGAGCAGGCCATTATCAACAATATCATCGACAGCCGTAAAAAGGGTAAAAACCATCATCTGATCATCAATGCGGAGGGAATCGGACATTCCACCTCCATGGCAAGGCGAATCGAGGCCGCCACCGGCATAGAGACTCGTGCCACGATCTTAGGTTACATGCAGCGGGGCGGCAACCCCACCTGTAAGGATCGCTATTATGCCTCCATTATGGGTGCTTACGCGGTGGATATTCTGCTCCAGGGCAAGACCAACCGGGTCGTGGGCTACCGCCACGGTGAGTTTGTGGATTTTGATATCGAGGAAGCGCTGAACATGCAGAAGGGTATAGACCCCTATCAGTTCGAGGTATCAAAGATTCTTTCTATATAATATGGATAATCGTATAGAGAAGGCAGACAGCTGTTATACCGCCCCAGAGGCTGTGTATAACGGCTGTTTTGTTACTGCGGCAGACGCAGGGAGGAAACGATGATCACAAGCACATCCAATCAGAGAATCAAACAGATCGCGCAGTGGCAGACCAAGGCGAAACAGCGCAGGCAGGATGGCATTTTTCTGGCGGAGGGATCAAAAATGTATGAGGAGGCTCCGCCGGAACTGATCCGGGAAGTATATCTGACAAAAGGGATGCTGGAACAGCTGAAAAGCCGCGCGGCAGCGGAAGGCGCCGCCCAGGACAGGGCACATTATATAGAAGAAAAGCTGTCGCGCACGGGGTATGAGACCGTCTCGGAGGAGGTATTTGTACGCATGTCCGACACCCGGACGCCACAGGGGATCCTGACTGTGCTGAACAGACCTGTCTATGAGATGAAGGATCTTCTGCGGGGGGATTGCCCATTGCTTTTGCTGCTGGAAGATATTCAGGATCCGGGCAACCTGGGAACCATGGTGCGAACAGGGGAAGGAGCTGGAATAACAGGCGTTATTATGTCCTCTCAAACGGTGGACATCTACAATCCCAAGACCATCCGGGCCACCATGGGGTCCATATACCGTGTTCCCTTTCTCTATGTGGAGGATCTGGGAGAGACGGTCAGATCCCTGCGGAAAAACAACATCCATGTCTATGCGGCGCATTTACAGGGCCGGACCTACTATAGCAGCCTTTCGTTCCGGGAGGGCACGGCTTTTCTGATCGGCAATGAGGGCAACGGCCTGTGCCGGGAGACGGCAATGTTGGCGGACTCCTATTTGAAGATCCCCATGGAGGGAGAGGTGGAGTCCCTGAATGCGGCGATCGCTGCCTCCCTGCTGGTCTACGAGGCTCATCGGCAGAGACATTTATAGGTAACTGCAAAACTCGGTTACTTTGCCAGTGTCATTGTGCATATTGTATATTCCAACGCTGGCACGCTCTCGCTCTGTCCTCACCGTAGCGGTACATAAGATGCTAAAAAACAGCATCTAAGTACCGACGGTTGCGGAAGGCCAGCTTATGGAATATACAATACGCACAATTCGGCACGGATAAATAGCAGTTTTGCAATTACCTAAGAGACTTATAATAAAAAAAGGAGAACATAACATGCAGATGGACAAGAAGATCGGTTTTATAGGATTGGGCAATATGGCATCGGCCATGATCGGCGGCATGCTGCAAAAGGGAGCGGCGCGCCCGGAAAATATCATTGGCTCCGCCCGCACGGCGGATACTTGCCAGAGGGTGGCCCGGCAGTACGGCATCGCCACATATTCCTCCAATAGGGAGGTGGCGGAGCGGGCGGACATTCTGTTTCTGGCGGTGAAACCGCAGTTTTTCCCGGAGGTGATCGGGGAGATCAAAGACAGCGCGCGTCCCCATGCTGTGATCGTCAGTATCGCGGCGGGCAAGACATTGGGGGAGATCGGCGAACTGTTCGGCGGCAGGCGTAAAATAGTTCGCTGTATGCCCAACACTCCGGCGCTGGTGCTGGAGGGATGTACCGGTGTTTGCGCAGGCGAAGAGGTGAGCGGAGAGGAGCTGGAGGAAGTTATGACGCTGCTTTGCAGTTTCGGCGTGGCCCAGGAGGTGCCGGAGCGTCTGATGGATGTGGTGGTGGGAGTCAGCGGCAGTTCTCCCGCCTATGTGTTCATGTTCCTGGAGGCCATGGCCGATCAGGCGGTGGCGGAGGGGATGCCCCGGAAACAGGCGTATACTTTTGCGGCCCAGGCCGTATTGGGCAGCGCAAAGCTGATGCTGGAGACCGGAAAACATCCGGGGGAACTGAAAGATATGGTGTGTTCTCCGGGGGGCACCACCATTCAGGCAGTGCGTGTTTTAGAGGAAAAAGGCCTGCGGGCGGCGGTGATGGACGCCATGGAGGCATGCGTGGAAAAATCCAGACATTTATGAGGGGTTGACAAAGCCGCCGGTATCTGCTATCATGTGCCTGTAACAAAATTAACAATATTGTAATAATTTAGTTAAGAAGTGGGAAATATTATTACAAAATTTGTTGGAGGTAAAGGAAATGGCAAAAGGCAAAAGGCTGTCTGCCATCCTCGCCGGGGTGCTGCTGTTTGGCGTGCTGGCAGGGAATGCGGACATGACCGTAGAAGCTGGCGGCAATTCAGATTACCTGAATTTGATGAGTGGAGGCGTGGCGGCACTGCTGGATTCCGACACAGGGAATGCGGAAGAGCTGATTAATACCACTCAAAAAAGCCTCGACCTGAAAGCGGCGCAGGAAGAGGAACAGTGTACGTTGGTCATGGCCAATGTGCGCAATGCCCTGAACGTCAGGGCGGAGGCCAGCGGAGATGCGGAAAAGGTAGGAATGATATACAAGGACTGCGGAGGCACTATTTTGGAGCGGTCAAACGGCTGGACAAAGATCCAGTCCGGCGAACTGGTCGGATGGGCCAAGGACGATTATCTGCTGTTCGGAGAGGAGGCCAAGGAACTGGCGGCCAGCGTGGGCATCACCACGGCGACTGTGGACGCGGAGATGCTGAAGGTTCGCACAGAGCCGGACAAGGACGCGGATTTTTATGGAGTTCTGGCCAAGGACGAGATCGTGGAAGTTATGGACAGCGACGAGGAGGACTGGGTACTCATCAATTACGAGGGAGAGGACGGCTATGTGTCTTCCGAGTTTGTCACCATCGATTTCAAGATAGACTATGGCGAGACCATGGAGGAGATCAGGGCCCGTGAGGAGGCTGAGCGCGAGGCGAAACGCCATGTTAATTACGGCGAGTACACCACGGACGCGGATACCACGCTGCTGTTGGCAGCGCTGATCCAGTGCGAGGCCGGCGGGGAGAGTTACGAAGGCCAGGTGGCCGTGGGAGCGGTGGTCATGAACCGTGTAAGGAGCGCCGCATATCCCAACACCATTCACGGCGTCATCTATGCGTCAGGCCAGTTTACACCTGCCCAGAGCGGTAAGGTGAACCGTGTATATGAGTCAGGCAGGATCAAGGAAAGCTGTATCCAGGCGGCTCAGGAGGCTCTGTCCGGCGTATCCAATGTGGGAGATCTGACCCACTTCCGCCGAAACAACGGACGCGAAGGTCTGGTGATCGGCAACCATGTATTCTATTGATTGAAATACGGCGCGAAAAGCACGATGGATTCGTTCATCGTGCTTTTTTTGAGGATATTGAGCAGTATTTTTTCCACATAAAAACATTGCGCGGCAGGCCGGAGTGTAGTATATTATTTATAACCTCAGATGTGGGGAGGAATCAAATACCCCGCAGCAGGCTGACGGGGTATCAAACTTGGTGTGCAGTAGAGTTGCGGGGCATTTGACTCTCGCGGCGTTTGTCAACTGTCTGTGCAGGCACGGCCGCTTGACTCATTGGCTGCGGGAATAAAGGAGGATGCGTATGGGAGAGGTTATTTTTTGGCTGGTTCTGCTGATCATCTGTATCGGTGTGGAATTGGCGACCATGGGCCTGACGACCATCTGGTTCGCGGGCGGAGCGCTGGTAGCCATATTTCTGACAGTGATAGGAGCGCCGATCTGGCTACAGGCCACAGTCTTTATCGTGGTATCTCTGGTATTGCTTTTCTTTACAAGACCTGTTGCAGTTAAATATTTCAACAAGGATCGGGTGAAGACCAATGTGGAGAGCATGGTGGGGCGTCAGGCCATCGTGATCAGTGAGATCGACAACCTGCAGGGCATTGGGCAGGTGACAGTGGGTGGCCAGGAATGGAGCGCCAGAAGCGCAGATGAGAATGTAAAAATTGCCGTGGGGGCGGTGGTCATGGTGGTAGCTATCAATGGCGTCAAATTGATCGTCCGGGATATATCCAAAGAGCAGCTGCTGCATAATACCCCACAGGCTGATGCCAAATAGGCAGAAGGAGGAAAGAAATGGAGATTTTGGTTACTGTTTTATTAGCACTGGTGATTTTGGTCTTATGCGTTTTTGTGTCCTGCATCAAGATCGTACCCCAGGCGCAGGCTTATGTCATGGAGCGTCTGGGAGCTTATCAGGGGACATGGTCGGTAGGCTTTCATGTGAAGATGCCTTTTCTGGACCGCGTCGCCAGGAGGGTGAATCTGAAGGAGCAGGTGGCTGACTTTCCGCCCCAGCCCGTGATCACCAAGGATAACGTGACCATGAGGATCGACACCGTGGTGTTCTATCAGATCACGGATCCCAAGCTGTTCACCTACGGCGTGGAGAATCCGATGATGGCTATCGAGAACCTGACGGCGACCACGCTGCGTAACATCATCGGTGATCTGGAGCTGGATCAGACGCTGACCAGCCGTGAGACGATCAACACCAAGATGCGGGCGGCGCTGGATATCGCTACCGATCCCTGGGGCATTAAGGTGAACCGTGTGGAGCTTAAGAATATCATTCCTCCCGCGGAGATACAGAACGCCATGGAGAAACAGATGAAGGCGGAGCGTGAGAGACGTGAGGCCGTCACCCGTGCAGAGGGTGAAAAGAAAGCCAACATCCTGGAGGCAGAAGGCGCCAAGGAGTCTGCGATCCTGCGTGCAGAGGCGGATAAGCAGTCCGCGATCCTGAGAGCGGAGGCGCAGAAGGAGAAGATGATCCGCGAGGCGGAAGGTGAGGCGGAGGCTATTCTGAAGGTACAGCAGGCCAACGCGGAAGGTATCCGGCTGCTGAAAGAGGCGGGAGCCGATGCGGCGGTGCTGAAGATCAAGAGCTTGGAGGCGTTTGAGAAAGTGGCGGACGGCAAGGCGACGACGATTCTGCTGCCTGCGGAGCTGCAGGGAATCGCCAGTATGGCTACGGCTTTTAAGACGGCGAGTCAGGCGCCGGTTCAGGGGCAGTGATCGTTGCCGGGGAACGGAATGGTTAGAGAGCGAGTTGGGAGCAGGCTGATTAGGGTCTGCTCTCCTTTTTTGTGGGGCGGAGGGACGTGTGGGGCGGAGGGACGTGTGGGGCGGAGGGACGGGCGGGGCCGGGGGACGTGTGGGGGCGGCACGGTGCGGCTCGCTCGGGGGATTTTACTAAGGGAGCAGGGGGAGGTTGCGGCGCGGGCCGGGACGGCGATAACGCGCATCCGTGCGCGGTATCGCCTAAAATGGCCATCCGTGGCCATTTTACCCTGGGGGATCGTCTGCTCCCTAAGTAAAATCAACCCTCACTCACAGCACCGTGCCGCCCCCACACGTCCCCCGGCCCCGTCCTGCTGCGTGCAAAGAGTCCTGCCCTTGCCCTGCTGCCCGCCAATGTGAAACATTGTCGCCATATGGCCGGTTTGCTTGATGCATGGCTTTATTTGACGGCGCTGCGTGGCTATCGTTTTCGGCCGAAATGAAAGTTTGAAATTGGCGGCTCTTGAAAAAATGCGGGAAATGCAGTATAGTAGTTCATATCTTAGAGAAAACGTGGCATGGATATGCGGAAAGAGGATGAGATGGATTTAAAGGGACGGGATTTTCTGAAACTTTTGGATTATAGCGCGGAGGAGATCATGTATCTGCTGGATCTGGCGGCGGAACTTAAGGACAGGAAGAAGAAGGGGATACCTGTGGATACGCTGCGGGGTAAGAATGTGGCGCTGATCTTTGAGAAGACCAGCACCAGGACCCGGTGCGCTTTTGAGGTGGCGGCACATGATCTGGGGATGGGAAGTACTTATCTGGATCCCAGCGGTTCCCAGATCGGGAAGAAGGAGAGTATCGCGGATACGGCTAAGGTGCTGGCCGGGATGTTTGAAGGAATCGAGTACAGGGGATATGGGCAGGATATTGTGGAGGAGCTGGCGAAGTATTCTAAAGTGCCAGTGTGGAACGGTCTGACCAATGAGTTTCATCCCACCCAGATGCTGGCGGACGCTCTGACCATTCGGGAGCATTTTGGGCGTTTGAAGGGGATAAAGCTCACTTATATGGGGGATGCCCGGTATAATACGGGCAATTCGCTGATGGTGCTGTGCGCCAAGCTGGGAATGCATTTTACGGCCTGCACCAACGCTAAGTATTTTCCTGACGGGGAGCTGGTGAAACAGTGCCGGGAGCTGGCGGCGCTAAGTGGCGGCAGTATCACACTTACCGAGGATGTGGAGGCGGGAACCAGGGGCGCGGATGTGATCAGCACCGATGTGTGGGTGTCCATGGGCGAGCCGGATGAGATCTGGGCGGAGCGTATTGCGGATCTGAAAGCCTATCAGGTGAATAAGAAGGTTATGGACAATGCGGGACCGCAGGCTGTCTTTATGCATTGTCTCCCCGCTTTCCACGATCTGAAGACCAAGATCGGCGCCCAGGTGGGAGAGAAGTTCGGCATCACCGAGATGGAGGTTACGGACGAGGTGTTTTCTTCCGAACAGTCTCTGGTGTTTGAGGAGGCCGAGAACCGTATGCACACCATTAAGGCTGTGATGGCGGCCACATTGGGCTGGGATGATGGGACGGGCAGATGAAGGCGGAGATATTGACCCTGCTGCGGGAGAGCGGAGATTTTGTATCGGGACAGGAGTTGTGCAGCCGTTTCGGCGTGACCCGCGCCGCAGTCTGGAAGGCCATAGGGCAATTGAAAAAAGAGGGTTATGAGATAGAGGCGGTACAGAACCGGGGCTATAAGCTGGTGGCGGCGGAGGTCTATGGGGAAAATGAGCTGCGCAGCCGTATTCATACCGCCTGGGCGGGGGCTGAGCTGCATTTTCATCGGATAACGGGCTCAACCAATCTGCTGGCAAAGCAAGCCGGAGAGGAGGGCGCTCCCCACGGCGCGCTGTTTGTGGCAGATGAGCAGACCGCCGGACGAGGCAGGCGGGGCCGGAGCTGGCAGTCGCCTCCGGGGGCGAATATCTATTTTACCATATTGCTGCGGCCCCAGTTCGCGCCGGATCAGGCGTCCATGCTGACATTGGTGATGGCGCACAGCGTGGCGGACGCCATAGGACGGTACACCGGTCTGGAGCCGGGGATTAAGTGGCCCAACGATGTGCTGCTGGAGGATAAAAAGATCTGCGGCATTTTGACGGAGATGAGCCTGGAGCGGGAATATATTCATTATGTGGTCTGCGGCGTGGGAATCAATGTGGCCGATCAGGAATTTCCGGAGGGAGTCCGGGAGCATGCCACCGCTGTGGAGGCTGTCTGGGGAAGGCAGGTTTCCAAAGGGGTGCTGCTGCAGTATGTGATGGAGGCCTTTGAAAGGGATTATGACGCTTTTGCGGCGGCGGGGGATCTGACCCCATTGCTGGAAAGTTATAACAGGCGGCTGGTGAATCTGGGCCGCAGGGTGCGGGTGCTGGACCCCAAGGGTGAATGGGAAGGAATGGCCCGGGGTATCAATACCCGGGGAGAACTGCTGGTAGAGGACGGGTCGGGCGCTGTGACGGCGGTGTATGCAGGCGAAGTGTCTGTCCGGGGAATCTACGGATATGTGTAGGACGTGAAGTGCGGATATGGTGCGTTGATTATGAATCTGTTGCGGGCAGAGCTGTTGCAGGCAGAGCTGCCACGGGTATAGTTGTTGCAGGTAGAGCCGTTGCAGGCAGAGCTATCGCAGACAGAGCGGCAGCGGATCTGTAGACGTCTGGTATACAGAAACCGGATAAGCTGAGTATGGAAACGCCAGATGTGTGGAGAAAAAGTGGGATGGAACAGGAGAGAGTGGTGCTCTGCGGCGCCAGTGCCTATGAGCAGAAATATTATTTTAACCAGACATTTAAGGGGATCCCCCAGTCTATCCAGGAGGAGCTGCACATTATCTGCGTGCTGTTCACCGAGGAGGTGGGAGGCGTGTTCACCATAGTGTTTGAGCCGGACGGCTCCGTGTCTCTGGAGACCGACGCGGAGGAGGACGATATCTATTATGATGAGATCGGCAGCGGACTGCTGGTGTCCGAGATCCGCAGAAAACGGCAGGAACTGCTGGAGTCTCTGAGTTTGTATTACAGGGTGTTTGTTTTGAAGGAACCCTTGGGCGAGGAGAGCCTATGACTGTCTCCTTATAAGATTGGAGTTTATGGAAATATGAGTAAACTAAATAAAAATTATTTGAGCTTTACTTTCCTGATCATGTTGGTTGGCTGGGGGATATGCGTATTATGCAGTCTCAATGGAATCTCGCTAAGCGATAACAAATGGCTATATGTACCATACCTGTTGGGCGGATGGTCGCCTACGATCGCATCCTATTTAGCATTAAAGAGTAACAGCCAAGTTACAAATATTAAAGAGTGGTTAAAAAATATATTTGATTTCAGACATCGTATTTTTTCCTACCTTATGGTAGTGGTTATGGCAATCCTGTTTATTTTACCCCAATGCGTTATCTGCGGGTACGAAAACGGGGCGCCTGTCTACGCGATTATTGTTATGATTCCCATGATGCTCGTTGGAGGCGGGTTGGAAGAAGCGGGCTGGCGTTATATTCTTCAGCCGGAATTGGAGAAAAAGTATTCATTTACCGTATCAACTATTATAGTCAGCATTATTTGGTGGTTGTGGCATTTGCCTTTGTTTTACATACAAGGAGTAGGTCAGTATGGGCAAAATTATCTCGCGTTTGGAATAAGCGTATTGGGATTAAGCTTTGCCCTGGCCAGTATAAGAAAAAATACGGGCAGTGTATGGCTGTGTGTATTATTTCACTGCATTGTAAACTCCTTATCGGGGATTTATGTCATTAGCGATAATATATGGGGAAATATAACTGCAGCCGCGATTTTGATTTTATGTTCCTGCGTCTTGGTAAAAATGAATGGCAGGATAAAGATATTTAGAACAAATAAAATCGGAGAGGTGCGGATCAATCAATGAAACGCAAGATCAAAATCTCGACAGATCCTAATCAAATACAGTGTTTATACTCCCAGGACTGGGAATATTATGACTACGGTGACTGCAAAAGGCATTTGCAGATCATATTTCCATACAGGCAGGAAATGAGCGAGGATGATAAGTATCCGCTTATTCTGTTTATCCCCGGTTCTGCCTGGCACAAACAGGAGATGTATAATGATATTCCGCAGTATGCCCTTTTGGCAAAAAGAGGGTTTGTGGTTGCCGCCATGGAGTATCGGGAGTCGGATATCGCAGCTTTTCCGGCCCAGATTGAAGACGTATACAACGCTTTAAAGTTCATTCCAAATATTGCGGGAAACTCTCATATTGACACCAAAAAAATCTTCCTTATGGGGAATTCGTCCGGCGGACACATCGCCATGATGTCAGTTCTTTTTAATGCCCATGGATTGTGCGGTGCATTGCCGGCCATTTCGGGCGTAATCTGTGAAAGCGGTTCAACGGATCTGCTGATCTGCGCAAGAGAAAAGCTGCCGCCATGGATGACGATCCGTCCGTCTGCCGTACTTCTCGGCGTTGATGAGATCGAGGGGCATGAAGAACTTGCCCAAAAGGCATCCTGTTCCCCATATATTTCGGAGGATATTAAGCTGCCGCCCGTACTGCTCATACACAGTGAAAACGATCCGATCGTTTCTGTCGAAAACAGCAGGACGCTATATGAGAAACTGACGGATTTTCATCACACGGTATTTTATTATGAACTTGAAGAAAATGACGCTCATGGAGGCGCGGTATTTTACGACAGCGCGATATTGGATATAGTTCAGGAATTCTGTAAAAAGTGCATATCCCGTTGATATTTTGTTTACTGTGAAAATAATATCCCTGTCTTAACAGGGCGGAATGTTTTTGTGGTGCGGTCTATAAGTTCCGGCAGGGAAAAAGATGCGAATCATGTGAAGAGTAAAGAGGAGGGCGGATATGATCTTAGTTGTGGATGTGGGCAATACCAATATAACCTGCGGGGTGTACGGTGACCGGGAGATGAAAGCCACTTTCCGGATGACCACCAAGACACCCAGGACTTCGGACGAATACGGGGTGATGCTGTGCCAACTGCTGGCAGCCAGAGGGATCAAGGCCCAGGCTATTGAGGGCACGGCGGTGGCGAGTGTGGTGCCGGACGTGATGCATTCCCTGATGGGAGGGATCACCCGCTATGTGACTTCCCAGGTGCTTACCGTGGGCCCGGGGACTAAGACGGGCATCAAGATCACCACGGAAGATCCAAGGACCATCGGCGCGGACAGGATCGTGGACGCGGTGGCTGCGTATGAGAAATACGGCGGCCCGGCGCTGGTCATTGATTTCAATACGGCCACCACCTATGACTACGTGACCGGACAGGGGCATTTCGCGGCAGGGATCACTGCACCCGGCATCCGTATCAGCTCCGAGGCTCTGTGGAAGGAGACGGCGAAACTGCCCAATATAGAGATCAAAAAGCCCAAGTCCATTCTGGCCCAGGAAACTATCAGCAGTATGCAGGCGGGGCTGGTGTACGGCCAGATCGGCCAGACGGAATATATCATCAACAAGGTGAAGGAAGAGACGGGCATTCCGGATATGAAGGTGATCGCCACAGGAGGTTTGGGCAGGCTGATCGCGGAGGAGACGGATGCTATCGACTTCTACGATCCTTACCTGACGCTGGACGGACTACGAATCATTTATGATAAAAACAGAAACAGATAAAAGAGGTTTGACAGAAAATGAGCACGTTGCGGATAGGGAATGTGACTTTGAAGAACAATGTAATATTGGCTCCCATGGCAGGCGTTACCGACCTGCCATTTCGCATATTGTGCAGGGAACAGGGAGCAGGGATGGTCTGTATGGAGATGGTCAGCGCCAAGGCCATCTACTACGGGAATAAAAATACGGAGCAGCTGCTGGAGATTCATCCCGAGGAAATGCCTGCGTCTTTGCAGCTCTTCGGCTCGGATGCGGACATTATCAGCGAGATGGCCAAGCGGATCGAGGAGCGGCCTTTCGCCGTTTTAGATCTGAACATGGGCTGTCCGGTTCCCAAGGTAGTGAACAACGGCGAGGGCTGTGCTTTGATGAAGGATCCGGGATCGGTGGAGAGGATCTTGACCAAGCTGGTGAAAGCGGTGGAAAAGCCGGTGACTGTGAAGATACGAAAAGGCTTTGACGAGGAGCATGTCAACGCTGTGGAGATCGCCCGGATCGCTGAGAGCTGCGGCGTGGCGGCAGTGGCAGTGCACGGACGCACCAGAGCGCAGTATTACAGCGGCAGGGCCGACTGGGATATCATTGCGGCGGTAAAGGACGCTGTGAAGATTCCGGTGATCGGCAACGGGGATGTGACCGACGCCGAATCGGCTCAGGCCATGCTGCGCAGCACAGGCTGCGACGGGGTCATGATCGGCAGAGCGGCGCAGGGGAATCCCTGGATATTCCGGGAGGTAACACAGTATCTGGAGACGGGAACGGTTCCGCCCAGACCGGGGCCGGAGGAGGTAAAGGAGCTGGTACGGCGGCATGCGGCGCTGCAACTGCAATATAAGGGCGAATATACGGCAGTGCGGGAGATGCGCAAGCATCTGGCCTGGTATACGGCGGGCTATCCCCATTCCGCCCGCTTTCGGCAGACCATCAATACCATGGAGACTATGGAGGAGCTGCTGGCGGGACTTGAGGAGATATTTACGGATGCATATTTTCACGGATAACCACATAGATTAGTCATTGAAAAATTCCGGACGAGTGTGGAAAAAAAGTGGAACATGTAGTATATCTGGCAGTAAAAAAAGAGGGCAAAGGAAAACGGGAGCCGGTGGCCATGGAGCGGCTGCAGCTGGAACAGACCACTGTGAGCCGTGTGACGCTGCTGGAGCCCTATCTGGAGGCATGGAGGCACCCTTCCCATGTGTGCGGCGTGATATGGGACAAGATCAGGGAGAGCTGCGGTGAGAACGCGGGTCTTCGGGAGAGGCACAGGCAGTTTCCCGATTATCAGGTCTGGGACAGGAGTTTTCAGGGCTATCTGCAGAGACGGGAGCTGACCGGGGAATGGCTGCGGGTGTGGCGGGTTCCCATGTTTGAGCAGTACGGCGGAGGGGAGCAGGTGAAGACATTGCTGAACCATGTGGAGGGCTGGCGGGAACTGTCCCAGGTGCTGGTGCTGGGCTATGCCCCGGATATGGAGGACTGGCTGCCCCGGCTGGCGCGGCGGGTCAGGGGGATCGACTTTTATCTGGACTATGAGCCCAGGGACATGGAGGAGATACAGGAGCGGACGGACGAGGAATACGGGCTTGTGACCCAGTGGCGCATACTGCCCGGGGAGTCCTACCAGGGACTCAGCCAGTATCTGCACAGCTACGGCGTTCCCTGTTTGGTGTTGGACTTTACCGACCGGGCGGACATCCCGGTAACGGGCCTAAAGCCCGGCAGTATGTGGTGGGACATGGGAGCCAGGGAGGAGAAAAGGCATCTGCTGGAGGATCGGCCGCTGGGAGTGCGGTATGTGTCGCTGCGAACGCTGTGGAGAGACTTGGTGTAAGAAGAACTATACCAAGTAATACTTGACACCCTCTGGAAAATTCAGTATAATCGGGGTGCTGTTTAGGAAGATAGGGAGTTACTATAAATATATAAAGAAGGAAGGGTATTGTAAAATGCAGGAAAAGAAAAACATTCTGACCTATGAGGGTCTGAAAAAGTACGAGGAGGAGCTTCACGATCTGAAAGTGGTCAAACGTCAGGAAGTGGCGCAGAAGATCAAGGAGGCCAGAGAGCAGGGGGATCTGTCCGAGAACGCCGAGTATGACGCGGCCAAGGATGAGCAGAGGGATATTGAGGCCCGTATCGAGGAACTGGAGAAGATTCTGAAAAACGCAGAGGTCGTGGTAGAGGAGGAAGTGGATCTGGATAAGATCAGCATCGGCTGCCGCGTCAAGCTGCTGGACATCGAGTACAGCGAGGAGCTGGAGTACAAGATCGTAGGATCCACCGAGGCTAACAGCCTGAAGGGAAAGATTTCCAACGAGAGTCCTGTGGGCAAGGCGCTGCTGGGGAAGAAGATCGGAGACACCGTGGAGGTGGAGACCCAGGCCGGCGTATATTCCTACAAGGTACTGGAGATCCAGAGGAGCAACTAAGGGACAGTATACGGAACTTAAAAACAGTATGCGGGAGCATACGGAACTATAAATAGGAGAAAAAAAGTGGCAGGAGAACAGAACAATCAGGGCAATCAGGTACAGCAGCAGGATATCGGCCAATTACTGAAGGTGAGAAGGGAAAAGCTGGCCAATCTACAGCAGGCGGGCAAGGACCCGTTTCAGATCACCAGGTATGATGTGACTCATCACAGCGTGGACATCAAGAACGATTATGAGCATCTGGAGGGCAAGACCGTCCGCATTGCGGGGCGTATCATGTCCAAGCGCATTATGGGCAAAGCGTCCTTTTGCAATATTCAGGATCTGCCCGGCAACATCCAGTGCTATGTGGCCAGGGACAGCATCGGCGAAGAGCCTTATGCGGATTTTAAGAAATATGACGTGGGTGATATCGTGGGCGTGGAAGGGGAAGTGTTCACTACCCAAACGGGAGAGATCTCGGTGCATGCCTCCCATGTGACGCTGCTGACCAAGAGCCTGCAGATCCTGCCGGAAAAATATCACGGACTGACCAACACGGACATCCGCTACCGTCAGAGATATACGGATTTGATCATGAATGCGGAGGTAAAGGACACCTTTATCAAGCGTTCCCGGATCATCAAGGAGATCCGCAATTTCCTGGACGGCAGGGGATTCATGGAGGTGGAGACTCCCATGCTGGTGTCCAATGCTGGCGGCGCCGCGGCCCGGCCCTTTGAGACTCATTACAACGCGCTGGACGAGGATGTAAAGCTGCGTATCTCGCTGGAACTGTATTTAAAGCGCCTGATCGTAGGCGGCATGGAGAAGGTCTATGAGATCGGCAGAGTGTTCCGCAACGAGGGCGTGGATACCCGGCACAACCCGGAGTTTACGTTGATGGAGCTGTACCAGGCCTACACGGATTATGAGGGGATGATGGAACTGACAGAGAGCATGTTCCGCTATCTGGCCCAGACCGTGTGCGGCAGTACTACGATCACATATAACGGCATGGAGATAGATTTCGGCAAGCCCTTTGCGCGCATCACCATGAACGACTGCATCAAGAAGTATGCAGGGGTGGATTTTGACGCGGTGAATGGCGACGAGGCGGCCAAGGCTCTGGCGGATCAGCACCATATCGAGTATGAGGCCCGCCACACCAAGGGGGATATCATCAACCTGTTCTTTGAGGAGTACTGCGAGAAGAATCTGGTGCAGCCCACCTTTGTGACGGATCACCCGCTGGCGATCTCCCCGCTGACCAAGAAAAAGCCGGACGATCCGGAGAAGGTGGAGCGCTTTGAACTGTTTATCAACACCTGGGAGATGTGCAACGCCTATTCCGAGTTAAACGATCCCATCGACCAGAGGGAGCGTTTCGCAGCCCAGGACGCCGCTTTCGCCGCCGGAGACGAGGAGGCCAACCACACCGACGAGGACTTTTTAAACGCCCTGGAGATCGGTATGCCTCCCACCGGAGGCATCGGCTACGGCATCGACCGGCTGGTGATGCTGCTCACCGACAGCCCGGCCATACGGGATGTGCTGCTGTTCCCGACCATGCGGACGATTGAGTAGCAGAAACACCATATTTTGCTTTTTTTTGCGGTTGCACTATACTATATTTGGTAGTATAATAAATGAAAAGCCTGTGTAGAGTCCTTATAGACAGAAAGATGTTATGGCACGCGGGGCTGAGATACGCATATTATTGACTAAAGAATCATGTGGAAACGGCAAGGGGGAGACAGAGTGTGCACATTTATTGGAATTGAGAGCGTGGCGGCAAATGCGCTTATTGAACTTCTCGATAAAAGAGGTGAAAGGGAAGTGTCATTTGACATGCTTGCCCGGTATGGAATGCGTGTAGTGCGTATCCTGCAGGAGCAATCAGAGGAAGAGGTGGTACTTTTGCTCTCCAGGAAGTATCAGATCAATATGATTGAAAACTATTCTGACTTTTTTGAAGCAGACTTTTCCAGCGGAGGACAAGGGGTATTTCGGCTAAAGGGAGAAGATAAGCAGGAAACCTTAAGGGCATTGAAACAATATTTCCGCAACACTATGAGTAAGCAGATACTGAATGCGTTTACGTCCAATGACGCTCTTCAGGAGCTTGGTCTTTGTGCTTAAGGGGAATAAACAATTAAAGGGGAAATGGAAGATTTACCAGACGGAAAAGGCAATGGGAACAGAAACGATAGAGAAAGTAAAGAAATTTCGCGATCCGGTATATGGTTATATTGAAATTGAGGAAAATATAGTTCATGACATTATTGACACTGCAACTTTTCAGCGTTTGAGGAATATTCGGCAGACAAGTTATGCGCCGCTCTATCCTTCTTCTCTGCACAACCGTTTTGTTCATTCGCTTGGCGTGTATTATCTGGGCGGCCTTGCCTTTGAGGCGATTGAGCGCTCTATCAAATTTAATGCGGAAAAAGGGAAAAAGGTCTTGGGAAAATTGCAAGGCCTTTTTAATAATGATTTTTCCCGGTATAAAGCGCTTTTTAAACTGGCCTGTCTGCTGCATGATGTGGGACATGCGCCCTTTTCCCATACAGGAGAGGACTTTTATTTGAACAGTAAGAGCCAGGCTGCGTTTATTTCACCGGAAGAACAGAAACAGAAAGAAAAAGAGATAAAGGCAAGGATCAAGCGAGAGCTGGATTCAGAGAAAAAGAAAAGTATATCTAAAGAGCTGGAAGAGATAAAGAAATATGGTATATACAAGCATTTGAAGTATTTGACAGCAGATCCCGTTTTTGAAGAACCTGCCGCCCAAGACGCCGCGGCGCATGAGATTATGAGCTGCATTGTGGCGTTGGAGGCATTTGGGCGGGATGCCAGATATTTCAGGGACGATCAGGAACGCTCCTTTTTCGCGAGATGCATCACCGGACTTCAGTATGCGGAGGCTATAAGTCTACGGCGGGAAGTTTATATGAGTAAGACGCAGGAGCAGCAGGATAAGATTCATCAGAAGATGTTGTTGAACTGCATGATACAGTTGCTGCACTCATCGGTTATCGATGTAGACAGACTTGACTATATAATCCGCGACGCAAGCACTATGGGGTATCAGAGCGTTTCGGTGGACTACAGGCGGCTCCTGGCCGGGTTTGAGATAGTGCTGGCGGAGGATGGCTTTAATTTCACCGTCGGATTTCACAAAAACGCAGTCAGCGTTATTGAGAATGCCGTTTATGCCCACGACAACGAGAAGAAGTGGATTCAGAGCCACCCGGCTATCATTTACGACAGTTATCTTATACAGCAGGCGATCATGCACATTGAAAACCAGATCCGGTCAGACTATCCGAAAGCAAAGGCAACGCTATTTTGCTATGACTCTTTGACGGATAAGGGTATTTGTATGAAGGCCAGTAATAAACCCCCAATAAATATTCGTTATTTGGGGGATGCGGACATAATATACTTGATGAAGAATGTGTATAGCAGCTCATATGCCGAGGAGTATTTTAAGCGAAATACACGCAAACTGCCAGTCTGGAAATCAGAGGCCGAGTTTAGGAATTTTTTTAATAAGGACGAGCGGGCCCTTCTCATTAAAGTCTTTGAAAAAATAATGATCAATCCTTCGGGGGGCATCGCCGACAGTTTTGAGATAGAAGAGGGGGTGCTGGAAAGTATTGGCGAGGATATAGAGAAGGCCAAACAGTCGGATTACTCCGCTCAGGTGGAGGCGTTTCAAAAGAAACGGGAGTATGTAAATAGAGTATTGGCGCTCTGTAAAAAATATGGCATTAAAAATGTTACGCTTCTCTCAAAGGCATTTTTTAAAAGCAATTTTTCCAAGGCCACAGTAAGGCAGATCCCCATGCTGTTTCCTGACAGTGAGAGGCAGAGCAAGCTGGGGGATGTGTCTACGATGCTGAAAAGTGAACAGACGGACGGTGATAAATTGATATATTTGTTTTATCATCCCGCTAAAAACAGAGAGAAAATAAAAGCATACCAATTTGCCCGGGATTTATTGAAAAGTTTTGGGGAAGTTCGTCTGTAAAACACAGCGGCGCTTGCCCAGCATTTTGAGCATCTTGTCATAGCTCTATACATGTCAGGGAGGTGTACTCATTGAGCGACATTCACTAGTGCACCATCGTATGCGGCATTTTTGTATGCGATTCCGTATGGGATTGCGGTGCGCGTTATTGAGTGGTATTAAAAAAGGGGAAATAGAGAATAGCTGATAATATGGGAGTTATCACTTCGGTGGTAGCTCTTTTTCTGACACAAACATACGAAACGGGAGTAGAGCGGGAAAGTATTCCAGATGTTATTATATTAAAAATGATAAAATCAGAAAAAAGACAGGTTGAGACTTTTGTCAACTTGTTAAAATGAGACTTTTGTATCTATAATAAAGCATATATAAACGAGAGGAATGACATAATGAATCACCCAAAAACAAATACGGGGTTGGCCGTTGCGGCAATCGCTCTTTTTAATTTTATATTTTTGGGAAGTGAATATCTGTTTGACAATATGATGGCTTATGTGGCAGATGCGCAGGTAGTCGTACTCGCGCAGAGCTATATCTTGGGGGCGAGCGTCATAGGTTTTGCGCTGGCGCCTTTTATCATTAGGAGTGTAAAAGAAACTGCGGGACGTGTTTTGCTTATGGCGGGAGCAGTTAGCGGAGTTGCCTGCATTTTTATCGTGCAGCAGCATGCATCCTATGCAATGATACTGATTGCCGGGATAATCCTGTTTGTACTGTTGGGAGCGGCAGGCAGCCGTGTACATTTTGTGGCGTCACGGGTAATTGGAAATGGCGGACATTTGGCAAAAATGGTGGGAATAGCCTATGCGTTGGGGATCTTCATACAGTTTATCAATAACAATTGCGTAAAAACAGATATGGCGCAGTCCGTCATATTGTCGTTGCTGGCGATGGTATTCCTTATCATAATGATGAAACTGGATGATGCGCGAAAAACAACAGTACAGGAAGAGAAAATAAACGAAAAAAGAGGCAGTATAAAAAATCCTGCCGTTATGGCGGGGGCTTTGGCGGTTTGTGTCATATTGATGACTTGTGTGTTTTCCACACTTGATAATGCGGTAACGTTGGTTCACGCAACCGGAAGCGTGGACATCGGACAGTGCCCCAGACTGCTACTTGCGCTTAGCGGACTTTTAGCAGGATTTCTGTATGATTTAAAAGAGCGACGCTACATGTACATCATGATGTACTGCGTTACCATGTTTTCCACCATATGCGTGGTTATTATCGAAATGGGCGGTCCGTTTTTAGCAGGCTTGATCGCGTTTTATCTGTCCGCGGGATTTTTTGTGATTTTCTTTACGGTCAGTTTTATGGATTTGTCTTATTCCATGCGGATGCCGGATCTGTGGGCAGGGTTTGGACGCGCAACAAACAATTTTTGCGCTATCATTACCGGAACGTTGTCCGTAACGCTGCTTTCTTCGGAAAATGAAATGGTAATGATCATTACTGCATTAACTCTGTTCGCGCTTATCAGCATTGCTATCTATATTTGTACAAGCCAGATTCGGCCGAAAGAAACAAAAAGGGATACGGTTATTCTGGAGGAAAATGAAGAAGAAAAATTTTTCACATTCGCTCAGGCTTTTTCTCTTACGGATCGGGAGCAGGAGGTGCTTAAAGTGCTGTTGATATCAGATGAAAATGTACAGGAGATAGCGGAACAGCTGGCAATTTCCAGAGCAGCCTTATATCGGCATATCGGAAATTTGAACGAAAAAACCCGAACAAAGTCCAGAATCGGCTTAATTCAGTTTTATTATTCCTGGAAAAAGTAAATTTGAGACAAATGTAAACTTACAAAAATACATGTAATAGGGTATAAATAGTACGTATTACTGGAAAGGGATTGGGTGAGCACGATGAAAAAGAAGATAACCTTTGCGGCGATGGGTATATTGTTACTGCTTTGTCTCAGCGCGTGCGGTAAGGAAAAGGAAGTCGCGAGCGAAAACAGTGAAACAGTTGTAGAATCCGAGACCGTTGAATCCGAAACAACAGAATCCAAAACAACAGAATCCGGAAACGAGATAGCAGAAACACAGGCGGCTATGGCAGAAGACGTGATCCCGACGGATTATGCGGCTGCGATTATTGTGACGATCAACCCGCAGGTAAAGTTGTATGTGGATGTTGACAATACAATAGTAGGTATTGAATATCTGAATGAGGACGCGAAAACAGCGTATGCGGTAATTGATTTTTCGGGCTTAACAGTGGAAGAAGGAATGGAACAGCTGATTGACGCAGCGGTTGAAAAGGAATTCTTGACAGACGGAAAAGAAGTGAGCATTGATGTGGCTGAAGTCAGGGATGAAAGCTACGATTGCGAGGCGGCTTGTGCCAAAGCAAAAGCCGCTGTCACGGAAACCACTCAGAAGTGCCAGTTAGAAGTAGTGATATCAACAGAGGTGAGCGCTCGGGAGATAGCGGAGCGACAGGCGGCTGAGTCGCAGAATGTTTCAAAAACAGAGACAGAATCTGGGACAGAACCCGGGACAGAACCTGAGACAGAACCTGAGACAGAATCTGGGACAGAACCCGGGACAGAACCTGAGACGGAATCCGGGACACAACCTGGGGACGAACCCGAGAAAAAAGAGGAAATACAGGCATCTGCAAATCCTTGCAGCAACTGTGGCGGAACCGGAAAATGTGATGAATGTCTGGGAGACGGTTACAGAGGCACAGGTTTTGCTGTTTCCTGTCCAAGGTGTCATGGCTCTTTAACAGAAACCTGTGCTTACTGTGATGCGGCGGGAAACAGCAATAAGCATGAGGGAACCTGTGATTTTCCAAACTGCATGGGAGCCCATGTCTATGCCTGCACGACTTGCAAGGGAGGCAGTACGCCAGTCACCTGTGAAAGCTGTGGCGGAACCGGAAAGTGCAAGGTCTGCGGCGGCAGCGGAATACAGTAGAAAGATTACGGACAAAGGAGAAACGGATTATGAAGAAGGACGGGAGAAACCGTGTAAAAAAAGTGCTGTTATATGCGGTATTGATTGTCGTAATTGCAGTGCTGGGATTTGCTGCGAAATGGATTGATGTCGCGGATTTATCATCGATGGTTACGATTAGCGCGGCATCTCTGATAAAGCTTTTACTTATGATAGCGGGCGTATTGCTGCTTGAAAATGTGATTGTGCTTGTACTGGAATCTTTTAAGCCAAAGAGCCACAGAGCGCGTTCGGTTATATCGCTGTCAGCAAGCTTATCCAAATATGTGGCAGCGATTATCATTCTCTGTTGGGGGCTGATGATCCTCGGCGTGAATATTGGGACTGTAGTGGCAAGCGTGGGAGTACTGGCATTGATCGTGGGCTTTAGTGCAGAGAGTCTGATCGCGGATGTTGTGACAGGCGCGTTCATGCTTCTTGAAAATCAATATAATGTGGGAGATATTGTGGAAGTCAACGGATTTAGAGGAACCGTAACGAGCATTGGCATCCGGACAACCTGCATTACCGATACTGGAGACAATGTAAAAATCGTCAATAATTCAGAAATGAAAAATATTTTAAACCGTTCTGACAATCTTTCCAGAGCGGTAAGCGATATCAGTATTCCGTACGAGACGGATATTGAAAAGTTGGAGCGGGGAATGCCGGAGATTCTAAAAGAAATCTATGGGAAACATACGGATATGCTGCAAAAGGAACCGCAGTATTTGGGCGTTCAGGCCCTGGAAACATCAGGGATTCTGCTGCGTTTTGTGGTAGAGGTATCGGAGAAAAATATCTATTCCGCAACCAGAATCCTTAATCATGATCTGCTCCTTGGTTTCAGAAAATATGGAGTAGAGTGCCCGTTCCCCCAGTTGGATGTACATACAAAGTAGTGTAGATGCCTATGAAGAAGGATTTGGAATACAACAGAAGTGAAGAATATCAGGCTCTCCCGGATGAGTACCTGCAGAGGGGGGGGAAAATTGAAAACACACATAAGAGCAGTAAAATCGTCCGGAAAAAGATGATTTTCACGGCGGTTTCGGTGCTGCTTTTAGCACACATCGCTGAACTTCCCAACACCGTAGGCTCCTCAGATACTCCCGATGTAAGCGAACCGGTGATTTCGGATCAAACAGACAGTACGACGCCGGATACGGAACCCGTGATTTCGGATCAAACAGATAGCACAGTGCCGGATATGGAACCTAATTTATCGACAGGTGAACAGGAGAATCAGACAGACATACAGGAGAGCCAGTCAGATACGGAACCGCCGCTATATCCGATTGAGGATATAACCTCTTTTTACACGGTATACAATGACAGTTATGACCTTGAAACCGGTACGGAAAAAATTATAGAGCAGGGAATCCTGTTTGAGTCATCGCTTTTACAGGGGATGGACTATCCACTGCCGGAACCGGAGCCGGTGGATGGCTATCGATTTTTGGGCTGGGTGCTCTATTACGATACCACCTTAAAACCTGACCCCAGCATGGGAATGGCAGGAGATGCTCTTGATTCGGGAAATATCTGCTATGTGAAACCGGTTGACGGCAGCCGTGACATTGAGGTGCATGCAGCATGGCAAAGGGATGGGGAAAGCAACTGGCCGAGTCTTTTAACGCTGGATGCCAATGGCGGCACAATTGAAAATGAAAGCGTGATGACCTATGACGCGGCAATGCCGATGGGGTCAGGCGGATATGTGTATTTGTGCGCCTATCCTGTTCCGATCAGGGAGGGCTATACCTTTGAGGGTTGGTACACAGCACCGGACGGAGCCGGAGAGAAAGAGACGAGACTGTTTGGAATGGAGTTCTATGAAAAGAATGGAGACGAATATGATTTCAGCTCCATGAAGGAAATTACGCTTTATGCTGGTTGGGCTAAAAATAGATAATGCGGACAGACCGATTTCACTGCCTGGCAGGAAGGCGGAGTATTATACGGGAATGTGGCGGTGGCGGCAGTCGCTGAAGGAGGGCTGGATCACCCAGTCCTTCACATATTCCACGATCTGCTCCAGATGCTCAAAGTGCAGATAATGGCTGCCCTCCAGCCGGACGACTTCTCCCCGGCCGTTCTCGGGCAGCACATCCCGGTGCAGCTGTTCCCAGGTGGATAAAAGCTCACAGTTGCTGCCGGACACAAACTCCAGAACGGCTATGTGGTCCGGAAAGCGCATTCCTCTTGTGGCCTCCACGTTTTCATCCAGATGATTCATCTCATTCATGACAGTCCCGTTATAGGCGTTGTCCAGAGACAGGATGCGAAAGACTTCCAGCTCCCTGTCTGTGTAGGGGTAGGAGGTATCCGCATTGATCGCTTTTTCCGGATGGTTTGCGGACAGCAGACGGTTTAAACCCACGGCGTTCATGGCTTTCGTCAGATAGGCGGAAAGCTTGTTGATAGTCGTTATGCTGAGGGGGAAGGGCTGCTTGTCGTTCATGCCGGGAACAGAAGGGTCTATGCCGATATAGCCCTTTACCTCCTGGGGATACTCGTTGGCCCAGTACAGGGAATACAGTCCGCCGAGGGAATGTCCCATCAGATAGTATTCCCCATAGCCCAGCGTCTCCACGCAGGCGTGCAGTTCGCTGACGACGTTTGCAATAGTGCGATCCTTGTCCGTACTGTCGGACAAACCGTAACCGAACGGTTCTATCGTTACCACCCGATAATCCTGAGAGAGGGAGGCGGATAGGGGTTCCAGTTCCAGAACGGGAGAGGCACAGCCCAGTCCTGCCAGCAGGACGATGACCGGCTTGCCCTCATCCCCCTTTACGTCCACCCTCATGCTCTTTCCGTCTACGGTGACCGCTTGCCCATAGGCGTTCTGGAGTTTTGGCCTTGCCAATAGCCTGTATATCTGATTGATGATGTTTCCAGACAGGATGCCCGTTGGCAGCAGGATCAGTAAGCACTTCAATATTTTTCTGATATTTTTCCACATGTTTGATTCTCCCCATAAAACGTGCTGCGTTTAACTCTATTGAAAAAGGGCGCGAAAGTACATGAAATTAGAACGTATCATATATCGTGCAATTCGGTGTTGTCACATTTGTAACATAATACGCATTATAAAGCATTTATGGACAATTGGCAAGGGATAAATTCTGCTAAATTCTTTATCCTTCTAAAAATATTCGAGAATCTTCTTGACAGAAACACAAGAAACCCGTATGGTAATGATAGAAGAAAGAAGAAAAATGACGAAAAAGCGGCGAAGGAGGAAAGAAAATGGAGACGATCAGCAGAAGATTGAAGAGTACTCTGCGAAATGAGATGGAGAAGGACAGAGTATATACAAATGATGAGATCCGTAGGCTCATCTATGAAAAGACGGGTATGAGATACGGGGCGGATTATATGGAGACGCATTTCGCGGGCTGTCTGAGCGCTCTGCGGAAAAGCGGCGATATCGTGCAGGTGCAGAGGGGAGAATATAAAAAGGGGAATCCGAATGCCGAGGCCCAGGGCAGAGCACAGACACAGCGGGGCAGACAGAACGCGGAGGATACGGCTGTGGGCGGAAATATGACGCTGACGCAGATCAAGCGGGAAGTTCTGCAGTCCCTGCGGAGGGAAAGCGCCTATCTGAATACTGTGGCGCAGAATATCGTGCTGTCTTTTGATATGCCGGAGGAGGACATACAGTATATGCTGAAACTCAAGGAACTCATCAGAAAGCTGGGCGAATATGAGCGGATGATGATGTAGTCTGTGAAATTAATTTTTCTGTTGTAAAAGCCGTTTTAAATTAGTACAATGGCTTTTTGACAGTAGAAATTCTGTTATGAGACGGGGAGAAAGGTTGGAGTAAAGTTATGGAACATCAAAAAAGAAACGCGTTTTCAGGCTCAGTGGGCTTTGTTCTGGCGGCGGCAGGCAGCGCCGTAGGGCTGGGAAATATCTGGCGATTTCCTTATCTGGCAGCGAAGGACGGGGGCGGACTGTTTCTGCTCATCTATCTGATTCTGGCGCTGACATTTGGATTCACGCTTCTTGTCACAGAGATCGCCATCGGCAGAAAGACGAAACAGAGTCCGCTGACGGCATACGCAAAGCTGAGGCCCAGATGGGGATTCCTGGGTGTGGTGGCCTCGCTGGTGCCTGTCATCATTCTGCCGTATTACTGCGTGATCGGCGGCTGGGTGATCAAGTATTTTCTTGCCTATCTCACAGGAGAAGGCATGCAGACGGCGGAGGACGGCTATTTTACGAATTTCATTTCCGGTGAGGTCTCACCCATTGTGATGCTCGTGATCTTTCTCGCGGTGGTATCCGTCGTCATTATCCTTGGAGTAAATAAGGGGATTGAGAATTTTTCCAAGGTGCTGATGCCGATCCTGATTCTCCTGGTACTGGGAATCGCCGTTTTTTCCCTGACGATCTCCCATACAGATGCCGACGGCGCGACCAGGACGGGACTTCAGGGTTTGCGGATCTATGTGGTCCCGGATTTGAGCGGGGTCACGCTGAAAGGATTCTTTAGCGTGCTCTTAGACGCGATGGGACAGTTGTTTTTCAGCCTAAGCGTCGCCATGGGGATCATGGTGGCCTATGGCTCCTATGTAAAGGATGACGCGAACCTGGTTCGCTCTATCAATCAGATTGAAGTTTTTGATACGCTGGTTGCGTTTCTTGCCGGCGTCATGATCATTCCGGCGGTATTTACTTTCATGGGGAGGGAGGGGATGGAGGCATCCGGGCCCAGTCTGATGTTCATATCGCTGCCCAAGGTATTTGCGGCAATGGGCAGGATGGGGAATGTCATCGGATGCCTGTTTTTCGCTATGGTGCTGTTTGCGGCGCTGACCAGCGCTATTTCTGTAATGGAGGCGGTGGTTTCCAGCCTGATGGACAAGTTCCATTGGTCAAGGCTCAAGGCGTCCCTCGTTGAAATGGGAGTTGCCCTTGCGGCAGGAATCGTGGTATGTTTTGGCTATAACAAGTGGTATTTTGAACTGAAACTGCCAAACGGGACGACGGCGCAGATACTGGACGTTATGGACTACCTAAGCAACAATCTGTTCATGCCGCTGGTGGCAATCGGAACCTGTATTCTGGTGGGATGGCTGCTGAAACCGAAGACCATCATCGACGAGGTGGA
Organism: uncultured Acetatifactor sp.; assembly: GCA_964529395.1. Lineage (GTDB taxonomy): Bacteria > Bacillota > Clostridia > Lachnospirales > Lachnospiraceae > Acetatifactor. Next base: position 31,241 of record CAZGVI010000026.1, read on the forward strand.
GAAGACAGGAGACAAATTCCGCAGGCGCGGACTGTATGTTGTGATGGTGAAATATATCGCCCCGGTGCTGCTGGTGATCCTGTTCCTGAAATCCGTTGGGATTCTGACGGTGATTTAGGATAATGCCGGCGGAGCGCTTACGGCGGCAAAGGATCTCCCGGACTGAGTCGGGGACGCAAATCTGGGGATTTTGAACTCTATATTTTTACTTGACGGGACTCCCAGAGGATGGTATATTAGAAACAGGCAAGGATAAGAAGTAAAGCATTTGAACAGAGAAAACCCCGGGGAGCAATCCCGGGGCTTTCTTTTTTCAAGGCTGGGCTGTGTTAATTATCATCTCCGTCCAACCATTTGCATATGTAGTAGGCAACTACACTCGCCAGTACGGAGATAAAAAAGGATAAGAAGTAGTTTAGCATCTGAACACCCCCTTTCTGCCGGGGGGACACAGCAAAAGTATCATAACATAAATCTTAGCCGCAGTATAGTCAAAATTGTAAAATATATACAATCATTCAAAAATAAGCAGGCTGGCAGGAGAGCTACAGAGAAAGGTGCTATCCCCGGTAACTCTCCCGGATAAACGGCTCGTCGATACGGGGGTCAACCAACAGGGAATACTTGGCCGGATGGCGGAAGGTATTGCCCTGGGCCTCGGTCTTGCGGTATCTGCGCAGTTGTTCCAGATCCAGCTCCGCGATAAAGATCCCTTCCGCCTCATCCGCCTGAAGAATACAGGTGTCCCGCGAACCTTCCAGTTCGGGAAGGTAGGCCACGCCGTCAAAAACGCTGGAACCGCCGTTGCAGTCGGGAACGGTGTTGGGATAATTGCAGGTGGCTATCGCCAGCATATTTTCATAGGCTCTGGCCCGGAGCTGGGAGAGCCGGTTGATCTCCATAGGGCAGGCGTTGGGCACCAGAATAAGCTCTGCGCCTTTCAGCATCAGGATTCTTGCGCTCTCGGGAAATTCTCTGTCATAACAGATCATTGCGCCCACCTTTATCTCCCCACAGGCCGTATCCAGGGAAACGACATAAAAATCTTCCCCCGGCGTCAGGTTGCGCTCCACATCAAAGTCACAGGTGTGTACTTTGGAGTAGATGAACTGTTGTCTGCCGAAACGGTCAAAGAGGACTAGGGAGTTGCGGGGGCCGCCTTCATATTTTTCCAGCAGCGTAATGCCGATGGCCATATCCAGCTCTCTGGCCAGATCGCCAAAGGCATGTACATACTCGCTGTCTGCGGGAATCGCCTCGGCAGTCCATTCGCTGACGGGACGGTTGTAGATATTGTATCCATTACTCCACATCTCGGGAAAAAGGGCGATATCGGCGCCCAGGGATCTGGCTTTTTGGCAGGCGTCGATCCCCTTTTGGAGATTGGCCTCCAGGGTGACGCAGGGGGTGAGCTGCAGCAAGGCTATTTTCAGATTGAGCATGGTGTGGGTCCTCCGGCTGTGTGATGAATAAGGTTGGTTAGTGCTGGGATGATTATAGCATGAAGGGTGGCGGGAGACAAGAGAATCATCCCCGGCACTTTCGATTTTTCCCGATCCAATCTACAGCAAAGTCTACCAATGCCCTTTGACTCATCATGGAAAGAGTGCCATTTCCCAGAGATACATGACGCGCCTGCCCCGTCCGCTCAAACGCCTCACCGATTGCGGGAAAGTCCTCCCCATCTACGGCTAATGTCTCATAGGTTTTCCAGACTCTCCGTCCGTCAACCTGTATGGCACTGCTCTCAATGACAGTATGCTTGCCCGGATATTCCGCCCGTACATCCGCCAGATGGAGAGAGGTGTTTTTGTCATAACCGACGCCGATCAACAGCACATATCCATCCAGTTCATACAGTTTGCCAATAGGTGAGCTGTCGCCGAAAATATCGGACAGGTCATGATTTTCCGTCAAAAACTGCGCGTAATGTCCCCATGCCGCGACGGACCTTGCAGGATGATCGCTTCTGAGCGTCCCCGGCCACTGCCGGAACATTTCCGGGACGGCTCCCATTGTATTTGTGGGCGTAATCCGCTTGTCATAGGCAGGTATATTTTCGCGTATAACGGGCCACCATTCCTCCGGTTCCTGCCAGTAAACCCCCGCTGTGGGGTCCAGGTTTTTCCATGACTGCGTCGGCATCAGGATCGTCCCCTCCTTGCCGACGCTCTCCATCAACGCTTCAATAACGGACTGCGCGCCGCCGCATACATAGCCCAAACTGCTAAGGGAGGTATGTACCATGACTGCCTGCCCTTTTTTGACCCCTACATTCTTTAAGGCCGTTTTAATGTCTTCCGGAGTTACCAATTTTCTGTTTTCCATCTTATATTTTCTCCAATCTGTATCATTTGCTTTTTTTCTGTTTACAGGGGGTGTTCATTTTACTCATGGATTATATCAAAAATTCCGTTTCCATACTACTATATTTTTTCTGCCGCGCTGCCAGCAAAATTGCCTTGGCCGGCTGATTTCCGTGTCGCCAGGATTTTATCCGTTTGAACCAAAATTGTCAGGACTATATGCGGGAATTAAGCAGCGTGAAGGCGGAAGAGATGATGAAGATGAATGCCATTGAGCAGACGTTGTGGAATGCAAATTTAATTTTATGACCAATTCTCAGGTGTTGTGGAGAGCGGGAAGAGGATAGTATATAAGGAGAGCAAGGTATGGGAGAGCAAAACCGGTTGGAGGAGTGTATCCGATATTTCAGGCAGCGAAAGGCGGCTTACCAGGAGGCGATGATAGCGGAGTATCTTGGGGGATGTTGAAACGGGGTGCTGACGGGCCGGTTGCAGATATTGTATCAGTTGCTCCACATCTCGGGAAAAAGGGAGATATCGGCGTCCAGAGCCATAAAAGGAGACGGAAAATTCCAGACTGTTAGCATTATGCAAAACTTTAAATATGAGTTGCTCTTGTTTGTGAAAACAAGTATACTATAATCTATAAATGGTATTGGATAATTATGTAGGAAAGCCTGGACATCAGGGCTGCGAAATCGGGCACGGGTATGCTCGGCGGATGTATTCATAAAAAGGCGAAACGGCTTTATAGAAAGTGATGCCAACGGTGCATTTTGCGAAAGAGTAAGGGGGTGAATATTATATGAAAATGAATGATTATGAAATGTATGGGGAATACAGTGACCTCTTTCCCGGTCCCTCTAAGAATATCATGGGGATATTTATGGAAGATGTCATGAACCGCGAAACAGGAAAGGTGGTGCCGGATCCTGTGGGAGCGGATTATTTTTTCCTGAAGGGCTTTTTGAATGAGCTGATGGCGGAGGACTTTGCACAGATAGAAAAGGATTTTTTGCTGCATTGTTCCGACAAAATGAATGAGTATTACAATGCGGCGTGGTTTGGCGGCGATATGACATGTGACAGTTCCCCGAGAGAATCCGTGCGCATTAAGATACTGGTTATGATTTTTAACGGCGCGAAACTGGAGGATCCCTATTGCCGCGAGTTGATCAAGTATCTTTACAAGACTTATCACAAGCGAGAATACAATCAGTTAAAACGGTTCAAAACGATAAATATGCAGGAGATATTCTCATTGGCAGAGAATGAGGACGGCTCCTGCGATTATGAAAACATGGGACGTGTGATGGGGATGTGCTGCTTTATGGGCATCCAGCTGTCAGAGGAGTGTTCCCTGTTATATACAATGCTCAACAGGCAAAGGGACGTCTGGGATAGGGAAAATGAGGAACAGCTGGAATTTGGAGGATTCCGCGAGGGACTGCTGGAAGAATGTATGCAGACGGTGGATGACTGGCAGGATGCGGAGCAGCAGAAAAAACGAGGAACTATTTTAAATAAAAAATATTGGGCAGACGATGAGTTTGCAGGAATCTGTCTCCGATACTTCGGATATCCGGAGGGATATGCATATCAGTGTAGAGAGGCATGCGCCGGATTGCGGGTGGATCTGTCTAAAACACTGGCGCTGCTTAATACTGTTTATCCCAAAAGGGAATTTAGTTATGAAGAGGTGCAGAGCTATGCCCACATTTATATCCTCACGCATGCGTTGACGCAGACAAGCATCTGTTTTGATGAACAGATAGAGCAATTGCTGGGCGTTGCGGATTACATGGCTGAGGATGATGAAAACTCCCTGTTCCGGCCTGAAAATATATTATTTTCTGAAAGAAAGGAACAGACAGGGGGCAAAAAGCCGGAGCCTGTAAACGTGGCTCCGGTGAGCGCGGGAAAAGCGCAGCCGGAGGACTATCTGGCGGAGATTGCGCGGCTGCGTAAGAAGTTGCATGAGAAAGAGCAGGAGAACGCGTATCTGCGGGAGGAGAATCGAAACGCAAAGAACGCAGAAAGGGCGGACAGAGAACTGATCAATAAGCTGCAGAGCGACAGAGAGGAACTGATCGCTTTGCGCGAGTACGCATACAAATCCACATGGGAACCGGACTCTGCGGAAGAGATTGGCACAGAGGGGATCAATATAGAGGAGATCAACATAGAGGAGATGCGAAAGGCCGTCGCGGAGAAAGCGGTAGTGATCATCGGAGGTCATAAAAATTGGATACAAAAATTAAAACGTCTGTTTCCAGGCTGGCTGTTTGTCCATCCGGACGCATATAAAACCGTGGACGGGAAAGTGCTGGAAAATAAGGATCAGGTGTATTTTTTTACAGACTATCTGAATCATGTGTCCTATGTGAAATACATCGCGGCGCTGCGGGAGAAAAGGATTCCGTTTGGGTACCTGGGAAGAGTCAATGTGGAGAGCGTGGTGCGGAGAGTTTATGAGGATCTGGCGGAGAAAAAACGGGCTGGATGTGAAACGTATTGTGTGATAAAATATTAGAATAGAATTGGCAAGACATATGAGGGATGTTTATGGGACAGAATATGTCATATGATCCTACTATATAAATGACGTTTGGTTATTGTGAGAGGAAGAGGGGGATTAATCGTGAGCAGCATTCAATCCGTCATAGAGAAATTGGGATATGGAAAATCAGATAACTTATACTATTTATCTCAGATCAGCAGCTGCGAAAAACTGTCGTGGCATGACAGAAGGGTACTTAATGAATTGTCCCCGTTTGCCGTATATGTGGTTGACGGAAATGTTCTTGCCGCCTTTTTTGATGATTTACAGGAGCGTGGCAGCAAGGATATACAATGTAAAGTCTGGAATGCGCAGATTCCGATTATCATCTCTGATGAAGGAGATTGGATTAACATTTACAGCGGTAAAGGGATACACGCGGAGCGGGGGAAATCTATCCGGTTGATGGAAATTGACCGTTGTAGGATATCCCAATGTGACGAAAAAAGCGGGTTCTCTTACTGGAACATAACCAACAGCATTTCTCTTAACTCTTACGAGCAAACGCTTACAAGCAAAAATTTGAATGATTCTCTGGTTGAGAATTTCAAATATATCACCATGGAATTGAAGGAAAAGTATCAGGTTTCTTTTGCCAATAAACTACTGCTCAGAATTTTGTTTATTCAGTATCTGATCGACAGGGGGATTCGGATCGGTTATACCGGTCTGGACGGGAAAACGCAAAAAATACAGGATCAGTTTTTAGATATTGTGAGGAAAAAAGAGAGACTTTTAGACCTGTTCACATATTTAAAGAAACAATTTAATGGAAACCTGTTTGAGATGGACGAAGAGACGGAAAGGCAGCAGCTAAGCGATGAAGTACTCATAATGCTCTATCATTTTATGACGGGTCAGATGGAGATGAAAACAGGACAGATGTGGCTGTTTCCATTCTATGACTTTAATATTATCCCAATTGAACTCATCAGCAATATCTATGAAATATTGCTGAGAAAAGAAAAACAGGATAAAGATAAGGCATTTTATACTCCGGAATACCTTGCGGATTATATTGTTGAGCGAACAGTGGGAAAGTATCTCTCAAGTCATAGGGAGTGCATTGTCCTGGATCCGGCCTGTGGATCAGGCGTTTTTCTGGTGAAGTCTCTTAGACAGATTTTGGAAAAGAATACTGCTGGCGATGGCTATATTCATGACAAAAGAGAGATTAACAGGCTGGTCAAAGAAAATATATATGGTGTGGATTATAATGAAGAAACGGTGGATGTTACGATTTTTTCTCTTTACATAACATTATTTGACTACCAGGATCCCAAGGATTTAACGGATTTTAAATTGCCTTTGTTGAAAGGAGAAAATATCCTGTTTAAAGATTTTTTCGAGGCGGACATTTTGCGTTCAATGGGGGATATTCGACCGCAATTTATCATTGGTAATCCGCCATGGGGAAAAATAAAGGGACAGCAGCTTTACAGATCATATTGCTCCAGACGGAAGGTGGCTTTACAGGATGGGGAAATCAGCATTGCATTTCTCCTGAAGGCGCAGGAATTGGGAGATGAAAACACCCAGTGCAGCCTGGTCATGCCCTCCAAAATATTGTATAAAGGAAAGAAACCATCCTGCGATTTCCGCAGAAAAATATTGACTGACGTATGTATACAGCAGGTTTTAGAACTCTCCGCAGTGAGAAAACAGATCTTTAAAGGAGCGGTAGCACCGGCGGCAGTGCTCTCTTTTACATGCGGCAAAGCACCGGATGGGCACAAACTGGAGTATATCAGTTTGAAACCGAACAGGTATCTGAGAGTGTATGACATCATCATGATCGAGCCAGACGACGTAAAGTATGTGGAGCAGAACCTGTTAATTGCGCATGACGATTTGTGGAAGATATTGGTCTATGGCGGATATTGGGATTATGAATTGCTGTGCGGCTTGAGGGAGGACAGGGAAACAATCGGGGAAATAGAGGTAAAATATAAATTAAAACATGGAGAGGGTATAGAGGATCATAAAGGCGAGGGCAAAGATTCCACGCATCTGGTTGGACGGAAAATACTATCTTCGGACGGCTGTATTGAGCATTTTTATCTGGATCTGGATAAGCTTTCAACTTTTGAGAAGGATAAGATACATCGTCCACGAAAAAAGGAATTGTTTGAGCCGCCATATGTTTTTTTCAAAAAGGGTTTGGACTGCGGTAATTATTCCATTAAAGCGGTATATGCAGAAGAGAGTCTCGTTTATAAAAGGGCTGTAAATTGTATAAAGGGATCTGAAAATGAGAAAAAGATTTTGCTTAATCTGGCAGGGTTATTTAATTCGTCGCTATTTGCGTATTTTAATCTGATGCTTGGTTCTTCAGCTGGGATTGAAAGAGAGCAGATGTTTCTTAAAGAGATTGAACAGTTTCCATATGTATACAGCGACGAGTTGGTGGATCTGGTGGAAAAAATACAGGAGAGACGTCGAGCAAAAGAGGATATAAGGGAATTGTCCGAAAAGATAGACGACTGCGTATTACGGATGTATGGTTTGGAAGATAATCCTTTTGTGGATTACGCCCTGAACGTACAGATTCCTCTGCTCTGTGGAAAATATAAGGAATCCATCAGTTCCCCGGCCATGATGGAGCAATATGCAAAGCGTTTTATTGAGATCTGGCGTTCAAGGCTGGAAAGGAGCGGCTTAACTTATACCATCAGGCTCTATCCTGATATAAAAGGAAAATTCGCGGCGTTTTACATACAATTTTCTTTTGACAATGCACATAATGAGATCAGTATCATAGAGGACGTGGACAGAGATATCGAACTGCTTACGGATTTTGCCATATATCAATTGAATGATTGTTTTTTCCAAACAAAGAATGTGGCGGAGTTTGATGAGGACGCATTTGTTATTGTCAAGCCGATAGACAGGAAAAACTGGCATGAAGCTATGGCGGTGAAGGACAGTTACAAGGTATTGAACGCAGTGCTTTTGGGAGAGGGGGACGGCGAATAATGGGGAAGTTCAGCCGAAAGATCAGCGAGGTATTGCGCAGGGATGACTGTGAGCAGATCAGCGATTATATAGTCGAAAGTTGTAGAATGCTGTCGGAAGAGTATCAGCGGCAGGGGAAACGAATGCCTAATCAGGAAAATGTAATCAGAAATATTCTGCTGGAAGAGTATCTGGATAATGATAAACGCAGAACCGTCTGCAATATGCGGGATTATCGCTTTAATCCCGAACCACCGGAGCATTATGATGGACAAGGCAACTACATAGGGCGTGGGGATATTCGGATTGTGTTAAAGACAGATTTTGCAAAGCGTGACGCATATTATCTGGTGGAATGCAAAAGGCTTGACGGATCACGGAGGATGAATAAGGAGTATGTGGAGGAAGGCGTGATGCGTTTCACATCCCAAAAGTATTCCGCCTATTATGGGAAGGGGTTTATGCTCGGGTTTGTTGTAATGCCATTGCATCTTACAAAAAATGCACGGGAGATTGAAGAACTGCAAAATGCATGTGCAGAGCCAAGTGTACATGGAAAGTTTGTACCGTTGAATATAAGCGCGTTCAGGGAGGTATATAGATGCGTTTATCAGATGCGGGGAGGAGAATTGGAGCTGCGGCATGCCTTTGTGGATTTCTCAGGAATAGTTGAATGAGGGCATTGCGAGTTTGGCGGCTCGATGAATTACGCATAGTACTTTCACACGGAAATATAATAATGCGAGCGGGGGATAAATGGCAATGAGCAAAGTGCAGGGCGTGAATGAAAGTGATTGGAAATTATTCAAGAGTAAACTGCCTGACTGGCAGGAGCGTTACATGGACAAGCTGAATCATGAATACATGGAGATACTTAGCGGGGAGGGCAGTCCCTCCGATAAGTTCTGGGCGCTGGAGGAGAGAATCAGGGAAGATAAGAAGGATACCGGCGTCATCGTGCGGGGAGCGAGTCGGTCTAATATGCTGTATCATGTAATGGATTTGATCCGGGAAGGGGCGATCGGCATTGAGGATCTGGCGGAGTTCAGCGAGGAACTGCGGGAGACGGTGAAAGCGTTTGCGGGGAGAGATGCGCGGTAATCAGGATGAGAATATTGATATTATCTCTGATCATAGAAAAGCAAATCGTCGTCCATTGGTCCAAAGCGAAAAGGATTATTGCGGAATTTGACTGCTATGGAGGCGGGCCGGAGCGGGAAGAAGAGACTGCCTGCAAAGAATTGGATAAAATGGTGGAACTGTTGAAAGCTCATGAGGTCTCATGGGCTGCGCGCAGGGAAGTGTTGGATGAAATGTTGTCTTTTGTAGCGTCGGATAACAGCGGTTTTACAGATTGCCTGGTGGATACGGCGTTAGATATGTGTGCGACCAGGGAGGAGAAGTTATACCTGGCCGATTTCCTGGAGCAGAAAGGGAATGACTATTATCAGAAGGTCGCCTCCAAGATATATCGGGAATGTGGAGAGGACACAAAGTTTCTGGAGTATCAAAAGGCCCATATGGAGTGTGGAGAGGACTATGTGGAACTGGCAGAATATTATATGCAACATGGTGATGAAAAACAGGCGTTGAAACTCCTGTGGGCGGGAGCACGCAAAAGCGATTGCGGTTTATCGGAAATATATCAATATATGTATGATTATTTTAGAGCCAAAGAGAATGCAGAATCTTTGGAAAAGCTGTATGAGATTTCGCAGAAAAAGGCTCAGGGGCAGGATGTTATTTTGGAGTTGATGCACCAATATTATAGGGAAAAGGGTGAATATGAGCGACAGAAAGAAATGATTCTAAAACTATTTTCTCATGTAATGTATAACAGAATCTATGAACTATATGGGGAGTGTAGAGAAGAACTGACGGCGGAGGATTTTGCTGCGGAAGAGAAAAGTATTTTACAAACGATTCGAGAGAGAGATCTATCGGTTTATTTTGAGATTCTGATGGACAAAAAAGAGACAAAGGAAGTGCTTACATATATTACGCAGCATCCGGACTATGGGGAGTGGAATGCCGTGGATGCGTACCACCGTTTCAGCAAACGTCTGACCGACCAATATCCCAGAGAAATAGTGGAGTTGTATTGGAATGAGGTCGATGAGTTTGTGGGGAGAAAGAACGTTAAATATTATGGGCATGTGGCCGCCGTTCTCAAAGAAATCAGGGATATTATGAGAAATAATATGTGGGACGAGGAGTGGGAGAGGAGGTATGGGGAGTTCTTGCGGGCGAATGAGAAGAAGAGGGCGTTGATGAGAGAGGTGGAGAGAGTTTAGGGAAAGTATAATGAAAAAACGGATTTATTATGGAAAACTATGCCGGGATGTGCTAAAATAATAATAACAGTAGCGAATAGATAGGTAGGGAACATTGTGTAAATTGTTAAAAGTGACAAAAGAAGTCTTGGGTATGGTTCTTATAATACTGATAGGGGTTTGGACTAATTAGAATATATTTGGCCAATATAGGTGGAGAAATGGAAGGTGAAGATTTTCAGTCAAGTGAGATTCTTTTAGAGATCGCACGGGAAGAATACCAGAATGAGTTTAGTAGAACATCCGTCATTGATACGAAAGTAGGTATTACATTGCCAATTGTAGCAACATATTTCTTTTTGGTATTGCAATATGAGAGCGTCAGAAGCATCTTTGCGGCCCAGATCGACACCCGCAATGTAACCTCGCTATTGTATTCCGTACTCTGTCCCTTTATATATATTGCGGCGGTACTATGTGCGGGAGTGGCGCTTATCTTCCTGTTCCGGGCTATTATCACTCAAACCTATAAAAAAGTGGATCTCAAATGGTTTAATGATAAAAAAACGATGTCTCTGCCTCGGGAATATTTCTCGGCGGCAATGGTTACATATTTTATCCAGGCTCTGGAGCACAACAGTAGCACAAACAGTATCCGCGTTAGACTGTATAAACGGGGACTGATCTTTGCCCTGATTTCGCTAGGGTTCTTCGTAGCTTATATATTTTTTGTCAAATAAATGAAAGGAGGATTCGTTGTGAAAATTAATCCGGTTGAGGAAATATTGCAGCAGTTGGAAAAGGGGGAAAATCCGACTCCCCCTACGTCTTCTGTTCCCCCCACTAAAGATAGGAGAGGATTTGTATTCGACAACTACGCTATGGCACCGCAGAAAAAAGTAAATGATATTGGCATTCGTTCACTTGACGAGAGTGCAGATCCTATGTCAGATGAGTAGGTCTATATAAGCAAAGGACTCCTGTTTAGATATTTTGAGAAGGAGTCCTTAGCTATTATGCTCCAAGGATATTGAACCAATCTAATATGCTGTATCTCATGATAGATCCGGTTGGGCAAAAGGCAAACGGTGCTTGGAATCTGGTTGATGAAAAAAGAAAAGGGGATTATCATGGACAAAAATACGGTGCGGCAACTGATTGAAGGTTACACCAAGGAAGATCTACAGGAATTGGGGGAGTATCTGACAGGTGAGAGCGAATCCGCCTGGCAGGGACTACTGGACTATTGTCAGAGAAAAGAAAAAGGGGCGGAGAGCGACAGGCTTTCCCTGATCATAGAAAAGTAGATCGGCGCGCACTGGTGTAAAGCAAAAGAGATCATCGCGGAACTTGAGGGGCGGGCCGGAGTGGGAGGAAGAGACCGCCTGTGAAGAACTGAATAAAATAACGAAGTAATTGTATGGCTATAAGGCGTCATGGACGGCGCGCAAACAGGTGCTGGACGGGATGCTGGCTTTCATAGTGTCGGACAACAGTGGTTTCACAGATTGCCTAGCGGATGTGGCGTTCGCATTGTGCGAAACCAGGGAAGAAAACATATATCTGGCCGATTTTCTGGCATGTAGCGGCAGTTTCTATTATCAGGAGGCTGTCGCTACGATATATCGGAAATGCGGGGAGGGCGCGCGCAAAAGTAAGGGCGGATCGTCGGATCTCGATCGGTATGTGTTTGACTATTTTAGGGCAAAAGAAGACGAGAAATCTCTGGAAAAACTGTATGAAATCTTGCAAAAAAGGCCGTGTGGGCAGGGCGTTATACTGGAACTGATGCACCAATATTACAGGGAAAAAGGGGGAGTATGGGCGACAGAAAGAGACGATACGGAAACTGTTTTCTCATGTAGACGGTAACAGCCTCTATGAACTGTATGGGGACTGTAAAAAAGAATTGACGACGATGGATTTTGTCGCAGAAGAGAAAAATATTTTGACGGCGATTCGGGAGAGGAAACTGTCGATTTATTTTGACATATTGATGGATAAAAAAGAGACGGACGAAGTACTGGCATTTATTACGCAGCATCCGGACTATGGGGAGTGGAATGCCGTGGATGCGTATCACCGTTTCAGCAAGCGCCTGGCAGGCCAATATTCCAGGAAAATAACAGATGTACTGGAGTGAGGTCAATGAGTTTGTGGGGAAAAAACATTAAATACTATGGGCATGTGGCGGGCGTGTTATGGAAAATCAAGGAGATCATGCGGGAGAATAAGTAGGATGAGGATGGGAGAGGAGATATGGGGAGTTCTCGAGGAGGAATGAGAGGAAGAGGCGCTTATGAGGGAGGTAACGGGAGTTTGCAATAAATTATGCTCCATATTATCATACTTTGTAATACATCCCATATTATTTGAAATTGGCACAGTAAATACAAACGAGGTATTAATTAATGACCACAGAATATAAAATTTTTAAAACTACTGAGGAGGCAGATGCCTGGGTAGAAAAATATAAGTCTATTTTTCCGACAGATTCTGATACAGATAAATTATTTTTAAAAGCAATTGAATATTACACGGCATCTGGTTTTCCTCTGTTTAATAATCATTTGCGCGACCATAAACACTTGGAAGAAGATAACTACTTTTATCCGTATATTGCAAAAATGGTAGAAGTACTGCCCAAATATCATATTCCTGAAGATATTATTGTGTATAGGTACATTAATAAGGGACTTCTTAAAGAAATGTGTAAATCATGTCCTCTTAAACGAGGTTCTGTTATACAAGATAAAGGGTTTATGAGTACTACACTTATCCGTGAAAGTGTCTGTCAACTAAGAAGAGATAAAAAACTTAATGTACTTCTTCTTATCTCTATTCCTAAAGGCACAAAAGGCACATATGTTGACTTGCTGAATGATTCACTGCCTGAATATGAAATAATATTAGCTCCGAATACTCGTCTTCGTGTAGATTGTAAATTTCCTTTTTTTAACAATTATTTTGAATGTACAGTTATAGATTAAATAATATTTTTGCAAAAGTTGGTACTAATTTATTAAAGTGGAAAAAGATATGTTTCTGGAGCTCCATTATTCTGGAATTAGTGCGCTTTAGATCATATTTTCTATTTTGTAGTGATTAATTCAAAATAGAAAATCATTGCCATATGACTCGAGGCGTGATACTATAAAAGCGGTATGTTGATTCTACTATCTGAATATAAGTGAAGTTCTATCCCACGATTTATTTATGAAAATGGCGTAAGAAAATAACATTTTTGAAGACGCATGCGGGGATCAAGTGATAAATAAGCATATATAAAATTGAGGAATCATCTGCTTAAATTATATTTGGAGTAATGCCTATTATGTTTAAAGTCAAATGGGATATAAGTACTAATGGAGTTATTTTGTCAGAGTATATCGAGGAAAAAGATATATTAAACGCTCCACGGCCAGTGTATGTAGAAGAGCTGAAAATGCTGGGACTGGATACATCATTTTCTCTTCCCTGTGAAAATTTGCCAATTTGTTGGGAAATAGATAGAAAATATTATTACAAAGGGGAATTGATTGCAGAAACCCAAGGGGGGAATATATATAACAATCCCACAGTGATAACATACGAAGAACACAGGGGGAGAAAACTAGAGCCTATTGATATAAATAAATTGATAGAAATAAATAAAAAACCATTAGAAACATTAGAGAATGAAGCCATGGATTTTATAAAAGAGAAATATGAGGAATATCAAAAGAAAGATCTGGGCTTTGTTGTGGCTTTTAGTGGAGGAAAGGATTCGCAAGTGATATTGGAACTTGTAAGCCGTGTGATTCCGCATGAAAAATTTAGAACTGTGTTTACTAATACTGGGATGGAACTTCCTTGCACATTAGATTTAATGAAAATTACAGAGAACTATTATAGGAATAAATTCCCAGGGTTTAAATTGGAGCAGGCTAAGAGTGATAAGTCGGCGCTGGATATGTGGAAAAGTTATGGCCCACCCAGTCGAATGAATAGATGGTGTTGTTCTGTGTTAAAAACAGCTTTGTTTGGACGGAAGATGAAAGAACTTCTTAATATAAGTTCGCAGCCTAAATTGATTGTCTTTGAAGGAGTTCGTAGGGAGGAAAGCACAAAAAGGGCTACTTATAATAGAGTTGGAGAGGGAGTAAAACATGTTAGCTTAATAAATTGTAGACCAATACTAAAGTGGAATTCAACCGAGACGTATCTGTACATATATAAAAGTGGTATACAAATTAATCCGGCCTATACTTTGGGACTGACTAGAGTTGGGTGTGGGGTATGTCCGTTTGCCTCAGATTGGTCTGAGTTTGTAATAAGGAAAAGATATCCTCAGATTGCCTCAGATTATATAGGGGTCGTTGAGGAGATGGCTAAAAATATTGGTATTACTTCCAAGACCAAAATCAATGATTATGTCTCTTCGGGAAATTGGAAGAAAAATGCAGGAGGAAAGGGGCTCCAGCAAGATGCATCGAGAATGGATATTATCACGAAAGAACCAAATTTTGAATGTATAGTCAGCCATCCCAAGGTCGATTGGGAGGTATGGTTTTCAACAATTGGAGAGTATTTTGTAGAAAAAGTAGATGAAAATCATTATAAAGGAGAACTAAAGTTCAAAGATAAAATCAAAGAACAAATAAAAGAACAAATAGTAAAGTTTGATGTGAAATACGGTGATGATTCAATTCGTTTCAAAGCCATTGGTACGACAGATAACATCATGCTTATTAGTTATTTAACACGAGCTTTTACCAAAACAGCTTATTGTGAATTGTGTGGAGTATGTGAAATAGAGTGTCCAACAGGCGCGTTAACTGTCAGGAATTCCGTGAAAATAGACAGAACGAAATGTATACATTGTCATAAGTGTTTTGAAATCAACACAAAGGGCTGCATAATTGCCACAAGGAGAATGGTATATGAAGGAGGAAAAACAGTGGGAGGGACAGTGACAAAAACATCGGGAATAGATAGATATTCTACATTTGGTATGAGGGATGAATGGTTAGCGTCATTCTTTGAACGGATGGATGATTGGTTTGATGGCTTTGCAAATCTTGGTCCTAAGCAGATACCTGCGATGCTAAACTGGCTTAGAGAGGCAGAACTTGTGGATGCCAAAGAAAAAAAGGTGACGGAGCTAGCAAAAATTTTAAAACCTTTATATATGTCGAAACCTTTGCTTGTATGGCAAATTATATGGGTTAATCTGTCTTTTAACTCTGCCATTGTAAATTGGTATGTTACTAATGTAAAGAGCGAAGTGCGGTATTCAAAGCAAGAATTGTTAGAGTTATTGATGGAGGAATATCCAACGTTGAAAGATGCCACGCTTAAGAATCCGATTGATGCGTTAGTTAATATGTTTTGTAATTCTCCTTTGGGGACAACAGAAGAATATGACGATAGTAGCGTATGTGTCGGTGTTATGGAGAAAAAAGGTGTTCAAGTGAAAAGTGTATGTAAACAGGGAACATCCAATATATCTTCTGTGGCGGTTGCATATTTGTTATATAAAAATGCAGAGGAAAATAATATATATGAATTTACCGTTACGGATATTTATGAGAAAGGATTTATCGGTGTAAGCAATGTTTTTAATATGAAGAGCGAAGACTTTTTGAATGCGTTGAGGGGACTAATGACTAACGAGATATTATCGGCAGATTTGTTGGGAGGACTTGACAACATACATTTAGTAAATGAGTTTACATCATATGCTATTTTAAATAAGATGATTTAAGGGTATGGGGTATGAAACTTTGTGTCAACTGTACAAAAGAATTAGTGAAGGATGAAGTTGCTTTATGCAAGAAAATGTTGGGTAAGAATACAAAGCAATTTCTTTGTTTAGAGTGTTTGAGTGTACACTTAAATACAGATCAGGACATTCTTTTAGAAAAAATAGAACAATTTAAAGAGGAAGGATGTACATTGTTCTTATAGGAGGCCACATGAAATATTCAGATATCATCGACGTTCAAGAATATTTTAAATCTGCTTTCGATATTACTTCTGACAAAGGAGAATCCTGGAAAGCATTTATTACAAATGAAAAATTTGAGAGCAACATGGCTCAAATTATTAATTGCTTTACTTCATCTGTTTTAAATAATAGAAAGTCCATTTGGATACAGGGGACGTATGGAACGGGGAAAAGTCATTCGCTGGCGGTAATTAAGCACTTGCTTTGTGATGATTACTCTGCAATTGAAGACTATATTTCCAGGATAAACCGTAGCCAATTGAGAAATAGTATTTCTAATTTTAGGCGAGAAAAAAGAGTTTTTCCGGTGGTACTCAAGGGAGTATATGCAATTTCGGATGTGGCGGATCTCACATATACGATTCAACAGCAAGTGGCGGCGGCGCTGGGCGATATTGAGATTACGACAAAGACGGATTTTCAATCAGCATTACAGATCGTGGAAAATGGGGCGTTTGACTCTTTTTTTGAAGATTTAATGAATAAAAATATTGAGCTGCACAGTTATGCTGAAAACAAACAGCAATTGATCAAAAAACTGAAAGAAAATGATACAAAAGTTATCAGAATTCTAGCCACAGAATTAAAGAATGCGGGATTAGGAGGGTTTAGAACCCATAATATTATAGAGTGGCTTGTAGATATTAGGACGGAATTACGACAGAGAGGAATTGCAGATTATCTGCTGTTAATGTGGGATGAGTTTACCTCTTTGCTGGAGATTCCTGCAAGGCGGAGCATTCTTAATGTGATGCAGGATATAGCAGAATTAAGTTCTTCGGAAACGGATCATTCGCTGGATACACAGGGAGTATATTTATTGTTGGTCACGCATAAGAAACTGGAAACGACAGAATCTTATAAAGATCTGAAAGAAGATGAGCGGAATATGGCGAAAGCCAGATTTATTGAATTGGATTATGGGATGCAGCCTACCACTACGTTTCATATTCTTTCGGGGGCTTTGGATCGCAAACAACCCGACATATTAGATGAGCTCAGACAAAAGAATCTCTTGGATGTTCCCAGTGTAAGATTGCTGGTAGATAAGATTGTGGATACAGAGACGGCAAATGCAACGGAGATAAAGGATAAAATTGTTAGTTTGTATCCCTTTCATCCTTATACATCTTATCTTGCGACTTTTGTTTCCAGAGTTGTCGGAGAGTCACAAAGAAGTATATTTGGATTTTTAAATGATGATGAGTTTGGGTTTAAAAAATATATCCAGCATGATATTGAGGAGACTAAGTTCCTTACCGCAGACTATGTGTGGGATTTTTTCTATAGAGCTTTTGAAGACAATATTGTTGGGCATTTTGACGTTATCACCAACAAATTTAAGCTGGTAGGAGAAAGTCTGCATGAGAAAGGTGCGGATTATTATGCTGTTTTTAAAGTTATTTTATTATTAAATATTTTGTATCGTGTTACAACAACAGATGCGGACTTATCAGAAAAAAGTATGGTAAATCCCAGCACTGAAAATATTGTTGAAGCGTTTAGCGGTGTTATGAACAAAGAAAATGTGGTGGAAATTCTGGACTATATTGATGAAAACCAGATTCTCCATCGCAATCCTGACGGTATATTTGAGGTAGCCTCTTCATCTCTACCACAGAAAAAAATATTTGAAGAAAAGAAAAAATTGTATGCAAATGAAGAAGACATCAGTAAAATCGTAGAAAAATATTCGATCAGTTGTCTGGGAGAATTGAAAAGGAATATTTCGAGAGATATACCCAGAGAATTGGATGCACAAGTATTTTGGGGAGGAGAAAAAGAACATTTATTAAAGGGTAAATTGGAGGCGAAATTCAAGGCAACATATACTGCTAATGTGGCGCTTATGATGTTTCGTGGCGTGACAAAAGAGCTTGATGAGTTTCTTAATAGAAAAGAGATGAGCCAAGATGCGTCAAAGAGCATAGTCACCAAATTATCCCAAGAGGATGCTTATAGGGATATTGTATTCGTGCTTATCAATACAGAGCTTGGAAATAAGAGATTTGAGGCGTATTTGGATAGTGTCGCGCAAGAGTCAGTGGCAAGATCTCTTCAGATGAACGAGGAAATGGTTGAAGGTCAGAAAAATGCGGAAAAATGGATGAAAAAATGGATTGAAGAGATTACAACATCTGGAATGGCAGATGTGATATTCCGAGGTGACAGTATTCGGATACCATTTAATCAGTGCAACAGGCATCTTGCAAACAATTATGTCAGGACGATTTTTAGATATGGTTTTGATTCGCTGGTAGTAGCGAATACTGCATGGAGGCATCAGACAAGTAAGAAAGCTGTTGAACTTGCATTGTATTCTTCAACAAAAAGCGAATTGGAGCAGGATGCGACTGGCTCATATAATGCCATACGTCAGTTGCTAACGAGTGGTAACAGTATTCTTTTTGACGAGCAATTACAGTTGCGGTCAGAAGATGATACTGTACCAATGGTTAAGATATGCTGTGAGGTAAGGAACGTGCTTGAAAGCAATAAGAACGAGCCGTCTATTAATCTTGCGGAAGAATTTAGGCATTTGACAAAACCAGAGTATGGATATTATCAGAATACGCTATTTATGGGAGCGTTTGCGCTTGCGTTACGTCCTTATGTGGACAAATTGTATACATCTGGAAGTGGTCAGAAAATTGATAAGATTGTTATGAAAGATATTGTCGTATCAGTTTTTGAGTATTGGGAAAACAGCAAAAAATATAATGATAAATTTGTAGTGCGAATGAGTACAGAGGAGGAACGTGCGCTTACAGAGAAGTTATGCGAAATATTTGAAATATCGGATCAGAATGGACTTATAGGAACTAAATGGGCAATACGCACACAATTTAAGAATCAGAGTCAGGCTCCGTTGTGGGCGCTAAAATATGTTGATCAGAATACAGAGAAGTATAACGAATTTATTGATAAGATGTATAGGTTCTCAAAAAGTACCGATGAAAATATCCAGCAAAGCTTTATTGCGGAATTATTGAATGGTCTTACAATATATCAGATGGAATTTTCAGATGCGGTTTCCAAAGTTAAGAACAGCCAGTGTCTGGATTCTTATATTCTCATGGAACTTGAAAAAATAGGTGAAAAGGAAGAGGCTATACAAGGGGTAAGAGAATATCTTGATGGACAGATGTCGGGAGATATAGTGTTTTGGGAGGAGAATGACGTTCATGATCAAATTCTTCAGTGGAAAATAAAGAAGGATAATAGACCAAAAGATAGTGGAAATACGCCAAAGCCGATAGAGGGAAGTAACTCCAAGCCGTCCGAGCCTGCGGTGTCATCGTCAACAATATCCACACCGCCATTATCCACAACAATACAGGGAGATGAGATGGGGGAATTGAGAGAACGGGTAAAAACAAAACTTGAACAGCATAAAGGGAATGCGGGAAGGTTCTATGAGGTATTGGTTTTTCTTACAGATAAATATCCAAATATTTTAGGGGATATAGATAGTCTGTTGTAATACGGGGGGGGGGAAGAGATGAGTATTGGAAGTATAGGCGAAAACTTTAAGATAGATTTAGAGAAAAATGGATCATATGATAGATATCCAGTGCGGTTTCTCAGCGTAAGATATGATGAGAAAACTTCCGATACTCTTATGCAATTAAAGAAACAGATGGCAGGGGTGGAGTTATTCGATATTGGAAATATATTACCTCATGAGGACGGATGGATAACACCACAGAATCTGAAATGTAAGCTGAACAGTTTGGACACAACAAAAAGTTATATGGTCGTTGGATTTTCAGAGTATGCAAGATTTTTAAGTCGGGAAGATTTTAGTACATTGTTGGTAAGTTTATTGGAGATAGAGAATTCAGAAAATCTAAAACGGAGAATATATATTATTTGCTTTGCTCTCTATAGTCAAATTCACAAAGCATTAAAATCTTATCATCGGTTAGCGTTGTATAATCCATTACTAAATGAAGTAGATGCTGAAGACCTGCCGCGCATTTATTTTATTCGGGATAATTTAAATGTAAACAATGGCGCAAATGAGGTAAAAACTTCATCAGCATGGTTTGGTATGTGGAGAAATATCAATATTGATCCAAAGAAACCTATAATATGTTTTTCAAAGACGTTATCCTATTTTTATGAAAAAGCCAGCCCGGATAATATTTATAATATAAAACGTTTAGAGACATATCAGGATATTCTTAAATATATGTATTCCATCAAAGATTTGCATGTATTTAAAAAAAATCCGGATGGATTTTGTAATAGGCTAATCAATATATTACACGCTGGTGGAAATACTATAGCGAATGCGATCTTGGTAGAAGTAAATGCCCAGAGCATTGACTCGGCAAATATATATTGGCTGTGGAAACAGAATGATGTATTTATAAAATGGTTAATACAGAACTATATCCTCATGGAATCTTCAGAGGACTCGTATCTCTTTAAAATAATGCTTTCCTTGGAAGAACTATCTGATAAAGAGTTTATTGAGAATATGTATGAGAAAATATTTGACTACAATGATGTGACGATGGTAGAAGAGCGAAAACAGATACTTGAGTCAATCAGAAAAGTAGAAAAAGATATACGTTTTTCAGAGAGGATGGAATCGTATTACAATAAAATTTTTAAGGATGTTGTAAATAGAAATACAGCTATTTCCCTGGAGACAATAGACTTTACATCGGATTGTGAGGGTTTGCAGGAGAATAGGACGCGGCTTAAAGAAATCATAGGCACTGAAATAGTGCCGTATTTGACATGCTTTAGCAGATATGAGCGTCAATTTGCAATCTGGTTGTATAGGGCAGGACTCATTACGACAGAACAGGTAAGGGCATTTTATCCTAATTTTTGGTGTTATATAAGAGGCGTAAGTAAAGATTTATTATCCGAGGGTATTGCACAAGACTGTAATCAGTATTTTGACATATATAGAAAAATCCGTTTGGCTCAAATAGACGAGAGGGAATATACTGTTGAACTCGGTAAATGGAATGGAGATGAGGATACCTTTTATGGCTGGTATTTAGATGAATCGATAGATTATCCAGAAGTTTATCTAGGAGAGAGGGGATTTAAAGGGAATGTCTATGTGCTAGATGGCGTTGGTGCGGAATTTATGGGCTATCTTTTAGGGTTATTGGAGGAGAGAGGATATTTTATAGAATCATTTAGCTATTGTAAGTGCCATTTGCCATCCATTACAAACGAGGCGAAAGATTATTACCCATCGGAGAAATGGATATGGAAATATGATACATTTGACAGAGAGGCAGTCCATGGTGAAATCTATTACCATGTGCCCAATATGGAAAAAGCCCTGACCATTATAGAAGATATCGTCGAGCAGATAATATCTCAAGAGGAGAACGATTTTGCGATAACGGCTGATCACGGAGCTACCGTAGGTCACAAGATAGATAAAAGGGATAAGAAGTACAACTTTGAAGCGGCAGATCATGATGGGAGATGCTATCACAACAAAAACGAAGAATATATTACACCGTGCAATGATTATATAGTATATAATGATGAAATGGAAAGGCAATGGGTGATTCCTCTGAATCAACAATCGTTGTATAAGACCTCAAAGTATGCCGTTCATGGCGGCGCTACTCCTGAAGAAATTTTTGTACCTGTCATTATTGCAAAGAAGAGTGAACAACGAGGTATTACATATTATACGGTCAAAGCGGTAAATCTGAAAGTTTCTGGACTGGAGAAAAGTGTAATGGTGAAAATTTCTCCAATGCCGAAAGAGGAGAAAGTATATTTGGCCGCAAAAGACGGTACACAAGTTGAGATGATATTGGATAATAATATGAATATCTGGTCAGGAGAATTGAAGAGGGGAATTGAGCAGGATATAACAGTTTCTGTAGGAGAGCAAATCTACGAATTTAGAACTGAGCCGGAAACTAGAATGGGAGATGATTTGTTTGATGACTGAGTTAGATAAAAAAATTCGGGACATATTTCCAGAAGAATCAATTTATAAGACACCCACACGATATAATATGTTTGCCGGTGTAAATATTCCGTCTTTTATAAGAGACTGGCTTATAAAACGATATTCAGACGAGCAGGAAAATGTTGATAAAGAGGCACTATTTGCTTTCCTGGAGAGGCATATTCCAGTAAAGGATAGCGATATTAAGAGTAGATTGATTAAGGGCGAAACCATTCAAATTTTGGTAAGGGTTGTTGTTGAGTCAGATCTAAAGACAGGACTTTTTAAGTTTTCTATTCCTGATATCGGAATCAAAAGTAGTGAGGGGCGTGTAAATGAGTATGTTATGCGTTCAACCCAGAGCATGATTAGGGAAGGAGAGAACTGGGGGATAGTCACATTAGAATATGTACGTCCAGAAAACGGTGATAAGGGATATGCAGAGTTGGTAAAATTTAAGCCATTTAAGCCATATGCTCCTAATATTGAGTACTACTGTGAGGCCAGAAAGCGGTTTTCTGTTGAAGAATGGATTGATTTTGTAATCAGGTGTATGGAGTACAATCCGGATTCAACGCAATTTGAATCATATACGCAAAAGTTATTGTTTATTTCCAGACTTCTCGTGTTTTGCGAACCAAATTTAAATATCATAGAACTTGCCCCCAAAGGGACAGGTAAATCTTATATTTTTAATAATTTGTCTAAGTATGGATGGATGATCAGCGGGGGAAAAGTCACAAGGGCAAAACTTTTTTATGATATGGCAGCCAATAAACCGGGCATCATTCCCAACTATGAGTTTGTCTCAATGGATGAGATTAAGACAATTGTTTTTGGAAATCAGGAGGAATTACAGGGGGCGTTAAAGGGCTATCTGGAAAATGGAACATTTACAATGGGACAAGCCAAACAGGTCTCAACAGCAGGATTGATATTGCTTGGCAATATTGATTTGGATAGCCAAAAACAGCCAGTTAATAAGAGGTATTTTCAAGAACTTCCAGAGGTATTTCATGACACAGCCCTCTTAGATCGTTTCCATGGTATGATTAAAGGGTGGTATCTTCCCCGCATTACGGAGGACTTGAAACTGGAGGGATATTCCCTAAATGTTGAATATTTCTCTGAATTATTATCAATGCAGAGAAAAATGTCCACATATGCGGCAGTGGTAACAGATTTGCTAGATATTCCTAAAAATGCGGATACCAGGGATACCACAGCAATCATTCGCCTTACCACGGCTTATATGAAAATTCTCTTTCCGCATGTAAGATCAGTTTACGATATATCGAGGGAAGAATTTGAAAAGTATTGTTTTCAGCCGGCATTTGAAAAACGTAGAATTATTCGCGAGCAGCTTGCGCTATCAGATATGGAGTATAGCTTGCGGATGCCTGAAATAAAAGTAAGGAATCTGTAATATGATTAATTTTGACGCCGAATTAGAGGAAATGACCGCAATGAAGAACCTTATGAACAGTTACAAGCTTTATTTTCTTAAAACTTTAATTGTTCATGCCTCAAGCAGAAAGACTAGATTTAGTTTTTATGATATGGCTTGTTGGATGTGCGCATATTCTTTTGCGGATGTATGTGAATTGGGGGCGCGGATTCGTCCTCTTGATAGACTGTATGATGTTGCCAGTTTATTGATTGAAAGAGAAGGGTTATTGGAGTCTTCCAAAGTGTCGGAGGTATATGAGATTGCAATATCAACGAAATCTAAACAAATCAGTAATGCCATAGAGTCGCTTTGCAATTATGTTCCATATAGATTGTTGGCATATTTGTGGCCAGAAGAATTGAAAGGGAAAACGGATAAACAAAAGAATCAGCTTATAGAGGAATTGGCACAAAATGAGAATAGATGTATTTATTCTATCGTTTATATTTTACAGAGCCAGAAGGGGGTAGAGATAAACCCGGATTGGATAACGTTTTTTTCAGTGAACAGGGAGAGACTTGTTTCGTGGGTGGATCATAAGATTGATATATTTGTTAGAGGGGAGCAATAAAGATGATATATGCTGACAATGCAGCTACAACTCAACTGGATAGGGATGCATTTGAGGCTATGCGCTCTTTTCTATGCGAGAACTACGGGAATGCATCACAGCCGTATTCGTTCGCAACGGCAGGAAAAAAAGCACTTAAAGAGGCTAGAAGAAAAATTGCGTGCTGTATTGGGGCTGAGCCGGAAGAGATCTTTTTTACATCTGGAGGAACAGAGAGTAACAATTGGGTAATTAAGGCAACGCAGGGTGATGTTATAACCTCTGTTATAGAGCATCATGCGGTTTTAAAGCCCTGTTATTCACTGAAAAAACAAAAAAGAAAAGTTGAATATGTGCCAGTATCCAGAGAAGGGGAGATCAATCTGGATTTTTTAGAAAGCTATATCACAAATAGCACAAGTTTGGTCTCAATAATGTATGCTAATAATGAAATTGGGACCATACAACCTGTTAAGAAAATCGCGGAAATTGCCCATGCACATGGCTGTCTATATCATACAGATGCAGTGCAAGCTGTCGGCCATGTCGATATTGATGTGCATGAGCTTAATGTGGATTTCTTGTCGGCATCAGCTCACAAATTTAACGGTCCTAAAGGGATTGGCTTTTTATACATAAGAAATGGAGTCAATCTGGAGCCATATTTGGATGGAGGGAGCCAAGAAAGGGGATTGCGCGCAGGAACGGAAAATATCCCTTATATAGTGGCTATGGC
Organism: uncultured Acetatifactor sp.; assembly: GCA_964529395.1. GTDB lineage: Bacteria > Bacillota > Clostridia > Lachnospirales > Lachnospiraceae > Acetatifactor. Next base: position 56,004 of record CAZGVI010000026.1, read on the forward strand.
TGTTGCGCTTGAAAAGAACTGTAAGTCAATCAGTGAGAATTTGAAATATATAAATGATTTGGAAATAGTGCTGCTTGATAGGCTGGAACGTGCAGAAATACAATTTTTAAGAAACGGTAGTGGCAATAGGATTCCAGGGAATATAAGTTTGTCATTTCCAAATATAGAGGGGGAAGTACTACTTCATAGAATGGATTTGCATGGTATCTGTATTTCAACCGGATCTGCTTGCGATAGCATTGAAACACAAGTGTCACATGTTATAAAGGCAATAGAAATCCCTGAAGAATATGCCAAAGGAACAATTAGGCTCTCTTTGGGAAAGAATAACACAAAAGAAGAAGTTGAACATATAGCTAGTTCATTAATTCATATTTTGCAGTCATAAACTACGATAGTATATTTTGCTAATATAAGCCCCAAAGGAGGAAAAACATGAGTCTACGAGAAATAATAGGAAACGAAATATATGAAGGGGATAGTGATGAATTCACTGAAAAAAAGGAAAAGGATTCGGAGTACCAAAACATATATTTTGGAGAAGAAGATGACAACGATGATGAAAAGGAGTATTATAAAAACATAAATGTATTAAACGAAAAAATTACTCATTATACAAATGGATTGCAGGTGGAATCAGTTATTAGTTCGTTGGAAACTGAATATTATGTTATTCCTAAATTCCAAAGGCGCTTTGTCTGGAAAAAAGAGCAGGTAGCAAATTTGGCGCTTTCAATTATTAAGGATATTCCCATACCTCCACTATATTTATATTGGGATAAAAAAAAGCAAGTTATACTTGATGGACAGCAGCGCGTTACAGCTATATTTCTATATTTTAAAGATTTATGGTATTTGGGAAAAAAGGAATATCATCAGATTGCATTTAAGGAAATAGGGCATCTTAATGCAGTCGCTTTGGATCTAGAGGAAAAATTGAAAGAAGCAATAGAAAAGGGAATAGGGAAGTCAGAGATTTCTAAAATAAGCAAGCAGATAAAAGAAATATATAAAAATCTAAAAGAGACACATGGAGTAGTGCGTAGTCAGTTTTTTATTGATGATAATGGACAAAAAAGGGAAATAACATTTTCGTCTTTTGAACACGATGAGCAAGAATTTTTGCTAAGGAAAAGAATAGACATTACTGTTGTCGAATGTAGAAATAAAACTCCTCAAAGAGTATATGCAAACATTTTTAAACTTTTAAATAGTGGAGGGAAACTATTAGGCTCACAGGAAATACGTAATGGTATATATTGGGAATTGCCTTTATATGATGATCTGTTTAGATTAAATAAAAATTTGGCGTGGAGGATGATTTACAGGATAGAAAGTCCTTTTTCTAAAGATATAGAAGTCTTATTAAAGATGCTAGCTTTGAATTATTTTACAGCATTATCAGATGAGGTAGAAGAGACAATAGGCGGATCAGATGAAACTATACAAGTTTTTTTTGACGGAACATTTAATTGGTCAAATATAATGGAGGAATACTCAAGCCTTAGTGCGGCATGGGCTGAGCAAAAGGAAAAAGAAGAAATTAGAAGATTAGAAACCTTTTTAAATAATATTCAAGGAATACAGGATGTAGATAAAAAGTGCAATAAAGCAGTTTTTGAGGCAGTTTTTGTGGCAGCATGCAAATTGAATTGCACATCTGAAATTGATTATGACTGGCTATGCTCTTTGGATCAGGAAGAAGAATTTAGAAAAGGTAATGTATTGTCAAATAAAAAAAGTGTTGAATCAAGATTGACGAAGGCATTTAAGAAACTAAAGGAGAAGATAAATGCTTAACATGCAGAGTCTTTCAAATATAATATATACGAACACATTGCAAGATAAGAGGTTCTTTTGCCATAAAAATATTATTATAGCAGGGAACAACTCGTCAGGAAAATCAACGCTAATTAAGCAAATTTTGCGGAAGGTGAGGGAAAATAAATGTAAAGAATTTTATTATATTGACTCTCAAAATAGTCTGCAAATAAAAAGTCA
>CAZGVI010000027.1:0-56537 GCA_964529395.1 uncultured Acetatifactor sp.
GGCTCCATGGTCAAGCGGTTAAGACATCGCCCTTTCACGGCGGTAACACGGGTTCGATTCCCGTTGGAGTCATTTTGTATGGTGCGATAGCCAAGTGGTAAGGCCCCGGTCTGCAACACCGTTATCGCCGGTTCAAATCCGGCTCGCACCTCTGAAAGACCACGGATATCCGGGGTCTTTTTTACGATAACTCTGACTACATGACGGAAACAATGTCAGCTTTTCGGAGAAAGCAGAGAAGGATCGAGATGAGTCACAGAAAGAAGACAGGAATAACGGTAGTTTTAAGTATATTTATCTGCCTGCTCGGCTTGATTGCCAGTATCTTTGGCAGCCTTCGCTATGCAATGCGCGACCGGGCTATAGAAAACCTTGCAAAAGAGTGGGAGCTTTCTCAGATGCAGATCACCAAGATCGCGGATCGCATGTCCATGGCCCAGTTTTTTGTGGTGATGGTAATGACCCCCGAGATCGATGCCGAGGGTGCGGAAAGACTGCTGGATGCGGAATACACCAGAGATTTTATTGCGGAGAAGATTAAGGCCATCCGGGACGATCTGTTATATAAGACCGGCGAGGGTCGGATATCTTTTGCGGATATCGCAAATCTGGAGGAAGAGTACAGAGACGCGGTCACGGAGGATCTGCAGTACAGCGTTACTGCCGAGGATATGGAAAGATATGAGATCACATGGGACAACCTGGGGCTGGGGGACAGGTTCACTCTCGGTATATACCGGGAACATCACCCGACGCTGTTTGCCGTGGTGAGAGCGTTTATGTCCAATTGGTTTCTTATTTTGACAGCTTTGTCCACTATTGTGGCGGGTGCGGGACTGTGGTTTTTGAACGGGCGCAGTTTCAGCGGACACAGGATATACGGTGTGGCTTTGTTGATCGTTGGTGCGGCAGATTGCGCACTGGCGCTTTCCCATGGCTTGTTGGCGGATGCCGTCAATCGTTTTATCAATATGCGGAGTAATGTGATGGATCTGTTTTTTGCTCCCGTAGGCCAGATGTTTTTGATCCTTGGGGGGATTCTTATCCTGCTGGGAGTAATCTCTGTGCTGCTGTTTGTTTTGGAGAAGAAAAGATCCGCCGGACCTCGACTGTGAAAAGCGATTGAGGTCTTTTTTGTTGTCTGGAGAGGTATGTCAGAGATGAGTATTATGGGTTTTGTGATCGTTATTTTGATCTTTATAGTGGCTATCGGACTGGTCAATGAAAAGTGGATACATCTGCAGAGTGATATCGCACTGGTGTTTTTTTCATTGATCATCAGCGTTGTGCTGCTGCTGGCCGGTATTCTGGTGCCGGGTATTACGCGGCCGCTGCATCAGATCGCCAGCTTTGAGTTTGAGGCATATCTGCTGGATACAGTGCTGTGTTTTATGCTTTTTGCCGGTGCCAGCAAAGTCAATCTTCACAAATTCCGGCAGAACCTGAAAGCGATCAGCCTGTTGGCGCTGCTGACCACCGTGATCTCCTCTCTGCTGTACGGCGTGCTGTTTTGGGGAGCCGCCAGGATATTTGGAGTGCCGGTGGATATATGGCTGTGTATCCTGCTGGGGTGCATCGTGTCCCCCACGGATCCCATTGCGGCCACGGGTATCCTGAACAAGCTGGGACTTTCCAAGAATGTGACCTCCGTGATAGAGAGTGAATCCCTCTTCAATGACGGAACGGGGGTAGCGCTGTTTGTCTTTTTTAAAAGCATAGTGGGCCGCAGCGGTGAGAGCAACTTTTTGGCGGTGATGCTCAAAGAGGTGGTGGGAGCGCTGGCGGTGGCTTTGGCGCTGTCCTTTTTGCTGGGGCAGTTGATGAAACTGACCAGGGAGCCGGTGAGGCAGATTTTGATCAGTGTTTTGGATGTGGCGCTGTCCTATGCGGTCTGTGAACATTTTGGATTTTCAGGGGTTATAGCGTCGGTGGTCTGCGGTATGTATTTCGCCTATGTGATGAGCGGTCAGGAGCGGAGACGGCAGGTATATGACCCTCACAATCTGTATGTGGACTTCTGGGATATTTTGGACAGTATTTTGAACGCCGTGCTCTTTGTAATGATCGGATTATCGGTGCTGAATGTGCATATCAGTTCTTATATCCTGTTCATTATTCCGGTATCCGTCCTGGCTGTGATCCTGTCCCGGTTTGCGGGAGTAGCTCTGTCCAGTCTGCTGTTGGGTAAAGGAAAGATCCCCAGCAGCTACAGTTTGATAGAATTTGTGTCACTGATGACGTGGAGCGCTTTGAAAGGAGGACTGTCACTGGCTCTGGCCATGAGTACCAAAGAGATGCTGGGCCAGGAGCAGTATCTGGTAGTCCTGAATACGGCATATGTGACGATCCTTTTCACAGTGGTGGTACAGGGACTGTCTGTGAAAAAGGGATATCGGCTGATAGAACAGCATAAGGCCCGTCGGGTACGGCGGCAGAGTGAGAGCCGGTAATGGCCGGGCGCTCAGAATGGGAGGACAGATCGAATGAAGATCATTATTGTGGGACTGGGACAGACAGGGACACTGCTGGCGGAGCGGACGGCGGCTGAAGGCCATGATACGGTGGTGATAGACAGTGACGGGGAGCGGTTGGAAAGTGTGACCAATCTCTACAATGTCAGCGGGGTCTGTGGCAGCGGTGCCTCCAAGGCGATCCTGTTGCAGGCGGGAGCGAACACGGCGGATGTGATCATAGCTGTCTCGCCGGTGGATGAGATTAACCTGATGGCATGTATGGTGGCGAAAAATTGCGGTACGCGCTATACTGTGGCCAGGATTCACAGACCGGAACTGTCAGGAGACGGAGAATATTTTTCCCAGACTTTTCAGATCGACTACATTACCAATCCCAAGCTGGATACTGCGCAGGAGATGTTCCGGCAGATCAATATCCCGGGGAAAGTGAAGGCCGACGCTTATTTCAGTGATGTGGCTACGATCATCCGGATCAATATGGATCAGAATATCATTCCCGGCGGCAGCATGTCGCTGCGGGAGATGAAAAATTACTTTGATACCGACATGCTGGTCGCCACCGTGAGCCGGGAAGGAAAACTGTATATACCCAGCGGCGATTTTGTGATAAAAACCGGCGATATAGTGGGGATCATTGCGGCTGACACGGCGATCCCGCAGATCATCATGAAACTGGGGCTGACCCATAAGGCCGCCAGAAAAGTCGTGTTGGTGGGTGGAGGTACGGTGGCATATTATTTGGGGAAAAAGCTGTTGGAGAGTAAGCGGAGCGTGACGATTTTGGATAACGACAGAAAGCGCTGTGCGCAGTTGGCGCAGTTATTGCCGGAGGCACAGATCAGCTATGCGGACGGCGTGGATGCGGATGTACTGCTGGAAGAGGGTATGAAAAAAGCAGATGTATGCGTATCTCTGACGGGAAATGACGACGCGAATCTGGTGATCTCCATGTTTGCCTGGTCCTGCGGCGTAGAGTCCGTGATTACCCGGGTGAACGCCACTGCCTATGAGAAATTGCTAAACAAGGTCAATATGGATATAACCATCTCTCCCGCCGTTATCTCTGCTGACAGAGTAATGAGTTTCGTGAGGAATGTGACGGTACACAATGCCAAAGGCAATGATATACAGTGCCTGTACCAGTTGGCGGGGGGTAAAGCGGAGGCTATAGAATTTATTGCCTACGATAGCTGTAAAAAGCTTGGAATCGCTTTTAAGCAGCCGGAGTTTAAACTTAAGAAAGACATTCTGGTGACCATGCTCATCCGTCAGGGAGAGGTCATCATCCCGGATGGCAACAGCAGTATTCAGTCCGGCGACCGCATAGTAGTCATCAGTAAAAAGGGGCACGGACTGAATACGCTGAACGATATTTTTGCTCTATAGGGCATTCTCCAGAGCTGAAAATACCTGACCGATGGGTTCCTGGATGCACAGATCCGCATAACGGTCCCTGGGTGTGGGCGACATATTGATGACGATCAGCTGACCGCCCTGGAAATAGTCTATCAGCCCGGCGGCGGGATAGACGGCCAGAGAAGTGCCTCCTATGATCAGCACATTGGCCTGGCGGATGGCTGTGACAGCTCCGTTTATGGTGTTCTGATCCAGTCCCTCTTCGTACAGTACCACATCCGGCTTGACCGGGCCGCCGCATTTGCTACAGCGGGGCACCCCCTCCGCATTCATGATATAGGAGAGATCGTAAAAGGCATGGCAGTCTTCGCAGTAGTTGCGCAGTACGGAGCCGTGCAGTTCATAGACCCTTTTGCTGCCTGCGGCCTGGTGCAGGCCGTCGATGTTCTGCGTGATGACGGCGTCCAGCTTCCCCAGCTCTTCCAGACGGGCCAGCATCCGGTGGGCAGCGTTGGGCTTTGCGTCCGGAAAGAGCATTTTGTTGTGGTAAAAACGGTAAAACTCTTCGGGATTCCTTCGGTAAAAGCTATGGCTTAAAATAGTTTCCGGCGGGTAATCATACTGCTGGTTGTACAGGCCGTCCACACTGCGGAAGTCCGGTATACCGCTCTCGGTGGACACGCCGGCGCCTCCGAAAAATACAATGTGATCATTTGCTTTGATGATTTCGACAAAACTGTCAGTTTCTTTGGACATGAGATCCTCCTTTCTGCGCGTCAAAAGTGTAAGAATTACCCAGGCAAAAGGGCGTTTGAAACCGAATTGCCTGGGTTTTCTTTACTTGTGGTTTATCTTAGATCTCTTTATAGGCAGGGACAAAAATGGGGAAAGTATCGTTGCCCTTCAACTCCTTGCCGGTGGATATCGTCACCTCTTTATCAGTGATGATGTACTCCATCTCCACATTGTTCATAATGGTGGTATCCTGCATCAGGATACAGTTCTTCACCACGGAGCCGCGTCCCACCTTGACTCCTCTGAACAGTACGCAGTTCTCAATCTCGCCTTCGATGACACAGCCGTCGGCGACCATGGAGTTCCGGACGCGGGATCTGCCGATGTAACGGGTAGGATTGTCGTCACGTACTCTGGTGTAAATGGGAGAGCGGCCGAAGAGAGCGCTTAGGTTCTCATCCTGCAGCAAACGCATATTCTCGTTGAAATAGCTGTTTTTGTCGCTGATCCGCGCAGTGTAGCCCGTATACTCATAGCCGTATACCTTCAGTTCCTCTAACTGAGGCGCCAGGATATCCCGCTCAAAATAGCTGAACCCGTGGGCATAGGCGTTGGAAATCTGTTCGATCAACAGTTCCCTGTCGATCAGGTAGATGTTCATGGAGAAGTTCTGGGGGCCATGCTCCTTCGGATTGGTTTTGATCTGTGTCACCCGGCCGCTCTCGTCATTCATATTCAATGTATAGTACAGGTCGGTGGTCAGAGTGGGCTGCAGATTCATAAAACCGTAGGGGATCTCCTCTTTCTTGTACGCGATTGTCACATCCGCGCCGCTGGCGGCATGGGCGTCGATCATAGCGTTGAAATCAAAATTTGCCACAATATTCGCGTCGGAGATGACCACATATTTTTCCCGCTGTATCCTCAAAAATTCCAGTATACTGGCCAGAGCCTCCACACGTCCGTTGTATACCTTGACGGTTTTTTCGGCGAAAGGAGGTACGATGTTCAGACCGCCGTTCTTGCGGGTCAGATCCCACTCGCGGCCGGAGCCTAAGTGGCGCATCAGGGAACGGTAATTCTTGCGTACGATCACGGAGATGTTGTCAATACCGCAGTTTACCATGCTGGACAGCAAAAAGTCGATCATACGGTAACGGCTCGCAAAGGGAATGGAGGCCATCAGACGCTCGCTTACCAGCTCGGGAACCTGATTGTCATAGCTGTTGGGGAAAATAATGCCCAGGGCATCCTGATTTGTATTTACCATTGTGATTCACCATCCTTTACATCATTTTCTACCATGGCGTTAGGGCCGACTAAGGCTCTGGCTCCCACATGTACGCCGGGTCCCACTGTGGCCACGCCGCTTTCGCCGTTTTCCGGCATGGCGCCGACTACGGCATTGACGCCGATATCAGCGTTCTCGGCTACGATACAGTGTTTTACGGTGGCCCCCGCATGGATCACGCTGCCCCCCATGATCACGGCGTCCTCAACGGTGGCGCCGGGCTCTACCTTTACGCCCGCAAAGAGAATGGAGTGCTTTACATGGCCGTTGATACGGCAGCCGTCGGTGATCATGGAGTTTTCCACCACGGCGTTGTTTCCCACTTTGTGGCCGGTCATACCACTGTTGCGGCTGTAGATCTTCCAGCTTTCGTCAAACAGGTTGATACCGGAGGTCTCAGGATCCATGATCTCCATATTGGCCTCCCACAGAGAGGATATGGTTCCCACATCTTTCCAGTAGCCGCTGAAATGATAGGCGTACATCTGGCGGCCGTCCCTCAGCAGATTGGGAATGATATTGTTACCGAAGTCATTGGAGGAGTTGGGATCCGCCTCATCCTCGATCAGATATTTTTCCAGAATATCACGGTTAAAGATATAGATACCCATCGACGCCAGATTGGACTTGGGATTCTTGGGTTTCTCCTGGAATTCTGTGATCTTGTCGTTCTCATCGGCTACCATCAGCCCGAAACGGGAGGCCTCGTCCCAGGGAACTTCCATGACCGCCACGGAAAATTCCGCTCCCTTTTCTTTATGGAACTGCAGAAAATCATTGTAATCCTGCTTACAGATCTGGTCGCCGGAGAGGATGATCACATATTCCGGATCGTAGCGTTTGATAAAGGACAGATTCTGGTAAATGGCATTGGCTGTGCCTTTATACCAGGCGGATCCCTGCGCCTGCTGATAGGGAGGGAGCACATGTACGCCGCCGTAGAGACGGTCCAGATCCCAGGGCTGTCCGTTGCCAATGTATTCGTTCAGCACCAGGGGCTGGTACTGGGTCAGGATACCGACAGTGTCGATCCCTGAGTTGACGCAGTTGGATAAGGGGAAGTCGATAATTCGATACTTTCCGCCAAAAGGAACTGCAGGTTTAGCCAGCTTCTGTGTCAGGGCATACAGCCGAGAGCCCTGTCCGCCGGCCAGAATCATCGCAATCATTTCTTTTGCCATACGGATTCTCCTTTTTGATACTTTTTTGGTGTAAATTGCATACTACACTTTGTTATATATTAGCATTTCTGGACAATTTAGACAAGTACTTAAAGGAAAAAAGGAGGTTTCTTTTTCTATAAAGAAAAATTAAGAATTCCGCGGCGTTTCGGCTGTTGAGGAGGTCTGACTTTTCTGCTACAATGAGTATAACGCTTTGCGTTTAACTTAAATAAAATGTGAAAGATCGGAGGGAATGCCATGCGCAGGAGAAAGCGGGAAGAACTTATCCCCTACAACAAGACCAAAAGAGTCATATATGTGTACCGCCGGGGGAAAAAGCGTCCCGCCGGGGTGGTGGCAGGCGCTGTTTTGCTGGGGCTGGGGATCCTGTGTCTGCTGTACTGCCTGTTCATCCTGCTCTTTGTGCGATTTGGATCCTGGTTTTTCCTGATCTGGGGTGGCGCGGGACTGGCGCTGGTGATCTGGGGCGGCCTGCTATACCACCGGAAGACGGAGAGCCTTCCCCGGTGGGTCAAGATTTGCTGGGGGTTATTGGTGGGTGTAGGACTGACGCTCTTTGTGGCGGTGGAGGGATTGATCCTGACGCAATTTGGAGCGCAGGCAGCGCCGGGAGCGGATTACTGTGTGATCCTGGGCGCGCAGATCAGGGCGAGCGGTCCCAGCGACGTGCTGCGCCGACGGCTGGACCGGGCGCTGGTCTATCTACGGGACAACCCTGACACTCAGGTCATAGTATCCGGCTGTCAGGGCAGCAACGAGCCGGTGAGCGAGGCCAGGGGCATGTATGACTACCTGGTGGGGGCAGGGATAGCGCCGGAGCGGATACAGCTGGAGGAGGCATCGCGTAACACCTGCGAAAATCTGGAGCTCAGCGGCAGCCTGCTGGACCGCGGGGAGGACAGCGTGGTGCTCGTCACCAATAATTTTCATATGTATCGGGCGCTGCATCTGGCCAGGGGCGCAGGCTACAGACATGTGCAGGGACTGGCCGCCAGCTCTTACCCTTGGACGCTGCCGAATAATATGGTCAGGGAGTTCATGGGCGTGGTGAAAGATTTTCTGGCCGGACATTTCTGAGGAAAGAACTATTTTTCTGTATGTTATACGACTGTATTTACAATAGAAGATGGCAAAGTGTAAATCGGAAGACGGAGAGAAGGACGAAGATGGACATCAATATAGGAGATATTCTGAAACTGAAAAAACAGCATCCCTGCGGCAGCAAAGAGTGGGAAGTACTCCGGGTGGGAGCGGATTTCCGGCTGAAATGCAAGGGCTGCGGGCATCAGATCATGATCGCCCGCCGGCTGCTTGAAAAGAACATCAAAGAGATACTGCCTGCGGAATGAATTATGGATATGTGCGCTATTTGAGAAAACTTTGGGGAAAAGTGAAGATTTTGCTTGCTTTTCAGAAATCAATATGGTATTATTGATAGCTGTGATATATTAATTCCTTGCTCCCGGTGAGGCGGGGGCCAGAGACCAAAAGGAGGTAACTTATTAAATGAACAAGTACGAATTAGCCGTTGTTGTTAGCGCTAAGATCGAGGACGAAGAGAGAGCACAGATCATTGAGAAGTGCAAGGCTCTCGTGGAGAGATTTGGCGGTACCATCACAGAGGTGGATGAGTGGGGCAAGAAGAGACTTGCCTATGAGGTTCAGAAGATGAAGGAAGGTTTCTATTATTTCATCAGATTTGACGCAGAGCCTACCGTGCCCGCGGAGATCGAGAGCCGTGTCCGTATTATGGACAATGTCATCAGATACTTAGTCGTTAGACAGGACGAGGCATAAAGAAAGCGAGATAAAGCATGAACAAAGTAATTCTTATGGGACGTTTGACCAGAGATCCTGAAGTGAGATATTCTCAGGGAGCCAGCCAGACTGCGGTGGCGCGTTTTTCCATTGCGGTGGACAGAAGATTTAAGCGCGAGGGTGAGCCTGACGCGGATTTCTTTAACTGTACCGCTTTTGGCAAGCAGGCAGAGTTTATTGAGCGCTATCTGCGCAAAGGCGTGAAGATCGTGGTGTGCGGCAGGATCCAGAATGACAACTATACCAACAAGGACGGTCAGATGGTCTACAGTGTCCGTGTCATGGTGGACGAGATCGAGTTTGCCGAGAGCAAGAACGCGTCGGCGAACAGCGGTGACGGCGGATACAATGGCGGTGGTTACATGGGCGGCAATAACAGCGCTCCCGCACCCAGCGGCGCGGGCGACGGTTTCATGAATATCCCCGACGGGATCGATGAGGAATTGCCGTTTAACTAATTGACGATTATTTAAGATGGGAGGCACTGAAAATGGCTTACAATAAAGCAGAGAAATCTGATTCTCCGATGAGAAAAAAAGGCGGCATCCGCAGAAAGAGAAAAGTCTGCGTATTTTGCGGCAAGGATAATGTGATCGACTACAAGGATACCAACAAGCTGAAGAGATATGTGTCTGAGAGAGGCAAGATCCTCCCTCGCCGTATCACCGGCAACTGCGCAAAGCACCAGAGAGCGCTGACCTCTGCGATCAAGAGAGCGCGTCACGTTGCACTGATGCCTTATGTGCAGGATTAAGGATTCCGGAGTGTAGTAAGAGTGCGATTTTGGCAAAGACCAATCGGCCCACTGGCTGGTTGGTCTTTTTTTGCCGCGTATAAAATGAGATGTTTGGAGAAAAAATAAAATAAGATGCAACATTTTGTGCCAAAATGTTGCATCCTTGTTTACAATACATATATCGGTGCATTCATAAATAACTTTAGGGGAAATTAAAGAAAAATTCGTATTTTTTCTTGCACATTTATTTTCTGTATGTTACTATACTTTCAGAGCATATATTCTTTTTTCGTTTGACAGAGTCATTCTCTATTCAGAACATCGGAAAATCTATGCTTACAATTCAACAGACAATTGAACACAGGCAGGAGATTTTCGGATAATACTTTCTCCTGCGAACAGGAGCAGGAGGTATGAAATGTACACACAGTTAGAGGATACCTACTTATCTCAGGCAGCCCAGGCTGCCGGGAGCACCGCCGCCTACGATACCAACGTCAAGTATCTGCTGGCGGACAAACAGATACTGGCAAGGATACTGAAGTTTACCATCCAGGAATGCAGGGAGATGACGATCGAGGATATCATGGCCTGCATAGGAGAGGATATCGAGGTGGCGTCGGCGGCGTTGGATCCGGGACTGAGTAATCTGGGCAGGGTCAAGGGAGCCGGGACAGAGGACAGTGTTCCGGGGGAGGGCGCGATATTTTATGATATTCGTTTCAACGCGCGACTCGGACAGACAAAGATGAAATTTCTCATCAATCTTGAGGCGCAAAAGCTCACAAGCCACAGTGCGTTGGGATACCATCTGGAGAATCGGATCGTATATTATCTGGCCCGGATGGTCTCGGCGCAGAAGAACACGGAATTTTATAATACGGATTACGACAGCCTGAAGAATGTGCGCAGTATCTGGATATGCATGGACAGCGGGGACAGAGGGGATTCCATAGAGGAGATCAATCTGGAGCGGAAGACCGTGTATGGGGACAGCGGTAATGATCATAGAGTGGAACTGATGCAGGGTGTCATAATCAATATACGCAGCGCTCCCGGGGAGAAACCATCAGGAAACAGGCTGATCGCCATGCTGGAAGTGCTGCTGTCAGAGATGGATGTGAAGAAAAAGAAAGATATACTGGAGAAAGAGTATGGAATGATCATGCAGGTAGAGACCGAAGGGAGGATGCAGTCTATGTGTAATTTATCGGAGGTATTTATCGAGAAGGGGATGCAGCAGGGCGCTTTGAATCAAAGCCGCCAGGTGATTCAGGATTTACTGGAAGATCTTGGGGGTATTCCAGAGGATATTCTTTCTGTCATCCGACAGGAAGAGGATGCGGAAACTCTACGGATTTGGTATAAGGCGGCCGCCAAAGCAGAGAGTATGGACGATTTTAGACAGAAAATAAAATAATTATTTAAAGACGGAATACCGCAAAAAGGGACTGACGGCAAATTGTCAGTTCCTTTTTGCATGCAAATGTTCCGATAGACTTACAGGTTGATATTGGAAAAAACGGCATCCTTATCATCCTGTTCGATGCAGAGATAGCGCCGGGTAATCTGATAAGAGGAATGATTATAGATACTCATCAGCAGCGCAGGGGGCGTTCCCTGTTTCCAGGCCTGATACCCAAAGGTTTTGCGCAGGGAATGACAACTGATATGGTCGGTCAGTCCCACTTGTTCTGCCGCATGGCGAATAATACGGTATGCCTGATAGCGGGATAAGGGTTCATTGACCTTACGGCTGCTGCAGAACAGGTATGGATTTGCGGAGTCGCTAAAATATCGTCGGTGATATTCTTTTAGTAAAGTCTGTAATTCGCTGTTGATCAAAAGTCGGCTGTACTTTCCTGTTTTATGTTCCTTGAGTGTTAAATGTTTTTTAACTTGATCGCTATTATACAGCATATCCCAGGTCAGATGCAGCAGGTCGTTAATACGCAGGGCAGTGTTCAATCCGGTAATGATCAGGGCGTAATTGCGATAGTGAGGTTCAACATACAGATAGTAATTCTTAAAGTTCCGTAATAATTCTTTGTCTCGAATAGGTTGTGTCGCACTCATAGTAATCTCCTCTCATATTTTAAATGAATTTTAAACCGAGATGCAACATTTTGGCACAAAATGTTGCATCCTGAACAAAAAAATTGCAGGGCGGCAGGTTCCCGTGAGACAGGGAGATGCAGGGAGGTAGAAAGATGTTAAGAATGTCAGTGGCGGCAGAAGAGTATGTGATGATCGGCGATGATATCCGGCTGGTTTTTCTGGGAGGAACGGGAAACCATATGCGCATTATGATCGATGCGCCTAAGGAATTGAATATCGTCAGGAGCAAGGCTCTGGAAAAGCGTATACAGGATCCGGAGCTGCGGGCAAAACTTCCCCGGTATTACAAAGAGGAAGAACACCCGGAGAAATACAAAAAAAACATATCCATCGTAAGAAATGCCGAGGCGTTTACCCTTGAGGACGGACGCCAGAGAGTAAAAGGGTAATATCTGCTGCTAACCTAGGGGCGGCGGTTATTATAAAACAACCAAGCAACACCGGGTAAACGGATGTGCCCGGTCACAAACAAGGAGGTAAGATTATGGTAGTACAACACAACTTAAGAGCGATGAATTCCAACAGGATGCTGGGACTGACTTCTTCCGCCCAGTCCAAGTCCACTGAAAAACTGTCTTCCGGCTACAAGATCAACCGCGCCGCTGACGATGCCGCAGGGCTGGCCATCAGTGAGAAGATGAGAAAACAGATCAGAGGATTGACACAGGCCTCACTCAATGCGCAGGACGGTATCTCCGCAGTACAGACCGCAGAGGGCGCTCTGACTGAAGTGCATGACATGCTCCAGAGAATGAATGAGCTGGCTATCAAGGCGGGTAACGGCACTATGTCCGAAGACGACCGCCAGTCCGTACAGGAGGAGATCGATCAGTTGGTGACAGAGATCGACCGCGTGTCTGAGACCACCAAGTTCAATGAGACTTACCTGTTGAAGGGCTCGGGAAAGAACAAGGACACTGAGGAAGTAAGTGCACGAATTGGGGGCAAGATTCAAGAAGCAACAGTGACTGAGGCAAGGGGTAACATTTTAAGCGGTACGCTTGACATGGGTACACCTGATGCAAATGGTATCGGTGCAAACGCATTAGATGCAGGAACAGAGGACATTGCGACTATCGAGTATCTGGATGAAAATGGAGATAAAAGAACCAAGGATGTCGTGTTTGAAACGGGTAAAGATGCAGCTGCAACTGCAAAAAATCTGGCGGATGTAATTAACAAAGATGATGACTTAAAGCATATTTTTAAGGCATCGTCCGATGCCAGTGGAAAACTTAGTATAGAGTCCAAGTTGGATGGTACAGAAACGGATAATACTAAGAATGCGGCGACTAAGATTACCTTTGCGTCCAAGATGAAAGCATCGGATCCTGATACAGCGGGGGCGGCGGCAAGATTTAATCAATTTGCGACAGCAGATGGAGATGGTGTACAAAAAGCGGCCACAGGCGGAGCATATGCTTTTGATTTGACAGGACTCAGAGATGGAGAATCCATCACCATCAATGGTAAAACATATACCTATGATGCTGGTAAAAGTGACTCTAATGCTAATTCTTTTAAAACAGTGGCGGATCTGCAAAAGCTGCTGGGAAATGAGTATGAGGTGGCAGTAAACATTAGTGCTACAAAGACTACTACAACATATGCAGCCCAGGGCAGTCAGCCTGCAGCTTTTGATGCAGATACTGCTGAAAAACAGGTGGTGTCAGAGCAGGTAAATAGTGGTGTTGCAGCGGGTTCTGCGGCGAATGCAATCGGAACTATTACAACAGCTGATGCGGACCCCTCTATGACGGATAATGGAACAGCAGGATATGGTGCAACCGTTACAGCATATACGGATTCTAAAGTGACATTAATGATTGCTGAAAAAGCGACTGTAGAAAAAGCATCCGATGTCCTGAACTTTAGCCTTCAGGTAGGCGCAGACACCACCGAGGAGAATAAGATCTCCGTGGACATCCAGTCAATGAGCGCTAAGAGCCTTGGCATTAACAAGGTTTCCGTAACCGGTGAAGATTCCACCAATGCCGACAAGGCGGTTAATACCATTGCCGACGCCATTGCACAGGTTTCCAAGCAGCGTGCCGCTCTCGGAGCTATTCAGAACCGTTTGGAGCATACGATCAACAACCTGGACAACGTAGTGGAGAACACCACCGCGGCCGAGAGCCAGATTCGCGATACCGATATGGCTACGGAGATGGTTAGATACTCCAACAACAATATTCTGGCCCAGGCCGGTCAGGCTATGCTGGCTCAGTCCAATCAGGCCAATCAGGGCGTACTGTCCCTGCTTCAGTAATATCTCAGACAGCATTACAAAATTCATTGCAAAACAGGAGACCCGTTGCAAAGCGGGTTTTCCTGTTTTGCAATGAATTTACAGATGTTTTCAAAGGAAACAATTTTCTATTTTCCTTGCTTGTTTGCCTTTTGTATGCTATTATACTTTTAGAGCATATATTCTTTTTTCGTTTGACAGAGTCATTCTCTATTCAGAACATCGGAAAATCTATGCTTACAATTCAACAGACAATTGAACACAGGCAGGAGATTTTCGGATAATACTTTCTCCTGCGAACAGGAGCAGGAGGTATGAAATGTACACACAGTTAGAGGATACCTACTTATCTCAGGCAGCCCAGGCTGCCGGGAGCACCGCCGCCTACGATACCAACGTCAAGTATCTGCTGGCGGACAAACAGATACTGGCGAGGATTCTGAAGTATACCATTCAGGAATGCAGGGAGATGACGTTCGAGGATATCATGGCCTGCATAGGGGAGGATATCGAGGTGGCGTCGGCGGCGCTGGATCCGGGACTGAGTAATCTGGGCAAGGTCAAAGGAGACGGGATAGAGGACAGAGTTCCCGGTGAGAAACCGTCAGGAAACAGGCTGATCGCCATGCTGGAAGTGCTGCTGTCAGAGATGGATGTGAAGAAAAAGAAAGATATACTGGAGAAAGAGTATGGAATGATCATGCAGGTAGAGACAGAAGGGAGGATGCAGTCTATGTGTAATTTATCGGAGGTATTTATCGAGAAGGGAATTTTGCGGGGGATGCAACAGGGCGCTCTGAATCAAAGCCGCCAGGCGATTCTGGATTTGCTGGAGGATCTGGGAGCCATTCCGGAGGACATTCTTTCTGCAGTGCAGTGTGAAGAGGATATGGAGACTCTCCGCATATGGCATAAGGCGGCAGCCAGGACAGAGACCATGGCCGGTTTCCGAGAGAAAATGATATGACCGCCGGAATATTTTTCATCCCCCTTTTCTCCTTATAAACAGCGGGATTCGGGCATAGCTCCGAGGATTTGACAAATTAATTAGTGGCATAATACGCCAAACTATGGTACAATATCCGCAAAGGGCTTGGTCAGGCGGATGGCCCGATTGGAGAATGACGATGGCGAAACATATGAAAAAATATATCAGGTTAAAGGGACGTATAAAGACATACTTGAA
The DNA here is from genome assembly GCA_964529395.1 of uncultured Acetatifactor sp. Lineage (GTDB taxonomy): Bacteria > Bacillota > Clostridia > Lachnospirales > Lachnospiraceae > Acetatifactor. The sequence goes on from CAZGVI010000027.1 coordinate 15,147, forward strand.
TTTCATCATATATTTGGGAGTCCTGCTGTGTGTTGTATCGGCGGCTGTGTTTCTGATCGATTACCGGGCGGGCGGTATCGTCACCTGTTTTACCGTGTTCTATCTGGCCATAACTCTGACTCTGTATTTTTACAACAAGCCTCTGATCATGAATGAGTTGATCAGTTTTGCCACGGAGTACGGGCAGATACAAAAAAAGCTGCTGCGAGAGTTGGAGATTCCCTATGCGCTGCTGGATGACGGCGGCAAAGTGATCTGGACCAACACGGCTTTTGAGATGGTGGTACATCAGCCAAAGGGGTATCGCAAGTCCCTGACGGGTCTGTTTCCCACTCTCACCCGTGACAGGCTGCCGGATGACAGCGGACTGGATGAGGCGCAGTATGAACTGCACTATGAGGACAATGAGTATGTAGTCAGGTTTAAGAGGATATCTCTGAAGGAGATGGCAGAACACAGCGACATGATCCAGGCCGAGGGCTACAACGGCTATCTGATCGCCATGTACCTGTTCGATGAGACGGCGCTGCACATAGCCTTGCAGGAAGTGGATGACCAGTCCCTGGCGGTGGGTATGGTGTATCTGGACAACTATGATGAGGCGCTGGAAAGCGTCGAGGAGGTCAGACGCTCCCTGCTGATCGCTCTGATCGACAGGAAAGTCAATAAATACATTTCTTCTCTGGACGGTATATCCAAAAAGCTGGAAAAAGACAAGTATCTGATCATTCTTCGTAAAAAGGCCATAGCTCAGCTGCAGGAGAACCGCTTTGAACTGCTGGAGGAGGTTAAGACAGTCAATATCGGCAATGAGATGGCGGTGACCATCAGTATCGGCGTAGGACTGGATGGCCTGACTTATGCGCAGAACTACGAGTTTGCCCGCAACGCCATCGACCTGGCCCTGGGCCGGGGAGGCGACCAGGCCGTGATCAAGACCCCGGAGAGCGTGACCTACTATGGCGGCAAGAGCCAGCAGGTGGAGAAGAATACCCGTGTAAAAGCCCGTGTAAAAGCCCATGCCCTGCGGGAGATCATTACTGCCAAGGATACCGTGCTGGTGATGGGACACAGGATACCGGATGCGGACAGTTTTGGGGCGACAGTGGGTATCTACCGGATCGCCCAGACCCTGGAGAGAAAGGCGCATATCGTGTTAAACGATGCACCGGCCTCCATACAGCCGTTGCTGGATCTGTTTAAGAACAATCCGGATTATGAGGAGGACATGATCATTGACAGCCAGAGAGCCATCGAGATCGCTGGAGGCAATGTGGTGCTGGTAGTGGTGGATGTGAACAAGCCGTCTATCACCGAATGTCCCGATCTGCTGCGCTTTTGCAAATCCGTGGTGGTGCTGGACCATCACCGGGCGGGCAATGAAACTATTGAGAACGCTACGCTCTCTTATGTGGAACCCTATGCGTCTTCGGCCTGTGAGATGGTATCGGAGATTTTGCAGTATACTTACGACAATATCAAGATCCGTCCCGAGGAGGCGGATTGCATGTATTCCGGCATTATGATCGACACCAACAATTTTGTCAGCAAGGCGGGTGTGCGAACCTTTGAAGCGGCGGCGTTCCTGCGCCGCAACGGCGCGGATGTGACCAGAGTCCGAAAGCTGTTCCGTGAGGATGCCAACGAATACAAGGCCAAGGCGGACGCTGTCAGCCAAGCTGAGATATACCGGCAGAATTTCGCAATTTCCGTATGCACCAGCGATGATCTGCCCAGCCCTACCATTGTGGGGGCGCAGGCGGCCAACGAGCTTTTGAACATCAAGGGGATCAAGGCAAGCTTTGTGTTGACAGACTATCAGGGTAAGATCTATATAAGCGCCCGTTCCATTGACGAGGTCAATGTACAGTTGATCATGGAACGCATGGGCGGCGGCGGGCATATGTCCATAGCTGCCTGTCAGATGGAGGGCACGGGGATCATTGAGGCGATAGGAGTTTTAAAGGCGACCATTGACAGTATGCTGGAAACGGGAGAGATTTAAGCACTGGCAGGGGGATTACGGAACTTTAATCAGTAATCCGCCGGACAGTGCCCAGAGAATTTCCGGGCGCTGAAACGACCGGAAATTGCTCTGCCAGGAATGGCACTGGCAGGGGGATTACGGAACTCTAATAAGGAAAGGATGGGAGATATGAAGATTATTTTATTACAGGACGAGAAAAAGCTGGGCAAAAAGGGTGATATCATTGAGGCCAGTGACGGATATGCCAGGAATTATATTCTGCCTAAAAAAATCGGCGTGGAGGCAACTCCTAAGAATCTGAACGATTTAAAATTACAGAAAGCGAACAATGAGAAGATCGCGCAGGAGCAGTTGGATGCGGCCAGAGCGCTGGCAAAGGATCTGGAGCCGCGCCAGGTAGTGGTAAAGATCAAGGCCGGGGAGGGCGGAAAAACCTTTGGCTCTGTATCCTCCAAGGAGATCGCCGCGGCGCTGAAGGAACAGCACGGTATTGAGCTGGACAAAAAGAAGATACAGCTTGCGGAGAGTCTGAAGAGTTTTGGCAACTATGAAGTGTCAGTCAAGCTGCACCCCCAGGTGACCGGGAAATTCACCGTAAAAGTAACAGAGGCATAATATGGATGAGTTAGCGATTAAGAGGATCCTGCCTCACAGTGTGGAGGCGGAGCAGGCGGTGATCGGCTCCATGATTATGGATCGGGAAGCTATCGTGGTGGCATCCGAGATTGTCACAGGAGAAGATTTCTACAACAGACAGTACGGTATTTTGTTTGAGACCATGGTGGAGCTGAATGACAAAGGATATCCGGTGGACCTGGTGACGCTGCAGGACAAGCTGAAGGAAAAGGATGTGCCGCCGGAGGTAAGCAGCTTGGAGTTTGTGCGGGATCTGCTGGGGATGGTGACTACCTCCGCCAATATCAAATATTATGCGAACATTGTGGCGGAGAAATCAACGCTGCGCAGATTGATCAAACTCAATGAAGAGATTGCCAACACTTGCTATGTGGGCAAGGAGAGCCTGGAGGCCATTCTGGAGGACACAGAGAAAAGGGTCTTTCAGTTGGTGCAGAAACGAAACACGGAAGATTTTACTCCCATCCGCCAGGTGGTCATGAACGCCATGGACAGGATCGAGGCGGCATCCCGGCAGAAGGGAAATGTGACCGGTATCGCCACAGGTTTTCTGGATCTGGATTACCGCACCGCAGGTCTGCAGCCTTCGGATCTGATCCTGATCGCAGCCCGCCCATCCATGGGAAAAACGGCCTTTGTGCTCAATATTGCGCAGCACATCGCTTTCAAGCTGGACTTGACAGTGGCGATTTTCAGCCTGGAGATGAGCAAGGAGCAGTTGGTCAACCGTCTTTTCTCATTACAGTCCAGTGTGGACGCACAGAATCTGCGCACGGGCCAATTGAATGATGAAGAGTGGGAAAAACTGATAGAGGGCGCAGGGGTGATCGGACGCTCCAATCTGTATATCGATGACACTCCGGGTATCAGTGTTGCGGAGCTGCGCTCGAAATGCCGCAAATTGAAACTGGAACATAATCTCTCCATCGTTATCATTGACTATTTGCAATTGATGTCCGGCAGCGGCAGATCGGATTCCCGGCAGCAGGAGATATCGGACATCTCCCGTGCTCTGAAAGGGCTGGCCAGGGAATTGCGGGTGCCAGTGGTAGCTCTGTCTCAGCTTAGCCGCGCGGTGGAGCAGAGACCGGATCATCGGCCCATGATGTCGGATCTGCGTGAATCCGGCGCCATAGAGCAGGATGCGGATGTGGTAATGTTTATTTACCGGGATGATTACTATAATCATGACACGGAGAAAAAGGATATTGCGGAGATCATCATAGGTAAGCAGAGAAACGGTCCCATAGGAACTGTGGAACTGGCTTGGCTGCCAAAATATACCAAGTTTGCCAATCTGGAGAGATAGCGGTTATGGTATACATATAACATACAAAAGAGAATGGAGGGACAATCCATTCTCTTTTAGTATTTGTGGGGTAGGGAATGTGCGCAACTATAAGCAGAAAGGGGAAAATTATGGGAACATACTTGCTCATATCGGATGCGGCCAAAGCCGTCAAAGTGGAGAGTCATGTGCTGCGCTATTGGGAGGAGGAACTGCGGCTGCCCATCAAGCGCAACGAATTGGGTCACCGCTATTATACGCAGGAAGATGTGGAACGTTTCAGACAGATCAAGGCTATGAAGGAAAGGGGACTGCAGTTGAAAGCGATTAAAATGATCTTGAAGGATGGAAAACTGGATGTCCTTCCCCAGGAAGACTTCACGGAGGGGAGTGCGGCAGGGGAGACACACAACACAATGTGCAATACGGAGGGGGATCAGGCTATGGCGATAGAGGTGGTATCTGTCAGAGATGCGAACTGTATGGAGGAGGACGAAGAGGTTTCAAATGTAATACGCCAGGGAACCTCGGAGCCAGTGAGACAGCATTCCTCAGAATTGTCAGCCGAAAACAGGGAGGACAAGGCCCGCCGCCTACAGTGGTTGTTACAGCAGTTGATCCGGGAGACGCTTCGTGAAAATAACGAGGAACTTTGCCAGAGCATGAAGGAGAGCATTATCAAAGAATTGGACTACCAGTTCCGCAACCAGGAGGAGAGGGAGGAGGAGAGAGACCGCCAGGCTATAGCGCGCAGTGAGGAATACTACCGTAAGATGGACGAGCTGTTGTGCAAAAAGAGTCGCAGACGCTCGGAAAAGCGGGAGAAGAAAGCGGAGGCTGCGCTGCAGCAGCCCACAGCGCCATCCAAGTCGGCCGCGGGCAAGAAAAAAAGGCATTTCGTTTTTTGAAATGCCTTTTCACTCACACACATTTACGATTACTCTTCGCTGATAGTACCCACAGGACACTGGCCCGCACAGGAACCACAGGAGATGCAGGTATCGGGATCGATCACTGCAACACCGGTATCCATGCTGATCGCACCTACAGGGCACACACCGGCACAAGCACCGCAACCTACACAAGCGTCACCTACTACAAATGCCATACTCTTATCCTCCCTAATGAATAGTATAGATTGATTAATACACTCTTTATTGTAATATAGAATGCCGCTGAATACAAGTACTATTTTTCCTCAGCACGGCGTTTTTTGATGCCCTCCAGGATGACCTGTTTTTTCTCCACAACCTTGTCCTTGTCCATGGCCGGAACGCCTGCCAGCTTATACGGGATTTCCAGTTTTTTGTATTTGGCCTCGCCCATGGTGTGATAAGGCAGGACGTCTAAAGCTTTCAGATTGTCAAATTGCCCGATAAAATACCCCAGGTCAAACAGGTATTTATCGTCGTCCGTAATGCCGGGCACCACCACATGACGTATCCACATATCGACATTTTTCTCGTTTAAATAGGCAGCAAATTCCAATATGTGCTGGTTGGGCTGTGAGGTCAGCTCCTTGTGCTTTTCGGGATCGATATGTTTGATATCCAACATGACCAGGTCCGTCAGCGTCATCAGATGATCCAGTTTTTCAATCCATGCCGTATTGGACGGATTGAAGGCGATACCGGAGCTGTCGATACAGGTGTGTATATTTTTCTCTTTTGCCAGAGTAAAGAGATCGATCAGAAAGTCGACCTGCATCAGAGGTTCTCCTCCGGTGACAGTCAGACCGCCCCCATTTTGATAAAATGCGCTGTTTCTCTCATATTGTTCGATAATATAAGAGGGCTCCATCATCGTGCCGCCGTTCATCTCCCAGGTGTCGGGATTGTGACAGTAAGCGCAGCGCATGGGACATCCCTGCACAAACACGACAAAGCGTGTGCCGGGGCCGTCAACAGTACCAAAGCTTTCCAGTGAATGAATTCTTCCTTGCATAATTTATTGCATCTCCCTTCATGAAGATAATCCTGTTACGTTTTTTTGAGAAGTTATCCGGTCATCCGAAATAATATCATGGTTATTATATCAGAATTGGCAGCAAATGAAAAGAAGGATTTGCATGGGAATAGTATGTCCGGAAACAGGAAAAATAGAAATACATACAGAGAGAAAGGTATTCAAAAGGGAGGACATTCCCTGAGGAACGTCCCCCCTTTCTTTTATTACAGGCCTATCTGCCTACAAATGGCTTTTTCCTTATGGGATCTCCCAATTAGATCGCCTCATGGAACGTACGGGAGATAACGTCTGCCTGCTGTTCCGGAGTCAGCTTGATGAAGTTTACGGCATAGCCGGACACGCGGATCGTAAGCTGGGGATAGTTCTCAGGATGTGCCTGAGCATCCAGTAAGGTCTCTCTGTTTAATACGTTCACGTTCAGATGATGACCGCCCTTTGTGGCATAGCCATCCAATAAATTTACCAGGTTGTCAACCTGTGCTGCACTTGCTGCCATAATTTTTTCCTCCTTATTTTTTGCAAATATTTTTGTTATGCATCTGCCGGAACAGTGCCCGGCAGATGCCGTTTCTTAAATAAAGTTTGAGCATTTACTGGAAATCGTCCAGTCCCTGTTGCAGGGTGGGTACGCTGCAGGCCAGAGGGGTGCGGGAGCAATCCGAGCAGCCCATGGTCTGAACGGTTTTGTTTCCCTCGATATCGTCACGGTCCACATTGATATGTCCCGTCCCGTTTGTCATGCCCTGATCGAGCATCTTTACGAGGTCATCGATCATCTTGTTCTCGTCCATATATACCTCCTTAGCGGCTCCGACCCGGTACGGAATTATTTGCTCAGATCCAGCTCAATATCTCCGGAGAATACCTGATCCTCCTTGCCCAGAGCGCCAGGGATGATGGTAAAGGTATTGGAAATACCGTCCTGGGCGTCATTGAAAGGCAGCTTGGATACGGAAGACAGGGATGCTACCGCACCGTGGGTATCACGGCCGTGCATCGGGTTAGCGCCGGGAGCGAAAGGCTGACCCTTTCTACGTCCGTCAGGCGTGTTACCGGTTGCCTTACCGTAGGTTACATTGGAAGTGATGGTCAGGATGGAAGTGGTCGGGAATCCATCTCTGTAGGTATGATGTCTTCTGATCGCAGTCATGAACTTATGAACAACGTCCTGCGCGATGCTGTCAACACGGTCGTCATCATTACCATATTTCGGGAAGTCTCCGGTGGTCTTGAAGTCAACAATGATGCCGTCCTCGTCACGAACCACCTCAACCTTGGCGTACTTGATTGCGGACAGGGAATCTGCCACGATGGACAGGCCTGCAACGCCGGTTGCGAAATATCTTCTTACATCTCTGTCATGCAGAGCCATCTCAGCTCTCTCATAGCAGTATTTGTCATGCATATAGTGGATGATATTCAGGGTGTTTACATAAACATCCGCCTGCCACTCCAGCATGTCGATAAACTTGCTGTATACATCGTCATAGTCCAGAACATCGCCGACAACAGGACGATACTTAGGGCCAACCTGTTTCTTGGTAACTTCATCCACACCGCCGTTCAATGCGTACAACAGGCACTTTGCCACATTGGCGCGAGCGCCGAAGAACTGCATTTCCTTACCGATTCTCATGGAAGATACGCAGCATGCGATGCCGTAGTCGTCGCCATGGGTCACTCTCATCAGATCGTCATTCTCATACTGGATGGAAGAGGTGTTGATGGAGGTCTTAGCGCAGAAACGCTTAAAGCCTTCAGGCAGTCTGGTGGACCACAGTACGGTCAGGTTGGGCTCAGGTGAAGCACCCAGATTGTACAGGGTCTGCAGATATCTGAAACTCATCTTCGTAACCATGTGGCGTCCGTCAACGCCCACACCAGCCAGAGACTCGGTTACCCATACGGGATCGCCGGCAAAGATCTGGTTGTACTCAGGAGTACGGGCAAACTTGATCATACGCAGTTTCATGATAAAGTGGTCGATGAACTCCTGGATCTGTTCCTCGGTAAACACACCGTTCTTCAGATCTCTCTCAGCGTAGCAGTCGATGAAAGTGGAGGTACGTCCCAGGGACATGGCGGCGCCGTTCTGCTCCTTAACGGCACACAGATAACCGAAATAGGTCCACTGGATAGCCTCTTTTACGTTGGCAGCGGGCTTGGAGATATCGCAGCCGTAGGAGGCAGCCATCTCCTTCATCATCTTGAGGGCAGTGATCTGCTCGGAAAGCTCCTCACGCAGACGGATCACGTCATCGGTCATCACGCGGCCGGTGGAGTCTTTCTGTGCCTGCTTATCCTCGATCAGTCTGTCAATACCATACAGGGCAACTCTTCTGTAGTCACCGATGATACGGCCGCGGCCATATGCATCCGGCAGACCGGTAATGATATGGGAAGAACGGCAGGCTCTCATCTCCTGATTGTAAGCGTCAAAACAGCCTGCATTGTGGGTCTTCCTGTGGGTGGAGAAGAACTCGCTGATCTCGGGATCAACTTCATAGCCGTTGTCGGCGCATGCCTTCTCTGCCATACGGATACCGCCGTAAGGCTGCAGGGATCTCTTGAAAGGCTTGTCAGTCTGGAAACCAACGATAGTCTCCTTGCTCTTGTCAAGATATCCGGGGCCATGAGAGGTAATGGTGGAAACGACCTTGGTGTCCATGTCCAGAACGCCGCCGGCCTCTCTCTCCTGCTTTTGCAGGTCCAGCACCATTGCCCATAAGTCTTTTGTGTTTTGTGTAGGTCCGGCTAAGAAAGAATCATCACCATCATAGGGATGATAGTTCTTCTGGATGAAATCACGAACATTGACTTCATTCTCCCATTTGCCGCCTACAAACTCGTTCCATTCAGGTCTCATTTGAAAAAGCCTCCTATCTAAAATTTGAATTAGTGAATGTATATGTGTTACCTCTAATCCTATGCCCTTATTATATGAGAAAGCATTCGGATAGTCAAGGCTGCCAGTGTACTTTTTCCTGTACACTATTGCTATTTTGGGGAGGGGTTTTATTAAAAATTTATAAAAACTGTCCATAAAAGCTTAGGCTTGTCAGAAGAGGGGAAAAGTATTATACTGGTAAAAGCAATTTACGCATCATATGATAAGGAGGTACAAAAACATGGAAGGAATTACCAAGGAAATGACCATAGGCGAGATCTTGCGGAAGAATCCGGATGTGGCGCCGATCCTGATGGAGGCCGGCATGCACTGCCTGGGCTGTCCTTCGGCACAGGGCGAGAGCCTTGAGGAGGCGGCCATGGTACATGGAATTGACATCGAAGCGTTAATGAAGAATATTCAGGAGGCATAAGCCGGGCGGGCAGAGCCCGAAAGCAAAACCTCAAAAGCCTGTGGGACGATTGGCATATCGATCTCACAGGCTTTTTAAATTGTAAGCTGGGCGGTTTCAGGGGCGGATCCCAGTGTTTTTTGGTACTGCTTGGGAGAACAGCCGATCTGCGCCGAAAATCGCCGGGAGAAGCTTGAGTAATTGTTATAACCAATCATAAAACACACCTCATAGGGTGGATATCCCTGTTGCAGATACTGGCGCGCCAGAAACATCTTTCTGGCATTGATATACTGTTTCAGGGAGCCGCCGGTGGTATCTTTGAAGACCCGGCTCAGGTAATCGCTGTTATGATGTATTTCTTTCGCAATCTGTTCCACTGTGAGGGGGGCTGTCAGATTGGCATCTATATAGGTAAAGGCCTTTGAAACCACAGACGGCATGATGTTATCATAGGAAGGAGATGTGTAAGTACTTGCCAGCCTGCACGCCATGACCATCAGCTCGGACAAATAGGCTTTAGCCAGAATACCGTGCCCAAATGCCTGGCTGGTCAGGCTGTCCTCCAGCCGGTCGGCCAGGTCGGTAAAGGTCTGAATATCCTCCTCCTTCAATCGGAGAATATTCAGTTTCCCTGCGGGAGTCCTGCTGAAACAGGAGGTCAGGTCTGCGGTTTCCTCTCCCAGTTCCCGCAGGCAATTCCACCGGATATCGATCACGATCCGCTCATAACGGTCCGAATCGATCAGTCCTATCCCATGAAAGGCATAGGCGCTGATAAAGACCAGATCTCCGCGCTCTAATTTCTTTTCTTCGGATTCCACCACAATGCTTGCCTCCCCGCCCAGAAAAAGCAGTATCTCGTAACCGTCATGATTATGGAGGGTGATTTTGCTGGGCAGACTGATCCTGGTAAATTTGTGCTCGCATATAACATCCCTGTCCAGTATGCCATAGGGGCAGTCCAGATCCTTTTTCACAGTTTCCCTCCTTCCTCGAGATCGACATTCATTATACTTTGATTTCCGTGCGCCTTGGCGCACTCTCGTTTTACTCATTATAACATATCGAATCATGAAAAGATATGATATGTTCCGGCATGTTTGCGCGAGCGAAAGTCGGTTTTTGTGAAAAAAATCCAGCTTTTTGTGTATTTGAACAGTTTTTGCAAATGGTATACTTTTACCAAAATTAGGACAAAGGCAGGGAACACTGTTATGGCAAAGATAGAATTGAATGCCTCTTGCATGTTTATAACTGACCCGCAGGCTTTTCCGGGGGTAAACAGGGTTGCGGATCAGGTGAAACGGGATATCGCTCTCGTGACGGGGTTTTATCCTGGGGAGTACAGGGGCACAGGGGCGGAGAATCTGGTGATATATGGCACTTTGGGGCGCAGTGAGGTTCTGCGGCGCCTGGAGGCGGAGGGAAAGGTGGATCTGTCCCCGGTCCGGGAAAAATGGGAGGTCTACACTTTTCAGGTGATCGACCGTCCCCTGGAGGGGGTGGAGCACGGGCTGGTGATAGCGGGCAGCGACAAGAGAGGGACGATTTATGGGCTGTACCATCTGTCCGAATTGCTGGGCGTGTCCCCTCTGGTGAACTGGAATCATGTGCGGCCGGAGAAAAAGAGCGACGTCATTCTGACGGATGAAGTCAATTGTCTGTCCCGGGAGCCATCGGTGCGATACAGGGGATTCTTTATCAATGATGAGTGGCCCGCCTTCGGCACGTGGGCGCAAAAACATTTTGGAGGGATCAATGCGGCGTGCTATGAGAGGGTGTTTGAACTGCTGCTTCGCCTGAAAGGAAATTACCTGTGGCCCGCCATGTGGAACTCCAATTTCAGCATGGACGGCCCGGGGCTTGAAAGCGCCAGACTGGCGGACGAATATGGGATCGTGATGAGCACTTCGCACCATGAACCCTGTATGAGGAGCGGCGAGGAGTACAGGATCCTCCGGGGAGAGGACTCTCCCTACGGAAATGCCTGGGATTTTCGCAGAAACAGGGAGGGGATCACACGTTTCTGGCGGGACGGACTGCTCCGCAATAAGCCTTTTGAAAATGTCATCACCATGGGGATGCGGGGAGAGCAGGACACCGCCATTCTGGGAAAGGAGGCCACTATTGAAGACAATATTGAACTGCTCAGGGACGTGCTGAGAACGCAGAATCAGTTGATCCGGGAGAATGTATGCGCGGAACTGGACCGGGTTCCCAGGCAGATCGTCCTGTTCACGGAAGTGGAAGAATTTTTTTATGGAAAGGACGGCGATGGACTGATGGATGACCCGGAACTGGACGGCGTCACCATAATGCTCAGCGACAACAACTTTGGGTACACCAGGACCCTGCCCGACGAAAAGATGAGGAACCATAGAGGTGGATACGGGATGTATTACCATATGGATATGCATGGCGGGGCGTATTCTTACCAGTGGATCGGCTCAACCTACCTGCCCAGAGTGTGGGAACAGATGACGCAGGCCTATGAATTTGGAGTCAGGGAGATCTGGGTGGTCAATGTGGGAGACATAGGAACCCAGGAATTTGGTCTTTCCTTTTTCCTAGATCTTGCCTACGACATGGATAAGTGGGGAGGAAAAGACGCCCAAGTCACCGTAAAATATACCAAAGAGTGGACGGAGAGACAGTTCGGGGCGGCTTTCCGGGCCGAGGAGCGGGAGTGGATAGGCAGGATGCTGTGGGATTGCACGGAAATGCTGGCAAAGAGGAAACATGAAGTCATGAATGCCGATGTATATCATCCGCTGCATTACGGCGAGGCGGAGAGAATACTGCAAATATCGGAAGAACTTCTGGAAAAGGGAGAACTCCTGAAAGAGAGATGTGAGGAGGCGGACCGCTCGGCATTTATATCCCTGCTGTATTTCCCGGTCTGCGCAACCGCCAATCTGATGAGAATGTGGATTCTTGCCGGGAGGAACAAGCTGTTTGCGAAACAAAACCGCATAGAGGCCAATCTGCTTGCGCAGGAGATTAAGGATTGCGTATCTAAAGACGAGATTCTGACGGCGGAATATGAACAGGTGGATGACGGATACTATGACGGTCTGGGGACGTCTGAGCATATCGGTTTTACCAACTGGAACGACGAGGACAATAAGTATCCTCTGCTGCACTATGTCTTTCCGGCCCGCCGACCCAGAATGCTGGTATCCCGCGCAGGGGATGAAAACTATATGACGGGACTGGAATGGTGCGACAGGAGGCAGATCTGGCGGGACGCGCTGCGGCCGGATGTAGACTGTATAGAGTTCGACATTTCCAACGGCAGCGACAAACCTTTTACATACCGGATACGGACGGATTGCGAGTGGATGGAGTTCTCCTGCGGGGAGGGGACGGTAGAGGTCCGTGAGCGGATCGCGCTGAAGATCCGCCGGGAACTCTTTCAGGGCAGGGTCGAGGGAAACTTTACTGTGGAAGGAGTGGGTTTCGCGGCGGCCACCGTCAGGGTGGAGGCAGAAAACAGAACCGTAGAAAAAGGCGTTTTCCTGGAGCATGAGGGATATGTGGCTATGGAGGCGGAACATTATTCCCGCAGTAAAAGTGTCGCAGAGGGAGCATTCTGTATTTTGAAACCCTACGGAAGATCTGGGAGCGCTGTCAAGGTATATCCCGCTACGGCGGATTTTCTGTCGGCCGGGGAGCGCCCCTATGTGGAGTATGATTTTTGGATCCACAGGGAGGGGGAATATCATCTGTGTTTCTATCTGGCGCCTACGACTCCGGTGGTCTTTGAGAGGAAACAGTACATAGGGTACGCCGTCAATGGAGAGGGACTTCAGATCCTTAACACGGTGCGGGAGCCGGATATCCCGTTTTTCCTCAGCCCTCAATGGTCCAGGGAGGCCCTGTGCAACATCAAGCTTGCGGAAACTTATGCGCATTGCCGGGAGGGGAGGAACAGACTGCGCTTTTACGGCATGAGCCCGGCAGTGGTGTTGGAGCGGATCGTGCTGTGCCGGGAAGGGATGGAATTGCAGGCGTCCTATCTGGGACCTGCGGAAAGTTTCAGGGGGTAGAGAATAATGAATAAAAGAGGAGGAGCCCTGCGCGGAAAATGAGGGCTCCTCCTTTTACTCACAATACCTTAGATACGAGTCAGCGTCTGCAATGCTTTTTCCGAAATCATAGTGTCGCAGTGCTCCTCCAGATAGGAGGGAGTGGAACTGTTCACTTTCACAAAAGAACCGTATTCCGACAGCACATTGCAGCAACGGTTAAAATCGGCGGCCTCCTTCTGAGGGTGGGACAGGAGCAGCAGATAACAGTTCTCCCGGCTGTCCTTATACAGGGAGCTGGCGCCGATGGCGTCGCTGGTAACGGCGGCAGCCGCCGCCAGCAATGAGTGCATGGAGCGGAATCGCAGCATTCTCATGAGCTGCCTATTCTCGGACTCCTCTGAAAGTTTCTCGGCGGGAACGGCTGCGTCTTCGCTGCCCTGGAGTCTGCGGAACAGATCCAATACTTCATCCGCAGCAGAGCCGGCGTTCTCCTCCTCGTCCTCCTCCAATTCCTCGTGTACGGAGGGGGCAAATCGGGCGAACCGGGTATCCAGTTCCTCCGGGTCCTCTACTTTGGTTATGATCAGCACGATACACTCCGCGTTCATGGGGATGGCCTCGATCATCAGCGGAATGTCCTCAGCCTCAAATCCAAATTCAAAATTAGCCTGCTGCATCATATCTCTGAACAGATTTTTTGCCTTTTCCGTACCGTAGGCCAACTCACTGATCTGCAGCTCGCGGCTGGCCAGGTCTTCTCTGGTCAGGGTACAGCGTATCTGGTTATCACTTACTTTTTCTATCTTCATGGGATTGGCTCCTCCTCTCGGCGCCTTCGCCAGGCAGAACAATTTTCTTTAACAGCATATACTTTCCCAGGTTTTTCGTCAATAGACCTGGGAATGTTTTTAGAAAAAATTTAAATTTTCCACTTGCCAAAATCTGGAAGATGACCTATAATGCATATCAGAGATGCTCCCCGACAATCGGTACAGGAAGGGAGGCAGGCGGTCAAAATATCTTTATTTATTCCGAAGATCCGGAACGTTTCGTTCCTCTCATCTCTTTTATTTATAGTATGAGTCAACTTGTTTTTTTGCTATAATGATAGGGATGTCTTACAAGCGGTTAGTGCGTGCTTGATCGGTCTATATAATATATTTCCCACTTTTTAGTTTTAACTCACATTATAATTCAAAATCTATATTTACATTTTTTGCGTTGTACTGTCGGAGCAGCTCGAAACAAACTATTTCCCCACGTTTTCCCAACACAGATATGGAATTTGCTGGCATAATATATCACATTTTTCCTTTTGGTTGCGCAGCATATGGGAAGGAGGGATAATTTGAGCGAGGAAGAAGTCCAAAGCGTCCGGGAGATGATACGGATGCAGTTGCAGAAAGTGCAGGAGAGAGGCGTAGGTCTGTACATGGATGACAGACCGGCCACTCCGGATGAAGTGGCCTGCCGTTGTGTGCAGGAACAAAATGTATACATGCCCGATTATGTTCTGAACGATATGGGCATTCTTGAACAGGTGAGGTTTGACAGGATCGATCCGCAGTAAGCCGCGGATCGGCGCTTTGGCGCAGCGCAGAATGTATGTATGCGGTAAGAGTGCCTCTCTATCAAAAAAATAACTGCTAAAAAAATATGACGTTCTGCCGTATTTTGTCAAAATAGGTGATGACGTTGTCGGAATAGTTTGGTATACTATTACATATCGGCGGAAAGGGAGTTCTCCCTTTCCCCGGTATGTGCAGTGATCTTTATTTTAGTATTTAGGAAGGGAAAGGTACAAAAGTTTATGAAAAAAGCAATTCCGGTAATCATTGCAATACTGCTGATCATAGTGATCGGTGCGGTAACGCTTGTCGGCATGCTGGTGGAAAAGTACTCATATTCCAAGGAGAGAGTGGATCTGGCGGAGTATTACGGTCTGACGGCGGAGCAGGAAGGGAGCCGGGTGGCTGTGTATCTACAGGACGAGAGATTGGAAGAATTGGCGCCGCTGAAAGAGGGAAAGTGCTATTTTCCCATGGATATGGTGCGCCAGTATTTTAATGATACCTTTTACGCGGACCGGGAGGAAGGCCTGCTGCTGTACGCGCTGCCCCTGGAGGTGGTGCGGGTGCGTCTGGGCTCCACTGTGGAGGAGCGGGAGAGCGGCAGTGAGGATATGGGGTATGTGATCGCCTATGAGGAGAACGGGCAGGTTTATATCGCTGCGGACTATATACAGCGCTACAGCAATATGACCCTGCAGTACGCCCAGTATCATGTACAGATATATACCGAGTGGGGACTGGCCACGGAAGCAGTGGTCGAGAAAGACACGGCGGCGCGCGTAAAAGGTGGCATTAAGAGCGAGATCCTGTGGGATGTGCCGGCGGGCAGCCGGGTGAAAGTGCTGGAGCAGATGGAGACCTGGAGCAAAGTGCGGACGGAAGACGGATACATCGGATATGTGGAAAATAAGCTGCTGACAAACATGGCGGAAGTCCAGGAGATTCCCGTGACCGATTATGTGGAGCCGGAGTACAGTTCTCTGCGTCTTCCCGGCAAAGTGAGCATGGGATGGCATTCCATCGGAGGCGTGGGAGGTAACGATACTCTGGAAAGTATGGTGGCAGGCACCAAAGGTATGAACGTGATCGCTCCCACCTGGTTCAGCTTAAGCGATAATGAGGGAAATTTCCAGAGTTTTGCCAGCAACTCCTATGTGGAGCGTGCCCATGGCATGGGGCTGCAGGTCTGGGGAGTGCTGGACGATTTCAACTATAATAATGTGAACCAGGCAGGCATCAACGACTATCAGATCCTGTCGTCTACCACGATCAGGGGCAGGCTGATCGACAATATCGTGCAGGAGGCATTGAACCTGAACCTGGACGGCATTAATATCGACTTTGAAAAAGTGACCAAGGAGTGCAGCGACCATTATGCCCAGTTTATCCGGGAGCTGTCCATCGCCTGCCGAAAGGGAGGGCTGATCTTGTCCTTTGACAACTATGTCCCCTATAACTTTAACGACTACTACCGCAGGGATGTACAGGGAAAGGTGGCCGACTATGTGATCATTATGGGCTATGACGAGCACTGGCACGGCAGCGGAGATCCCGGTTCGGTGGCCAGCATCGGCTATGTCAGCGGCGGTATAGACCGCACTCTGGAACAGGTGCCCAGAGAAAAGGTTGTCAACGCCCTGCCTTTCTATACGATCCTGTGGACCATAGACGGCGCAACAGTGACAGATGAGTATCTGCTGCTTTCCAATACTAAAGACTACCTGCAGCGGATCGGCGTGGAGACCGTGTGGGATGAGGAGACGTCTCAGTTATACGCGGAGTGGCAGAGCGGCACCAAGACCCATAAGCTGTGGGCCGAGACGGAGGAGTCCATTCAGGTAAAGCTGAATGTAATGCAGAACAAAGACATTGCCGGCGTGGCCGTATGGCAGATCAGTTACGGCACGCCTGAGGCATGGGAACTGATAAATACCTATGTGAATACCCGGTGACCCCTGAGGTATACGGACAGACAGGGAGACATATATTGATAATAAAGAAGAGACAGCACTCAAAGCGGGATGTATTATCAATATGAAAGAGCGGATGGAAAAGGGGTTTTCGCTGGTTCTGGGCGCGCTGCTGGTCATATCCATGTTATATGTGGCCCGCGGCGCGGCAGTGCTTGTAAACGGGAGAAATGTGGAGAATACAGAGGATGTCTCCCAGAGCCAGATATGCGTGGTGATCGACGCGGGCCACGGAGGGGACGATCCGGGCAAAATAGGGATCAACCAGTTGCTGGAGAAAGATGTGAACTTGAGTATTGCCCTTAAAGTGCGGCAATATCTGGAGGCCCAGGGCATCAGAGTGGTGATGACCAGGGAGGATGAAAACGGTCTGTATGACAGCGGCGCGCCCAATAAAAAGGTGCAGGATATGAAAAGGAGGGTTGCCCTGATCGAGGAGACGGCCCCCACCATCACCGTCAGCATCCACCAGAACAGTTACCCGGAGGAATATGTGCATGGCGCCCAGGTGTTCTACTATGACGGCAGCAGGGACGGACAACTGCTGGCACAGCTGCTGCAAGAACAGCTGGTACAGAAACTGGATCCGGAGAACCATCGGCAGATCAAGGCCAACGACAGCTATTATCTGCTGAAAAAGACAGATGTTCCCATTGTCATAGTGGAATGCGGTTTCCTTTCTAACCAGGCGGAGGCAAAACTGCTGGGCCAGGAGGAATATCAGGACAGGGTTGCCTGGGCCATACATATGGGTATATTGCAGTATCTGGCGGAAACCGACAAATAGCCGCGCTGTGGTCGGCCGGAATGCGCTGTGGACGACAGACGAGTTAGCGATTAGACAAATCGGATAAAGTGTGATATGATATCCATGGAATTCAAGGAATAATGAGTAAAACGCACGGGATTGTGGTATAAGATGATGAATACGAAGATCGTAACAATACGGGGGCAGGAAGGAGTTTTTTCCGAGGAGGAAGAACAGGCTCTGCGGGAGGCCGGCGGGATATTGCGCGGCGGTGGTCTGGTGGCTTTTCCCACGGAGACGGTATATGGCCTGGGAGGAGACGCGTTAAACCCTGCGTCCGCCCGAAAAATATATGCCGCAAAGGGCAGGCCCTCGGACAATCCGCTGATCGTCCATATCGCCCGTCTGGAGGATATGGACATAGTGGCCCGACGAGTGCCGGAGACAGCTCTTCGGCTGGGGCGGGCGTTCTGGCCGGGACCGCTGACCATGGTGCTGCCCAGAGCGGAGACAGTCCCGAAGGAAACAACCGGGGGGCTGGAGACGGTAGCGGTCCGAATGCCCTCCCACCCGGTGGCACGCAGGCTGATCACATGCGGCGGAGGATATATAGCAGCGCCCAGTGCCAATCTATCCGGCAGGCCCAGTCCCACATCGGCCAGATATGTGATAGAGGACATGGCGGGGAGGATCGATATGATCATCGATGGGGGAGAGGGAGAGATCGGGCTGGAATCCACGATTGTGGATCTGACGGTGGATCCCCCACAGATCCTGCGCCCGGGATATATTACCCGTGAGATGCTCTCGGAGGTGCTGGGGCAGGTCAGTCTGGATCAAACGATTCTCAATGTAGACAGCGGACAGGCGCCCCGGGCGCCGGGTATGAAGTACAGACATTATGCGCCCCGGGGAGAGATGACGATCGTTTCCGGACAGGCTGCGGAGGTGACGGCCTATATCAATGTCCAGGCGGCGAGTGACCGGGCCCAGGGACACAAGGTGGGTGTTATCGGTACGGACGAGTCGCTGCCGGAGTATCAGGCGGATCTGGTATGCAGCCTGGGCAGCCGACGGGATGAGGAGAGTATTGCCAGACATTTGTATGGCATCCTGCGCCGTTTCGACGATGAGCAGGTGACGCGTATATATTCGGAGTGTTTTGATGCCATGGGTCTGGGACAGGCCATCATGAACCGTCTGCTGAAAGCGGCGGGACACAGAGTGGTGGCGCTGGGCGGTAAGCAGGAGCGGAACACTGGAGCGGAGGCTCCTGACATATAGGACAGAGGCAGGTGTTTTGGCGCGTTCGGTATCCGGCGTGCGGAAAGGAGTAGATATGATAGCAATAGGAAGTGACCACGGCGGTTATGATCTGAAACAGAGGGTGATCCAGTATCTGGAGGAAAAACAGATCCCCTATCAGGACATGGGATGCAACAGTAAGTCTTCCGTGGATTATCCGGTTTACGGCAAAGCGGTGGCCCAGGCGGTGGCTGAGGGGAGATGTGAGAAAGGCATCGTGATCTGCACCACCGGTATAGGCATCAGCATTGCTGCCAACAAAGTGCCCGGGGTACGCTGCGCGCTGTGTTCGGATACTCTGTCGGCCAAGATGACCCGTCTGCACAACGATGCCAATGTGCTGGCCATGGGCGGCGGGATGATCGGAGACAATCTGGCTCTGGATATTGTGGAGACCTTTTTAAATACGCCTTTTTCCGCAGAGGAAAAGCATAAGAGAAGAGTGGACATGCTCGGGTAGGTAAAAGGAAAAGACGCCGGAAGGGCCGTAGCGGAACTAAACCAAACAGCAAGGCCCGTACGGCGTCCAGAGAATTTACGGACGCTCGCGTCCGGAAATTACTCTGCGGGAAAAGACGCCGGAAGGGCCGTAGCGGAACTTTAATTAGGAGGATAAAACGATGGCAAAAGTAGTGATCATGGATCATCCCCTGATCCAGCATAAGATTGGATTTATTCGGAGAACGGAGACAGGCACCAAGGATTTCAGGCAGACCATCAGTGAGATCGCCATGCTGATATGTTATGAGGCCACCAGAGAACTGCCGCTGGACGAGGTACAGATCGAGACGCCGATCTGCGCCGCCACAGTGAAGGAACTCAGGGGTAAGAAGATGGCGATCGTTCCCATCCTGCGGGCCGGGCTGGGTATGGTGGACGGCATGCTGAATCTGATCCCCGCAGCCAAGGTGGGACATATCGGCCTGTATCGGGATCCCGAGACTCTGAAACCGGTGGAGTATTACTGCAAGCTCCCCGCCGACTGCGCCGAGAGAGAAGTATTTGTGGTAGACCCCATGCTGGCTACCGGCGGCTCTTCCGTGGCGGCGATCCAGATGCTGAAGGACAAAGGCTGCAAAAATATCCATTTCATGTGTATTATCGCCGCTCCTGAGGGCATAGAACGGATGAAACAGGAGCATCCCGACGTGGATATGTATATCGGCGCGTTGGATGAGAAACTGAACGACCACGGCTATATCGTGCCCGGGCTGGGAGATGCGGGAGACCGCATCTTTGGTACAAAATAAGAGGAAAACCTATGAGTGGTAAGCGAGAAGACTACATCAGTTGGGACGAGTATTTTATGGGGGTAGCCCAGTTGTCGGGCATGCGTTCCAAAGATCCAAGCACCCAGGTGGGAGCCTGCATAGTCAGCCGGGAGAACAAGATACTGTCCATGGGTTATAACGGATTCCCCAACGGCTGCGCGGACGACAACTTTCCGTGGGCCAGAGAGGGAGACTGCGAGCTGGATACCAAGTATCCTTTTGTGACCCACAGTGAACTTAACGCGATCCTGAATTACAGGGGAGGCTCTCTGGAGGGAACCAAACTATATGTGTCCCTGTTTCCCTGCAATGAGTGCGCCAAGGCTATCATACAGGCTGGCATAAAGACTGTGGTGTATGCCAGCGACAAGTACGACGGCCAGCCCTCCAATATAGCTTCCAAGAGAATGTTTGACGCGGCTGGAGTGGAGTATATTCCCTATTGCAAAACCGGTAAAAAAGTGGAACTGGAACTATAGAGCCTATGAAAACAGATTGTACGAGAGGAATAAAACGAAAGATCGTTTTTTTGGCGGTGGCGGCGCTGCTGTTTTCCGGGGTGCCGTTTACTTCCCATGCCACCAGTTCTACCAGACAGGAGATCGCAGACAAGGAGAATGAAAAGGATCAGATCGAGGATCAGATAGATGCCAGCAAACAGGAGATAAGCGGGCTGAAGGGTGAGCAGAAGAACCTGCGGCAGCAGCTCAGCGAGTTGAACGAGCAGTTGACGGCGGTCAGCGACCACCTGGCGGAGCTGGAAGTACAGATCCGCGACAAGGAGCAGGAGATAGCCGACACGACACAGGCGCTTGCGGAGGCCAGAGAGAGGGAGGCATGGCAGTATGACTGCATGGAAAAGCGGATACAGTATGCCTATGAGAGAGGGCAGGAGAGCCTGCTGGAGATTTTTTTCAGTTGGGACAGCTTTTCCAGATATCTGAACCTTTCCACCTACACCGAGAGCATTGCCGCAGCGGACGACGACATGCTGGATCAGATCATTGAGACCCGGGAATTTATCGAGTCTGAGGAAACCCGGCTACAGCAGGAGAAAGAGGCGCTGGACTATCTGAAGATACAGGCGGAGGCGGATAAGAGCCGTGTGTCCGGCCTGATCAGCCAGACAAGCAACCGCATGGCGGACTACGCGGACCAGATTGACCAGGCGGAGGAAGAGGCCCGGGCATATGAGGCCAATCTAAAAAAAGTGGAAGAGGATCTGGAGGCTTTAAAACTGAAACTGCAGCAGGAGATCGCCATGTCCCAGCGGGCGGCAAACGCCACCTGGCGCAATATCTCGGAGGTGACATTCGCGGATGCGGATCTTCAGCTGTTGGCCAATCTGATCTACTGTGAGGCGGGCGGAGAACCCTATGAAGGAAAGCTGGCGGTGGGCGCGGTGGTGATCAACCGGATGCTCAGCAGTGTCTATCCCGACACGATGGTTGGCGTGATCTACCAGAGAAGGCAGTTCTCACCGGTGGGCAGCGGCAGGCTGGAACTGGCGTTGGCGAACAATAAGGCCACCGCGGATTGTTACCGGGCTGCGGAGGAAGCCATGTCCGGCATGAGCAATGTGGGCAATTGCGTGTATTTCCGCACGCCCATAGAGGGACTGACCGGCATCTCCATAGGAGGACATATTTTCTATTAAAAACAAATCTGCTAAAATCAAAAGCCCCGGACTCTTCTATAGTCCGAGGCTTTCAATCTGTGCCTGCAGCTGGTCGAATTTATCCTTATAGATATAGGTGAGCAGGTGATCCAACTGTCGCAGAGCGCTACAGAGCTGCGCGGCGGTCAACAGTCCCGCCTCAAAGGCCTGGGCCAGCTCATTCAGATCCACTACTTTGGTGCGGCCGTCGGGATAGACGATCACATCGGCCAGCAGATCCGTGGCAGTCAGAGTATGGGCCTGCTCATCATGGGTATACTCTACTATGTCGCAGTACCAGTACAGCAGGGAATCATCCTGACGGTAAAACTTGCTGATCTTGAACCCCTCTTTCAAAAAATAGCAGGAACATCCGTGGCTGAACGAGATCTTGGGATTCAAGGTCTTCCAGGAGGTGACTACAATATCGTCCGTCTGCTTTACGACGGTATCGTCTTTTAACAGAATACACTCGGCGGGAATCAGACGCTTGCGGTACAGTTGTAATTCGCTCATAGAGCCTCCTCTCATCGACAGAAAAAGAACCGGTGTCTATTATCCATGATACTACATTGTCTGTGAGCAGAAGTCAACTTTTTTTTCTTGAAAAATTTATAGATTTTTCATGGGATATCGTCTATGGATACTGGACTTTTTGGTAAAATTTATATATAATAATAAAATGAATAAAAAACCGCCCTATGAGAGAAAAGACAAACAGGATAAGAAGAGCGTATACCGCGCGTTGGCTTTAGTCATGCAGTTTGGGATCAATATGCTGGTCCCCATCGGTGTCATGTCCTGGCTGGGGATCCTTCTGGATCGCAG
This sequence comes from uncultured Acetatifactor sp., assembly GCA_964529395.1. Lineage (GTDB taxonomy): Bacteria > Bacillota > Clostridia > Lachnospirales > Lachnospiraceae > Acetatifactor. The sequence goes on from CAZGVI010000027.1 coordinate 37,709, forward strand.
ACTCGGCACATCCTTTTGCATGGTGCTGTTCTTTTTCATCGGTGCAGTCGCCGGATTTCAAAATATCTGGCGGATGGCCAAGGCTGTTTTTGGGGAGGAGCCTGGCAACCAGAAGACGGGTGAACGAGATGATCAATAGATTAAAAGAGATGAACCGTGCTTTGCTTGAACTGGATCTGGGCATCCTGGCCTGCGGTGTGGTCTGCCAGCTGATCGGCATGTGGCTGGTGAGTCAAAAGGGATCCTATGCCATTGCTCTGTGGCTGGGGATCGGGCTGGCGCTGCTGGGCTCCTGGCACATGTACAGGACTATCGACAGGGCGCTGGATCTTGGGGACGGCGCGGCCAAGGCGATGATAGCGGGCAGTATGCTGCGCTATGCGGTGCTGCTCATTGTTCTGGGTGTCATCATGGTCACGGACCTGCTGAACCCCCTGGTGGTATATCTGGGGTATATGATGATGAAAGTAGCGGCGTATATTCAGCCGTTTACCCATAAATTATGCAACATGCTTTTTCACGAGACCGATCCGGTGCCGGAACCGATGCCGGAGGAGGCGGAGCCTGAACCTGAACCACAACAGTAAAAGGATGACTTCTCCGTGAAGGACATGTTGGTGAGAGGGAGGTGAGAGTATGCTAATTGGACCTGTGTTATCCTCAGCCGACGGGATTGATTTTATGATCCATGGCCTGTTTCAATACAGTTTCTTTGGCCATGAGGTGTGGATAACGACATCGCATGTGTGCATTCTGATCGTCATGCTGATCATTATCGGCTTTGCCATTGCCGCGAACCGGGCTATGAAGAAGGCCACGGAAGTGCCTTCCGGTTTTCAGAACGTGGTGGAGCTGATCGTGGAGAAACTGGACGGCATGGTGGATAGCCCCATGGGAAAAAACGCCCCCAGATTTTACAATTATATTGGAACGATATTTATTTTTATCCTGTTGTCCAATATATCGGGTCTGTTGGGACTGCGTCCGCCCACCGCGGACTATGGCGTGACACTTCCGCTGGGTATCCTCACTTTTGTACTGATTCATTTCAATCAGTTCAAATATCAGAAACCCAAGGATATCTGGGTGGATATGTGTTCTCCGCTGCCGCCGTGGCTGCCCATCTGGTTTCCGATCAATCTGATCAGCGAGATAGCAGTGCCGGTGTCCCTGTCCCTGCGTCTGTTTGCCAATGTGCTTTCGGGCACGGTGATGATGGCGCTGGTATACGGGCTGCTGAAGTGGTTTGCCGTCATATGGCCCGCGGCGCTGCATGTGTATTTTGACTTGTTCTCCGGAGCAATTCAAACCTATGTATTCTGTATGCTGACCATGACATATATCAACAATGCCATCGGCAGCGAAAACTAAATAAAAAGATGATAAACAGGAGGAATGAATTATGGATTTCAACACTGAATTTATTTTAGGATGTTCTGCGATCGGTGCGGGCCTGGCGGTTATCGCCGGTATCGGACCTGGTATCGGACAGGGTATTGCCGCCGGTCACGCCGCAGCGGCAGTGGGACGCAACCCGGGCGCCAAGTCCGCGATCACTTCCACCATGCTGTTGGGACAGGCCGTGGCCGAGACAACAGGTCTGTACGGTCTGCTGATCGCCATGCTGCTGCTCTTCGTTAAGCCGTTAGGTAAATAAGCCTCTGAACTATATTATATCTACGCCGGATACGGCGTGTAGAAGAAAGGAGGCAGGGAATGATACTTTTAACGGCTCAGGAGCCTATGGAGAGACTCTTTGATTTGGACTTTCAGCTGCTGGCGGACTCGTTTCTGACGATTATCGCGATCTTTGTGCTGTTTCTGGCGCTGAGTTACTTTTTGTTCAATCCTGCCAGGAAAATGCTGCAGGATCGTCAGAACAAGATCAAAAGCGAGCTGGAAGACGCCAAGAACAGTATGGAGCAGGCGACCGGACTGAAGGAAGAGTATGAGGCCAAGATAAGGGATATCAATAAAGAGGCGGAAGAGATTCTCGGCGACGCCCGCAAGCGCGCTCTGGAGAACGAGAACGAGATCGTAGCCAAGGCCAGGGAAGAGGCGGCGAGGATCATGGAGAGAGCCCGCACGGAGGCCCAGCTTGAGAAACAGAAGATGGCGGATGAAGTGAAGCGGGAGATGATAGGCATAGCCGCGGCGATGGCAGGCAAGGCTGTGTCGGCATCCATGAACGCGGATATCCAGGACAGTCTGGTGAATGAGACTCTGAAGGAGATAGGTGATAATACATGGCTAAGCTAGTGGAACAGACATACGGAGAGGCCCTGTTCCAGACTGCCGTGGAAACCAATCAGGTGGACGCATTTCTGGAGGAGGTCAACCTCATACAGACAGTGCTGAAACAGAATCCGCAGTGGGACAGGCTGATGAAACACCCCAAGATCACCAAGCAGGAAAAGGTGGAGATCATGAAAGACGCGTTTGGGGGGAGGATCAGCCGGGAGATGACGGGATTTCTGGAACTGATCCTCACAAAAGAGAGATACGGCCAGCTGCAGGCAGTTTTCCGGTACTTTATCGACAAGGTGAAAGAGGAGAAAAAGATCGGTACGGCCTATGTGACCACGCCGATGGAACTGTCTGAGATCCGCAAGGCGGATATACAGAGCAAACTTCTTGCCACCACTCCCTACCTGACCATGGAGATGCACTATGCAGTGGATCCTTCGCTGATCGGCGGCATGGTGATCCGTATCAAGGACAGAGTTGTGGACAGCAGTATCCGCACAAAGCTGGCGGAGATGAAAAAAGAATTATTACAGATCCAGTTGGGCTGAAACCAACCGGAAGAAAGGTGCGAACCAACCTATGAATTTGAGACCAGAAGAAATTAGTTCCGTGATCAAGGAACAGATTAAGCGGTATGCGTCTGAGCTTAATATATCTGATGTGGGTACGGTCATTCAGGTGGCGGACGGCATCGCCCGTGTACACGGTCTGGAAAACGCCATGCAGGGTGAACTGCTGGAATTTCCCGGCGAAGTATACGGTATGGTGATGAACCTGGAAGAAGACAACGTGGGTGCGGTACTCCTTGGAAGTCATAGAAATATTAACGAGGGCGATACGGTAAAGACTACCGGCAGGGTAGTGGAGGTCCCGGTGGGCGACGCCATGCTGGGACGTGTTGTGAACGCGCTGGGACAGCCCATCGACGGCAAGGGCCCGGTACAGAACGACAGATATCGTAAGATCGAGAGAGTGGCAAGCGGCGTTATCACCAGAAAATCAGTGGATACCCCGCTGCAGACAGGTATCAAGGCCATCGACGCCATGGTGCCCATCGGAAGAGGTCAGCGTGAGCTGATCATCGGCGACCGTCAGACAGGTAAGACGACCATTGCCCTGGACACGATCATCAACCAGAAGGGGCAGAAAGTAAAATGTGTTTATGTGGCCATCGGTCAGAAGGCTTCCACCGTGGCCAATATTGTGAAGACGCTGGAGGAGTACGGCGCTATGCAGTATACTACCGTAGTGGTATCCACTGCCAGCGACCTGGCGCCTCTGCAGTACATCGCCCCCTACGCTGGCTGCGCGATCGGCGAGGAATGGATGGAGAACGGTGAAGACGTATTGGTGGTGTATGACGACCTGAGCAAACATGCCACCGCATACCGTACACTCTCTCTGCTGCTTCGTCGTCCACCCGGACGTGAGGCATATCCCGGCGACGTATTCTATCTGCACTCCAGACTGCTGGAGCGCGCGGCGCGTATGAGTGAGGAGTACGGCGGCGGTTCCCTGACGGCACTGCCCATCATCGAGACCCAGGCGGGCGACGTGTCGGCGTATATTCCCACCAATGTGATCTCCATTACCGACGGTCAGATCTATCTGGAGACGGAGATGTTCAATGCCGGTTTCCGCCCGGCCGTAAACGCCGGTCTGTCCGTTTCCCGTGTGGGCGGCGCGGCGCAGATCAAGGCTATGAAGAAGATCGCGGCGCCTATCCGTGTGGAGCTGGCTCAGTACCGTGAGCTGGCGGCGTTCTCTCAGTTTGGATCCGAGCTGGATGCCGATACCAAGGAGAAACTGGCTCAGGGCGAGCGTATCAAGGAGGTTCTGAAGCAGCCTCAGTATCAGCCCATGGCGGTGCAGTATCAGGTTATCATTATCTATGCGGCTACGAACAAATATCTGCTGGACGTGCCTGTGGATGAGATCACCCGGTTTGAAAAGGAGCTGTTTGAGTTCCTGGATACCAGGTACGCGGAGATTCCCCGGGCGATCGCGGAGGAGAAAGTGATCTCCCAACAGACAGAAGAATTGCTGGTAAAGGCTATCGGAGAATTTAAGGCGCAGTTTAAGTAAAGCGTAGCGATCGCAGGCTGTGCCTGTGATATGCGGAAAGGAGTATATATGGCATCGATGCGTGATATCAAGCGTCGCAAGGGAAGTATACAGAGTACCCAACAGATCACCAAGGCCATGAAACTCGTTTCTACCGTAAAGCTGCAGAGGGCGAGAGCCAGCGCTGAGAATTCCAAGGCGTATTTTAATTGCATGTATCAGACCGTGAACCGTATCCTGAAAAGAGTGGGCAGCCTGCAGCACAGATATCTGCAGCCCGGCGGCTCCGGTAAAAAGGCAGTGGTGGTGATATCCTCCAACAGAGGATTGGCGGGAGGCTACAATTCCAATATTGTGAAGACGGTGACCCGCCACGAAGGTTGGAACAAGGAGGACATACTGATCTATGCCGTGGGCCGCAAGGGCAAGGATGCCTTTGTGAGAGAGGGCTATGAGGTGCGCATGGATATGTCCGACGTGGTGGAAGAACCGGCGTATCCGGACGCCATGCTGCTGAGCCGGGAACTGCTACAAGCCTACGCGGACGGGGAGGTCAGCGAGATCTATTTGGCCTACACCTCGTTTAAAAATACGGTGAGTCATATTCCCACGCTGCTAAAGCTGCTGCCGGTAGAGCAGGAGGCCGAGAGCGGTGAGGAGGAGCCGGAGATTCCCATGAACTTTGAGGCAGAGGATGAAGAGGCTCTGGAGATGATCATTCCCAAGTATGTGACCAGCCTGATCTACGGCGGACTGATGGAGGCCGTAGCCAGTGAGAACGGGGCGCGAATGCAGGCAATGGATAATGCGACCAGCAATGCGGAAGAAATGATAAGTGATTTGACGCTGAAATACAACAGGGCTCGTCAGGGCTCTATCACACAGGAATTGACTGAAATCATAGCCGGGGCAGAGGCGATCTCATAGCCTTTGCCCGCGCGGAAATTTCTATTTGAGTACTATTGCGGGCAGGCCCGCGATAGGCATGGAGGTTTATATGACAGGACAAAATAAAGGAAGGATTACCCAGATCATTGGCGCGGTGCTGGATATCCGTTTCGGTGAGGGCCGACTGCCGGAGATCAACGAGGCTATTGTGATTCCCGGCAAAGACGGCGGAGAACTGACGGTGGAAGTATCTCAGCATCTGGGCGATGATACGGTGAGATGTATCGCCATGGGCACAACGGACGGCTTGGTGAGGGGCATGGAAGCCATTGCCACAGGCGCGCCCATCACTGTACCTGTGGGTGAGAATACTCTGGGGCGTATTTTCAATGTACTGGGTAAGCCCATTGACAACAAACCGGCGCCGGAAGGTGTATCCTATGAGCCTATTCACAGGGCGGCGCCGGAATTTGAGGAACAGTCTACGGAGACGGAGCTGTTGGAGACCGGTATCAAGGTGGTGGATCTGCTGTGCCCCTATCAGAAAGGCGGTAAGATCGGTCTGTTCGGCGGAGCCGGCGTAGGTAAAACAGTGCTGATTCAGGAGCTGATCCGCAATATTGCCACAGAGCATGGCGGATACTCCGTATTTACCGGCGTGGGCGAGCGCACCCGTGAGGGAAATGATCTGTACCATGAGATGAGTGAGTCGGGAGTTATCGACAAGACAACCATGGTCTTCGGTCAGATGAATGAGCCCCCCGGAGCGAGAATGAGAGTGGGTCTGACCGGCCTGACTATGGCGGAATATTTCCGTGATAAAGGCGGAAAGGACGTGCTGCTGTTTATCGACAATATTTTCCGTTTCACCCAGGCGGGCAGTGAGGTGTCCGCACTGCTGGGGCGTATGCCCTCCGCAGTGGGTTATCAGCCTACGCTGCAGACGGAGATGGGTGCGCTGCAGGAGCGTATCACTTCCACAAAGAGCGGTTCCATCACTTCCGTACAGGCCGTGTATGTGCCTGCGGATGACCTGACAGACCCGGCTCCCGCTACCACATTTGCCCATCTGGACGCCACCACCGTGCTTTCCCGTTCCATTGTGGAACTGGGTATCTATCCCGCGGTAGACCCGTTGGAGTCCACCTCCCGTATTCTGGATCCCCGCGTTGTGGGTGAGGAGCATTACAAGGTGGCCCGCGGCGTGCAGGAGATCCTTCAGAGATACAAGGAACTGCAGGATATCATCGCCATTCTGGGTATGGATGAGCTGTCGGAGGATGACAAGCTGGTGGTGTCCCGTGCCCGTAAGGTACAGAGATTCCTGTCTCAGCCTTTCTTCGTAGCCGGCCAGTTTACCGGTATGGAGGGCAAATATGTGCCTATCAATGAGACTATTCAAGGTTTCAAGGAGATACTGGAGGGCAAGCATGACGATATCCCCGAGAGCTATTTCCTGAACGCCGGCGGCATTGATGATGTTTTGGCCAGAGTGAAATAGGGAAAGGCGGTTTCCATGGCAGAAAATAAATGCTTGACATTGAAGATTATCACGCCAAACAGAGTGTTTTACGAGGGCGAGGCGGAAATGGTGGAGCTGAACACCTCCGAGGGTGAGATCGGCGTGCTGCCCGGCCATCTGCCCATGACAGTGATCGTAAAACCCGGAATACTTACCATCACGGAGCCGGAGGGAGAAAAACTTGCCGCTCTGCATGCAGGGTTTGTGGAGATCCTTCCGGATCAGGTTACCATCTTAGCGGAGATCATCGAGTGGCCGGGTGAGATTGATGCCGCCAGAGCAGAGGCCGCATTGGAGCGTGCCCGGGAGCGCATTCACGAACATAGGAGCGATACGGATCTGGCCAGAGCGGAGACTGCTCTTCTGCGGGCTATGGCCCGCATACAGGTTATAAAATAAGCTGTATGGCGTGGGTGGAAAGTCGGTAACGGCAAGTATGACGGATGCATATGTTATAGAAAAAGAAAAGGTATCACAGGCATGGATTTTGAACGCAGGATTTTACCTTTTTATATGACATATCCGACGGCAGGTTATGAGAATGCGGCCCTGCACGGACAGCAGGATGCGGACGTGCTGCGTGATCTGGAATATTTCAGACAGCTTTATCCGGCGGCGGTGCGGCGCTATCAGATCAGAACCGCTGAGATTCTGGATAAGATGGATTATGAGGGCAGTGTGATCTATGACGAGTATCCTGACCGTTACACACTGGAGCGCCTGGCAGACAATATTGCGGATATTCTCCGGCGTGAGGAGAACGGGCAGGATCCGAATCAGGAGGAGACTGCCGGAGACTGGGAACAGAAACGTTCTCTGATCTTTGTACTTCTGATGAATGAAGTGTATAAACGCCGCCGAGGCGGCAGAAGAGGATTTTTCAGCTTTCGCTGACAGGATTTACAACAGGCAGAGCCACGGGAACCTAGGGTTTTCGTGGCTTTGTGTCAAAAGAAAAACATATGAGTCATGGGGACGGAAAGGGGACCGAAATGGATGAGCTTGGCAGACTGCTGGAAGAGATCATGGACGAAAAACTGGTACAGGCAGTTCTGAGCAACAGCCGTGACGAGGCATATGGGGACAAGCTGAAACTCCGTCCGGTGATGCTAAAGGATGGGCTGCAGTTTCAGAGCACCCGATATGTGGGCAAGCAGGTGTTTCATCAAAACCATAGCGCCCCGGAGGCATGCCGTCTGCTCAGGGAATTGCTGCAGGATAAATTCCGGCAGTGCGAGATCACCGCGCAGGACAAAAGCGTCACCGTATTGGTCAGTAAAAAGGGAAAGATGACGGTAAGATCCTGCCGGAGAGTATGCGATGCCCCGAGGGATCTCTCCCACAACAGAGAGAAACAATATATATTAAAAGAGGGCTGTCCGGTGGATTTCCTGGTGGGGCTTGGTGTGCAGATGCCGGATGGCAGGATCACCAAAAATAAATATGACAAATTTCGCCAGATCAATCGATATCTGGAGTTTATCGAGGATATTCTGGATCAGCTGCCTCGGGAGGGTACGATCCATGTGATAGATTTTGGCTGCGGTAAATCTTATCTGACTTTTGCCATGTACTATTATCTTCATGTGCTGCAGGACAGGGATATCCGTATAACGGGTCTGGATCTGAAGGCGGATGTGATAGAGCGCTGCAATAAACTGGCGGCGCAGTGCGGGTATGAACAGCTTAGTTTTCAGGTGGGTGATATCAGCAGCTATGAGGGAGAGCGAAAAGTGGACATGGTGGTATCTCTCCATGCCTGTGACACGGCCACGGACTATGCGCTTGAAAAAGCCGTGGAATGGGGGGCCCAAGTGATCCTGGCAGTGCCATGCTGCCAACATGAAGTCAATGGGCAGATCCACTGTGAGAGCCTGGCACCGCTGCTGCGCTACGGGATCATAAAGGAGCGTATGTCCGCCCTGATCACAGACGCCATACGGGCGAATCTTTTGGAGCGGCAGGGGTATGAGACACAGATTCTGGAGTTTATCGACATGGAGCATACTCCCAAGAATCTTTTGATCAGAGCTGTTAAAAAAACGCGGCATATGGAAAAGAAACAGGCAGGAGCCTCTCTGGAGGAAACCATGGAAATGCTGGGCGTAGATCCCACGCTGGCGCGCTTGCTGGATAGGAATAAATGAGTATGAAGAAATTGATGATCAAATGGGCGATCTTTCTGCTGACCTTTGTAGTGGCGCTATTGGTGGCGGGCAGAGTCATGAATCACGACAATCAGAATATGACCATGGAAATGCCGGCGGCCAGTTTTCCGGTCATCACACTGGAAAAGGGAGGCATCGCCTACAATGAACTCCATGGGTTTGCGCAGGCTAGGGACATTGCCTATCAGCGGGGACCCATCGCCGAACTGGGCGAGAACAGAGAACTGATATTTCAGATCGATACCTACGGCGCAGATCTACAGGGGATCCGCATGGAACTGCGAAGCAGAGACGGCAGCCGTCTCATTGAAAACACCGAGATCACGGAATATGTGCCGGGCAGCACCATAAGGGTGGAGACTGCTCTGAAGGATCTGATTGAAAAAGACACGGAGTATTCTCTGGCGCTGGTGCTGACGGATGGGTCAGGAAGGGAAATCTGGTACTATACCCGTGCCATATGGAGCGACAATACTTACGGATATGAAAAACTGGCATATGTAAAGGATTTTCACGAGAAGACCTTTGACCGGGAGGCGGCCAGGGATCTGGTAAAATATCTGGAGAGTAATTCTCAGGGGGATAATACCACTTTTCACAGGGTGGATATCCACAGCAGTTTCAATCAGATCACATGGGGAGACCTGGGAGTCCGGCGTCTGACGGAGCCCGCTGTCAATCTGACGGAACTGGCCGCCCAGACTGCCTCCATGGAATTGCATTATCTGGTGGCCACAGGCAGCGGAAAAGAGCAGAACTGCTATCTGGTGGAGGAATTATACCGCATAAGATACACGCCGGAAAGAGTGTATTTACTGGAGTTTGAGCGGACGATGGATCAGATTCCCCAGATGGAGAGCAATATCTGTGGCAATGACAAGATCATGCTGGGTATCGTGGGCGAAGATACGGCTCTGGTGGAGAGCGAAGACGGCAATATCGTGGTATTCGAGGCCGCGGGCCGACTGTGCAGCTACAATGTGACCACCAATAAACTGGCGCTGCTGTTTTCCTTTTACGAGGACGATTCCCAAAACGTCAGGGCACAGTGGGATGACCGGAATATGTATCAGCAGTACAAATTGAAGATTTTGGGTGTGGATGAAGGTAATAACGTGCAGTTTGCCGTATACGGATATATGAATCGTGGACGTCATGAGGGAGAGGTGGGTATTCAGCTCTATGTTTATAACAGTGAGCAAAATACCGTTGAAGAGCTGGTATATATTCCCTACAATAAGTCTTACGAGATCCTGGAACACGAGCTTGATCGGCTCCTGTATCTGAACCGGGAAGGAAAGCTGTATCTGTATCTGGATCACAGTATCTATGAGGTGAACACCAAGGAGCGCGCCAGCAAGCGGATCGCTCTGGTGGAAGATGACGAGGCCATGCTCATCTCAGACAACCATAAGATCGTGGTCTGGTGGCAGGATCAGAGTCTGCGGATCATGAATCTGGGAACGGAGCAGATCACGCAGATAGAGGTGGGAGCGGATGAGACCGCCCGCCCGCTGGGATTTATGGGGGAGGATATCATCTACGGCGTGGCAAAGCGTCAGGATGTGGTAAGCGACGCGGTGGGAAAGCAGCTTTTTCCCATGTATCAGGTCTGCATTCGGGATGCCTCCGGCAGGCTGTATAAGGCTTACGAGTGGGAGGATATCTACACGCTGTCCTGTCAGGTGGAGGAGAATCAGATCATTCTGGAGCGGGTGCTGCGCCGTGAAGACGGCAGTTTCACAGAGACTGCCCAGGAGCATATTTTGCATAACACCACCCAGGATGTGGGCAGGAACCAGTTGGTGGTGGCTGCGGTGGACACCTATGAAAAGCTGGTGCAGATCCAGGTAAGGGAAGAGATCGATGTGAAGGCTTTGCAGATACTGACCCCCAAGGAAGTCATGTTTGAGGGGGGAAGGGATATCCTGCTGGGGGAGGAAAATGAGCAGGAGAGTTATTATGTGTATGACAAAGGCCGGATCGCGGGGATCTATTACACGCCCGCCAAGGCGATCGATCAGGCGGACGCCTGCTCCGGGGTGGTGGTAGACGACAGGGGCAGAACCATATGGATCAGAGGAAACAGAGTACTCCGCAATCAGATCATGGCGATCACAGCCCAGGAGGTTACGGAGGAAAAGAGCAGTCTGGCGGTATGTCTGGACACTATGCTGTCCTTTGAGGGAATCGTGAGGAACTGTGAAGACCTGCTGGGCCGGGGCAAATCGGCCAAACAGATCCTGGAGGAGAATCTGGACGGGCAGGCTCAGGTGCTGGATCTGGGAGGGTGCAGTCTGGATTCCATGCTGTATTTCCTCAATCGGGACATTCCAGTGCTGGCGATCCTGAAAAACGGAGAGGCCGTGCTGCTTACCGGATTTAACGAGTACAATGTGGTGATCATGGAACCTTCCACGGGCAGACTCTACAAAAAGGGTATGAACGACACCAGAGAATGGATGGAGGAGAACGGCAATCCCTTTATTACCTATATTAGAACGGAAGAGTAGAAAAAACAGCGCTGCGGGAGCTGTCGGTCTACCAGTTATTTTTGTTTGCCGGTCAAGGGGAAAATGTACTTTTTATACCTTTGCAGGACAAAGAGCAGCAGCATTCCCAAGATACCGCAGGACAGTATTTCGCCGATACCCACCGTCAGCATAAAAAAGGGGATAGAACCGGGAATCCGGTAGGCGAAGTATAGTACCGGGGGTACGATCAGGGTGTTGGCTGCGATGGGGGGCAGCGGCGCCAGCCATTTGCAGCGCCGCAGCAGATAAGTGCCGACAGCCCCTAACAGCGTGGCAATGCTGCCAAAGACCACGTCCCAGAGAATGGCGCCCGTGAGCAGATTACTGATCAGGCACCCCAGGAACAGGCCCGGTATGGCAGCAGGGGTAAAAAACGGCAGGATGGTAAGCGCCTCGGAAAAACGGAGCTGAATGGCATAATTGGCCAGGCCCAGAGAGTTGGCCAGCAGCGTTAGAGCCACATAGAGGGCAGCGATGATCGCTGCCTGGGCGACAAAAAGTGCTTTACTGTTTTTCATTGTTAGAATCTCCTTTAGTATTTTTTTAACGAGTGGAAGGTCTCGAACACTCGGTTTGGAAAAAAGCTCCCGCAACAAAAAACAGTGTAGCACGATTTTCTGAAAATGGCAAGAGAACAGGGAAAATAGTTGATTTTCAGTCTGTCAGCCCGGCCTTCACAAGCCGTCTTCGGATCAGACCGCCCAGGCTTAAGGTGATGGCGATCTTGAGCAAGTCTGCCGGGATATAGGGGATGACGCCCATCCATAACGCCTCCACAAAGGAGCGCTTTACCAAATAACCCAGCCATAGAGTGCCAAACAGATACATCACGGCCGTGCCCAATATCATGCCGGCCAGATGAAGGGGCCATTTAGACGGCCATTTGCTGATAAAAAAACCAGCGATCAGAGACAGGAAGATATACCCCAGCAGGTAGCCGCCGGTAGGCCCCAGGACCTTGCCCAGACCGCCGGAAAAGCCGGTGAACACCGGCAGGCCGACCAGGCCCAGCAGCAGATAGACCAGGCAGCTGAGCGTTCCCCATTTCATACCCAGCAGATAGGTGGCCAGCAGGATTCCCAAAACGCCCAAAGATATGGGAACCGGACTTATAGGCAGGGGAAAAGATACAGGCCCCAGAACGCAGGTTACAGCAGTCATCAGACCGATCAAAGCAATTTTTTTCGTGTTCATGTCAGAGTCTCCTTTGTTGATATAGATCTTATAATGTAAACCTAAGTGCAAAAATAGTATACAATTTGCCCTCTCAATTGTCAACCTAAATCGGTATGTCAAAATTGTTTCTCGTGGTGAAATATTTATTGCAAGCAGCAAGTAAACTATCTATAATAAATATAAAACTGGAATTTGTGGGGGACATAATAATGTGGTTTTGGTGGTTTATGCTTATCTGTGATTTGCTGATTCCATGTTTAATGATATTTGCCGGCAGAATGATGTGGAAACATACGCCGAAAAGTATCAATGGAGATGTTGGCTATAGAACCAGCCGTTCCATGAAAAACATAGATACATGGAGATTTGCTAATGAGCATTGTGGAAAACTTTGGTGCAAAATCGGTAAGATTATGCTATTTCCAAGTTTTATTTTACACCTTCCGCTTTATGGACGTTCAATAGATACGATTGGAACTGTTGGCGCAATACTGAGTACAATACAGGTTATTATTTTAGTAATATCGATTTCCCCGACAGAAAGAGCTTTGAAAAGGAACTTTACCGAGGATGGAGTACAGAAACATGAGGAGACCAAATTGTAAGGGAATTTTACGCGGTACAGTTCTTATGCTGGCGGTCATTCTTTTTTGGAGTGGCTGCCAGAGAACTGTTCCGGAGGAAAACGCAGGCGGGTCAATGAGGGAGGAAGGCCCCCGACCCGAGGATCAATGGATCGGCGACCTAAGCCGCAGTCTGACCGTCCTGGAGAAACAGCGGGAACAGTTCAACTTCCTGTTGGAAAATGCCCGCCCGGCTTTTGAACTGGGAGAGCTGGAGACGATCCTGCAGGAGGAGCTGGCTCCATATTTTGACGGGACAAGGACGGCCCAGGAGACGGCAGGGATTCTGAACAGCCGCGTGCAGTTGTATCTGGATGAGAGAAAATAGAGACAGGATTCAAAGAAAACCCCCGAAAAGCAGAGGAAACAATAATCCGCTTTTCGGGGGATATTTATTCTTACAGTTCCCCGTTCCTGTATCGGGTTACAATGCTCTGGATCCTTTCATTGGGATTCAGCAGATCGCTGATGGAGGAATCATGGTTCAAAGTGTCAATGATATAGGCTATATATTTGCTCATGTCGCAGTTGATATACCATTCCCGCTCCAAAAGCTCCGGCGTCTGGTAGACTAAGTTTGTGGTCAGGATCCTGGTGATCAGGCCCTTTTCATAAGCCTGGTCAAACTTCTCAAGCCCGCCTGTGAACAGTCCGAAAGTGGAAAATACAAAGATCTTACCGGCCTTGCGCTGTTTTAAAGCGGAGGCAGTCTCCAGAATGCTGTCCCCGGAGGAGATCATGTCGTCAATGATGATCACATCCTTGTCCTCCACGCTGGATCCCAGGAATTCATGGGCCACGATGGGATTGCGCCCGTCCTCTATCCGCGTGTAGTCCCGTCGCTTGTAGAACATACCCATGTCCAGGCCGAGCACATTGGCAATAAAGATGGCCCGTTTCATGCCTCCCTCATCCGGGCTTATGACCATCATATGGTCGCTGTCGATCTGCAGATCCTTCACATGTCGCAGCAGACCCTTAATGAATTGATAAGCAGGCTGCACGGTCTCAAAGCCGCTTAGGGGAATAGCGTTCTGGACACGGGGGTCGTGGGCGTCAAAGGTGATGATATTGTCCACCCCCATGCCTACCAGTTCCTGTAATGCCAATGCGCAGTCCAGAGATTCACGGGCTGTCCGCTTGTGCTGACGGCTCTCATACAGATAAGGCATGATCACCGTGATACGCCGGGCCTTGCCACCCACAGCGGCAATGACGCGTTTCAGATCCTGATAGTGGTCATCGGGGGACATGCGGTTTTCGTGTCCGCAGAGGGAATAGGTCAGGCTGTAGTTACAGACGTCCACCAGCAGATACAGATCGCAGCCTCTGACGGACTCCAGGATCATTCCCTTGGCTTCGCCGGAGCCGAAACGGGGAACTTTGGCGCCCAGCAGATAGGAATCTCTCTGATACCCGGAAAAGGCAAGGGAATCCTTGTGTTCATGCTCCCTCTCCGTTCTCCATTTGACCAGATACTTGTCCACCATATCGCCCAGCAGTTTGCAGCCCTCCAGAGCGATGATACCCAGAGAACCTACAGGAATAGTCTCTAAGTTGCGTTTCTCCTCGCGGTTTGGCATGAATGACATCCTCACTTTCCTGAAAATCTTTTTTTATACATACGAATATCCGGCCCGGTCAGCTTGCACAGCAGATAATTGCTGGTAATGCGGGAAAAAATGCGGTCGGAATAGCGGTCGCGCATCTCCTCCAGGTTCAAATTGGTGGAAATGATGGTGGCTTTTTGACGCAGATGCCGCTCGTTTAACAGGGAAAACAGCTGCGAAGTGACAAAACTGTTGGTCACTTCCGTTCCCAGATCATCGATGATCACCAGATCGCCGTCGTAAATGTCCCTGCAGAAATTGTAAAGGCTTTCCTTAGCCCTGGCGTCAAAACTGTAGCGGGCCAGGGTATCAAACAGGCCGCAGGCGCTGAAATAGATCACTGCCTGTCCCCGGGACAGCAGCTCCTGGGCGATACAGCCGGACAGAAAACTTTTACCCGTACCTACTGTACCATAAAACAGTAAATTTTGGTAGCTTTTTTTGAAATCATCCACGAATTTGTGACTGATGGCGACGGCGTTTTCAAAACGTCGCAGATCCTCGCCCTCGTAGTAGGCGGTGGAAAGCGTATTGAAATTCTCCCGGCTGATCATTTCCTGAATGCCGGATTGCTCATATAGCAGAGTGATCTCCTGCTGGCGGAAACAGTGACATTTCTCGCTGCCTATATAGCCGGTGTCCCGGCAGTCGGGGCAGTCGTAAAAGGGTTCCAGATAGTCCTGAGGATAGCCCGCCTGAACCAGCAGCGCCCTGCGGCGGTCCGCATTGCGCGCCAACTCCTGTTTCAATCCGTCCAGCGCCGCCTCGTCTCCGTCCAGCAGCAGCCGGGCATGAGCCAGAGAGGTAGCGCCTACGGCGGTCTCCAATTCCCGGTATTCCGGCAGCAACGCATAGATCTGCTGCCGACGCTGGTTTAACAACCGCATGTTGCGGCTCTGTCTCTCCTCATAACAGCGCTTTATGGTGTCGTATTGTGTCTTGGTCAATGCCACGGCGATTCTCCTTAGTTGCTGATGAGCTCTTTTTCCAGTTCTTCAAAATTGTATGTATTCTGTTTAAACTGATTAAATTTGTTGTTTGCGGCGACACTTCGGGGAGCAGTCTTCTGTTTTTGATGCTGCTCGTCTACCCTTTTAATGTCGGCTTTATGGTGAACGTTCTCCTGCCGCCAATTGCTCAGAATCCTGTCTGCATACTCGAAACGGTGTTTGTCCACCGCCAATACCGTGCGCTCGCAGGCCTCAAAAATGATATCCTGACTGAAACCGTATTCATCCATCCAGCGGTTGATGTACTCCAGCTCCCTGCTGGTGGGAGCGGAGGACTTGCCCAACTCGTTCATGATGGCATAGACGGACTTATCGTATTTTAAGGCGGCTTTCTGAGCCTGCTTGGGGGTGGTGATCCCCTGCTGCGCCCAACTGACGGCCACTTTTTCCATATAGCGGAAATCCTTTTTGCCCCGGTCTACGCAGTACTGTATCAGGTAATCGATCAGATCGTCAGAAAAGCGCAGCACATCCGAGAAATACAGGATCGTCTTCATGTCCGACGCGGTCAGCGGCCGCCCCACATATACCTGGGCAACAAACAACAGCTGCGCGGTATTTTCCTGCTCTTTGAAGTTGCGGAGCTGGTCTGTGCTGTATATGGGCTTGACATAGGGATCCTGCTCGGGTTCACAGGACTGAAATGCTGGTGTGGGGGGAAAACTTTTGACAGTGTCGCCCGGATCTGCGGCAGCGGGATCTGTCCCCAATGCATCCGCGGCGGATACATCTGCGGCGGACACATCCGCCTGGGCAGGGGCGAACTCTGCGGCTGCGTGGCTGACCGTGTTCTCGCCGGGATTTAACTCACACAGGTGGATGCCCACCAGATTCTTATCTTTATCATAATCCAAAGTCAGCAGTTTCTGCTTTTCCCAGTATCGCAGAGCGCGCAGAACGTCTTTCTCCGTATGATTAAATTTGTCCGCAATGTCCGATACGCTGAAAGAAAGATTGGCGTGCATCATGCGCAGCAGATACAGATAGATCTTAAGCTGTGCATCATTGGCGTCTTTCATATATTCGTCAATAAAACAGTTGGAAACAGCAGTTGATTCTATATAATTATCCTTGTAAATCGTTAAACGAGCCATGAAAAACCATCCTTTATATATCAGCGATTTAATACCGGGCTGTGCGGGACATGGGCACGCCCCATGCCATTCGAGCAAAAGTAAGTATAGCACAGGGAATCCAAAAAAGAAATAGGCATTTTGCCGGAAAGAAAAACGGCATTTTCAACAGCCATTCAGTGTGGAAACTGTGGAAACTGTGGATAATTAGCGCGCTGCCGCGGTGGGATACCGAGGAAAATCAACGCTGCGCCGCCATATAGGCGAGAATGGGTTATCCACCGTTTTTGTAAAACTATCCACATTTTTTCGCGGGCACAGCCCCGGAAAAAATGTGGATAGAGTGGATAACTATTTTTTGAGGAGGGATTCTCCGATTTTATGCACGTCCCCGGCTCCCATAGTTATCAACAGGTCGCCGTTTATGCAATTTTTTTGCAGAAAATTTTCCGCCTCTTCAAAAGAGGAAAAATAGTCGCACTGTCCGCCCAGCTCCCTCACCGCGGCCTGCAGGTCCTCTGAACTGATCCCCAGGGTATCCTTCTCGCGGGCGGCGTAGATATCCGTCAGCACCACATGATCCGCCAGAGTCAGGGCTCTGGCAAATTCGGTCATAAAGGTCTTGGTCCGGCTGTAGGTGTGCGGTTGGAACACGCACCAGAGCTTTTGGTGAGGATAATTTTGGGCCGCCTGCAAAGTTGCTGTAATTTCCGTGGGGTGGTGCGCATAATCATCTATTATAGTGACGCCCTCCATTGTGCCCTTATACTCGAAACGGCGGTCCGTTCCGTGGAAATCCGTCAGCGCCTCCAGGGTATCCTCACGGCCTATGCCCAGCAGATCCGCGGTGGCAATGGCGGCTACGGCATTGTAGACATTGTGATCGCCCGGTATCTGCAGCGTCACCCTCTGGGGCCTGGTGTGGGGACTGTGCAGCATAAAAGAGGCGTTTCCCCGGCTGTCATGGGTGATCCCGTCGGCATAGTAGTTGCATTCCCGGCTGTGGCCGTAAGTGACCACGTTGCAGGACAGGCCCTCCGTCAGTTCCTGATAGCGGTCGATATCGCCGCTGATGACCAGAGTGCCGTCCTGGGGCAGCAGCCCGGCAAAGCGCCGGAAGGAGCTGCGGATGTCTGCCAGATCCTTGAAAAAGTCCAGATGATCCTCCTCCACATTCAGGATCAGGCCGATCTTGGGAAAGAAACTGAGAAAGCTGTTGGTGTATTCGCAGGCTTCCGTCAAAAAGTAACCGGAGTTACCCACCCGGATATTGCCGCCGATGGATTTTAGGATACCGCCGATGGACAGTGTGGGATCGGTGTCCGCGTGGAGCAGGATCTCCGCGAGCATGGAAGTGGTGGTAGTCTTGCCGTGAGTGCCGCTGACTGCGATGGGCGTCTCGTAGTTTTTCATGATCTGTCCAAGGAGCTGCGCTCTGGAAAGGTAGGGGATATTTTTTTGGCGGATGGCGGTAAACTCCAGATTGTCCTCATGCACGGCGCTGGTCAGTACGGCGCAGTCGATATCCTCCGTGATATGGGCGGCGTCCTCGCCATAGGAGACATGTATGCCCGCCTGCTCCAGAGCCTGTGTGATGGGGCTGGAATGCCAGTCGGAGCCGGATACCGTGAAACCGGCTTGGTGCAGGATCTGCGCCAGGCCGCTCATGCTGATGCCTCCAATGCCCACAAAATAAACGGAAACGGGGTGGTCAAAATCTATCTGATACATAATGTATATAACTCCTTTTGCAAAATACTCTAGATTATTATATTCCTTATTATATACTTTGTGGGTACAAAAAACAAATGCATTTTTATGAAGAGAAATTTCTGTTAAAAATGAATGAAAATTCCTTTATATTTTACTTTTTTTTGTAAACAATCTTTTTTTGTCATATGTCTCAAAGTAATC
>CAZGVI010000028.1:0-55953 GCA_964529395.1 uncultured Acetatifactor sp.
TGCTAGATTGAGGTCATGAAAAGATCAAAAAAGAAATGATAGCCATGCTACTGGCAGGAGGCCAGGGCAGCCGTCTGGGTGTGCTCACGTCCAAGGTGGCCAAGCCTGCGGTGTCCTTTGGAGGGAAATACCGCATTATTGACTTCCCTTTGAGCAACTGTATCAATTCGGGAGTGGATACGGTGGGGGTGCTGACGCAGTATCAGCCTCTGCGGCTGAACACTCATATCGGAATCGGTATCCCCTGGGATCTGGACCGGAACATCGGAGGCGTGACGGTGCTGCCGCCCTATGAAAAGAGTACCAACAGCGAGTGGTATACCGGCACGGCTAACGCGATCTTCCAGAATCTGGATTACATGGAGAGTTTTAATCCGGATTATGTTCTGATCCTGTCCGGCGACCATATCTACAAGATGGACTATGAGGTGATGCTGGATTTCCACAAGTCGAATAACGCGGAAGTCACTATCGCTGTGATGCCCGTTCCCATGGAGGAGGCCAGCCGTTTCGGCATTATGATCACGGACGAGAATCGGCGAATCACCGACTTTGAGGAAAAGCCCGAGCATCCCAGAAGTAATCTGGCCAGCATGGGTATCTATATCTTTAACTGGAAGACGCTGAAGGAGGCGCTGATCAATATGGCGGATCAGCCGGCTCTGGACTTTGGCAAGCATGTGATCCCCTACTGCCATGAGAAGGGAGCGCCGCTGTACGCCTACGAGTTTAACGGTTACTGGAAGGATGTGGGCACCCTGAGTTCTTATTGGGAGGCCAACATGGAGCTGATCGATATCGTGCCCGTGTTCAATCTCTATGAGGAGTACTGGAAGATCTACACCAAGAGCGATATCCTGCCGCCCCAGTATTTGTCCAGGGACAGCGTGGTGCAGCGCTGTATCATAGGCGAGGGGACGGATATTTACGGCCGGGTGTACAATTCCGTGATCGGCTGCGGTGTGACCATAGGCGCAGGCGCAGTGATCCGGGATTCCATTATCATGAATAACGTGGTCATCGGTTCGGGATGCGAGATCAACAAGGCGATCGTGGCGGAAAACGTACAGATCGGAGACAATGTGAAACTGGGAGTGGGCGATGAGGCGGAAAATGACACCGCGCCTCACATTTACAATCACGGTCTGGTGACAGTGGGAGAAAAGAGTGTGATTCCCAGCGGTGTCAGCGTAGGTAAGAACACGGTGATCGCGGGAGAGACTACGGCGGAAGATTATCCGAACGCTTATCTGGCCAGCGGCAAGACATTAATCAAGGCAGAGGAGAGATAACAGTGAGAGCGATAGGAATCATTTTGGCAGGTGGCAATAACCACCGAATGAAAGAGTTGTCACAGAAACGGGCCATCTGCGCCATGCCTGTGGCGGGGAGCTACCGGAGCATCGATTTTACGCTCAGCAATATGTCCAATTCCCATATCCAGAGGGTCGCGGTGTTCACACAGTACAATTCCAGAAGTCTGAACGAACACTTAAGTTCCTCCAAATGGTGGGATTTCGGGCGTAAGCAGGGCGGACTGTATGTGTTCACGCCCGCGGTGACTGTCAACAACAGCAACTGGTACAGGGGCACGGCAGACGCCATAGCCCAGAATCTGACCTGGCTTAAGAACAGTCATGAGCCCTATGTGGTCATCGCCTCCGGCGACGGCGTGTACAAGATGGATTTCAACAAACTTTTGGAATACCACATTGAAAAAAAGGCGGACATCACAGTGGTATGCCGGGATATGGAACCGGGGACGGAGATCGAGCGTTTCGGTACGATGAAGATGAACGAGGATTTCCGGGTCACGGAGTTTGAGGAGAAACCGCTGCAGGCCAAGAGCAACACCATTTCCTGCGGGATCTACGTGATCCGGCGCCGCAACCTGATCGAGATGATCGAGAGGTGCGTGGAGGAAGAGCGGTATGATTTTGTCCGGGATATCCTGATCCGCTACAAGGATCTGAAGAGGATATACGCCTACAAGATCAAGGACTATTGGCGCAATATCGCGTCGGTGGAGGACTATTACGGGACCAACATGGATTTCCTGAAACCGGAGGTAAGGGATTACTTTTTCAAGCAGTATCCTGACATATATTCCAAAGTGGACGATCTGCCGCCGGCCAAGTACAATCCGGGAGCGGAGATACGCAACAGTCTGATTTCCAGTGGCTGCATTGTAAACGGCGTGGTGGAGAATTCCGTGATATTCAAGAAGAGCTATATAGGCAACAACTGTGTGATCAAGAATTCTGTGATCCTCAACGACGTCTATATAGGCGACAATACTTATATTGAAAACTGCATAGTGGAAAGCCGCGACACGATACGGGCCGGATCCCGTTTTGTAGGCGAGAACGGTATACGGATCGTGGTGGAGAAAAACGAAAGGTACGTTATATAAAAAGTAATATGCGCCAAAACGCATGTAATCGGAGTACATTAGGATCATTTAGCTAAGGGGGTTATATTGATGCAGATAACAGATGTACGGGTTCGCAAGATTACAAAAGAAGGAAAGATGAAGGCTATCGTGTCAATCACTTTAGACGATGAGTTCGTGGTACACGATATCAAGGTGATCGAGGGGGAGAAGGGGCTGTTTATCGCCATGCCCAGCAAGAAGTCGGCGGACGGGGAGCACAGGGACATTGCCCACCCCATTAACTCCGCCACCAGGGAACATATTCAGAATGTGATCCTGGAGAGCTATGAGAAGGCGCTGGCAGCGCCGGACACTGACATTACGCATCTGTAATAGGAGTATAGAGGCAGGGGCTGCCGCGGAAACGCGGCGGCCCCTTTTACCGTCTTACCCGGATCGGAAATGTGTGAATTTGTGCTTGAATTTAGGGTGTGTTATGGAGTATCATTAGGATACTTAAGGTTTTTGCCGGGACGGATGCGGAAGAGAGGGAAATAGAATGTATGTTATTGCGGGTCTGGGAAATCCGGGCAGGGAATATGAAAATACCAGGCATAATATCGGTTTCAGATTCATAGATGATATTGCGAAAAAATATCAGATCACCATGCTGGAGAGGAAACACAAGGCCATTGTCGGAAGGGGTTATATCGACGGGCAGAAGGTGATCCTGGTGAAACCTTTGACTTATATGAATCTGAGCGGTGAGAGTATCCGGGAAGTGACGGATTATTATAAGGTGGATGTGACAACCCAGCTGGTGGTGGTGTCGGATGATATCAATCTGGATGTGGGACAGCTGCGGATCCGCAAAAAGGGCAGCGCGGGAGGCCATAACGGACTGAAAAATATTATTCTGCACCTGGGACGCGAGGATTTCATGCGTATCAGAATGGGAGTGAGCGACAAACCCCAGGGGTATGACTTAAAGGACTATGTGCTGGGACATTTTACGGATCGGGAGCAGAAGACGCTGGAGGAGACGTTTGAGAAGGCGGAGCAGGCTGTCCGCATGATCATGCAGGGCGATGTGGATGGCGCCATGAACCGATATAACACGAAGAAAAAGCCGCAGCCGGAAATTACTCTGGGGGAAAAGGCACCGGACGGGCAGTAGCGGAACTCTTAACAGCAAGGCCCGGTCGGTGCCCAGAGAATTTACGGACGCTTGAGGCCGGAAATTGCTCTGTAGGTAATGGTACCGGCCGGGCAGCAGCGGAACTCTTAATAGGAGGGTATGGGATGCAGGTTTTATTGGCGCCCTTGCGGGAACTGGCGGAATATGATGGAGCCAGGGAAGATATTCGAAAAGGGAGGACACCTGTCGCGTTCAGCGGCTGTGTGGACTCTCAAAAACTGCATATGATATACGGCCTCTCCGAGGGCCTGCGCTACAAGGTGATCGTCACCTACAGCGATCTGAAGGCCCGGGAACTGTATGAGGAGTATCGTTTTTATGACAGGAATGTCAAGCTGTATCCTGCCAAGGATCTTATCTTTTTTCAGGCGGACATCCATGGCAACCAGCTTACCCGGGAGAGGGTCGCCGTGCTGCGGCGGATCGCGGAAGGCAAACCGCTGACGCTGGTCACCACCTTTGCGGCTCTGATGACGCCCCAGGTGCAGTGGGATCTTCATGAGGATATTCTGACTGTGGAAAGCGGCGGCACACTGGACGAGACGGCATTTTCCAGACGTCTCGTGGACATGGGATACGAAAAGGCAGCCCAGGTGGAGAGCGGCGGCCAGTTTTCCGTTCGGGGCGGCATCGTGGATATCTTTGACCTGACCCAGGAGAATCCTTACCGCATTGAGCTGTGGGGGGATCAGGTGGAGTCCATACGCTCCTTTGACGTGCTCAGTCAGCGTTCCATAGAAAAACTGGAGAGTGTCACCGTCTATCCCGCCACCGAGTTTGTCATGACCGGGGAGCGGCTTAAAGCGGGCGTGAAACGTATAGAGAAGGAGGCTGCCGCACAGGAGAAAAAGCTGAGGGAGTCCTTTGCCACGGAGGCCGCGCACCGGGTAAAGACCCAGGTGGAGGAACTGAAAGAGCAGCTGCTGGAATTTCAGACAAAAGTAAACCTGGAGAGCTATATCCGGTATTTTTATGAGGATACATTGACATTGCCGGAGCTGCTGCAGCAGATGGAGGGCGGCAAGGGGCAGACGGTCTTTTTTATGGATGAGCCGGCCCGGATCGCCGAGCATGCGGACGCCGTGGAACTGGAGTTTCGCGAGAGCATGGAGCAGCGGGCGGCGAAGGGCTATGTGCTGCCGGGGCAGATGGATGTACTCTACAGCAGGGAGCAGGTCATGGCCCGGTGTCTTAGATCCGCGGTGGTATCCCTGTCCACCATGGACGGGAAAAACAGCCTGCTGAAACCCGTCTCCCGTTTTACGGTGTCCGCCCGCAATGTCTCCCCCTACAACAGCAGTTTTGAGGCGCTGGTAAAGGATCTGTCCCGCTACCGCAAACAGGGTTATCGGGTATTGTTGTTGTCCGGGTCTCGAACCCGAGCCAAGCGGCTGGCGGAGGATCTGCGGGACTACGAACTGACCGCCGTCTACACGGAGGACCCTTTCCGGGAGGTGCAGCCAGGGGAGGTGGTGACTTATTACGGCCATGTGAACAAGGGCTTTGAATATCCCCTGATCAAATATGTGGTGATCGCGGAATCGGATATATTCGGCGCGGAGAAGAAAAAAAAGAAAAAGAAACTGTATCAGGGCCAGAAGATCCACGATTTTCAGGAATTGAAGGTTGGGGACTATGTGGTGCATGAGACGCATGGGCTGGGAATTTATCGGGGCATAGAGAAGGTGGAAGTGGAAAAGGTCGTCAAGGACTATATGAAGATCGAGTACCGCGACGGAGGCAATCTCTATGTGCTGGCTACCGGTCTGGACGTGATCCAGAAGTATGCCTCGGCGGAGGGCGGCAGGCCCAAGCTGAATAAGCTGGGAACCAAGGAGTGGGATCGCACCAAATCCAAGGTGCGCACGGCGGTGGATCAGGTGGCGGGAGACCTGGTGGAACTCTACGCTCTGCGGCAGCAGGCTAAGGGCTACCAGTACGGTAAGGATACGGTATGGCAGCGAGAGTTTGAGGAGATGTTTCCCTTTGAGGAGACGGAGGACCAGTTGGCGGCCATCGCCGACACCAAAGCAGATATGGAGAGCGGCAAGATCATGGATCGGCTGATCTGCGGTGATGTGGGGTACGGCAAGACGGAGATTGCCATACGGGCCGCGTTCAAGGCAGTGCAGGAGGGCAAACAGGTGGTGTATCTGGTGCCCACTACCATACTGGCCCAGCAGCACTACAACACTTTTACCCAGAGGATGAAGGACTTTCCGGTGCGGGTGGAGCTGCTGTCCCGGTTCCGCACCCCAGGGGAGATCAAAAAGACCATTGCCGAGCTGCAAAAGGGGCTGGTAGACATTGTGATCGGCACCCATCGGGTGCTGTCGGAGGATGTGAAATACAAGGATCTGGGTTTGCTGATCATCGACGAGGAGCAGCGTTTTGGCGTGGCGCATAAGGAGAAGATCAAGAGACTGAAAGAGAATGTGGACGTGCTGACGCTGACGGCCACCCCCATTCCCCGCACTCTCCATATGAGCCTGATCGGTATCCGGGACATGAGCGTACTGGAGGAGGCGCCGGACGAGCGTCTGCCTATACAGACCTATGTCCTTGAGTACAACGAGGAGATGGTCAGGGAGGCCATTGTCCGGGAATTGGGACGGGGAGGACAGGTTTTCTATGTCTACAACCGGGTGAACAATATAGCGGATATCACAGCGCATGTCGCGGCGCTGGTGCCGGAGGCCACGGTGGCGTACGCCCACGGGCAGATGAAGGAAAATGAACTGGAAAAGATCATGGTGGACTTTATCGCCGGGGAGATCGATGTGCTGGTGTCTACTACCATCATTGAGACGGGACTGGATATCTCCAATGTAAACACCATGATCGTACATGACTCCGACAATCTGGGACTGTCCCAGCTGTATCAGCTGCGTGGGCGGGTGGGCCGCTCCAACCGGACCGCCTATGCGTTTTTGATGTATAAGCGGGACAAGATGCTGAAGGAGGTTGCGGAAAAGAGACTGGCGGCCATAAGGGAGTTCACGGATCTGGGCAGCGGTTTCAAGATCGCCATGCGGGATCTGGAGATACGGGGGGCCGGCAATCTGCTGGGTATGCGCCAGCACGGCCATATGGAAGCGGTGGGGTATGAACTGTACTGTAAGATGCTGAATGAGGCGGTGCAGCGCAGAAAGGGCATATCCATACAGGAGGATTTTACCACCACGGTAGACCTGGATGTGGATGCCTTTATCCCGCCGGAGTATATCGTCAACGAGGTGCAGAAACTGGATATTTACAAGCGCATAGCGGGCATTGAAAATATCCGGGAGCGGGATGATATGCGGGATGAGCTGCTGGATCGTTTTGGCGCGATCCCGGTCTCCGTGGAAAACCTGCTGCGGATCGCTCTGATCCGGGTGGCAGCCCACAGGCTCTATATGACGGAACTCAAGGGGAAGAACGAGCGGATCGTCTTTACATTCCGGCCCGATGCGCCCATCGCTCCCCAGCGGATCCCGGATTTTATGAAACCGTACGGAGACAGGCTGCGGTTTACCGCCTACGGGAATCCCTTTTTTACCTATAAATATAAGAAGTGCAATGTCATCGAAAAGGATGCCCAGATACTGCTTGCGGATACGGAGGGACTGCTTGCGGCCATGGAGGTGCTGCTGGATAAATCTTCTTTACCCGCTGCTGAAAACGTGATAGAATAATATCAGAATCATTTGCGGAACTTATGTCAAGGAGAGGAAGGGTGAGCTTATGAAAAAGGATTTTGATCTGCTGTCGCTGGGGGAGCTGATGCTGCGGTTGTCGCCGCCGGACAATGAGAGGATCACCAGAGGAGACACTTTGGGCAAGCAGGCGGGAGGCGCGGAACTCAACGCCATCACTGGAGCTGCCATGCTCGGCCTGCGTTGCGGTATCATTTCCAAGCTGCCGGCAAACGACTTGGGCACTTATATCAAAAATCGGGTTCGCCTCTGCGGCGTCAGCGACGATTATCTGGTCTATGACCAGGACAAGGACGCACGTTTGGGCGTGTATTACTACGAGAGCGGCGCCTATCCCCGCAAACCCAGGATCGTATATGACAGACAAAATACTTCTGTCAACAAGCTGACGGTTGCCGACTACGATGACGGCCTCTACCGTGCGGCGCGCTGTTTTCATACCAGCGGTATCACCCTGGCCCTGAGTCCTCAGCTGCGGGAGACTGCTGTTGAGATGATACGGCGGTTCAAGGCCCAGGGAACGATGATCTCTTTTGACGTTAATTTCCGGGGCAATCTGTGGACGGGAGCGGAGGCTAAGGCCTGCATCGAGAGCATCCTCCCCTATGTGGACGTGTTTTTCTGCTCGGAGGATACGGCCCGTCTGACATTTTTGAAGGAGGGTTCTGCCCGGGAGATCATGAAGAGTTTTACCAGGGAGTATCCCATTTCCATTGTGGCTTCCACACAGAGAGTGGTACATAGCCCCAAGCGCCATACTTTTGGCTCCATTATTTACAGTGCGAAGGACGATACCTATTATGAGGAGCCGCCTTATGCGGATATCGAGGTGGTGGACCGCATCGGCAGCGGTGACGCCTATATCTCCGGCGTACTCTATGGTCTGTTGTCCGGGGAGGGCGATTACCAGAGAGCGCTGGAGTACGGCAATGCTACCAGCGCACTGAAAAATACGATTCCAGGTGATCTGTTGTCCACGGATCTCAAGGAGATCGACGGTATCATCCGGGAGCACAAATCCACCGGCAGGGTGGCGGAGATGGACCGGTAAACTACCTCTTAAAATTTTATAAAGCCCTTGCGAACCGCCATGTTATGTGGGATAATGAGTTAGGCGTTATACGCCTAACTCTCCTGAATGAAATGTGCGCCGCGGCGCACGGAGCTGTGGGATAATGAGTTAAGCGCGATGCGCCTAATTCTTCTGAATAGAATGTGCGCCACAGCGCACGGAGCTGTGGGGTAATGAGTTAGGCATCGTATAGAGTGATGGAAATGTAAGGTTTGGGGTCAGATCGATGAGTGAAAATACAGGCAACAATGGGCTGGGGGAGCAATTTCGCGATGCACTGGCGGAGGGGCTTAACAGCGGAGATTTTAAAAATCTGAATGAATTAGTGGGACAGACGGTAAACAATGCCATTCGCGATGCCAACTATACCTTTTTGGGCGGAAGCCCCGAGGGTACGGAGCGGCATGACCGCCAGAAGGAGCAGATGAAACAGAACTGGCAGAACTGGCAGGCGCAGCACGGGAACTTCAGCGGCAGCTGGAGCACCAGAGGGCCGGCGAGGCAGCATCCCCGCCAGGAGCCCCCTCAGGGTGGTCAACCAGGCCAGTCCGGTCAGCAAGGCAGAGGTTTCTTCGGCGGTCAGGGAGGACATCCGGGCCAGGGTTACCGGCAGATGCCCATGCCTGCTCAGGTACGCCCAGGGCCGCTGGTAAAGACCAAGCGGGTGGGCAGTGTGGCCGGCGTGCTGTACAAAGTCTTCGGGGGTATAGGTATGGGCCTTGGCGGCATGTTCCTGATGCTGGGACTGCTGGCCTGGGAGGCTCCTCTGATGCTGCCCGGAGCCATCATGCTGCTTTTTTTCTTTGGCATGGTGCAATTGGGATGTTCCAAGCATCACCGCCTGAAGCGGGCGGATCGGTATATTCAGCTCTGTGGCGCAAGAATGTATGCCGAGATCTCCCAATTGGCGGCTGCCATTCAGAAGAGCAGGAGTTTTGTGCTGCATGATGTTCGGCGTATGCTGCGCATGGGGATCTTTCCCAACGGACATCTGGATGAACAGGGAACCACACTCATGCTCAATGATGTGATCTATAAGCAGTATCAGGACGCGGAGAGGGCCCGTGCGGTTCGGGAGCGCCAGGCGCTGCCCGTGCAGGAGGAACGCCCGCTGACGCCGGGCGAGCTCGTGGAGCAGGAGCAGAGAGCCCGTGATCAGGAGTTGAACCAGATGATCGCGGAGGGTATGGAGTGCATCCGCAAGCTGCGGGATATAAACGATGCCATTGAAGGCGAGGTGATATCCGCCAAACTGTACCAGCTTGAAAATCTGCTGAAAGAGATATTTGACAAAGTCAGAGAATATCCGGATCAGATGTCCCAGATGCACAGAGTTATGGAGTATTATCTGCCGACCACTCTGAAACTGGTGGAAGCCTACAAAGAATTTGATCAGGTCAGCGTGCCGGGGGAGGATATCCTCTCCGCTAAAGCGCAGATCGAAAAGACTCTGGATACCATCAATGCGGCGTTCACGGAACTGCTCAACAACCTGTTCCGCAATCGTGTGTATGATGTGACAACGGACGCCCAGGTGCTGGAGACCATGCTGGCTCAGGAGGGGCTTACCAAAGAGAGCATCAGCAAGGAACTGGAATACGCGAAAGTGGGGAGCGAACAAGGTTAAGCCATAGTACGATCGGACAGGTTTTGCGCTGCGCCAAGACCTCCAGCCCATGGCGGATCCTAAAAATAAAGACGCAGTATGGAGGATGAAGATGAGTGAATTGGATACCATGTTAAACCAGGCGCCGACTCTCACGCTGGATCCCTTTGGGGAGAAAAAGCAGGAGGTTGCCTCTGTGAGCGAAGAGCAGGTGGTGGAGGCAGTAAAGGAGCAGATGAATATGGAGCTGACTCCGGAAGAGCAGAAAATGGTGAATGACTTCGCGGAGCAGATCGATCTGAGCAATTCTCAGATGATCCTGCAGTACGGCGCGGGCAGTCAGAAAAAGATCGCGGATTTTTCTGAGAACGCTCTGGGCAGCGTTCGCACCAAGGACATGGGTGAGATCGGCCAGCTGCTTACGGATGTGGTCGGAGAGCTACGCTCCTTTGAGGAGGGCGAGGACGAGAGAGGATTCCTGGGAATCTTCAAGAAGAGCAGCAATAAGCTGTCCAACATGAAAGCGAAGTATGACAAGGCGGAAGTCAACATCAACAAGGTGTGCAAGGTCATGGAGGAACACCAGATCACGCTGCTGAAGGATGTGGCCATGCTGGATAAGATGTATGAGCTGAACCTGAATTATTTCAAGGAGCTGTCCATGTACATTCTGGCGGGCAAGAAGAAACTGGAGCAGGCCCGCAATGTGGAGCTGGCGGAGCTGGTGGCCAGGGCGGAGAAGAGCGGTCTGCCGGAGGATGCCCAGCGAGCCAAGGATTTCTCTTCCAAGTGTGAGCGCTTTGAGAAAAAGCTTTATGATCTGGAGCTGACCAGGACCATTTCTTTGCAGATGGCCCCCCAGATCCGGCTGATCCAGAGCAACGACACCACCATGGCGGAGAAGATCCAGTCTACGCTGGTGAATACGATTCCCCTGTGGAAGAGCCAGATGGTCATTGCCATCGGCCTGGATCATTCGGCGGATGCCGCCAAGGCTCAGCGGGAGGTCAGCAATATGACCAATGAGCTGCTGAAAAAGAATGCGGACGCGCTGAAGATCGCCACTGTGGAGACGGCCAAGGAAGCGGAGAGAGGTATCGTGGACATTGAGACACTCACCGCCACCAACCAGACGCTAATCAGCACCTTGGACGAGGTGAGAAAGATTCAGGACGAAGGTCGTATCAAGCGCCAGAACGCAGAGACAGAACTGTTGCGTATCGAGACAGAGATGCGCAATAAGCTGTTGGAGATGAGCCGTCAGCAACCGGGGGCAGGAGCATAGTCAGCTGACAGGAAACAGGCAGAGATTATCTGCCGCGAAGGCATCGTCAGAGCAAATGCGGAACGAATGATCAGAAAGAGAGGGTATTGTCGTGTTGATTTTTGCATGCGGAAGAATGCGTTAGTTGTGCTGACACGCTCATTTTTGAACTAATGACGAAGAATAAATTTTCACTCTGCAAGGCGGCGGAGGGAGGCGATGCGGTGGCATCGTTGACCGACAACAACGCAGCAGATGGAAATTTAGGCAAGTCATTAGTCAAATTATGAACGTGTCAGTACACTGGTTCAGGTCACAAATCCGAGCGGGTCTTACCCGCCTGTTTGTGTT
This sequence comes from uncultured Acetatifactor sp., assembly GCA_964529395.1. Taxonomy (GTDB): domain Bacteria; phylum Bacillota; class Clostridia; order Lachnospirales; family Lachnospiraceae; genus Acetatifactor. Next base: position 11,564 of record CAZGVI010000028.1, read on the forward strand.
GCATTTTCCCGTAAGCAATGATGCGATAATACCCGATACCTCCAGGCATCCTGGAGCTGTTTTTCCTATGTGAAAGTTTGGAACTGGCGTTCCAAATGCTGATTGGTGCAATATCACAGGTAAAACCTGTGATATGCATGTAGCGGAAAATATAAGATCGGGTATATGGATCGGCCACGGGTAAACCGTGGCTTTTTATTATGGACTCGTACCGCGCGGCGGGCAGGACAGCGGAATGCCCGTCCGGTCGGTTCCGGAAAAACAGTGAGGTATATATGAAAGATAAATATTCTGCAAAAATGTTTACCGGTATTTCTTACGGCGGCAAAATGCTGCCGTTTCTGGGGGGCATGATCAGGATAGCCCTATCTCTGGTCACTCTCTGGCTCCCCAAAATAGTTTTGGATCGTGTGACGGCAGGGGCATCCATGGGGCTGCTTTGCATCTCCATCGGTATGGCGGGAGGGCTGTGGCTGCTTTTGACCGTCGCCGATCAGATATGGGGTAATATTGTCACGGGCTATGCCCAGACGCGGCTTTATACCCGGCTGATACCGGCCTGGGAGAAGAAGACCATGGCGCTGGACTATGAGCTTTTTTCCTCCCCCCGGGGAAAAGTCATGATGGAAAAGGCCAGGCAGGCTGTGTGCAGCCCCAACTGGGGAATGGTGACGCTGCTGCCCCGGCTGACGGAGCTGTTTGCGGCGGCAGGAGGACTGCTGGCATATGGAATCGTTCTTGGCGAGCTGCATCCGCTGGCGATATTGGCTCTGCTGGCGCTCTCCGGCTTAGAACTCTGGCAGGGCATCCGAACGGAGCAGAAAAAGCAGGGACTGAAACAGGAGCGCGCGGAAGTGGGGCGCAGGCTTAACTATGCAGCCTATGGTACCAGAGGACTCAGTGAAGGCAAAGATATCAGGATATATCATATGGCGGGATGGCTGAGGGAAATGGCGTTGCTTGCCCTGGGGCAAAAACGCAGGCTGGAACAGATAACAGCAGGTTATGAGCGCCGGAAACTGCTGTTTGCCGCAGTCCTGATCCTGCTGCGGGACGGCTGCGCCTATGGATATCTGCTGTATTCCTTTTTTAGGAGGGAGATGACGGTAGGAGATTTCGCCATGTATTTTACCGCGGTCACGGGACTGGGCGGATGGCTTGGGCGGCTGACGGAAAGCATTTCTCAGCTGCAGGAATCCCGAAACTATGCGCGGGATTATTGGGAGTATATGAGACTGGGGGAGAAGAGCGGGAGCGCCGACCTGAGGGAGGAGGTCCCTGATCATCGGGAAACCGCAAAATTGCCGCATCCTGTGGGGTTTCAGTTCCGTGACGTCTCTTATGCTTATACCGGCACCGGAGAGGACGGGCAGACGCAGACGTACCAGGTGCTGGAACATCTGAATCTGGAGATTGCGCCCGGAGAAAAGCTGGCCGTGGTGGGAGCAAACGGCGCGGGGAAGACCACCTTTGTAAAACTCCTGTGCGGCCTGCTGCATCCCCAGCAGGGAGAGATCCTTGCAGGGGGCGTGTCTACTCGGCTCATACAGCCGGAAGAATATTACGGGCTGTTTTCAGCCGTATTTCAAAACTCAGGAGTACTGCCGGTGAGCGTCGCGGACAATATTGCGCTGAACATCACCGACGATATGGACACGGCGCGCTTATGGAAATGTATCCGGGCAGCCGGGCTGGAAGAGAAGGTCCGGTCCCTGCCCCAGGGAGTGGATACCTGTTTGAACAAGCGTATTGCGCAGCAGGGGACGGAACTTTCCGGCGGCCAGATGCAGCGGCTGTTACTGGCCCGGGCGCTGTACAAGGACGCGCCGGTGTTGGTGCTGGATGAACCTACCGCCGCGTTGGACCCGTTGGCGGAACAGACTGTATATGAGCAGTACCGGAGATTTACGGAGGGTAAGACAGCCGTATTCATTTCTCACAGACTGGCTTCCACCCGGTTTTGCGACCGTATCATCCTGCTGGAGAAGGGGCGCATTGCGGAGTGCGGCACCCATGAGCAGCTGCTGGCCCTTGGGGGCAAGTACGCAGAGCTGTTTCGGATACAGAGCAGATACTATCAGGAAGATACCGGGGAGGTGTAGATATGGGATGGAATAAAAACGGACGTACTTTGGGTGAGGATGTAAAAATAATACACAGAGGTCTTGGGGAGTTTGAACGCATTCTGCCGAACCAGTTGGGATACGTTGCGGGGAAAAGTGTGCTGGGAGCGCTCATCCCCTGTGTAGCCACCGTGGCCATGGCGGGTATACTGGGAGAACTGACGGGTGACAGGAATCTGAAAAAACTGCTCTTTTATGTAGCGGCATCGGTTCTGACGACCTTTCTTCTTATGTCGCTCAAAAGCATTTTGGAGGCCCGGATCTCCGTGGGATGCAGCGACCTGTTTTCCGCCCATGAGATCCATCTGACGGACAAAGCCTATGATCTCCCCTATGAGACACTGGAGAGCGATAAAGCGCGGCAGCTGCGGGAACAGGTATCAGGCAGCATTAATGTCTCAGGAGCGGGAATGGCCAGTCTGTACTGGGATACAGAGAGCCTGTGCGGCGGCCTGAGCGCAGGGAGCGTAGCCCTGCTGCTGTTTGTCCGTTATGGGGCCGGGCTTGCGCCGGGGGTTTTAACGGTGATGGCTCTTCTGGCGGCGGTATGCATCTGGGTATCCTGCAGTATGACCGCCCGGCGCTGGGACGCAGGTTATCAGACCTTTTTGAAGGGAGCCGTATACCAGCGGTACGGGGACTATTACACGATGAATTATCTGCCGGATGAAGATATGGGGATGGACATACGGATCTTTGCGCAGAGCCGCCTGATCCTGGAGGAGAGCGGAAAGAGGTGTTACGAGCCGTTTGCCCGGGGAAAGCGGAAAGAACTGAGAGCGGACAGTATCTGCGGCAGCGTGAAACTGCTGTGCGTAGGCATATGCGGGGTGGCCATATATGTTCTGACGGCGGCCCAGGCTCTGGAGGGACATATCCCCGTGGGGGACATTCTGGTGTTGTACTCGGCCATTACCACGCTGATCCTTTCCGTCAGCAATATCGCGGAGACATTTACTGATCTGCGCAACAATAACACCCATCTGATCAACTACTTTGCTTATATGGATCTGCCGGAAGAAAGCGCCGATAAGGACCAAGCGCTCCAAACGGCGGAGGAGGTGCGCGAGATACGTTTTGAGCATGTGAGCTTTTGTTATCCGGGCAGCGAGGAGAGCTATGCGCTGCGGGATGTCTGTCTAACGCTGCGTGCGGGAGAAAAGCTGGCAGTCGTGGGAGAGAACGGCAGTGGAAAGACAACGCTAATCAAACTGCTGTGTCGTCTTTACCGCCCTACACAAGGACAGATTCTGTTAAACGGGAAGGATATTTGGACATATGACGCGGCAAGCTACAGAGCGCTTTTATCCACGGTGTTTCAGGATTTTTCTCTGTTTGCGTTCTCCCTGGGCTCCAATGTGGCTGCCGCCCGTGGGTATGACAGGGAGCGAGCGGAGACTGCGCTGGTCCGGGCGGGACTGGGAGGTAAGCTGAACACGCTGCCCAAGGGATTGGAACAGGCTCTCTTCACGGATTATGAAGAGGACGGTACGGAACTCTCGGGCGGAGAGGCGCAGAAGACGGCCATCGCAAGAGCTTTGTACAAAGACGGCGCCATACTGATACTGGACGAACCCACAGCGGCGCTGGACCCTTACGCAGAAGCGGAGATCTATGAACAGTTGCTGCGCAATCGGGAGGGGTTCGAGGAAAAGGGTCGTATCCTGATCTCCATCAGCCACCGGCTGTCCACCTGTAGATTCTGTGACCGCGTGGCGGTACTTGACCGGGGGCGTCTGATACAGTTGGGATCTCATGAACGTCTGGTCCTGGAGGAGGGAGCCTACCGGCGTCTGTGGCAGGCTCAGGCAGAGTATTATCAGTGATATCTGGTCTCGATATGGGGATTTGCCGGCGATGATACAGGCGAATGTGCTGACGAAGAAAAAGGGGAGGCGAAACAGCTTTCCCTTTTTCAACAGCTCAAGGTAATATAAAAAAGTAAATAATATCAGGCATTATGTAAAAAATTATCTTGCAATCCATCTCTGAATGTGCTAATTTATCTTTAGAGCATATATTTCTTATTACATATTGTAAAGCAATTCACTTTTCATGATATCAGAAAATCTATGCTTTAAATTCAAAACACTACAATTAAAAAGCGGGAGATTTTCAAAGGATATCAGAGAAACGATACCTGTGTCATCTCCTGTGCGACAGTACAACAAAGCTGCGGTATAACGCCGTTGCATTCAGGGAACTGATGCGCAACGAAGAGGTGCGCAGGCATTTTATCAGTGATGTACTCGGTATCCCGCTGAAGGATATCAAGTCTGTGCGCCTGGAGAATTCTTTCCTGAGTAAGCGTAGCCAGAAGGAAAAACAATGTATTTTGGATGTGCGGATGCTGCTGAACGACGACCGTCGGATCAATGTCGAATTGCAGATACGGCGGCTTGCCTATTGGGATAAGCGCGGTCTGTATTATCTGGCCAAGATATATACGGACGGCCTGCATAGCGGTCAATCCTACGAGCAACTTAAAAAGTGCATTGTGATTGATATCTTGGACTTTCCCGGAGACAGGCATCCCGGCTATCATAAGATATACCGTCTGCGGGATGAGGATGGCAGATTATATTCAGATCAATTTGAGGTACATATCATTGAACTGAATAAAGAACTGACCGGCGGCAGACTGGACGACTGGATACGTCTGCTGCAGATAGGCAGCAGGGAGGAGCTGGAGAATATGCATAGTGGGAATGCGGGTGTGGCAAGAGCAATAGAAGAGGTGAGGACGATGAATCTGCGCAGATATCTAAAAGCAAGGTATGAACTTCGGCTAAAGAATCAGAGGGATCAATGGGCTCTGGAACAAGCGATCAAGGAAGACGCATATAAGGAGGGCCATGAAAGAGGACTTGCAGATGGTCGTGCGGAGGGACTTGTAGAAAGCAGTAGACGGTCGATCTTAGATTTGCTGGAAGAACATAGTTCGATTCCGGATGATATCCGCGCCCGCATCTATGCTGAGGAGAATATGGATATTCTGCGAAAGTGGCTTAAAGCGGCGGCCCATGCGACGGATATTGCAGATTTCAGAGACAAAATAGGACAATGCTGAGGGGGGCTTACTCCTCCAAACACCTTAAGATCGGTTGGATATATTTTTTGTCCGAGATATCATAGGACGCGGACATAATCTTGACCATTTCCTCCTCCGACTCTGTCCTGTTCTTCTTAGCCTTGAGTGTTTTGATGAATATTTTCATCATAAGCCTTGACGGAGCGGACATTTTTTCATAATTCATCCCGCCCGGGCAATAAAAAACATTCACTCTTCCAAGATCTGTTTCTTTGAAATTCTGCCGAAGGGCAGGCTCGATCTCCGGACTGTCTATCGGACCTCCCCCAACGCAAAAAACGATCAGTTTCTTATCCGGCCATTTGTCCATGTTGCTCTTAAACCAACTCAGTTTGCTGATGCTGCCCGCACATGCCCAGCCACCAAAAATGATGGTTCCATATGCTGTCAGGTCTTTCTTTTTCGCTGCTGATAATTCCAGACAGTCAGCTCCTGCAGCCTCCGCGATCCATTGGGCGTATCTCTCTGTAAATCCGGTCTGTGAGTTATAAATTACGATTGTTTTCATCTTCACGAGTCTCCTTCTCCAAATTTTCTATTCCTGCGTATAGCCGGGATAGAAGTGTAAAAAGCGTCTCAATCTCCTTGGCCGAATATACTTCAAAGAGATACTGCAGTTCCTCCTGATATTGGGAAAAATCCTCCTGAAAATATGCATTTGCCTTTTCCGTCGGACAAATGCACATGGCCCTTGTGTCGGAAGGACTTTGATGAATAGTGATAAAGCCTTTTTTTGCCAGAACATCGGCTAACTTTTTTATATTTTGTCTGGAACAGCCTAACAGCTCGCCCAATTGGGTAAATGTCAACGGTTCTTTGGATTGTCTGGCGATGGTTAATAACATAAACTGTTTCAGGGACACTTGGGGAATACGTTTGTCAAAAAGGGTCTGCAGTTTATTTCCGGCAATAAATAACGTGCTGAAAATAGCTTTACATTGGTTTTCTGTGGTGCCTGAAAATCTGGTGGTAAGTTCCTCTATGTTCATAATAAACCCCTTCATCAAGTAACTTGTTACGTAAATAAATTATAGCAACAAGTTACCTATATGTCAAGAAAAATATTATATCAGATAAAGCAAAAATTTAGATGAGGCGGATATACATGATAAATCAAGAAATTTATATATGAAAAGTCAGGAAATTTGGTTATTGCCCACAGCTGGCAGGGACTGTTATAATATAAAAATGTACGGTATTGTAAAAACCAGCCGAACCCCTTTATCAAAACTCGGAGGGCAGATGGGAATATTTTACTGATAGATACACATATGGTAGGGAAAATATATGAAAAAGCTGCTTACATTTATTAAAAAAGAGATTGTACTGTGTGCTGCTCTGTTGCTGGCGGTCTTATCGGCCTTTGTGATCCCGCCTGACCGGGAGTATGCCGGATACATAGATTATCGGACACTGGCGATCCTGTTCAGTCTGATGAGCGTGATGGCGGGACTGCAAAAACTGGGTCTGCTGCACCGGATCGCCCAGGGGCTGCTTGGCAGGGTAAAGAGCCGCCGTGGCCTGATATTGATCCTCGTGCTGCTTTGCTTTTTCTCCAGTATGCTGATCACCAACGATGTGGCGCTGATCACTTTTGTGCCCTTTACATTCACAGTGCTGGGAATGATGGGGGAAGAGCAGCGATGTAAGCTTGTTCTGCCGCTGATAGCCATGCAGACCATCGCCGCCAATCTGGGAAGTATGTTGACGCCCATAGGCAATCCTCAAAATCTGTATCTCTATGGAAAAGCAGAGGTGTCCATCGGAGAGTTTGTCTGGCTTATGCTGCCTTATACCCTGCTCTCCCTCCTCCTTTTGACAGGGTGGGCATTGATCCTGGGAGGGGGCGGGCGCGGGCGTCTGGAGCCGCGGCAGATATCAGGCATGAGCTTGGAAAGTGGGGAGAGCGGGGAAAGTGGCAAGACAGCCATTCTCAGGTTGGTTGCATATCTGACGCTGTTTGGCCTGTGTCTGCTGGCAGTGGCCCATGTGTTGCCTTGGCAGGCGGCTTTGGCGGCGGTTCTGGTTACGGTGTCGGTCACGGACAGAAAGGTACTGAGAAAAGTGGACTACTCTCTGCTGCTGACCTTTGTGGGATTTTTCATCTTTATTGGAAATATGGGAAGGATACCTGTCTTTCGGGATTTTCTACAGAATGTGGTGACGGGGCGGGAGACGTACGCCGCTGTCGCCGCCAGCCAGATTATCAGCAATGTCCCTGCAGCCCTGCTGCTGTCCGGATTTACAGACAACTACAGGGGACTGATCATCGGTACCAATCTGGGCGGTCTGGGAACCCTGATCGCCTCCATGGCAAGCCTGATCTCCTATAAATATGTGGCAAAGGAGGAGGGCGGCCGTAAGGGAGCTTATATCGGCATTTTCACCGTGAGTAATCTTGTGTTTCTGGTGGTGCTGCTGATTTTTGATGGAATAATGAGTAAAATGCTCCGCATTTAACTCTACTGAACAAAATATGCGCCGTGGCGCATGGGATCAAGGGATAATGTAAAGCGTATTTATAGACTTTTTTATGAATAGGTGCGTATGATTTCTTCGGCCACCCGGCGCTTGGGGACACACATATCCATGGCCTGTTTTTCGATGTAGCGGTGGGCGTGGGGCTCATCCATCTTAAGTTCGCTGATCAGCAGCCATTTTGCCCGGTTCACTAGACGTATCTCCTCCATTTTTTCTTCAATAGACAGGGTCTTTTTCTCAATCTTCCGCAGACGTTCCCTGGCGCTGGCCATCCAGCCCAGCGCCAGCAGCAGGGATTGCCGGGATATGGGTCTTGCCAGAGTAAAGACTCCGTGAACCACCACCTTATCGTAAACGCTGATATAGGATTCGGATCTTACCAGCAGCAGCGTTACTGTCCCGCTGGCTGCACAGGAATCAATAGCCAGCCGTATGCCCGGATCGTCCGGCAGTGGAGAGTTGACGATCACAAAGTCGTAGTCCCGTTCTGCCAGTAATCTTTTGGCGGTGCTGACGTTGGAAACCGTCTGGATCGGAGAGTAGGAGGCCTCGGGGAGCAGTGATGCCAGTGCCGAGTTAAAATTGTCCATTGCGGAAACCACAAGAACGCTGTATATGCGTTGCTCCAAACTCATTATACTTTCCCTCCTTCCGCTGTGCTCTACGGATCTGCTGTCCGGGTTCAAACTTCTGTGTCAATGCTGAATCGGTAATTTGATGGGATACATCCAACTTATATATTCTGTTTCCCACAGTAGGCATCCAATATGGCGGCAGGTATGTGGAACTTGATAAAGTCGCTTTCACGAGCCGCTTTGCGGGCATCCTCCAGATTGCCGGGCAGCTGCCGCAGGTTGCGCAGCAGATCTGGATCCGCCGTATACAGGTTGCTGTTTACAGCCTCAGGGAGCGGTTGAGCGACGGCTATACCGCCCAATCCGGCATGGATGAGCAGGGCGAAAGCCAGATAGGGATTGGCTCCGGGGTCCGGAGAGCGCAGCTCTGCCCGGGGATTCCCGCCTGCCAGCGCAGGCATACGGATCAGCTGGGAGCGGTTTTCCGCAGACCATGAGATATACCGGGGAGCCTTGTTCCTGCCGAAACGCTCATAGGAGTTTTCCGTGGGATTCAGAAACAGGGTCATCTCCCGTATCTTATCCATAATGCCGGCAATCACAGCTCTTAGGGGAGCATCCGCATCCCCCGTGTTCACGGAGATATTGATATGGAATCCGTTTCCCGGTTTATCTGCCAGAGGTTTTGCACTGAAATCCGCAGCCAGCCCGTTCCTGTGGGCCACGATCCGGGCCACGTTCTGGAAAGTCATGGCATTGTCGGCGGCGGTGAGGGCGTCCGAATAGCGGAAATCGATCTCATTTTGACCGGGGCCTTCCTCGTGGTGGGAACTTTCCGGGCGAATGCCCATCTGTTCCAAGGTCAGACAAATCTCACGCCGGATATTTTCGCCTCTGTCATCAGGAGCAATGTCCATATAGCCTGCCTCATCATAGGGAATCTTTGTGGCTTTTCCGTTCTCGTCCAATGTAAAGAGATAAAATTCCTGTTCCGCTCCGAAATCAAAGCGAAGGTGATACTTTTCCGCCTCCTCTATGGCCTGCTTGAGCAGACTTCTGGTATCGCACTCAAAAGGTCTGCCGTCCGGGTAGGAGATACTGCTGAACATGCGCACCACCCGGCCGTGTTCCGGTCTCCAGGGCAGCTGCATCAGCGTGTCCGGCTCCGGGTGCAGCAGCAGATCCGAGTGGGCCTCATCCCCGAACCCTGCCACAGAGGAAGCGTCAAAGGCGATTCCGTGTTCAAAAGCCCGGGGCAGTTCCTGGGGCATAATGGAAATATTTTTCTGTCTGCCGAACACATCACAGAAAGCAAGACGTATGAACTTCACATCCTCTTCCTCTACATACTGCATAACCTCCTGCGCCGAATACTTCATAATCCTGCCTCGCTTTCCCAATCTATATTATAAAGCAACCAAACATATTATTACTCGCCGACAGGGCGCTCATTTCGGCACAAAAACAAACGCGGTTTCGCACCAAAATGAACGCCCTTGCTCACTTATCAGTACTTTACACCCGCTTTTCCCCCTTTGTCAAGTCCTGAAAACAGCGGAAATAAAGATTGTCCCCGACAAGTTTTGAAAAACAGTACTTGACAAATCCCCCGCCGTGGTGCATAATGCAGGATATGAAAGGCAAAGGTGTCTTTGAGTGATGTGCTCAAGGACGCCTTTTCTTTATTTTTTGGCAAGCTATTTTGAAAAAAACACAGCAAAAAAGAGGAGGAGTGTGTTATGGAAAAAGTATCGGATTATTTTGGAAGTCTGGTGTTTGACGACAGAGTGATGAAAGCCAGCCTGTCCGCCAAGGTCTATCAGTCCCTGAAAAAAACCATCGACGAGGGTGCAAAACTGGATATCAGCGTTGCCAATGCGGTCGCCGCGGCCATGAAGGATTGGGCTGTGGCCCATGGCGCCACCCACTATACCCATTGGTTCCAGCCCCTGACCGGAATAACGGCGGAGAAACACGACAGCTTTATCTCCCCGTCCCCCGACGGCGGCGTGATCATGGAGTTCTCCGGCAAGGAGCTGATCAAGGGCGAGCCGGACGCCTCCTCCTTCCCCTCCGGCGGTCTGCGGGCTACCTTTGAGGCCAGGGGCTACACCGCATGGGACCCTACCTCCTATGCTTTTATCAAGGGAAAGACCCTGTGTATCCCCACCGCGTTCTGCTCCTACGGCGGCGAGGCTCTGGATAAGAAGACGCCGCTGCTGCGTTCCATGGAGGCGCTGAACAGGCAGGCCCTGCGTATCCTGCGGCTCTTCGGCAACGATTCGGTGAAATGTGTCCGCACCTCCGTGGGACCGGAGCAGGAGTATTTTCTGATCACGAAGGAGATGTACGACCAGCGTCCGGATCTGCGTTTTACCGGCAGGACGCTGTTTGGCGCCAAACCCCCCAAGGGCCAGGAGATGGAGGATCACTATTTCGGTGTGATCAAGCCCCGGGTGGCTGCCTACATGGAGGAGTTGAACGACGAGCTCTGGAAACTGGGCATCCTGGCCAAGACCGAGCACAACGAAGTGGCTCCCGCGCAGCATGAGCTGGCGCCTATTTACACCACCACCAACATCGCCACAGACCATAACCAGCTGACCATGGAGATCATGCAGAAAGTGGCGGCAAAGCACGGATTGGTCTGTCTGCTCCACGAAAAGCCCTTTGCGGGCGTCAACGGCAGCGGCAAGCACAACAACTGGTCCCTGGCCACGGACACAGGGGTGAACCTGCTCTCTCCCGGCGAGACTCCCTATGAGAACGCGCAGTTTCTGCTGTTTCTGTGCGCCGTGATCAAAGCGGTGGACGATTATCAGGATCTGCTCCGTCTCTCGGTGGCTACCGCGGGCAACGACCATCGTCTGGGCGCGAATGAGGCGCCTCCCGCCGTGGTATCCATCTTCCTGGGGGATGAGCTGAACGCCGTTTTGGAAGCCATCGAGTCGGGTCAGCCCTACAGCGGCGTGGAGAAGACCCAGATGAAACTGGGCGTGAATGTACTGCCCAAGTTCAACCGGGATACCACAGACCGCAACCGCACCTCGCCCTTTGCCTTTACCGGCAATAAGTTTGAGTTCCGTATGCTGGGTTCCTCCAACAGTATCGCCTGCGCTAACATGATGCTGAACAGCGCCGTGGCGGAGAGCCTGAAGATCTATGCCGACAGACTGGAGGGGGCGGAGGACTTTGAGACAGCGCTCCATGAGATGATCCGCAAGACCATCAAGGATCACAAGAACATCATTTTCAACGGCAACGGCTATGACGATGCATGGATCAAGGAGGCCACGGAAAAGAGGGGTCTGCTGAATTACCGCACCACTCCGGACTGTATGCCCCATCTGCTGGATGAGAAAAATGTGAAGATGCTCACCTCTCATAAGGTGTTCTCCGAGGCCGAGCTTAAGTCCAGATGCGAGATCATGCTGGAGAACTACTGCAAGACCGTGCTGATCGAGGCGGGTACCATGGTAGATATGGCCAGAACCCAGATCATACCGGCCATTGAGAGCTACACCTTGAAAGTGGCACAGACTGCCGCCGCTAAAAAGGCGCTGGATGCGGGTATCGCCTGCGGCTATGAGACGGAGCTGGTGAAAAAACTGTCCGTTTTGACGGAACGGATCTCGGTAAAGATAGAGGAACTGGAGTCGGCTATCGTATCCCTGCACAGGGCGGAAGACATCACGGCACAGAGCTATGTGGTTCGCGACAGCATCCTGCCGGGGATGAATGAGCTGCGCATCCCCTGCGACGAGGCGGAGACGCTCACAGCGAAGAGCTACTGGCCGTTCCCTACATACGGAGATCTGCTCTTTGGAGTGCGATAAAATACGAAAACGGTGGGTTACTGTCGTTTAAGCAAAATAACGGAGGTTCAACATGTGTTCGATCATGGGTTATTGCGGCAGTAACGCCGCTCTGGATACATTTCGGAAAGGGTTTGACAGAACCCTTTCCAGAGGGCCGGACGACAGCCGGATCGTGGATACCGGGAACGGGCTGCTGGGGTTTCACAGGCTTGCCATTATGGGACTCACCCCGGCGGGTATGCAGCCCTTTTCTCTGGGAGAGAGCTATCTGGTGTGCAACGGTGAGATATACGGATTTGAGAAAATAAGGGAGTCGCTCTCGGACAGGTACGCTTTCCGGAGCGACTCGGACTGTGAGATCCTGCTGCCCCTGTATCGGGAATACGGCACGGAGATGTTTCGGATGCTGGACGCGGAGTTTGCCTGCATCCTCTATGACGGGGAGACGCGGGAATACATCGCCGCCCGGGATCCCATAGGTATCCGCCCGCTTTATTACGGATACGACCGGGAGGGGACGATCCTTTTTGCCAGCGAGGCCAAGAATCTGGTGGGTCTGTGTGAAGAGATCCGCCCCTTTCCTCCGGGGCACTATTATAGAAACGGAGAATTTATCTGTTACCGGGATATGGCCAAAGTGGAGACTGTCTGTGAGGACGATCTGGAGACGGTGTGTAAAAATATACACGATAAGCTGTCGGCGGGCATCGAAAAGCGTCTGGTGGCAGACGCCAAAGTGGGTTTTCTGCTCTCCGGAGGGCTGGATTCCTCGCTGGTCTGCGCGGTGGCGGCCAGGCAGAGCGCCGCGCCCATCCGCACCTTTGCCATAGGTATGAGCGAGGACGCCATCGACCTGAAATATGCCAAGGAGGTGGCGGACTATATCGGCAGTCAGCACACGGAAGTGATCATTACCAAAGAGGACGTGCTGGCCGCGCTGGAAGAAGTCATTTATCTGCTGGGTACCTTTGATATCACCACCATTCGGGCCAGCATCGGCATGTATCTGGTCTGCAAGGCCATCCATGAGCAGACGGATATAAGGGTTCTGCTGACAGGAGAGATATCTGACGAGCTGTTCGGCTATAAATACACGGATTTTGCTCCCTCAGCGGAGGAATTTCAGCGGGAGGCCCAAAAGAGGATCCGGGAGCTGCATATGTATGATGTACTCCGGGCCGACCGCTGTATCTCCGTGAACTCACTGGAGGCCAGAGTGCCTTTTGGCGATCTGGATTTTGTGGAATATGTGATGGCCGTAGACCCGGAGAAAAAGCTGAACACTTACGGTAAGGGAAAATATCTGCTGCGCCATGCCTTTGAGAAGGGCAGATATCTGCCGGATGAGATATTGTGGCGGGAAAAGGCGGCGTTCTCCGACGCGGTGGGACATTCCATGGTGGATCACCTGAAAGAGTACGCCCAGAGCCTCTACACCGAGGAGCAGTACGAGGAGAAACGCATGGCTTACGACCATGCCCGGCCTTTTACCAAAGAATCCCTGCTGTATCGGGAGATCTTTGAAAAATATTATCCGGGACAGAGCGGGATGGTTGTAGATTTCTGGATGCCCAACAAGTCCTGGGAAGGGTGCGACGTTGACGACCCCTCTGCCCGGGTGCTGGCGAACTATGGGGCCAGCGGAGAATAAAGGGGAGAATCAAGGCAGTATCGCGGGCAAGCTTGCGATATGCGGGAGAGAGGATACTATGACAAAATATATCTTTATAACGGGCGGCGTGGTGTCCGGCCTGGGCAAGGGGATCACGGCGGCATCTCTGGGTCGGCTCCTCAAAGCCAGAGGGCTTAAGGTGGCGGCCCAGAAACTGGATCCCTATATCAATGTGGATCCCGGTACCATGAGTCCCTATCAGCATGGCGAAGTGTATGTGACCGAGGACGGGACGGAGACAGACCTGGATCTGGGGCATTACGAGCGATTTATCGATGAGGATCTAAACCGCTACTCCAATCTGACCACCGGCAAGGTCTACTGGAACGTACTGAACAAGGAGCGCAGAGGGGAATATCTGGGCTCCACAGTGCAGGTGATTCCCCATATCACCGACGAGATCAAGGAATTTGTCTACAGCGTGGGAAAAAAGACCGATGCGGACGTGGTCATCACCGAGATCGGAGGCACCATCGGGGATATCGAGTCCCAGCCCTTTATCGAGGCGGTGCGTCAGATCTCTCTGGAGGCAGGCAGGGAGAACAGCCTGTTTATTCATGTGACACTGGTGCCGTTTTTGCGGGGCTCGGATGAACACAAATCCAAACCCACCCAGCATTCCGTCAAGGAACTGCAGGGTATGGGCATCAATCCCAACCTGATCGTGCTGCGTTGCGACGAGCCGCTGGAAGAGGGGATATTCAAAAAGATCTCCCTGTTCTGTAATGTCAAGCCGGACTGTGTGATAGAAAATATCACTCTGCCCAATCTGTACGAGGCGCCGCTGATGCTGGAAAAGTCCCGCTTTTCCTCGGTTGTCTGCCGGGAACTGGGCATAGACGCCCCGGAGCCGGAACTGGGAGAATGGACGCAGATGGTGGAGCAGAGCCGCCATCCCGAGAAAAATGTACATATCGGTCTGGTGGGCAAATATATGGGGCTGCACGACGCCTATCTGTCGGTGGCGGAGGCGCTGCGCCACGCGGGATTTTTTCATCGTGTCCATGTGGAGATCCACTGGATCGACTCGGAGGAACTGACGGCGGGCAATTATGAGGAGAGACTTAAAGGTCTGGACGGTATATTGGTGCCCGGCGGATTTGGCAGTCGGGGCATCGAAGGGATGATTCTGGCTGCCAGATACGCCAGAGAGATGGGACTGCCCTATTTTGGCATCTGCCTGGGCATGCAGATCGCGGTGATGGAATACGCCAGAGACATGGCGGGCATAAAGGACGCCAACTCCGGGGAGTTTGACGAGCAGTGTGCCCACAAGGTCATTGATTTTATGCCCGGACAGAGCGGTGATATCGACAAGGGTGGCACATTGCGGCTGGGGGCCTATCCCTGCGAGATCGTGCCCGGCACCACCATGGAACGCTGCTACGGGACAAGGCAGATCAGCGAGCGGCACAGACACCGCTATGAGTTCAACAATGATTACCGGCAGCTAATGCAGGAAAAAGGGCTGACGCTCAGCGGCACATCGCCGGACGGCAGGCTGGTGGAGACGGTAGAGCTGACAGACCGCCCGTTTTATGTGGGCGTGCAGTATCATCCTGAGTTTAAGAGCCGTCCCAACCGCCCGCACCCGCTGTTTAAGGGATTTGTCGGCGCGGCAGCGGAGCATTCCGTTCAAACTACTTAGGTTAGGCGTTTGCGAGACAAGTTGTTATGCGGTACCGGCAAAAAGCTGTCTTTCAATTGTCATACATATTGGAACAGTATTACAGGCTAAGTATGAAAGTCTTCGACTTTCATATACGTATTTGCGCAGTAACATGAGCGTAGCTCATGTTATGCATGCAGAGGGAAGTTTGTGATATGCGGAGGGATAAGCATGAGTATACATGAGGAGTGCGGTGTGTTCGGTGTGATCAGCCCCCAGCCCGCGGATGTGGCGGGCATGGCTTATTATGGGCTGTATGCCCTGCAGCACCGGGGACAGGAGAGCTGCGGTATCGTGGTGAACGACGATGGGGTGTTTTCTTCCTATAAAGATCTGGGATTGGTCAGCGAGGTGTTTTCCGCGGATACTTTGTCTCGGCTGCCGCATGGCAATATGGCGGTGGGGCATGTGCGCTACGGGACCACGGGGGGCAATAACCGCAACAACTGCCAGCCCATCGAGGTCAATCACCAGAAGGGAAAGATGGCGCTGGCCCACAACGGCAACCTCAGTAATGCCGCCGATCTCCGCAACACTCTGGAACTCTCCGGAGCTATTTTTCATACTACCAGCGATACGGAGACGATCGCCTATATCGTCACAAGGGAGAGGCTGAGGACTCCCTCCATCGAGGATGCGCTGAGCGCCGCCATGAACTCTCTGGAGGGCGCTTATTCTCTGGTACTGATGTCCGCCAGAAAGCTGATCTGCGCCAGAGATCCCTACGGATTCCGTCCCCTGTGCTATGGCGTCACCCCGGAGGGGCTGTATGTGGCGGCCTCCGAAAGCTGTGCCCTGCAGGCCGTGGGAGCCGAGTTCGTGCGGGATCTGGAGCCGGGAGAAATCCTGGTGTTCGGGCCGGAGGGCGTTGTATCCCGGCGGGAACACTGCGGCAGGCGGCCCAGGAAACTCTGTATATTTGAATACATATATTTTGCCAGGCCGGACTCGGTGATAGACGGAGTATCCGTCCACGGCGCAAGAATCCGGGCGGGAAAAATACTCGCCCGGCAGCACCCGGCGGCTGCCGACCTGGTGGTGGGAGTGCCGGATTCCGGGCTGGACGCCGCTCTGGGATTTTCCATGGAATCCGGGATCCCCTATGGAATCGGGCTGATCAAAAACAAGTACATCGGCAGGACTTTTATCTCTCCCGGACAGAATGCCCGGCTGGATCAGGTGCGTATCAAGCTCAGCGCCATAGAAGAGAGCGTCAGAGGTAAGAAAGTGGTGCTGGTGGACGACTCCATCGTGCGGGGAACCACCAGCGGGCGCATCGTGCGGCTGCTGCGGGAGGCGGGAGCCAGTGAGGTCCATATGCGGATATCCTCACCGCCCTTTCTGCATCCCTGTTACTATGGAACGGACATAGATTCCCGGGAGCACCTGATCGCCTGCCATCACAGCGTGGCTGAGACGGCGCAGATCATTGGCGCGGATAGTCTGGGCTACCTGCCGGTAACACAGCTGCATGCCCTGATCGGCGGCTGCGGCTATTGCAGCGCCTGTTTCGACGGGAAATATCCCACCCCTGTTCCCACGGACACCCGCAAGGACCGGTTTGAGCGGAAACTGTCGGAGAAAAGGGAGAACAGTACGGATATGACTTAAAATGTCTTTGTAAGACGGATATCTTAAAGGTGATTTAGAGGTAAACTTGCTATGGTAGAAAAAAATCACCGAGGAGAATCCGTCTATGGAATATACAGATTTTTACGCGAATGAAGGGAAAAAAGTCTCCATATCGATAGGCGGCGCAGTCTATGCCCGCCATGCCATCAAAACGCATTTTGTGCAGATCGGCGAGAGTTATATCGACCTTATTGAAAAGTATGTAAAACCCATATACCGGCCGGGGGACGTCCTGTTTTCCAGCGAGAAAGTCATTGCTCTGTGTCAGGGAAGGATCGTTACGGAAGAGGAGGTCAGGCCCGGTATATGGGCCAGGATCCTGTGCCGTTTTGTCCGGCGGACTCCCGCGGGACCGGGTATGGGACTGCCCATGAAGATGCAGTTCGCCATCAACTACTGCGGTCTGAAAAAAGTCCTGCGGGCGGCTGCCTGCGCGGGCTTTGACGGGCTGCGGGGAGTTCACGGGACCTTCTATGACATGCTGGGCGGGGAGATCAGGGGGTTGGACGGTTTTTACGGGGAAGACATCTCGGAATATGCCCATATCGGCATTCGCATTCCCAGCGAGCCAGACAGGGTCTGTGACGAGGTCTGGCGGAAAACGGGCGTCGTCATGGCGATCGTGGACGCCAATGACATGGGAATCGAGCTTTTGGGGAGGAGTCTGCCCCTCCGAAACCGGCCGGAGTCGGCGATCCTGCGTCTGATCGCCGACAATCCCGCAGGCCAGAGCCGCCAATGCACCCCTTTTATCCTAGTCAGACGATGCCCCGGTGACCAGCTCTGGCGGAAACCGCGGGAGACGGTCACAGTTCCCGTTTCGAGAAGATCCGACAGCTGATCCGGTACATCCCATAGCACCAGGCCAGGGCGATCACAGGAGAGCAGTAAATCAGAAGGGATAGCAGCCGGTCAGCCTGTTCTTTCCCCAATAAAAGCAGCAGCTGGTATATTCCAAAGCAGACTGCCGACGGAAGGAGGAAAGATACAAACAGCAGTAAGCGGCCCTTTTCCGCCCCGAATTTGAACACGAGGGGGATGGATATAGTGCCGAAAAAGAGGGATATCCCCCACGCAGCCAAAGTCAGGAACAGCAGTTCTCCCATACCCGCAGGGGTCAGGGTGACTTTGCCCATGATCAGTCCTCCTATAAGGCCCCCCACCAGCCCGAACAGGCTGCCGATGGCGCAGAAGATTGCCAACACCACATATTTCGCGCCCACCAGCTCCTTTCTGGAAACAGGCATTACCATGGCGTACCGGATCCAGTTGGAATGATCGTCAAAGGAAAAGGTGGTCACGATCATCATGCCGCACAGGATCGAGCACGTAAAGATATATCCCGGTACGCCGGAAGTGGGGATAAAGGCGATTGCTAGTATCACAAGGATAAACAGCATGGACTTGGCATTGTGTCCGATATTGTATAAATCTTTTAAGATTAGGCTCTTCATCTGTTTTGCTCTCCTTTCACATACAGCAGCATGATATCGTCGATGGTTGCGTCGTCCACTACGGCGTCTTTATACTTTCGTCTGGCTTTTTCTCTGTCGGCCACCAGCACGTTCCACTGATAATCCTCCTTGCGCAGGGCGAGTATCTCCTCCCTGTCGATCCGGTCAAAAACGGTGGCGCCGCAGCGGATAATGCCGTAGCGGTAGCGCAGCTCATCCTTTGTCTTGCAGAAGAGGACTTTGCCCTGATGAATAAAAGTGATATAGTCGGCGATCTTTTCCAGATCGCTGGTTATATGGGAGGACATCAGAATGGAGTGCTCCTCATCCTGTACAAAATCCAGAAAAACGTCGAGAATATCATCCCGCATGACCGGGTCAAGCCCCCCGGTGGCCTCGTCCAGAATCAGCAGTTTCGGCCTGTGAGAAAGGGCGATGGCGATACACAGTTTCATTTTCATCCCCTTGGACATAGACTTGATCTCCCTGTCCGCCGGGAGCTGGAAACGGTCGAGGTAGTTTCGATATAGAGAGCTGTCCCACTGCCTGTAGGCGGCCCCGGATATTTTTCCTACCTTGGCGGGAGTCAGTGTCTCATAGAAATTAATGCCGTCGAATACAACGCCGATGTCTTCCCGAAACTGCCTGGAAGAGGATAATTCCTGTCCCCAAAAGCGGACGGTTCCCTCGTCCTTGCGGATAAGATCAAGGATCGCGCTGATGGTTGTGGTTTTTCCGGCGCCGTTCTCGCCGATCAGTCCCATGATGGTGCCCTTGGGAACAGAAAAAGAGACATGATCCAGTTTAAAACCCGCATATTGCTTTGTCAGATCCTCTACTTCCAATATATTGCTCATAGCTATTCCTCCTATATAAAAGTTCCGCTGCTGCCCGACCGGTGCCTTTTCCCGCAGAGCAATTTCCGGCCTCAATCGTCCGTAAATTCTCTGGGCACCGGTCGGTCCTTGCTGTTTTAATCGCTGCGCGATGGCTCTAAAGGGTAAAGTCCTTTCGGCGCACACACTGGAGAGACATCTATCATTCGTAAAATACACTCATGATAGATGCTCTCGTGCGCCTTCACGACTTTACCTGTCAAGCCTGACAGGTGTCCAGCTTGACAATTGAAAAAACGCTTGTCATTTCTTAGCTGGGCTCCTGATAAAACATGGTTAAGAGCTCCACCAGCTTTCCCAGTGATATTCCGCTGGTCCGTCCAATCTCGGCGGCCTGCTGCAGATGCTCCTCCGCCAGCCGCTGCTGTTCCTCCTGATAAAAATCTTTGTTCTGCGCCGACACGAAACTGCCGCGTCCGACAGTAGTCTCGATAAATCCGTCTCTCTGTAGATCCTCGTAGGCTTTCTGAACCGTGATGACGCTCACGTGGATGGACTTTGCCAACGCCCGCATAGAGGGAATGGGATCGCCCGTTTTCAGTTCACCGCTCATGATCATGGCTTTTACCTGAGAAGTGATCTGTTCGTAAATCGGTTTGCTGGTATTGCTGCTGATTATGATTTCCACAAGATTCTCCTTTGTTTTATATTGTACATATCGTACAAGTACATTATAGACATAAAAGAACAGGTTGTCAATGGAATTAAAAAATTTTTTTTCCAACCGCTGGTTGGAATAAGGCCGTTCTCTTCCAAATATCCCTCCATTGTGCGCCCCCAGGGCCTATGCTATGATAAGCATGTGGCCGCAAAAAACAACAAAAGGAGAGTGGAATCTATGGAAGACAGGAATATAAACGAACTGCGTTTGGGGGAGCAGCTGGCCTTTTTGCGCAGAGAAAAGCAGATCACATAGGAGCAGCTGGCACAGGTCATGGGTGTGACCAACCAGGCCGTGTCCAAATGGGAGAGTGGCCAGAGCTATCCGGATATCACGCTGCTGCCCCGGCTGGCGGAGTATTTTCAGGTGACGGTGGACGAACTGCTGGGAGTGGCCGGGACGCAGGGCATGAGAGACCTTTACCTTGGCGTCAAGGATCTGTTCCGGGAGACGGCGAAGGAGGAATGTTTCTCTCTGGCCTTCAAATTTGCCACATTGCTGCACGAGGGAGCGGTGTCGGGAGGCTATAAGGGATATTTGCCATGGAGAGATGAGCAGCAATATGGCTTGGATAAAGAACCCTACAACTGGGGCGTGTCCATCTGCTCCGAGCCGGAGGGGGCCACGGCGCATATCCGAGACGGCATCTTTTTTTCAGACCAGAAATACTATCAGTCCATGAGCCGTGGGGATATAGCCGCCATATGTGAGACACTTCAGACTCTGGGGGATGTGAATGTGCTGAAGACCCTGTACGCTCTGTATGAGTTGACCGTAGGGGACTTTGACCACGGCTACGCATCCGTGGCGGAGATTGCCCGGCAGGCCCATTTGCCCGAAGAGACGGTGCGCGGCTGCCTGCAGCTTTTGTGGACGGAGGAAGATCCGGAGGAGTCCGGGCGGTTTCGTCTGCCGGGATCCTATATGCATCTGCCTGCCCTGCTGCAGATGTTTTTGCGGTATTAATATGGCTTAAGAAGTTTGAAAAAACTAATGATTAATCTTGTCTCAGTGCCAGTCCGATCAATCGGTCTGTATGATCAGCCATGAACAAAGGAATATTTAGAACATCATCGTCCAGTTTCAGGTTGTTCAGAGAGAATCGGACTCGGAGTTTTACTTTATCCGGGAACAGTTCCTTGAATTTCCGGAGACTCTTGCCGGTGGTATTGGTTTCGGACTTGACTTCCACAGGGAAAATATCATTTTCACGCTGAATCAGGAAATCTACTTCATAAGGAGGATTGTTCTGCGTCCAGTATCGGGGAACCACTTCAAACTGTGTGGTCAGGGTTTGCAGCACGAAGTTTTCGGTCAATGCGCCTCTGAACTCAGTAAACAGGCGATTGCCCTCTCCAAATGCCGTAGGAGCCAGCTGCGCCAGACGACGGAGCAGACCCACATCCACCAGATAAATCTTAAATGCGGACAGATCATCGTAGGCGGCCATCGGCAGACCGGGAGCGCTGCTGCGGTAGATCTTATGCACCAGTCGGGCATCCACCAGCCACTGCAGAGCGTCCTCATATTCACGGGCCCTTGCGCCTTCTTTGACAACTTTGTAAAGAAATTTCTTATTTTCCCTTGCCAGCTGAGAAGGGATGGACTTCCAGATCATTGATATTTTCGGGAACTGACTGATATCAGGATGTTTGGCAAAGTCCCTCTCGTATGCTCCGATGATTCCGGACAGGGTTTCCTGCATGGCGGAAACATCCCGCGCCTCTGTCCACATCAATACGGGTTCGGGCATACCGCCTGTGACGTAGTACATCTTCAGTTTCTCATATAGAGGATTGAAGAAAGCGTCAGGAATCGGTTCGATGGTATCCACATTTTCCAGATACCGGGCAAGATTCTCGTCACCGTTGGCAATCAGAAATTCTGTGAAAGTCATGGGATCGATCTGCATGAAGTTGACCTTGCCCACCGGGAAAGAAGAGGGTTTTGCAAGGGCAATGCCCAGCAGGGAACCGGCGCAGGCGATATGATACTGCGGAGCATTCTCACAGAAGTACTTCAAGGAGTTGATGACCTTGGGGCAATCCTGCACTTCATCAAAGATAATAAGGGTCTTTTCCGGCGTAATCATCTGACCGCTGGCCAGTATCAGATTTTGCAGGATGCGGTCTACATTTTTGGTTGTCTCAAAGAACTGCTTATATTCCTCATTTTCGTCAAAGTTAAAGTAGGCTGTATTTTCATAATAGCGCCTGCCAAATTCTTTTAAAATCCATGTCTTGCCCACCTGACGCACACCTTTTAAAATCAGAGGTTTGCGGTAGGGAGAATTTTTCCAATCCAGCAGTTTATTCAAAATTAATCGTTCCATGGATCCACTCCTTCACATTTATATTGAATTTTATGTGTATAACATTCACACTTTTATTATATATCGGATTTATAAGTAATACAACTCATATCAAAAAAATTTTTATTTAAGAAATAAGGGTTATCCTAGTATTAAGAATACGTTTCTGAATCCGGTCTCATCGCTTTTTGCAGATGTTTTTGCGGTATTAATATGGCTTAAGAAGTTAATTCAGGGGCTGTCGTTTCACGAATTTTCATTCGTTAAAGCGACAGCCCCATACTTTTTAAGATCGAAGAATACAATTCACATCGACAAATTTTTATAATAGTTTTACAGGGCCGCTCACCTCCTCCGCAAGGAACCGGAGCGGCGCTCCATATGGACCAAGATCATCGGCCAGGCTCCTCATCCGGTCACAAACATGTAGCAGAGCCCCTGCAATCCCGCCGGTTTCCTCCTTGCCCGACGCATGTTCCGCTAATGCGATACTTTTGCTTAAGCTGCCGCAGATGGTTTCAAGCTCGGCCTTTTGTCCCTGGGACAGAAACTGTCCCAGTTTCTGGATTTCCCCCTTGAGATAAAACAGCAGGATGCCCTCCTGAAAGGCTAAATCCCTGTATTTCTTACTCTCCGGCCTGGTACAATCCTCCGAAACTGCCGGTACCGGTGAGGCATTCAGGGACAGACTCTGAAACAGTGCTATCGCCTGAACCATCTGCTCTTTAAAATCTGATATTCCCTGAAACAGCGGTTCATGGGAGGAAGCGCGCAGCACATCCATGTCCGCCGCAAAGGCAACAATATCCAGCCGCAGCAGACAGTCCTCCAGTCGGCTGACCGTTACCTCCTCCAGCGCCAGGTTGGAAAGCTCATCGGTGATCGTCGCCAGTTCATCCGCAATATACGCATAGGGAAGCGTAAAATCTTTACTCAACATCCCCAGGGCAGTCCTGCCTTTTTCTATCGCTTTTTCCAATGCCTGCTGCGCATTCTTCCGCATATCCTGAAAGATCAACGCAGTCAGTTCATTGAAAAAAGCTGCGATTTTCTCCGCCTTCATACCGGCGTTTTGAGCAAGGTCAATGTATTTTTCACATAATGAATCATATGCCCTCTGATGTTCGGGCTTTGCTCTGGAAAGCATCAGATTTACCTGTAGAACCGTGATATTGGCCTGAAACGCGGCATCTTCTATGGCTTTTATTATCTCAAACCGAACCGTTATTTCATCTGGCTGCCGCACAATGGCTGTTATACGCTCCAGAGCCCGGGATAATTCTTCCGCCATGGACTCCGTTCTGGAAGCTATACACTCCCAGAAGGAGGCATAAGATTCCGCGTTCCTGCTCTTCCCTTCTTTTCGTGTATATTCTGCCGTTTCTCTGGTCTGGACGATCAGTCCGTTCAACTCCCGGATGATCTCGTCAGTTGTTTTGGAATACATCATAACACATCTCTCCTTCCGTGTGACAGGGGAGCTTACGGCAAAGTGATACTTTCGGTATTCCATGGGCGTCACCCCCAGAAATGCCTTAAAGCTTCGGCTGAAACCCTCATGGGATTCATAGCCATATTTCAGCCCGATATCCAGAACAGAGGCATTTGTCTGCGCCAGTTCTGCCGCCGCCAGAGCCAGCCTGCGCCTGGTAACATACCGCATGACGCTCTCTCCAACCGTCTCCCGGAACAGGCGCTGGTAGTGATACTTAGAAAAATGGACGCTCTCCGCCAGTTTCTCAGCAGTCAGCTTTTCCAGAATCTTCTCTTCAATCATTTCCAGTGACCGAAATATGGGGGCGCTATTGTCCATGTTTCTCCTCTTTTCCGCATACCTGGAGTTTGGAAACCGTTAAAATTTCTTAGCTTAGAGCAAACTCCAAGCTCCCGTTTACAGTTACCTGTACGCCGCATTCGAAGTCACCGGTAAAAGTCTGCGCAAAAACTTCCGAATATGGAGTACCGTAGTCGTTATCTATAAATACAGAATACCATCAGCAAACCCTTTTTTCTTGACCAATCGTGCTGTTTATACATTCGCATCTCCTTAGTTTTCCATTTTGCCTCTGCCGCAATAAAACCGGATTACCGGATATGGTTCAATTTCCAGTGATAGATTCGTTTGTCAGTTTATCTGCGCAGCCATGCCGTATCATTGGTTTTGATTTGGATTGGACACCTGAATTTTACCATAGATAGAGGTCTTTTTCTATTTACAAAATAAGTGAAGAGCAATAATCAATTAAAATTTAGTGACCATGCGGGATTCAGCAGATGATGTATTTTGAGGACTCTATATTAGTAAATTATAAATTAGTAAATTAAAATTGACTAAAATCCCGCTTTATAGTATACTGAGTAAAATTACTTATCTGGCTGTTTCCTTCTGGGAAGATGGTCAGGATTACTCAAAATGTGGAGGTTTTGATATGTTTATTGGCAGGGAGCGCGAACTATACTCGCTCAATAAATTATATGCGTCTGACAGGTTTGAGTTCGTGGTCATCTATGGACGCCGCCGTGTGGGAAAAACTGCGATCATCACTCAGTTTATCAGAGACAAAAAGGCAATCTATTTCATGGGCGTGGAGAGTAATGCCAAGCAGAATTTGGAAAACCTCAGCAGAAATATTCTGGAATGCGAGACGGGCATTCAAACAGAGAACGCCTTTTTATCATTTCAGGCAGCGCTGGAATATGTTTTCAAAATGGCGGAAAGAGAACGCCTGATCCTGGCAATCGACGAGTACCCTTATGTGGCCCGTTCTTTTAAAAGTCTTGCCTCTACGCTACAGCTTTTAATTGATAAATACAAAGATACTTCTAAATTGATGCTGATTCTGTGTGGCTCCTCTATGTCTTACATGGAGGATCATGTGCTGTCTTATAAGGCGCCGCTTTACGGAAGACGGACGGCGCAGATGAAGGTAATGCCCTTTGGGTTTGCGGACACATGCCGATACTTCAACAATTTTTCCGATGAGGATAAGGCGTTGATCTACGGCATTGTGGGCGGAACGCCCCAGTATCTGCTGCAAATGGATGACCGGCTAAGTGTTGCGGACAATATTAAGAATACGTTTTTGAATCCGGTTTCATCGCTTTTTGAGGAACCGGAGAACCTGTTGAAACAAGAGGTTCGGGAGCCTGCGCTTTATAATGCTGTCATCACGGCCGTCGCGACCGGTGCGTCTCGAATGGCGGAGATTTCCACGAAAGTAGGGGAGGATACCAGCGTCTGCACGAACTATCTGAACAATCTGATGGCATTGGGGCTGATCAAAAAGGAAACCCCCTACGGCGAAAAGACATCCCGAAAATCGCTCTATGTGATCGACGACAATCTGTTCCGGTTCTGGTATCGTTTTGTACCGGAGAACAGCTCTATCATAGGACGCGGAGCTGTAGATCTGGCCTATAAACGGATTGAACCTCATCTGTCGGATTATATGGGAAAGGTATTTGAGGAGATATGTAAGCAGTATCTTTGGAAACTCCTGTTGGCGGCGGAGTCCCCGGTGGAATTCAAAGAGTTGGGGCGCTGGTGGGGGACTGATCCATCTACCCGCTGTCAGACAGAGATTGACATTATGGGAGAGCAGGACAAGGATACCGCGCTGTTTGGCGAGTGTAAATGGACGAACGAAAAGGTAGATGTGGGTGTTTTAGAGACGTTGATAAAGCGCAGTGGGATATTTCGATATCGTGAAGTACAGTTTTATATATTTGCAAAAACGGGTTTCACGAAAGGCTGTGTGGAGGCTGCTGACAGGCAGGGGAATGTGGCGCTGGTGTCCTATAAGGATCTCTTGGAGAAAATTATAGTATAGCGCTGTGTAAAACATGATAACTTAGAGGCACTTGGGATCATATATATCTGTTCTTTTATGAGAAAGTGGAGGGATAATCTGTCCCTCCCTATCTTTTTCCCCAAACCCAACGTTATACTATACAGAAAGCGCTTTTCAAAAACCACATACCAACAGGGAGAAACAACGTGGACATAGACGATCTGCTGGTGCTTAAGATGCGCGGGGGCGACGAAAAGGCACTGGAAACCTTTGTGGAAAAATATTATCCGGCGATACTGCGGTACTGCCGCCTGCATATAGACGACTACGGCTATGCCGAGGATATGGCCCAGGAGACCTTTGCCCGTTTCTTCCGGACTCTGCGGCAATACCGGCACTATGGGAAGGCGGCCAACTACCTGTACGCCATCGCCGCCAACGCCTGCCGGGACTACTACAGGCAGAGCAAAAACAGGGAGCTGCCGACAGAACAGCTGCCGGATCAGCTGCTGCAGACAGGCACGGCACTGAACATGTTCAATCTCTACTCCATAGGTGGGCGTATAGTGGGAGCCGTGCCCATACTGCTGACGGTCTATACTCTGCTGACGGTATGCCAATGGCCGATCATCTATGAGGTTTACCGACATAAACAGATCGGCTGAAAATGTACATTTCTGAAATATAAATAAAATCCTCCAATTAGACTTGACATAAATCTCGTATGTGATAACATATCTCATATACGAGATTTATTATTATATTATATGAAAAATGGAGGAATAGCGATGAGAGAAGCAATGGACTACATTTTGGACCCGGATGGCAACAAGATCATGATCGAGGCGGAGCAGAAGGGCATGAAACAGAATCTGGCGGATCAGTATGTGCGTATGCGCAAGGATATGAAACTGACACAGGAGCAGGTGTCCCGCCGTTCCGGCATTCCCAGATCCAATATCGCGCGGTTTGAGAGCGGCCGGTACAACCCTTCCCTGGAGATGATGGTGAAGATGGCGGCGGCTATAGGACTGAGAGTACAGATCCAGTTGGTGCCTGACAAGGAGGCCAAGGGCTGATACGGGCGGACGGATGTTGATTCGGATGCCAAAGGCGACCGAATGTTGAGCACGAGAACCGTGTGTCTGAAGGGGAAATGCGGAACTCTAATAGGAGGCAAGTATGTTGAAAGAGATGAAGTGGAATATGCTGTTGTCGGCAGGGCTGTATATGGTGCTGGGAGTGATCCTGATAATCTTCCCTGCCACCACCGCCCGCACGATCTGTTATCTGATAGCCGGGATCGCCATTGTGATCGGCCTGGTGAACCTGGTGGTCTATTTTACCCGCAACATTACCCGGAATTACTATCGCAATGATTTTGTGACGGGACTGATGCTGATTGTTCTGGGTATTTTTGTGATCTACAAGGTGGATATGGTCATTGCGCTGGTGCCTTTCATCATAGGTCTGTGCATCATTGTCAGCGGCCTGTTCAAACTTCAGGGCGCGCTGGATGTACAGCGCATGGGCGGCAACGCCGTGCTGATTCTGGGACTGGCGGTGGTCAATGTGGTGGTAGGCGTTCTGATGGTGATCAATCCCTTTGACTCGGCTCTGCTGCTGTATCGCCTGCTGGGAGTGGGTCTGCTGTTCAGCGGTTTGACGGATCTGGCCTCCACCCTGTATCTCTCTAAAAAGATGCACAGTTATGTGAGTAAAATGAGCGATGCGGACGAGGCGATCAAAGTGACAGAGATCCACAGTGAGGAGCCACTTAAGGAGAGCGGTTCGGAGAGTGGGGCCGCGCAGGATGAGGAAAGGCATGACGATTAAGGCAGAGCCGATTACCTGTTCGCCAAACCATGAGGTTTCCCGCAGCAGAGAGTGTACATGCCTGAGTTTTTATGGTAATAAAGGGCCCGCAAACGCATATGTTTACGGGCCCTTGTATAATAAACAGTGCACGGCACTGTAGTGTTTTGTCGAAGCTGGTCAACACCGAAAACAGCGCTGGCAGCTTCTTTTAAGTATCAGTTCTTCGTTTTGCTGATAAATACAGCATAACAGGAAAATGTGTCCAAAGTGTAGATGAAACCGAAAGAAAAAATGAAGAAAAAATGAAAAAAGTGAAAAATCGTTTGTTTGAAAAATTGGGTCTTGCAATTTAGCCGTATCGTGTTATAATAGGACACATGGAAGCATAGCTCAGCCGGGATGAGCGTTCGCCTCACACGCGAAAGGTCAGGAGTTCGAGCCTCCTTGCTTCCATTTTTTTACCCCAGGACATTTTAGTGGTTTAAAGTGTGAAACTTTAAAGCACTAAACGCATGCGTTTGGAAACAAGGGGGGATTTCTAATACAGGGAAAACCCGGCACAGAAAGGAATGGTTAAAGTATGAGCAGAGAGAGACAGGGCAGTCTGGTATCCTTCCGCCCGGATATCAAAGTGATCGACTGCACACTACGGGACGGCGGCCTGGTGAACAATTTCCGCTTTACGGACGAGTTTGTGAAAGACCTGTACCTGGCCAATATCAAGGCCGGTGTGGACTATATGGAGTTCGGCTACAAGGCCTCCAAGGAGATATTCAAGCCGGAAGATTTCGGAAAATGGAAGTTCTGCGAGGAGAAGGATATCCGGGAGATCGTAGGGGACAACAAGACGGATTTAAAAATCTCCGTTATGGCGGACGTGGGCCGTACAGACTATAAAAAGGATATTTTGAACCGCAAGGACAGCGTGATCGACCTGGTGCGGGTGGCTACCTATATCAACACGATCCCCGCAGCCGTAGAGATGCTGGAGGACGCCAAGAAAAAGGGCTATGAGACCACGGTGAATATCATGGCCGTGTCCAAGGTGAGCGACGTAGATCTGGACGGCGGTCTGGAACTGCTGGCCCAGAGCAGTGTGGATGTGATCTATCTGGTGGACAGTTTTGGCGCCTTTTACCCGGAGCAGGTGGAGCGGCTCACAGACAAGTATCTGAATGTGGCGGCCAAATATAACAAGAAAGTGGGCATGCACGCCCACAACAACCAGCAGCTTGCCTTTGCCAACACCATAGAAAGCCTCTCCCGGGGAGCCAGCTATCTGGACGCCACCGTGAGCGGCATGGGAAGAGGGGCGGGCAACTGCTATATGGAATTGCTGCTGAGTTTCCTGCGCAATCCCAAATATAACAAGATCGCGATCATGAATTTTGTGGAAAAGCACATTGGAAAACTGCGGGAAGAAGGAGCCGTGTGGGGGTACGATATCCCTTATCTGCTCACAGGCACTCTGAACTGCCATCCCTCCTCCGCCATCCAGTTTATCAAGGAAAACAGAACGGACTATGCGGTGTTCTATCAGGATCTGATCGACAGCGCGCTGTAAAAAAATGATGTCAAAATTACCTGTGTAAGCCCCCTCCGATCGCGGAAGGGGCTTTTGCTGTAGAAGAAATCAGGCAGGTGCAGGCGATAGCAGATGCGGTTAGATCATCATGTATTGACACTTTGAAATGTGTGCAGTATAAAGAAATGTATGAGGAGAAAACACATGTGTAAAAGGACTGGCGGCAGCATAACAAGTATAATAAAGAAGGTCTGGCTGCCCTTTGCAATGATAACGCTTGGTGTGTCCGTACTATTTGCCTGCGGAAAACAGAGCGACGAAGTGAACCAGGATAAATCATTCGGCATAGACCTGCTCCAGGAACTGACCGTCCAGTCCCCGGAGCAGGTCGTCTGCGGGCAGGACGGCGCATGGGCGATCACTGCTCAGAAAAATGCTCCTATCTACTATCTTGCCTATGAAACCCAGACTGTCGGAGTGGAAACGATCAAATGGCAGCAGGAGGAGGGGGAGAGTCTTCTCAACATAGCAGAGCGGGACGGGACTCTCTATGCGGAGATCCTGAGCGCGGACAGGAGCAGTATTGCCATACGAAAATATGCCGCTGGCGGCCGGTGGAACAGCGTTATGGACATAGCGGCAGCGGATGACCACTGGAACTATGTGGGGAGCGGCCTGGCAGTGGACGGCAGGGAAAACATATATCTTGTCTCCGGAAACACGGTGACGCGTTTTGGGGAAGAGGGAGAAAAAATCTGCGAGTATGCGCTGAAAGGGGATTCCTGTTTCTTTCAGGGACAGAATGAGCAGTATGTGGAATGCGTGGCGTTGGACGGCCGGAAGATCGTTCTGTATGAGCTCCGGGAAAGGGAGGCGGTGGAAAAGTGGACGCTGGACATGCCCGCCAGATGCGCATATGGCATTGCATGCAGCGAGGAGGAAACGCTGTGTCTGGCCACCGGCGAGGAACTCCTTTTTATTGACAGAACGGACGGAAAATTACTGGCGCGGTCAGGCTATGTCATGATGGGAGTGCCGCCTGTCATGGCGGGGCAGTATGACCCAAAGGAGGAGACCCTGCGCCTGTACGGAATCGGCGAAGGCACAACGCAAACTCTCTTTTGTGGCCTGTTGAGCGAACGGGACGGGGAGGCCGCCCAGAGAACGGAGCTGGTATACGGTACCATGGGTTCTGTGAACAGGGAGGCCGCTGTCAGCATGCAGGCCGCCATTCGGGATTTCAATCGGGAAAATGAAAACTATTATATTACGATTAGAAATTACCACAGTGATACCTATGATGGCGCCTACGGACAGCGTCTGCACATGGATATGGCCAGCGGGAACGCCCCGGACATTATCGAGATGGAATCCACTTTGATGTATTATGAATCCTATGTGCGAAACGGCTATCTGGAGGACCTGTCTCCTTATCTGAAACAGTCGGAATACGGGGAAGATATTCTGTGGAATGTTTTAAATGTATATGAGATGGATGGAGGATTGTATCTCCTGGCGCCCCATTTTCAGTTGGAGACATTGCAGGTGAACCCGGAGTACGGGATAGATGTGGAAGAATGGAACATGGGGACTTTTCTTAAGCTGATCGAGGAGAATGGGTGGGAAAAGGATATCCTGCCAGCGGGAACGCCCCAGGATCTGTTGTATTATCTGGTGGCCGGTCAGCAGAACCGCTTTATAGACTGGGAAAACAGGACGGCGGCCTTTGAGACGGAAGAGTTTTACCAGTTGCTGGCGCTGTGCAGAGAGTATGCGGCGCGGAACCGGCCGGATCCCCACGGGCTGACATATGAGGAACTGTGCAGGGATTCCCTGTGTACAGCCGCCTTTTTTACATCTTATCAGGATTATCTGACCAATGTAAATCTATATGGCAGAGAGTATCCGCTGTATGGTTATCCCACGTCTTGCGGTCAGGTGTACCGGATCGGAACCTGCTGCGACGGCTGTGCGATCTATGCGGGAAGTGAGAACAAGGAGGGGGCGTGGGAGTTTTTGGAGAGCCTTTTGGGAGAAAGGCATCAGAAGTGGCAGCGGGCCTATGATTTTGGTTTTCCCATCCGACAGACGGTGCTGGCAGAGTTGAGGGCGGAAGGATCGGAGCTCATGGTTGACCGGGAAAAGAAGACGATGACGGAAAACGAATTTCAGATCGTGGACGGTGTTCTCCAGAGCGGGACATTCACCCGAGCCGTGATCAACCGCCACATCTGGGTCGTAATCGAGGAGGAGTCGGCATCCTGCTTTGCCGGAGACAAAAACGTGGAGGAGGTAGCTCATACCATACAGAGCAGGGTGGAAATGATCCTGAACGAGTGACCATGCAGAGCAGTTGTTAAAAAAATATTAAAAAGTTTTTAAGAAAGTATTGGGAAATGTTACAAAATGTGTTATACTCAATATCGGTACTGTTGGAAAGAGACTACAAAGCGCGCAGAAACGCAGGGATATAGAGGTATAACACATTATGAAAAAGAGAACGATCAGTGTACTGTTGGTGGGAATGTTGACAGTGTTTGTGTATCAGCAGGCGGCGATGGAGATGCCATCCATGGCGTCGGCCATGGGGGTGACAGAGTCCGGAGCGCCGGTCTATGTCGGAGAGCAGCCGCAGTCCATTATGCCGGAAAGCCTGGAATCGTCGACGGATGAGGAGCCGGAGAAACATGCGGGTGAGGACGCTAATGTGGAACCAGATGGGGAAAAGAGCGCCAACACAGAATTAGATAAGGAAGATAACGTCAATGTCCAACCGGATCGGGAAGATGCTGCCCAATTAGAAACGGATGCGGAAGAGCCTGCCGATAATGAGCAGAATGCGGAAAAGGAAACCGGAGATAGAGAAACGGAACAGGCTGGGCAGGAGCCTACAGGTGAGAAATCGGATGAGGAAGACGTAACCGATATGGAAACGGATGCGGAAGAGCCTGCCCCCGAAGAGGAGGCCGAGCCGGAGAACGAGTATGCCAACCTGGCCATCGCCCAGGTAGATCACTACGTAAATGTACGCCGGGAGCCCAACACGGACAGCGAGATCCTGGGCAAGATCTACAACGGAGCCGTGGCCCAGATCCTGGAGACGGCGGGGGAGGAGCAGGATTGGTTTCATGTGGTGTCCGGCAGCGTGACCGGATATATCAAAGCGGAGTTTTTCCTGTATGGGGACGCAGCGGCGGAGGCGGTGGACAATTATCTGACCCGCTATGCCACAGTGATCGCGGACAGACTGAACGTGCGCCGGGAGCCGGGTACGGACTCTGCGCGTATCGGTTTTATCACCCATGGGGAGAAAGTGAAGATACTGGAGCAGCTTGGAGACTGGATGCTGGTGCAGTACACCGAGGATAAGACAGGGTATGTGGCCTCCGAGTATGTGACCGTCTCCGAGGAATTTATCTATGCCAAATCCATAGAGGAGGAGCGGGCGGAACTGGAGGCCCAGCGGGAGCTGGCCCGCCGGATGGCCCAGCAGGAACAGGCGGCGCCGGAAAATACGGCGGTGACGCCGCTGACGCCGTCGGCTGCCGTCTATACCACCAACGAGGAACTGCGCAGCTCCATCGTGGCGTATGCCATGCAGTATCTGGGCTATCCCTATGTGCATGGCGGCAGGAGTCTGGCCACCGGTACGGACTGTTCCGGTTTCACCTGCTATATCTATGCGGACTTTGGGTATTCCATCAGCAGAACACCCTCCGGGCAGTACAGCTCCGCGGGCAGAAGTATCGACTACAGTGAGATACAGCCCGGAGATATCATCTGTTACGGCAAGAGCAAATGCACCCATGTGGGTATGTATATCGGGGACGGACAGATCATACACGCCGCCAATTCCCGCAAGGGCGTTGTGATCTATGACGCCGGATATGACAACATACTGGGGGTCAGGAACGTCATTGACTGACGGCGGGCTGGGACAGGTTATCGCCCAGACAGTCCGGCCAACGGAGGGCGCCGAGGGCAAAAGAGCCGTTTCCCAGAACTTTATCTCCGAATATAGAAGAGGACCATTGCAGCAGGTCGTCCAGGCTTAGGGTCACGCCCCCGTAGGAGCGGATGCCGTGCCGGGCGGCCTGTTCCTGTGTGTAGTCCTGTAGCAGACAGACGTTCTCAAAACGTACCGGCCCGCTGGAGTATTGACATACCAGCGGAATAGGGCCGCTCTGCTCCTCCACCAGGGAGAGTCCCTGCTCGTCCACATGGAAAGTGACCCAGGCCATGGCCTCCAGCATACAGATCCCTTTTTTCTGAGTGGATACATAATTGCCCAGAGAGTAAAAGCACAGACTGCGGTTGCCGTTTTCTGCCTCGATCCATTCCACGGGCTGCACCACATGAGGATGCGTGCCGATGATGAGATCCGCTCCGGCCTCCGTCATCTGCATAGCAAATTTTTCCTGATAACTGGAGGGGCTGGTGGCATATTCCGTACCCCAATGGGGGCAGACTATCACCACATCCGCCTGCTCCCGGGCGGCGGCGATATCCTCCGTCACCTGGGGATTTAAGGTGGTAAAGTCCAGCCTGCCGCTCTGGCGGTCATAGTCACAGAGAATATTCAGATGTCCCATGATAGAGGAAGGGATCGTCTCCATATTGGGGCCGTAGGTGTAGTTCAAGACGGCGAAGGTGACGTCTTTGACGGTCATATAACCGATTCCTCTCTCGTCGGTCCTCCAGTCCGCAGTCCGGTCCGCGCCTGCGCAGGCGGAGCCGGAGAGGGGGAGGATGCCGCCGTTTTCATCCAGATCTTCCCCACCGGATATTCCCAGCATCATGACCTCGGGATGCTGCCCGTGCCAGAATGCCGCACAGTGATCCAGTCCCTGAAACCTCTGGTCCGCCGCATGATTGGAGGCGTGCAGTACCACGTTAAATCCTGCCCCGGCGATGGCGTCTCCCACCTCCGTGGGAGAATTAAAATTGGGATAACCGGAGAATCCCAGATCGTTGCCGCCCAGAATGGTCTCCTGATTGATGATCTTGATGTCCGCCGCCTGGAGCTGTGGGGCGATATCTTCATACAGCATACTGTAGTCGTAGCTGCCATTCTCCTGCTGGCCGCTGTTGATGATACCCATATGCATCAGATTGTCTCCCACCATCATCAGCGAGATGTCATACTCGGGAAAAGGCGTGGGGGACGGCGAGGGCGTAGGTATGGGTATGGGCAACGGCTCCAGGGCGGAGGGCGTCTCATTATTTTCGGGGAAAATCTGTCCTGTGGCATCTGTATACAGATCGCCGCAGCCGGTCAGAACCAGCAGCAGAACCGGCAATAACGCGCAGCGGCGCAGGGATATGTTCGTTTTCATGATTACTCCTTTCCGCAGAGTACTTGACTCCGCTCAACGCAGATATTATACTATAAATGCCATGGAGAGGAAAGAGTTAAATATGCGGAGAAGAGGTGATTCCCATGGAGAAACGGCTGAGGGCCTGTCTGGCCGCGATGGAGAAACTGACAGGGCGCGGAGAGACGCTGCAGGGCATGGATGGCGCGAAACGGCGGCAGATTGCCGGCGAACTGTTGGTGCAGATCGGTTTTTTCCAACATGAGAGATTGGTACACCTGATCGTTACGGTGACTTTTGCCATCTTGACGGTTCTGTCCCTGCTGGGTTGTGTTCTGGAGCCGCAGCCTGCGATGTTTGCGTTGACCGTGCTGCTTCTGGTTCTGCTCATTCCCTATATACGACACTACTATATTCTTGAAAACGGCGTTCAGAAACTGTATACATACTATGATTGTTTGACAGAGACAGACAGGGAATAAACCACTTTTGGGAACTCGCCATCATATAATGAAACTTATAAGAGAACTTTTGGTGTAACATAGTGTTATATCTTTCGGTTATGATTCAGATGCAGGGAATAAGAGAAGTATAATGCACGTGGGAAAGCCTTGAAATATTGTGGTAGGGAAAACCGATTTTAGGGTGGTGCGTATGCGAAACTTTTTCCTAAAAAGGGGATTGGTGTTCACAGTGTAAAAGGGGAAAGGTGCAGAGACACAGCTGTGCCATATTATGTGGACACTCAATACATATGCAATAGAAAAAGAGTCTTCGGATTGCCGGAGACTCTTTTTTGCGGGACGGATCACGCCACGTAGACATACATAAAGATAAAATGACAGATACTGCCGCCCATGACAAACAGATGAAAGATCTCATGGGAGCCGAAATACTTGTGGCGCGCGTTGAAAATAGGCAGTTTCAGCGCATAGATCACGCCTCCCGCAGTGTAGATGAGACCTCCCGCCAGGAGCCACAGAAAAGCGGCGGTGGGCAGGGTATCCAGCAAGCGGCCGAACACCAGGACGCACACCCAGC
Source organism: uncultured Acetatifactor sp. (assembly GCA_964529395.1). Lineage (GTDB taxonomy): Bacteria > Bacillota > Clostridia > Lachnospirales > Lachnospiraceae > Acetatifactor. The sequence goes on from CAZGVI010000028.1 coordinate 47,437, forward strand.
CCATGGCGATGTAGATCAGCGAGGAAAACCACTTGGGACAAGTGATCCAAAAAGCTTTTATGAGCATACCGGCGATGGCGATGCCCCAGACCAGCGCCAGCATGGTATAGCCCAGTGAACCACCCAGCACGATCAGGCATACGGGAGTATAGGAACCCGCGATCAGCACAAAGATCATCATATGGTCGATCTTGCGGAAAAATTTCAGCCTTGACCCGGTAAGGTTCACACTGTGATAGGTGGCGCTGGCGCCGTAGAGCAGGATCATACTGGCCATGAATACGGTCATGGCAGTCAGTGTGACATGACCTCCGGATACGGCGGCCTTTACCAGCAGCGGCATGGCGGCAAATACAGCCATCATCATCGCGATAAAATGGGTGAGCGCGCTGCCGGGTTCTCTGATCGTAATCTGCATAGTAACACCTCCTGTTTTTACATCTATTATACGTAGTATTTAAAACTACATTCAAGATAGTTGAATACTACACCATGCAAACCAAAATGTCAATATATTTTTGCAAAAAGTTACTATTCACAGCCACAGAAGAATCCGCAGACGGATCCGTCGAGCTTGCTCGTAAGGAGCTGGCTGTGGGTTCTTCTGGGACTGGAAACAGTCACTCCGCCCACATGAGCAAAAGAATGAGCTGCTTTAGCAGCGGCAGACAGCTCTGCTGGCTGCTTTTGCGAATGGGGGCAGAGTGGCTGTGAATAGTAACTGCAAAAAAAGAAACTGCCGTAGCGCCGTGGCAGTTTCAGTCCTCCTCGATCACCTGTATCTCCAGATAATCAAAGGGAATTTCTTCTATAAAATTGTCCTGCCGGAATCGAGCCTTGCGGTGGCGTTTAAACTCTGTCACCGTAGCGTCCAACCAGATCGGTTTCCCCAGATCGAACTCATAACAGACCCTGTCCAATGCCCGGAAGATCTTATGCGTGCGGGTATCGCTGCTGTCGTCGGTGATCACGGTGTCCCGGAGCATTTTGTTGTTTTTAAACTCTCTGGCCCATAGACGAAACATCTTTTTTCCTTTCTGCCGCTCCTGCCTGCCGCTGCATCGTTGAGACGGAGCGCGCTGTCCAATACCCATCTTATATGTAATTGTGAAACTGCTTTTTGCCAGTACCGAATTGGGCATATTGGATATTCCATAAGTAGGCCCTATCGAACCGTCGGTACTTAGATGCCGTATTTTGGCATCTTATGTACCGCTACGGTGAGGACGGAGCGAGAGCGTGCCTACGTTGGAGTATACAATGTGCACAATGACACTTACATAGTAACCGGGTTTCACAGCTGTCCAATACCCATCTTATCATAAGAGGAGAAAATAGACAAATCCTTTTTGAATATAAGCCGCCATTTCCGCATACATATATATAGTGGGCTTTAGTGTTGTAAAAAGTACCAACAAATCTTAAAAAAGGATTAATTTTTTGTGAAAAACATACATTTTTGGAATACTTTGTGTTATACTGATCTTACTAAGAACAGCTATGTGGAGCTAGAAGGAGTACATATGGAATTGCGAGTGGATAATGACGACGGTATTGACAGTTGGAAGGAGGTCAATCTGATATACAACGCGGCGCTGAAACAGGTGGAGACCAAGATAGAGATTCTCAATGACGAGTTTCAGCATGTACATCAGTACAATCCCATTGAACACATAAAGGCGAGGATCAAGACGCCGGAGAGCATAGTCAAGAAACTGAAGCGCCACGGCTATGAATCTACGATAGATAACATGGTGAAGTATATCAATGATATTGCGGGGATCCGGGTGATCTGTTCCTTTACCTCCGATATCTACCGGATTGCGGACATGGTCAGACAGCAGAAGGATATCCAGGTCATTGCGGTCAAGGATTATATCACCTATCCCAAGACCAGCGGATACAAGAGTTATCATATGATCGTGACGGTACCGGTATATCTGTCCGACCGTATCGTCGATACCAAAGTGGAGATACAGATCAGAACGGTGGCCATGGATTTCTGGGCAAGTTTGGAGCACAAGATCCATTATAAATTTGAGGGAGACGCGCCTGAGCATATCAAGAGCGAATTGGTGGAGTGCGCCAAAATGGTGTCGGATCTGGATAACCGTATGCTGTCCCTGAACGAGGAGATACTCTCCATCAGCCAGGCCAGGTAGTCTCCGGCGATATAGCGAGTGAAACCCCTGAAAATGAGGAGTGCCCAGACACCTTACGGCGTCTGGGCTATTATGAAAAAATTAGCAATTATGCGATTTCGGTAAGTCGTTTGACTTAAGGACAGTATACCAATCAAATATGAATAAATTATGAACAGGCTGTTAAGGATTGATGAATCTTACAAAAAAGTAAAAAACTGATGCGCTAAATTATGCATTTTGCATAAAAGTGTCCGATCAGATATTTCCTGTCAATCTCCGTCGTTTTTTTGTTGTAATGTTGAAAAAACAATGATAAAATAAATTATGAAATCTGCACTTTGAATTGTCTGGAGGATGAGCAATGGATACGTTTATCGACAAATTGGCACAGCGTCTGACGGCGCAGGAGATGATCAAAGCAAATACGGCGGCGGATGCAGAGGAGCTGCACAAGGTTCAGGGGCAGGTAAAGCAGTACGAAGCATATCTGGATGAGATGCAAAATATCAATTCCGCCACCATGGCGGCAGTGACCAGACTGGAGCATAGCAGCGAGGCGTCCACGGAGATGGTGGACAGACTGGAACATGCCAGCGTGGCGTCCGCGGCGGTGATCGAGCGCCTGGAGGGAGCCATAGAATCGGCGCTGCAGGCCATCAGCCGTATGGAGCATATGCAGGAGGTATCCGCGGAGCTGGCGGACAAGCTGGAGCACGCCGGCGTGGCGTCGGCCGCCGCGTCTGAGCGGGTGGATCAGGTGGTAAACGCCGGGATAGAGAAACTGCGCCATGCCGAAGTGAATACGGACGGCATCAATCAATTGGTGGAGACCAGCATCGGCAAGATCAACGAAATACAGCAGAATAATGACAATATGCAGACGCTGCTCAGGGACAGCGCCAACAGCCAGAACGATGCGATCAGCGATTTTGTACACAAGGAGAATGTCAAGGTGTACCGCAACGTGCAGGCTGTGGTGGTGGAGGAGGCCGCCAAGCACACGGAGAGACTGGAAAAGATCAGCAAGACCGGCGGTGCCAGGATGACGGCGGTTCTGGGGATCTCTCTGGCGGCTCTGGCGGCATCGTTGGGATCTTTGATATTCCAGATATTGACATATCTGCATATCATTTGACTATGAGAGCGGATCCTATGGAAAAGGAATTGTGGAAACCGGGAAATATGCTGTATCCGCTGCCGGTGGTCATGGTCAGCGTTACGGACGGGGAGGGACATGACAATATTATCACGGTGGCCTGGACGGGGACGGTATGCAGCGATCCTCCCATGTTGTCCATTTCCGTGCGCCCTGAGCGGTATTCCTATTCCATGCTGAAGAAGACAGGGGAGTTCGTGGTAAATCTGGTGACGAAGGAGCTGGTCTATGCCACGGATTTTTGCGGTGTGAAGAGCGGAAGGGAGCTGGATAAATTCCGGGAGATGAAACTGACCAGGCTGTCGGCGTCCAAGGTGCTCCCGCCGATGATCGGAGAGAGCCCGGTCAATCTGGAATGTCAGGTGAGTCAGGTGATCCCGCTGGGGACCCACGACATGTTTTTGGCGCGGATCGTGGCGGTTCATGCGGACAAGAGATATATGGATGAGAAGGGAAAGTTTCATCTGGAGCAGGCGCGGCCCGTGGTATATTCCCACGGAGAGTATCTGCTCACAGGAGAAAGACTGGGCAGCTTTGGGTACAGTGTCAGGAAGAAACAGGGTTGACGGGGGAGTCCATCAGACTTCCCCTTTTTATGATGTCGTTGCCGTACTTGCCGCGCAGATCGTCCAGCGCCCTGTCCAACCGTTTTTGTCTCTCGCTGTCAGGGGTGGATCGGAAGGCCGGGGAAGAGGACCCGGGGGCGGTATTCTGGTAGTCGAACAGATTCAGCTGCATCGGCTCCGTCTCCGGCACCAGCTTGGAGGTGCGAACGCCAAGCAGGCGTATGGGCTGGCCGTTCCACAGCTCGTCAAAAAGCTGGCGTGCAGTCTCATAGATCGTCTGCGAGGAGGCGGTGGGAGCGGGCAGCTGCGTTTGATGGGACACGGACTGAAAAGAGGCGTATTTGATCTCTGTGCTGACCATACCCGCCAGTTCCCCGGAGGCCCGGAGCCTGCCAGCCACAGATTCCGCCAGGGACAACAGCACAGGACAGGCATCCTCCCTGGTCAGAGCGTCCCGCTGCAGTGTGGTGGAGTTTCCCACCCCTTTCATCTTCACGGGTTTGGGCGTGATATCCGAGTCATCGATGCCGTTGGCGTACTGCCACAGTGTGATCCCGTGGCTCTTTAGGTGGGCCTCCAGAATGTCTCTTTGGGCGTGGGCCAGATCGCCGATGGTCACGATCCCCAGCTTGCGCAGCGTCTCCACACTGGACTGACCGCAGAGGAACAGGGAGGAGACGGGAAGGGGCCACATTTTAGCGGGGATCTCCCGGACATACAGAGTGTGGACCAGATCGGGCTTTTTGAAATCGGAAGCCATCTTGGCCAGCACTTTGCGGTCGGATATGCCGATGTTGACGGTAAAGCCCAGAGTGTCACGCACCGCATCCTTGATCCGATGGGCGGCCTCCTCCGGCGAGGTATATTTTTTGGCGATGGGGGTATAATCCATATAGCATTCATCGATACTGACCTGTTCTATATCGGGGCAGATACCGGACAAAAGCTCCATCAGTTCCCGGCTGCGCCGGTGATACATGTCATGGTCGGGGGAAACCATCGTCAGATTGGGACATTTGCGCAGCGCGTTTACCACCGGCTCACCGGTGACGATCCCGTAAGCTTTGGCGGGCAGGGATTTGGCCAGCACCACGCCGTGACGTTTGGCCATGTCTCCCCCCACGATGGCGGGGATCAGACGCAGGTCCGTCCCGGCGCCCTCCTGCAGCATGGAGAGCGCGGTCCAACTCAAAAAAGCGGAATTGACGTCGATGTGAAAAAATATGCGTTCCTCCATGCCTTCTTCCCTCCTGTTTTGGGGCCTGTATATTCTCTGCCGCCTGTTTCTTAAGATTAGTATACACCAGGCAAGAAGGTCTTTACAACTAAAATCAAAGTTGGTATGATATATGAAGTTACGGGGAAATATCGCCAATGAAAACCATATATGAGGATTCAAATGAAGATCACAAAATATAAAAAAGGCATTAAGTTTACATATTTAAAGTGGAATTTACTGATACTGTTCATATGCCTGCTGTTTATGCAGGGCTATGTGAAACTTGAAAGTACGGGAGACAATCTGTTTCATATTTTTATAAACGGCGTTTCCATGGGCAGCACGGCCAGCCCCCAGGAGGCGGAGGAGATGCTGTGGGAGGCAAGGCGGGAGATCGCCGCGTCCTCTGACGGCCTGCTGCTTATGGACGTGGAGATGACCTATGTGGGCGAGGAGGTCATGTACGGCTATGTGGACGCCCCCCAGGAGGTCTATGACAATATTTACCAGGCGCTGCGCTCCGGCGTGCAGGAGACGAGTGTCCGCTCCTATACACTGAAAATGGACCAATATATGGTCAATCTATCCTCCGTGGAAGAGATAGAGCAGTTATTGCAGGCAGTGGTCAGCAAATATGACAGCGAAGGCACATTTGGAGTGGACATCGTGCAGGATGAAAACAGGCTGTTCAATGTGCTGACGGTCAATGCGGTGGACAGACAGAAACAGTCGCAGGAGCAGGAATTGCAGCGGCAGCAGGAAGAGCAGCTCTATCCCGAGGGCGGCCTTCTGGCGCAGTTTCATGAAATCTTTGCTCAGGATGAGGAGAAGGAAGAAAAGGATTTTGAGGACTATGAGCTGGGGATCATGTCCATGGATTTTGCCGAAAAGGTGGAGATCGTGGAGGCATATCTGCCCCAGAGCCAGTTAAAGCCTGTGGACAAGGCCATCGAGGAGTTGACGATGGAGCAGGAGACAGTGGGCATATATGTGGTACAGCAGGGGGACACCCTCTCGGAGATCTCGCTGAAGGTCAATATTCCAATGGAACAGATCGTCGCCATGAACGAGGCGCTGGAGACGGTCAATTCTACGATCCGGGTGGGCCAAGAACTGATCATCACCGTGCCGGAGCCGAAAGTTTCGGTGGAGCGCTCGGAAGTCAATTATTATGAGGAGATCTATGACGCGCCCGTGGAATATATAGACAAGGACGAATGGTACACCACCCAGACCAACGTGATACAGCAGCCCCATGCCGGATTTCGGAAAATTGTGGCACAGGAGAATTTTGTGAATGACACCCTGACCGAACGGGAGATACTAAAGGAAGAGGTACTCATGGAGGCCGTTCCCAAGATCGTGGAGCGGGGAACCAAAGTGCCGCCCACTTATATCAAACCCATCTCAGGCGGCCGTGCCTCCTCCGGATTTGGCAGGCGCAGCGCGCCCACCAAGGGAGCAAGCACCTACCATAAGGGGCAGGATTGGGCGACGGCTGTGGGCACCACGGTGGTGGCGTCCTGCGGAGGCCGGGTATCCAGAGCGGGATGGGGCAGCGGCTACGGCTATGTGGTATATATTGACCATGAGGACGGCAGACAGACAAGATATGCCCATCTGTCCAAGATCCTGGTGAAAGTGGGAGACTATGTAAAGCAGGGTCAAAGGATCGCCCTCAGCGGCAACACTGGTGTCTCCACGGGACCTCACCTGCATTTTGAGATGCTGATAGGCGGCAAACAGGTGAACCCGCTGAAGTACCTCAAGTGACAAAGAATTTCGGCTCCCCAAAGGCACCTCCAAGGGAGCCGAAAATAAAGGGAACGAACGTTCCGTTTTACAAACAGGAATTTTATGGTATAATGTGCGTACAGGGCAGAGTCAAGGCGCCATATAAACGGTTGCCGAGCTCGCTCGAGCAACCGCTTATATGGCGTTTTGACGAGCGAAGCGACTGCCGGAAACTCGTTTCCGGCAGCTCTGCCCGTGACATGCGGAATCCTATTTACTACCCTCCCCACATTTCCACCCTGGGGTGAAAACACTATATTTTAATTATATCAAACATTATATCAAACCCGAAATCAACTCAATTTATATAAATCAGTATGAGGTAAACAAGAATGGAACAATACGCGATCAAAGGCGGTAATCCATTGGTAGGCGAAGTAGAGATAGGGGGAGCCAAAAATGCGGCGCTTCCTATTCTTGCTGCGTCCGTGATGACTGATGAGACCGTTCATATAGACAATCTTCCGGATGTGCGGGACACCAATGTGCTGCTCAAGGCCATGCAGGGCATTGGGGTGCTGGAAAAGCGTACCGGCAGGCACAGTGTGACTCTCAACGCCGCCCAGATAAGTCATCTGGTGGTGGAGGATGAAAACATCAAGAAGATCCGGGCCTCCTATTATCTGATCGGCGCGCTGCTGGGCAAGTATAAGCAGGCTGAGGTGGCTCTGCCCGGAGGCTGTGATATCGGCTGTAGAGCCATAGATCAGCATATCAAGGGCTTTAAGGCGCTGGGGGCCGAAGTGTGGATCGAACACGGCCTTATCAAGACCAGGGCGGAAAAGCTGGTGGGCAGCCATATCTATATGGACTGCGTCAGCGTGGGCGCCACCATCAATGTGATGATGGCCGCGGCTTTAGCCGAGGGGCAGACGATCATAGAAAACGCGGCCAAGGAACCTCATGTAGTAGATCTGGCCAACTTTTTGAACAGTATGGGGGCCAAGATCAAGGGAGCCGGTACGGATGTGATCCGTATCAAGGGTGTGAGCAGGCTCCACGGCACGGAATACACGATCATCCCGGATCAGATCGAGGCGGGAACCTTTATGTTTGCGGCGGCACTCACCAAGGGGGACGTCACAGTAAAGAATGTGATCCCCAAGCATCTGGAGTCCATCACCGCCAAGCTGCTGGAGATCGGATGCGAGATCGAGGAGTCCGACGACGCCATGCGGGTGGTCTGCTCCAAACCGCTGAAACACACCCATGTAAAGACTCTTCCCTATCCCGGATTTCCCACGGATATGCAGCCGCAGATCACGGTGGCGCTGGGACTGTCCACGGGAACCAGCATTGTGACGGATACTATTTTTGAGAACCGCTTTAAATATGTGGATGAACTGACCCGTATGGGAGCGGATATAAAGGTGGAGGGCACCACCGCCATCATCAACGGGGTGGGGCGGTATACGGGAGCCAGTCTGTCAGCGCCGGATCTGCGGGCCGGGGCCGCGCTGGTGGTCGCCGGGCTGGCGGCCGAGGGGTTCACCATGGTGGACGAGATACATTATATCGCCAGAGGCTACGAAGATTTCCATCTGAAACTCCAGTCTCTCGGAGCGCAGATCGAGCTGGTAAATTCCGACAGGGATTTACAAAAATTTAAGATGAAAGTGGGTTGACAAACACACCTGT
>CAZGVI010000029.1:0-55283 GCA_964529395.1 uncultured Acetatifactor sp.
TGGTTACTGAAACATTTTCAAAAAATGCAGTTAATTAAAAAGTGCTATACTAGTATAAACGGAATGCGGGGAAATTGCAATAATAAACTTACTTAATTCTGTGTATCTTTTTCCCTTGACAGAAACGGGTAACTGGTTTTATAATCGGAACAAACAGAACGAACCAAAAAGCGCAGACGAAGAGAGTACACACAGCGCCAAAGCCCCAGCGAGCCGGTGAAGGTGAGAGACCGGCGCAAGTAGGCTGTCGTGGAAGATCACTTCCGAGCTGCCGTGCTGAAAGACAGTAGGCACTGCCGCATCCCCGGCGTTAGCGGGGAACATATTGATCCGCTTTTGCAGGCGGTGCGTATGCGTAACGGGTGGTTATACGGGCAGCTTGGCCCCGTCCTTTTACGGACGGGGCTTTTTGTGTGTACGGGGAGGAAACATTACCCTTTAGAGCCATCGCGCAGCGATTTACAAGGCGAAGAGAGTTTGCCCTTTAGAGCCATCGCGCAGCGATTTAATTAGGAGGAGAGCAGAATGTATCAGAAAGTATCAACAGATCTTAACTTTGTGGACAGAGAGAAACAGGTGGAGCGGTTCTGGAAGGACCATGATATTTTCAAAAAGAGCCTGGAGAAAAATAAGGACGGGGAAGTCTACACTTTTTATGACGGGCCGCCCACTGCCAATGGCAAGCCCCATATCGGCCATGTGGAGACCCGTGTCATCAAGGACATGATTCCCCGTTACCGTACCATGAAGGGTTACATGGTGCCCCGCAAGGCGGGCTGGGACACCCACGGCCTGCCTGTGGAGATCGAGGTGGAAAAGCTACTGGGACTGGACGGCAAGGATCAGATCGAGGCCTACGGCCTGGAGCCTTTCATTGATAAATGTAAAGAGAGCGTCTGGAAATATAAGGGCATGTGGGAGGATTTCTCCGGCACCGTGGGTTTCTGGGCGGATATGGATGACCCCTATGTGACCTATCATGACGACTTTATCGAGTCCGAGTGGTGGGCTTTAAAAGAGATCTGGAACAAGGGCCTTTTGTACAAGGGCTTTAAGATCGTTCCCTACTGCCCCCGCTGCGGCACGCCCCTGTCCGCCCAGGAGGTGGCCCAGGGCTATAAGCTGGTGAAGGAGCGCTCTGCCATCGTCCGTTTCAAAGTGGCGGATGAGGACGCTTACTTTCTGGCATGGACCACCACGCCCTGGACACTGCCCTCCAATGTGGCGCTGTGCATGAACCCGGAGGAGACGTACTGCAAGGTCAAGGCGGCGGACGGCTATACCTATTATATGGCTCAGGCCCTGCTTGACAGCGTGCTGGGCAAACTGGCCGGGGAAGATACCCCCGCCTACCAGGTGCTGGAAACCTATCTGGGCAAAGAGCTGGAGCACAAAGAGTACGAGCCCTTATTTGCCTGTGCGGGAGAGGCGGCGGCAAAACAGGGCAAGAAGGGATTCTTTGTGACCTGCGACAATTATGTTACCATGTCCGACGGTACCGGTATCGTACACATCGCCCCTGCCTTCGGTGAGGACGACGCCAACGTGGGACGCAAATACGACCTGCCTTTCGTACAGTTTGTGGATGGCAAGGGGCAGCTTACGGAGGAAACTCCCTACAGCGGTATCTTTGTGAAAAAAGCGGATCCCCAGATCCTGAAAGATTTAGACAGCCAGGGCAAGCTTTTTGACGCTCCCAAGTTTGAACATGATTATCCCCATTGCTGGAGATGTGACACCCCTCTGATCTATTACGCCAGAGAGTCCTGGTATATTCGGGAGACTGCCGTCAGAGACGACCTGATCCGCAACAACAATACGGTAAACTGGATCCCTGAGTCCATCGGCACCGGGCGTTTTGGCAACTGGCTGGAGAACATTCAGGATTGGGCCATCTCCCGCAACCGTTACTGGGGCACGCCGCTGAATATCTGGGAGTGTTCCTGCGGCTGTCAGGAATGCATCGGCAGCCGCCAGGAGCTGGCGGACAAGGCCGGAAAACCGGACGCCGCCAAGGTGGAGCTGCACAGGCCCTATATAGATGAAGTGACCTATCCCTGCCCCAAGTGCGGCGGAGAGATGCACCGGGTGCCCGAGGTGCTGGACTGCTGGTTTGACTCCGGCGCCATGCCTTTTGCGCAGCACCATTATCCCTTTGAAAATAAGGAAGTGTTTGAAAAGCAGTTCCCGGCTCAGTTTATCTCCGAGGCCGTGGACCAGACCAGAGGGTGGTTTCACTCCCTGATGGCGGAGTCCACGCTGTTGTTTAACAAGGCCCCCTATGAGAATGTCATTGTGCTGGGCCATGTGCAGGACGAGAACGGCCAGAAGATGAGCAAGAGCAAGGGCAATGCGGTGGACCCCTTCGAGGCTCTGGCCCAGTACGGCGCAGACGCCATCCGGTGGTATTTCTACACCAGCTGCGCGCCCTGGCTGCCCAAGCGTTTTGCGGGCAAGATCGTGCAGGAAGGACAGAGAAAGTTCATGGGTACCCTGTGGAATACCTATGCCTTTTATATCCTGTACGCGGATATTGACGGCTTTGACCCCACCAAATATACGCTGGAGTACGACAAGCTGCCGGTCATGGACCGCTGGCTTCTGTCCCGTTTAAACACCGTGGTAGGCGAAGTGGACGAGGATCTGGACAAATACCGGATTCCCGAGGCGGGCAAGGCGCTGGAGGACTTCGTGGACGAGATGAGCAACTGGTATGTGCGCCGCAGCCGTGAGCGTTTCTGGGCCAAGGGGATGGAGCAGGATAAGATAAACGCCTATATGACCCTGTATACGGCGCTGGTGACCATCAGCAAGGCGGCCGCCCCCATGATCCCCTTTATGACCGAGGATATCTACCAGAACATGGTGCGTAGCGTGGACAAAGACGCGCCGGAGAGCATTCATCTGTGCGATTTCCCCCAGGTACATGAGGAAATGATTGACAAGGCTCTGGAGGAGTCCATGAAGGACGTGCTGGCCGCCGTGGTGATGGGCCGGGCCTGCCGCAACGACGCTGCCATCAAGAACCGCCAGCCCATCGGGAAAATGTATATCAAAGCGGACTTTAGCCTGGATGATTTCTATGTGGACATCATCAAGGATGAGCTGAATGTGAAGGAAGTGGTCTTCACAGACGATGTGCGGGATTTCACCTCCTACACCTTCAAGCCTCAGCTGCGCACTGTGGGGCCGAAATACGGCAAACAGCTGGGAGGTATCCAGAAGACGCTTGGGTCCCTGGACGGCAATGCGGCCATGGATGAGCTGAAAACCAGCGGAAAACTGGTCTTTGACGTAAACGGTGTGGCGGTGGAACTCACCGAGGACGATCTGCTGATCAGCATGGCTCAGAAGGAGGGCTATGTGTCCCAGGAGGACAATCAGATGACCGTGGTGCTGGACACAAATCTGACGAAAGAGCTGGTAGAGGAGGGCTTTGTCTACGAGATCATCAGCAAGATCCAGACCATGCGCAAGGATGCGGGCTTTGAGGTCATGGACCATATCCGGGTGTCCCTGGGCGGCAATGAGCGGCTCTATGCTATCGCCGAGAACAACCGGGAGGCCATCTGCGGCAAGGTGCTGGCGGAGGAGCTGAGTGCGGACGCCTCCTACGCGGTATCTAAAGAGTGGAATGTAAACGGTGAGAACGTGACCATCAGCCTGGAGCGAGTTTGAGTGCAGCTGCGGCGGATGCGTCCTTTCGGGGCGCATCCAGGGCGCGGATGGGTACAGCCATGGGAAGATTACTGGCTATATTGTCCAATCCCGTCACTCGCGGAAAGAGTTTCGCAAAAGCCTGGATTACTGTTTGCAGGGAAAGGAGCAGAAAATGATAACCGACACATTTGACAATGCCTCACCGGCGATCATCAATCCCCAGATCAATGAGAATGCGCCTGTGGTGGACGCCTGTATACTGACGTTCTCCCACGCGATCGAGAAGTTTGTGCGGGAACATTACGACTGCAAACAGATCGGGTCTTTCTGGTTTGCCACAGGGGAGACGCCGGTGTGGCAGATCGAGTATGCGGGCAGGAAGTTTGCTTTTTACAAGACCTATGTGGGTGCGCCTGCCTGCGTGGGCAGTGTGGAGGATACCCTCTCGGTGATCCGGACAAAGAGATATATTGTCTTTGGCGGCGCGGGATGCCTGAATAAGGAGATTGCCCACGGCAGGGTGATGATCCCCACGGAGGGTTACCGGGACGAGGGAACCTCCTACCACTATGCGCCTCCATCGGACTATATCACGATCCGGAATGCGGACGTGGTGGCAAAGTGCATGGCGGAAAACGGGATTCCCTATGTGAAGGGGAAGACTTGGACCACGGACTCTTTTTACCGGGAGACAGTAAACAACTTTGAGAGACACAAGGCGGACGGCTGTATCTCGGTGGAGATGGAATGCGCGGCATTGCAGGCCATGTGTGATTTCCGTGGACTGGAGCTGTACATGTTCTTCACCAGCGGCGATCTGCTGGACGCTCCCCAGTGGGAAGAGCGGCGCAGGGAGGGGGACGACCGGGGCACTCAGCACGACGCCGGGCATTTCGACATCGCCCTGGAGCTGGCTCGGTATGTCACCTGCGGGCAGGGGGAGAACGGCTAAAGGGAGCGGATTACCTGTTTGGTTCATGGGGGATCAGAATTACAATGGATATTACTAAAAAAAGATATATGATAGCTCTGATCGGTCTATGCATGACCCTGCTTACAGGCTGCGGCGGTACGGCCAGGCCGCAGCGGAACGGGGAACTCAGCGAATGGGAGAAACTGTATGATCAGTGGCAGGAGAAAGAGTTGGAGACCAGACTTTCTTTTGGGAAAGAAATCTATTCGGTGAGTGTGGAGAGAATATGTGGAAATGACGTTGAAGGTATTTCCGTGGCCTATAATTTTTTACTGCGTGATGCTGCCGACAGGGAAGAGGTGTTAAGTCTTCTTTCAAAAGAGGAACATATCCTTACAAACAATGTGTTGAAGGCTGAGATGAACAACAGTGTGACGTTTTGCATTGTGGATGATTCGGGCTGTATAAAAGAGATAGGATTTCCGGCGGCAGTGGATGAAAAAGATCCCGTTTATTTCACGGTTTCATATCTTTTTCCGTACAGGGACAGGGGTGACGTCCGCATGAGTTTTGCGGGCAAACTGGCGTATGAGGACTGGAAAGAACTGATGGAGATCGTGAATAGGGGTATAGCAGAGAACCCCTTTGATGAAATCGAAAAAGAGATGCGGCCTTGAAATAAATTAAAATCGGAGGAAACATCTTATGCCAAAAGTAATTTTGATATGCGGTAAAATATGCGTCGGGAAAAGCACATACGCCGAAAAAATCCGTGCGGAAAGAGGCGCCGTACTGTTTTCCGTGGACGAGATCATGCTTGCGGTCTTCGGCCAGTATGCAGGCGAAAAGCACAGCGAATACGTGCAGAATGTACAGCAATATATTTTTGACAAGTCTCTGGAAATTTTGCAGGCGGGTGTGGACGTACTTCTTGACTGTGGTTTCTGGACTAAGGGCCACCGTGATTACGCAAAGGAATTTTACAGGCGGCGTGGCATACCCTGCGAGCTGCATTATATCGACATAGACGACGAGGAATGGCGGCGGCGCATAGAAAAGCGAAACGGCGCGGTGTCCGCGGGAGATAAAAACGCTTATTTTGTGGACGAAAATCTTCTGAAAAGTTTTGAGGAGGGATATGAAACGCCCTCCGAGGACGAAGTGGATGTCTGGGTAAAATAAATATAATCAGAGAAATGCCCGGGGCGCTACAGGGCATTTTGATATTTCCCGCATTCTTTATGGTAAAAGAAAACGGAGAGAATCATGCCGATCACCCAACCGATGGGCCATGCGCACCATATACCGACGGACGCGTGTGTCCAGGCCGAGAGAACAAAGGCCAAAAATACCCGCAGGATCAGATCGGTGAAAGTGGCGACAATAAACTGGCGCATGGCGCTGACGCCTCTGAGAATGCCGTCCGCAACCAATTTGGCGGATACGGCGAAATAAAATGGAGACAGTATCCACAAAAACTGTCTGCCGGTCAGCATGGCTGCGGCGGAGCCGCTTTTCATAAAGAGCAGCAGCAGATATTTCCCGAGGAAAATGTATAAAATACAGAACGGGACGCACAGACACCATACCATCTTGATCCCCGCGCGAAAGCATTCCCTGATGCGCCCGTACTTATGAGCCCCCAGGTTCTGTGCTGCGAAATTGGATATTCCGTTGCCGATCGTGGTGAAGGAGGTAATGACCATGTTGTTTAGTTTTACCGCCGCCGAATAACCGGCCATGACAGAAGTTCCAAAACCGTTGATAACGCCTTGGATCAGAATATTTCCCACCGATATAAAGCTCTGCTGCAAAATACTTGGAATGGCGATCACTGCGATCTTTTTAAGGAGCGATACGTCGAACAGCGAAGAGGACTCCTGTGTCTGAATCTTCTTAAGCCTTTTCCATACAGTGAGCACTGCCATCAGACAACTGATTCCCTGACATAAAAATGTGGCCCATGCAACCCCCGCCACTCCCATATCAAATGCTTTTACAAACAGAATATCTACGGCGATATTTGACGTGGAGGATACCGCCAGAAAGCAGAAGGGCGTCTTGGAATCGCCCAGAGCGGAGAAAATGCCGGTGGCGATATTGTAAAAGAATACAAAGGGCAGTCCCCATATGTAAATATCCAGATACAGTTCCGAGTCCGCAAATACTTCCACCGGCGTATGGATCAGGCGCAGCAGCGGGCTGCACCCGACCATACCGGCCAACATCAGCACGGCGCAGAGAGCGGCGCTGAAAATGCAGGCTGTAGATACCGCAGTCTTTAATCTGCCATATTGCTTTGCGCCGAACAGCTGGGAAACGATGACGGAGCATCCCATATTGCAGCCAAAGGCGAACGCTATAAAGATCAGAGTGATCTCATAGCTGTTTCCCACGGCGGCCAGAGCGTTTTCTCCTATAAACTTTCCGGCCACCAGACTGTCGGCTATATTGTAGAGCTGCTGAAAAATAATGCTGCCAAATAAAGGGAGGCAGAATCTCCATAATACCGTTTCCGGTTTTCCCACCGTCAGATCTTTATTCATAGGATCATATCCTTTCCCAAAACCAATTTACATCTTTCCGAAAATGTATTATAATACACCCTAAGAAATATGAAAAATATATATAATATATCTAAGGAATACAAAATATATATGGATATCAATTTTGAATATTATAAAATCTTTTATTTTGTAGCAAAGTATAAAAATATAACAAAAGCCGCAGCGGCTATAGGCAGCAACCAGCCGAATGTGACCCGCGTCATGAAACTGTTGGAAACCCAGCTAAGCTGCAGGCTGTTCGTCCGCGAGGCCAGAGGGATCAGCTTAACGAAAGAGGGGGAGATCCTCTACTCCCATGTGGAAGTCGCGTACAAGCATCTGTTGAACGCCCAGGAAGAGATCTGCAAGCAGGACGCACAGCGACACGGCACTGTGGAAATAGGCGCCACCGAGACGGCGCTGCATCTTTTTCTGTTACATATGCTGCATGATTTCAAGGCGCAGTATCCGGCCATCCGCATCCGTATTCACAATCATTCAACGCCGGAGATCATGAAATACCTGATAAGCGGGAAACTGGAGCTCGCAGTGATCACAACGCCTTTTGAGATACCCAGGACATGTTCCTGTGTGAAAGCTCTGGATTTTGAGGAGATCCTGGTGGGCGGGAGACAATACGCGGATCTGAGTAAAACGCCCATGGAGCCGGAAGACATCAAAAAGTATTCATGGATCGGTTTAGGCAGGGAGAGCGCAACCTATCAGCTCTACAGAAATTTTTTTATAGAGCAGGGCGTAGACTTGGAGCCCGACATGGAAGTGGCCACGTCAGACCTTATGCTGCCGATGATCGAAAATAATCTGGGGATCGGTTTTGTGCCGGAAAAACTGGCGTGGCCTTTACTTGACGAAAAGAAACTTGTTCGGATACGCTTAAGCCGCGCCGTCCCCAAACGTTCCATACAGATCGTCTCGGATAAAGGGCGGGGCAAAAGCCTTGCCGCAGATGCGTTTTACAGATTTTTGAAAAGTGAGATCAAAGGATAGCGGGGGATGGCTGCAATATCGTCCATGGTTTTTCTATCCCTTTTCAGGAGGGTAAAATACAAGCAAATCCTCTATCTTACATTCTAAAACCGTGCAAAGTTTGCATAAAACGAACACATCCAAGCGGGTAATACTGTTGGTGCAATAACTGTCAATCTGTTTCCAGTTCATCTCTGCTTTATGCGACAGTTTGTTTTTGCTCAACCCCTTTTTCTCCAGCAATTCATTCAGACGAATTTCCATATGACCATAGTTGTCTTCCACTTTTTCACCTCTGCATTTTAGTATTCTTGTATTTTTTTAATAATTTAATTCTATATTTGTCACAGAAGTTTGATAACCCTAAAGAAGTAATAGAACACTAAATACAGAAACATATGTTTTGACGCATAATTATATGTGAGGTTCTTATTTACTTTGTCATTTTTTGTCGATATATGGAAATCGGTTATTCTTGCTATTTTATTAAAAACTTGTTATAGTTCATTAAATATCTAATATAAGTATTATAAGACTAGTATAATAAGCGCACTTTTAAAAAAGGAGAAAGTATGATGACACAAAATAGAAAACTGGAATATATCAAAGATAAGATATTTGATTTGCTAAATGATGCAGATGAGATAGGGATAAGGGATATTGAAACAAATGATAAGAAGGGTGTATTCAAAGTTTTGCTTCAAGACGGATATATGTTCGAGATAGAGTGCCATAAAGTAAGCTGTTAAAGAGTATTTCAGACGATTACCTATTGATTAGGCATAAGACTATTCCCGATGAATATGCTGCTATCAGTCGGAAAAAAGCACAAGCGGAGAGGAGGCTGGCATGGACAAAGACGAACTGAATCAAATCATACGTTCATGATATGAGCAAAATGGGTGGTGTATACATACTGTCTGGAACAGAAAGCGGCATAAGCTGATATCCTGAAAAACAGTTGGCATAGGTGGCAATATTTGCTATAATATATAATTACAGAGCTTGGCGGAAAACCGATAAGTAAAGCTATTCTCGATGAGTACGCGACCATCAGCCGGGAAAAGCATTAACGGAGAGGAGACTAACGAGGATGGATAAAGAAGAACTGAAAAAAGCCATAAAGTCATATCAGAACCAAATAGCGCCTGTAGGCATAGTAATGAACCATCTTTCGGCGGCGGAATATGTGATTGGCTATGGGTTTGACGAAACGAAGAAACAATGGAAAGTATATCGTAACGGCGAAAGAGGAATGCCTCTGATGAGCAAATACTTTTTTGGCAGCGAAGAAGAGGCGCTGAAGATGTTATACGAAGCTGTATTGGACTATTATAAATTTCGCGAACTGCTTAAAGAGCGCGACAGAAAAGATGCACAAAAATCCGCGGAGACACAAAAGTAGTTGGCATTGCCGGGAATATTTGGTATAATATATAGCTGCAAATCAATTATAAGCGCATCTGGCGATTACGAAAAGGATCTCATCAGCGCAAAGGCGCATATCGCCTGGCTATGGGCAGCAGATTATTATTGTCCGTAAACGCAAGCAGAAAAGGAGAATGACCATGAAGAGTACCACTACAACCAAGAAGACGAAGTTCGACAAAGAGCTTTTTAAGAGAAGCGTGCAGTACAATACAAAGACCCTGTACCGCAAGAATCTGGACGAGGCCAGCCCCCAGCAGATCTTTCAGGCGGTTTCTTACGCGATAAAGGACCAGATCGTCGAGGACTGGATGGACACTCAGAAAGCCTACGAAAAGCAGGACGCGAAGACCGTATATTATCTGTCTATGGAATTTTTGATGGGCCGTGCGCTGGGAAACAATCTGATCAATATGATGGCTTACAAGGAGGCCAAGGAGGCCCTGGAGGAGCTGGGCCTGGATCTGAACGTTGTGGAGGATCAGGAGCCGGACGCGGCGCTGGGCAACGGCGGTCTGGGCCGTCTGGCGGCGTGCTTTTTGGATTCCCTGGCCACATTGGGCTACCCTGCCTACGGCTGCGGTATCCGCTATCGCTACGGCATGTTCAAACAGGAGATTCGGGACGGCTATCAGGTCGAGGTGCCGGACAACTGGCTGGTGGACGGCAATCCCTTTGAACTGCGCAGACCGGAATATAAGAAAGAGGTAAAATTCGGCGGCTATGTGACCGTGAGCCGGGACGAGAATGGCAGGGAGCATTTTTCCCAGGAGGGCTACCAGTCTGTCAATGCCATCCCTTTTGATCTGCCCATCGTGGGCTATGGCAACCATATCGTGAACACCCTGCGTATCTGGGACGCCGAGCCGGTGGTATGTTTCCAACTGGACTCTTTTGACAAGGGAGACTATCAGAAAGCGGTGGAGCAGGAGAACCTGGCCAGGAACATCGTGGAGGTACTCTATCCCAACGACAACCACTACGCGGGCAAGGAGCTGCGCTTAAAACAGCAGTATTTCTTTATATCCGCCTCCGTGCAGGAGGCTGTGGCGAAATACATGCGCACCCACAGCGACGTGCGCAAATTCTATGAAAAGGTGACTTTCCAGCTCAACGATACCCATCCCACCGTGGCTATCGCCGAACTGATGCGTATCCTGATGGATGAGTACTACCTGACCTGGGACGAGGCCTGGACCGTGACCACCAGGACCTGCGCCTACACCAATCATACCATTATGGCCGAGGCTCTGGAAAAATGGCCTATCGAGCTGTTCTCCAGACTGCTGCCCCGGATTTACCAGATCGTAGAGGAGATCAACCGCAGATTTATCCTTGAGATCGAGAAAAAATACAACAACGTGCCCGGCGTCAACGTACAGGATAAGATCCGCAAGATGGCCATCATCTATGACGGACAGGTGAAGATGGCTCATCTGGCCATCGTTTCCGGTTATTCTGTGAACGGCGTGGCGAGACTGCACACGGAGATATTGAAGAACCAGGAACTGAAAGACTTCTATGAGATGTTCCCGGAGCGTTTCAACAACAAGACCAACGGTATCACCCAGAGACGTTTTCTGCTCCACGGCAACCCGCTGCTGGCGGACTGGGTTACGGATCATATCGGCAACGAATGGATCACCGACCTGCCCCAGATCAGCCGTCTGAAGATCTACGCGGATGACACCAAAGCCCAGCAGGAATTTATGAATATCAAGTATCAGAACAAGGTGCGCCTGGCAAAATATATTCTGGAACACAACGGCGTGGAAGTGGATCCCCGCTCCATCTTTGACGTACAGGTAAAGCGTCTGCACGAGTACAAGAGACAGCTTATGAACATTCTGCATGTGATGTACCTCTACAACGAGATCAAGGAGCATCCGGACATGGAGTTCTATCCCAGAACCTTCATCTTCGGCGCCAAGGCGGCGGCGGGTTACCGCAATGCCAAGCTGACCATCAAACTGATCAATTCCGTGGCGGACGTCATCAACAATGACGCCTCCATCGGCGGTAAGATCAAAGTGGTATTTATCGAGAACTACAACGTGTCCAACGCGGAGATCATCTTTGCCGCGGCGGATGTGTCCGAGCAGATCTCCACAGCCAGCAAGGAGGCCTCCGGCACCGGCAACATGAAATTCATGTTAAACGGCGCCCTGACCCTGGGCACCATGGACGGCGCCAACGTGGAGATCGTGGAGGAAGTAGGGGAAGAAAACGCCTTCATCTTCGGCCTGTCCTCCGATGAAGTCATCAATTACGAGAACCACGGCGGCTACAATCCCATGGAGATCTTCAACAACGACCAGGATATCCGCAAGGTATTGATGCAGCTGATCAACGGCACATACTCCAGCGACACGGAGATGTTCCGCCACCTGTACAACTCCCTGCTGAACACCCAGAGTACCTCCAGGGCCGACACCTACTTCATTCTGAAAGACTTCAAGTCTTACGCGGAGGCTCAGAAAAAAGTAGAAGCCGCCTACAGGGATGAAGCCGCCTGGGCTAAGAGCGCCATCCTCAACGTGGCCTGCTCCGGCAAGTTCACCTCCGACAGGACCATTCAGCAATACGTAGACGAGATCTGGCACCTGGACAAAGTAACTCTCCAGTAGACCCGTTGGACCTGAAACCGATACAACCGTTCAACAGCGGAAACCGAGCCCAGGCGGGGGTATATCCCTGTGGCCGCCCCTTAAACAACGTCGGCGCTTAGTGAGGTCTGCCGAATTTATTCGGCACGAACTTAGCGACCGCTACGCTTGTTTACGGAGCGAGAGCGCGGCGGCAACAGGGATATACCCCCACCTGGGCGACTATTTCGCGACAACCAACCCTGCCGCGGCAACCAACATCAACGCAGCAAAGAACAGGAGAAACTCATATGATCAACCTCTCAAACGGCGGCGTCTACCTGCTACACGGCAGTGAGATCATCCCCGATAACAGCGAGGCCCCTGCGGCCCTCAAAGCCAAAACCGGCAGAGAGATCACCAAAGCGGAGGCGACCCAAAACACCATTGCCTATGGTATCCTTAAGAGTCACAATACCTCCGGCAACATGGAAAAATTAAAGATCAAATTCGACAAACTCACCAGCCATGACATCACCTTTGTAGGCATCATTCAGACCGCCAGGGCATCGGGCCTGACCCGGTTCCCTGTGCCCTATGTGCTGACCAACTGCCACAATTCCCTGTGCGCCGTTGGCGGCACCATCAACGAGGATGACCACATGTTTGGCCTGTCCTGCGCCAAGAAATACGGCGGCATCTATGTGCCTCCCCACCAGGCGGTGATCCATCAGTTCGCCAGGGAGATGCTCTCCGGCGGCGGCAAGATGATCCTGGGCTCCGACTCCCATACCCGCTATGGAGCGCTGGGCACCATGGCCATCGGCGAAGGCGGCCCGGAGCTGGTAAAACAGCTCTTAAACCAGACCTATGATATCAACATGCCCGGCGTGGTAGGCGTATATCTGACCGGTGAACCGGTGAAGGGCGTGGGTCCCCAGGATGTGGCGCTGGCCATTATCGGAGCCGTGTTCGCAAACGGCTATGTCAAAAATAAAGTCATGGAGTTCGTAGGCCCCGGCGTGGCCTCTCTAAGCGCGGACTTCAGGATCGGCGTAGACGTGATGACCACCGAGACCACCTGCCTGTCCTCCATCTGGCAGACGGACGATCAGATCCGGGAATTTTATGAGATTCACGGCAGGAGCGAAGAGTATGCGGAGTTAGTGCCCGGTGAAGCGGCTTACTATGACGGCATGATCACCGTGGACTTATCCAAGGTGCGCCCCATGATCGCCATGCCTTTCCATCCCAGCAATACTTATACCATCGAGGAACTGAACGCCAACCTCATGGACATTCTGGACGAGACGGAGAAACGTGCCCAGGTGAGTCTGGACGGCGCGGCAGAGCTGCGTCTGAAAGACAAGGTAAAGAACGGAAGATTTCAGGTGGATCAGGGTATCATCGCAGGCTGCGCAGGCGGCGGCTTTGAGAATATCTGCGCCGCGGCCGATATTCTGAAGGGCAAATACATCGGCAGCGACGGCTTTACCCTGAGTGTGTATCCCGCTTCCATGCCCGTGTATATGGAACTGATCAAAAACGGCTGTGCCGCTGCCATCCTGGAGACCGGCGCAGTGATGAAGACCGCGTTCTGCGGTCCCTGTTTCGGCGCGGGAGACACCCCGGCCAACAATGCGTTCAGTATCCGCCACTCCACCCGCAACTTCCCCAACAGGGAGGGATCCAAGCTGCAAAACGGCCAGATCTCTTCCGTGGCCCTGATGGATGCCCGTTCCATCGCGGCTACGGCGGCCAACCAGGGTATCCTGACCCCGGCTACGGAGTTTGACGGAGAGATCGGCAGATACAAGTATCATTTTGACAGCAATATCTACGCCAACCGGGTATTTGACTCCCACGGCGTGGCGGATCCGGATGCGGAGATCGTGCTGGGCCCCAATATCAAGGACTGGCCGGAGATGGGTGCATTGCCCGACAATCTGGTGCTGCGGGTGGTCAGTGAGATCCATGACCCCGTGACTACCACGGACGAGCTGATCCCCTCCGGTGAGACTTCCAGCTATCGCTCCAATCCTTTGGGCCTGGCGGAGTTTGCCCTGTCCAGAAAAGACCCCGCCTATGTGGGGAGGGCCAAGGATATTCAGAAAGCGGAGAAAGCCCGTATGGCGGGAGAGCATCCCTGCCAGGTGCACCCGGATGTAAAGCCTGTAATGGGCGTGATCAAACAGCAGTTCCCGGATGTCAATCACACCAACACCGGTTTTGGCTCCACGATCTTTGCGGTCAAGCCCGGCGACGGTTCCGCCAGAGAACAGGCGGCCAGCTGCCAGAAAGTATTGGGCGGATGGGCCAACATAGCCAATGAGTACGCCACCAAGCGCTACCGCTCCAACCTGATCAACTGGGGGATGCTGCCATTCCTGATCCAGGAGGGCGAGCTGCCCTTCAAGAATCTGGATTACCTGTTCATTCCCGGCATAAAAGACGCCGTTGAGAATAAGACAGAAGAAATCAAAGCCTATGTGGTCAAAAACGAGGGATTACAGGAATTTACCCTGCGTCTGGGCGAACTGACCGACGAGGAGAGGCAGATCATATTGAAGGGCTGCCTGATCAACTATAACCGTGTGTGAAGAAACTGGAGCCATCGCGCCGAAGGATCTTTGCCCTTTAGAGCCATCGCCCAGCGATTCAATTAGGAGGAACAAATGGAAAAGCCTAAAGCGATCAACAATCCTATGCTGGTGGGAGCCATGGAACTGCTCAAATCCGACAATTCCACCAAGCACAGGGACTTTTTTCTACAGGAACTGCTGAAAGCGCATCTGCTCACTCCGGCTACGGTAACCCCCAAGCCGGAGAGAGATGAGAACGGAGCCCTGAAGATGCTGCCGGATTCCCAGATCCAGGTCCCGATGCTCAGCACCCGTGAAGGAGTGCGGTATTTTATGGCGTTTACGGATCTGCCGGAGATGAAAAAATGGGTAAAAAGCCTGGAGGAGGGACAGCAGCTCTTTGTCTTTGGGTTTCAGGACTTTGCCACTATGGTGAATAGAGCGGACAGCCAGTGCGACGGTTTTGCCATCAATCCGGGCGGGGCCAATATCAGAGTTACCCGCAAGATGATCGACACGATCCAGACGGCTCTGGCAAGCGGAAAGCAGCCGCAGGAATAATTGTGGGGACAGGGGGAATACGTATGGATACAACAGCGAAATACATCGTGCTGCTGACCGGCAACAACAGGATGGCCATCAACGAGTTTTTTACTTATATGGATCTCAGTCTTGAGTGTATCAATACATCAAGCCGCTACAACGATATCGTGAACCATCTGAAATATATTTCTCCCGATGTGTTCATATATTGTCTCTATGGGGAATCGCCGGACGACATCAAGCGATTTGCCAATGTGGAGAGAAAGATAACGGAGAAAAATATTCCCATTGTCATTGTGGGAAACAGGGAAGAGTGCGAACAGTTTACAAAAATAGCGCCCACCATCGAGGCCACTTTCTTTCTGCGCCCCATCTCGGCCCAGAAACTGGAGCGCTCTATCGTGGAGCTGCTGGAGAAGAAAAAGCCAAGGCAGAGCGAAACGGTTCCTGAGAAGTCTCAGGTTCAAGCACCCGCCGCTCCGGCGAGAAAGCACATCCTGATCGTGGATGATGACAGCAGCGTCTTAAAGTTGCTGAAAGGCTATCTGGCGGAGCGCTATGATGTGGCGACGGCGATCAACGGTAAGGTGGCCATAAAGTTTCTGGAGAGTAAGAAAACGGACTTGGTGCTCCTTGACTATGAGATGCCGGAGGAGAACGGCGCGGCGGTGCTGGGCAGGATCAGAGAGAATGACCGCACAAAACATCTTCCCGTTGTGTTCCTGACCGGACTCACCGAGAGGGGCAAGATACAGGAACTGCTGGCACTGAAAATACAGGGATATCTCATAAAGCCCATCGATATGGAGAAATTGTCCTCCACTATTAAGGGCGTTTTGGGTTAACCGGGATTAGACAGGGGGATCGGCATGGATACGATTATAGCGGCGCCGAGCATAGAAAATCTGAGCCTGACAGATCTGATCGATCTGGAAACCCTGCAGCTGATACAGGAATCTTTTTCCAGTATGGCGGGAGTTGCCTCTCTGATCACGGATAAAAATGGTATTGCCCTCACAGACGGCTCCGGTTTCTCTGATTTCTGCGCCAAATATGTGCGTACCACTCAGAAGGGCAGGAAACGGTGTGAGGAATGCGACAGGAGCGGGGCGGAGAATACCGAGAAGGAGGGGACTCCCTGCGCCTACCGGTGTCATGCAGGACTTATGGACTTTGCGGTTCCTATCCTTGTCTCCGGCCACAAGATAGGCTGCTTTATCGGAGGACAGGTGCTGACGCAGCAGCCGGATGAAGATAAGATCCGGCAGGTGGCGATGGATATCGGCGTGGATCCGGAGGCGCTTGTCACGGCGTCCCACAAGGTAAACATACTCAGGGAGGAGGATGTGAGCGTCAAGGTGGCCGCTCTCTCCAACATCGCGAATGTTCTCTCTGATATAGCGTACAACAAATATCAACTGCACGTGAAAAACGAGGAACTTCTGAAATCCTCCAACATGAAATCCGATTTTCTGGCCAACATGAGCCATGAGATCCGCACTCCCATGAACGCTATCATCGGAATGGCCGAGATGACATTGCGGGAGGATCTTCCGCCGCTGGCCAAAGAGTATGTGGGGCAGATCAAGTCCTCCGGCCAGACTCTTCTCACCATCATCAATGATATTCTGGATTTCTCCAAGATAGAGTCCGGTATGATGACGATCAGTGAGGTGGATTACGAGCCTATGTCCATGGTCAATGATGTGACGAACATCATCATGACTCGGATCGGCAGCAAGGAGTTGGAGCTTACCGTGGATGTGGATCCCAGACTTCCCCATGAACTCTGCGGCGACAATATCCGCATCAAGCAGATCATGATCAATCTGGCCAACAACGCCATTAAGTTTACCAAGATGGGCAATGTCCATCTGCAGATCGGTTTCCGAAAGACCAAGAGAAACATGCTGGCTCTTAAGGTTTCGGTCTCCGATACCGGGAGCGGTATCCGGGAGAGCGACATGGATAAGCTGTTCAAATCTTTCCAGCAGCTTGACAGTAAGCGCAACCGCAATATTGAGGGAGCCGGATTGGGGCTGGCCATCTGTAAACAGCTTGTATCCCTCATGGGCGGAGAGATCAGGGTAAAGAGCGAATACGGCAAGGGCAGCACTTTTTCCTTTGTGGTTCCCCAGAAGATCGTAGACGAGGCTCCCTCGGTCAGGCAGATGGAGGAGAAAGTAACGGCAATCGGACTTTTGTCCGGCGACTATGCCGCCATGCAGATCAGGACGGATATGCAGCGTCTGGGGGTCAATTACTGGGGACTTGCCTCAGAGAGAGATCTGGACAGACTGGGAAATCATAAGGTAGAGTATCTGTTCGTAGAGCAGTCGATGATGACGGAAAAGGTACAGGACTTCCTGCGATCCAACCCGGATATACGCGGCGTAGTACTGGCGGATTACCAGGATATATGCCGCTACAATCTGGATAACATTCTAGTCATCAAAAAACCTCTGTATACTCTGAGCCTGGCCAATATACTACAGGGGAATAAGGCGGATATGAGCTATAACCGTCTGGATGCGGAGGACTTCAGTTTTATCGCTCCGGATGCGGAAATACTGATCGTGGACGACAACGCGATCAATCTGACGGTGGCCAAGGGATTGTTAAGCCCGATGAATATGCGGATCGATACGGCGGGGAGCGGCAGGGAGGCGGTTTTCCGGGTCACGGATAAAAAATATGACCTGATTTTCATGGATCACATGATGCCCGAGATGGATGGGGTGGAAGCCACCCGGATCATCCGGCAGACGCTGGGGGAGAACGGCCAGGTTCCCATTCTCGCCCTGACGGCGAATGCGATGGAGGGCACCAGAGAGATGTTCATCAGCGAAGGGATGAATGACCTGGTGATAAAACCCATTGAGATAAAGGACATTGTATCCAAGCTCCGCAGATGGCTGCCACCGGAAAAGATTCACAAAAAGCAGAACACCGGCAAAGAGACGGGGCAGGTCGTCAGGGATGATATGTCCGCCCAGGCCACGAATATCGTGATCAACGGGCTGGATGTACAGAAGGCGATGGGATTTTTGGGAAACGAAGAGCTCTTTTGGGCCGTTCTCAAGGAGTATTACCGGGTCATTGATAAGAAATATGCCCTGATCAAACAGTATGAGCAGGAAGAAAAATGGCATGAATATACCATAGAGGTTCATTCCCTTAAGAGCGCCTCCCGCCAGATCGGCGCGTTTGAACTGGCGGAGACGGCGGCGCAGATGGAGGCCGCCGGAAATGCCGGCAATGGGGAACTGATCCACAAGATCAATCCGGGGATGCTGGCCGAGTATCTGTTTTACAAGGATATTCTGGCGCCGTACTTTACCCGGGAGGATGAGGAGAAAGAGGATAAACAGATCTACAGCGGGGAGCTGACCGGCCTGTTCGCGCAGATGCGTGAGGCTCTGGATAATCTGGACATGGATGCCATGGAGGAAACCATACAGAGCATGGACCGGTATTCCTACGGCGATGTTCAGGACGAGTATTTTGAGAAACTGAAAAACGCCGTGGACGACATGGACACAGAGCAATGTGAAGAGATACTTGACGCATGGGAAACAAGTCTGTAGAAGAACTCTGGGGAAAAATCGCGATGGGGGGCGGACATGATAAGAGTAGCGTTCTGCGATGACGATCAATCTGTGCTTAGTGACATGAGTGTTCTTCTTGAGCGGTATCGGACGGAACACAGCCAGGAGATCGTCTACACAGTTTTTCACAGTCCGCTGGAACTGTTGGCTGAGTTTTCCAGGGGGATGTCCGTGGACATCCTCTTTTTGGATGTGATCATGCCGGGGGAAAACGGGATTAATACAGCGAGAGAAATCCGGCAGTACGACAGCAATGTCAAAATTATTTTTCTGACGTCCTCCGCTGAATATGCGGTGGAGTCCTATAAAGTGGACGCCTGGTTCTATCAGATGAAACCCGTTTGTGAGGAGAGTTTTTTCAAACTGATGGACTCAGTTGTTGAGGAATGCAGTAAAGCGCGGCAGTCCAGTTTGATCATGCGCTGCAAAAACGGCATTATGCGGATCGATCTGGAAAAACTACAGTATTGTGAAGTGATCGGGCGCACATTGGTATTTCATATGAACGGCGGAAAGGTGCTGGAGAGCATCGGGAGTCTGGATAAGCTGTGCGGCGAGTTGGCGCAGTATGAGAATTTTCTGCGGCCGCACCGCTCTTTTTTGGTCAATATGGAGTATATTCAGAGTATTTCCGGCCGGGCGATCACTATGGATGATCATACGGAGATTCCTGTTCCGCACGGGAAAACATCGGATATCAAAAGCCGGTATCTGGAATATGCATTTAATAGAAAGCAGGTTTTTCAGGCATGAATATTATCCTCTATCTGATGAACGGAACCGCCGTAGGCATCTTTGGTATGATCCTGTCGGCCTCGTTTTGCGATATCTCCTGGACGCGGCAAAAACGCTGGATCATGGCGGGCAGCATGGCTGTGATCCTGCTCTTTCAGGGGATTTTGTATTTATGGATAAGTCCGGATATGATACAGAATCTTTATCCGGTGATCACTCATCTTCCGCTGGCGCTTGTGCTCTGCGGCCTGAGCAAAAAGTATTTATGGGTTTCCATCTCGATCCTGACCTCTTATCTCTGCTGTCAGCTTAGGCGTTGGCTGGCGTTATTGGCGGTGGAGTTATGTTCCGGCGGCGCTTTGATGCAGAATGCGGTGGAACTGGTCATCACGTTTCCACTGCTGATTCTTCTGCTGAGGTTTATCGCGCCGTCGGTGCGATTCATTTCCCACAGTACGACGGCCATGCAGTGTCAGTTTGGCCTGATCCCGCTGTTGGGCTATTGCTTTGACTATCTGACGCGGATCTACACCGACCTGCTCTCCGAAGGCCATCCGGTGACGGTGGAATTTATGTCCTTTGTGTGCAGTGTGGCCTATCTGGTGTTTGTGGTCCGCACATCGAGAGCGGAGCGGACGCGCAGTGAACTTGAACAGGTACAGAGCAACCTGAATCTTCAGATCTCAAGCGCCGTTCGAGAGATCAAGGCTCTGCGGGAATCCCAGCGTAAGGCCAGCACCTACCGACACGATATGCGGCACCATATGCAATATCTTCTATCCTGTATCGAAAACGGCTGTCTGGAACAGGCGGAGGGATATATCGGTGAGATCTGCTCGGAGATCGAAGCGAGCAAGGTGGTGGCGTTCTGTGAAAATGAAGCGGCCAATCTGATCTTTTCCGCCTTTGCGGGACGGGCTGAGGAAGACGGTATTTCCATCCGAATCAGGGCAGTGATCCCCCAGAACACTCCCGTATCGGAGAGCGATCTGTGCGTGCTGCTGTCCAATGCGCTGGAAAACGCGTTACATGCCTGCCAGAAACAGAAAGAAAAGGGGATGGAGGGCTCCATAGAGGTCTCCGCATATGAAAAGAACGGTACGCTTTTCATACAGTTTACCAATTCCTGTGGGGAGGATATTGTCTTTGAACAGGGTATCCCTGTCACGAATGTATCCGGACACGGTATCGGCGTGCGCAGTATCTGTGCCATAGTGGAACGGTATGGCGGTATATACAGCTTTGCGGCAGACAAAGGACGGTTTGTCCTGCGTGTATCTCTGTGAGAGGGAGAGTAGATTCAATACATTTTTCGGCCGATTCATGCCCGGGTCTCCCATTCTGAAAAGGACTGCGGTAAAATGTACCTGAAGGGTGCAAGCCGTACCGGTCAGGTCTGTTGATTCATAAGCGGCAACACTGCGGGAGCTTGGAAAATACGAAGTTAGCGGAGGAGATCGCATCAGATCAGCCGCCGGAGAGGAGGAAAAGAAATTACGATCGCTTTTAGAACAGAATGAAACCGGTTCCAATAAAAATGAATAATGAAAACTCGCCGCCGCCCGGTCTTGGAGATAAGACCGGGCGGTACATATTTTTATAGCAGAACACTTTCGTATAATTTGCCATTTTTGGGGTAAGAATATCCGTAGAGTAAGTAAAGCAATTCTCAAAATGAAAATAATGGTAAAAGGTCCGCATCTGCGGACGGGAGGTGTTCATGCGAAACAACAGAAAACAGAATATCAGAAAAGAGCGAATCATTATGATCGCGTCCTCGGCTTTTGTGATGGCAGCCCTGACCATGACAGGGGTATATATGAAGGAGAACAGTACACAAAATCAGGACAACGGATACAGCATTGACTTCACCGAGATCGAGAACCAGACAGATGACAGATCTCAGGGCATCGGTGGCTCCGGACAGAGTCAGAATACCCAGACTCCCGGAACCGTTCCCCACAATGCGACTACAGTGCAGGATTTTCCGGAGGATGATCTGGACTATCTGCCCATGGAGGAGGCCGGTTCTTCCACGATTCAGATTCCTGGCCTGACGGACGGCATAAGATCGGAGGCGGATGTGACCAGTGATGAACAACTGGCTATGCTGGAGGAGCAGAAAGCACAGGAAGGGCAGGCGCAGGAGCGCGATGAAAAGACTCAGGAGAGCAGTCAGCCGGAGAGTGGAGCAGTCACGGCGACCCCGGCCCAGGATCAGACCCTGTTTCCGGAGCAGCCTATCATGGACGAGCAGCCAGTCATGGGAGAACAGCCGGTTATGGAAGAGCAGCCCGCATGGGAAGTGCAGCCTGAGACCAGAACTCTGGGTTTTTCTGCCGATCAGGGATTGGTGCGGCCCGTGGCGGGAGACGTGTTGATACCCTACAGCATGGATCGGACGGTGTATTTTACAACGCTGGATCAGTATAAATGCAATCCAGCTACCGTGTACCGGGTAGAGGAAGGCACGCAGGTCATGGCATGCGCCGAGGCGCGGGTGGCATCGGTTTTCAGCAATGAGGAGATCGGGCAGGCGGTAACGCTGGATCTGGGCAACGGATACCAGGTGGTGTACGGTCAGTTGCAGTCCCTGAATGTATCGGAAGGGGACTATGTGAGTCCCGGGCAGGTCATCGCGACCGTGGCTGCCCCCACTATTTATTACAGCCTGGAGGGCAGCAACCTCTATTTCCTGCTGGAGCAGGACGGGGCTGCGCTGGATCCGCAGAGTATGTATTTTTAGGAACCTTTAGACGGGAAAGGACATGGGCGTAGAGATGGATATTATTAACGGTTTGATTCATACCATGGGAGAACAGGGTGTCGTCGAGCATGGTGCAGTCCATGTGGAAAACGGAAAAATAGCATGGGTGGGAACCATGGGGCAGTGGCGGAAGAGATACCGGGCAGAGGGCGGCGATCCGGTGCTTGACGCGGCCGGCGGCTGGGTGCTGCCGGGTATCATCGAGGCCCACTGCCATATGGGGATCACCGAGGAAAAAAAGGGGATGGAGGGAGACGACTGCAATGAGACGGTTGATCCCGTCACGCCCTGGCTGCGGGCAATAGACGCCATCAACAGCATGGACGCTGCCTTTGACGACGCCGTGCGGGCGGGTATCACGGCGGCCATGATCGGCCCCGGCAGTTCCAATGTGGTGGGCGGGCAGTTCGCTCTGGTAAAGACCCGGGGCAGGCGGATCGACGACATCATAGTGAAGGCTCCTGCGGCCATGAAAGTAGCCTTTGGAGAGAATCCCAAAGTCAATTATTCCGGTCAGGGCAAAAGTCCCTCCACCCGCATGGCCATAGCGGGAATGCTGCGCCGGGAGCTGTTTGAGGCAAAAGAGTACCTGGAGCGGAAAGAACAGGCCCAGGAGCAGGGGGAGAGCTTTCAGGAGGATTTTACCAAGGAGTGCTGGATTCCCGTGCTGCGGCGGGAGATTCCCCTGAAAGCCCATGTACATCGGGTGGACGACATCTTTACCGCCATCCGGATCGCCAGGGAGTTTGATCTGCGTATGACCCTGGATCATTGCAGCGAGGGGCATCTGATCGCGCAGGAGTTGGCTGCGGAAGGATATCCCGCCATCGTGGGACCGGATCTGACCAGTCGCAACAAGATAGAGGTGCAGAACGTGGCCTTTAAGACGGCGGGAGTTCTGGCCCGGGCGGGGGTGCTGGTGGCCGTTACCACCGATCACCCGGTATCCCAGATCCAGTCGCTGCCCCTGTGCGCGGGACTGGCTGTGAAGGCCGGGCTGCCTATGGAACAGGGGCTTAGGGCGATCACGGTCAATGCGGCCCGGATCTGCGGTGTGGCGGACAGGATGGGGACGCTGGAGCCGGGAAAGGACGCGGACGTGGCAGTCTTCAGCGGAAATCCCATGGAGGTGTTTACCCGGACGCTGTATACGGTGATCGATGGCCGGGTTGTGTATGAGGATGGGGACGATTAAGACGTTGGCAAAACGCAGTAATTTTGCCAGTGTCATTGTGCATATTGTATACTCCAACGCTGGCACGCTCTCGCTCTGTCCTCACCGTAGCGGTACATAAGATGCCAAAATACGGCATCGGGGGTTGCTAGCAACCCCAGGTACCGACGGTTGCGGAAGGCCAGCTTATGGAATATACAATATGTACAATTCGGTACTGGCAAGAGGAAAGTTTCGCAATTACTTAATAAGATTCAGTGGAGTGAATTTGGGGAGAGAATGGCAGGAAAGACTTTACCGCAGGGGTTTATTTTGCTATACTAGGGGATAGCGATGTGCTTGTTTACGGCGGATGGAGCGGGAGGCTGCGGTGGGAGTTGTAAAAAGATATAAGAGAATAGTGGCGTTTGCACTCTATATTTGTCTGACGGCGGGGATCTGCGGCTGCGGCTGGGTGGGTGAGCCGGAGGGCGGCGCTGCCGGACAGCGGCAGGCGGCTCAGGCGGGACAGGCCGCAGATCCTGCGGAGGAAGACTTTCGGCTGTTGCCGGAGGCGGAACTGGACTATCAGGTGCCGGAACAGTATCCGGGTATATGGGTCAGTCTGGGAGGATATGACAGCAAAGGCGGTAAGGAGGTATATTTCCGCGGACGCAGTCTGCCGGAGACCTTTCGGATCATGGATACCGCCACGGGTCAGTGTGTATACACAGGTCGGCTTGAGGAGGACAGGTACAATGAAGACACGGGAGAATATAATAGTTACGGAGAGTTCACGGATTTTGTGGATGTGGGAGAATATTACATAGAGTGTGATATCATCGGCAGATCCTATCCTTTCACGCTGCAGGAAGACAGGCTGCGGGAGCAGTTTGATCTGGCGCTGGCGCAGGTACGGCAGCAGGGGCGGGAGGAGCTCTCCGGCGCGGATTCCGTTCGTGCTATGCTGCAGCAGGTGATCCTGGTGCTGCTCTCCTATGAGCTGTACCCGGATCTGTATGAGGACGGAGACGGCAATCAGATACCGGATGTTCTGGAGTATGTGACGGAGGCCGTCCGCGCCGTTGTGGGAAGACAGGAGTCCGCAGAGTTGGATGATCTGACCTATGAACTGGCGGCGGCCCTGGCCAAGTACAGCTATATTTATC
Organism: uncultured Acetatifactor sp.; assembly: GCA_964529395.1. GTDB lineage: Bacteria > Bacillota > Clostridia > Lachnospirales > Lachnospiraceae > Acetatifactor. The sequence goes on from CAZGVI010000029.1 coordinate 24,677, forward strand.
AGAAATATGACAACAAATATGCCACGGATATCGTGCAGATCGCGGCGGGGCTGTGGCAACAGGCGGAAAAGGCCACAGACCTGCAAAGTGATGCCAGGCTGCTGGCGGCCGCGGAACTGTACCGCGCCACCGGTCAGAGAAAATATGTGACAGCGTTGGAGGAGACGGAAGGTGGCCTGCTGGATAAGGTAGAACAGGGAGACATTCACCGCTATGACTATCTGGCGGCCGTTACCTATATCGCTACCAAGCAGAGGGTCAAAGTGGATATCTGCGATACGCTGGTCCGGAGACTTCTAAACCGGGGAGGGCAGATCACCACAGGTATTGCCCGTCAGGCCTATCGGGAAGTGGATCTGCGCGAGTCCGCCATAGACGGTATGATGTGGGATATGGCGCTGCTGTCCGCCCTCAACTATGTGATCACCAACTATGAGTATGGGCGAGTGATAGAGGATCAATACTATTTTATATGGGGCCGCAATGCCAGATCCTATTGTTTCTGGGAGCAGGATATCAGCCAGAGGCCTTCCTGGACGGCATGTTATCTGCTCATGTTGTGCGATATGCGGGTCAATAAGTAGGGGCGGGTCATAAGTTTGTTTCCGCAAATGTCGTCAAAGTGGCTGTGAATAGCGTTGGCTGGCAATGTGACAGCCGGGATCGCGGTTTGTATGAGGGAGAATGGTATGGAGATGATATATCAGGGCCTGAAGGTCCAGTACATAGAGCAGGGACAGGGACCGCTGGTGGTGCTGTTCCACGGCTGGGGAGCCAACAAGGAATTGTTTGGCCCCCTGATCGCTGCGCTGGCGGTGCAGTATCGGGTGGCGGCGCCGGATACTCCCGGTTTCGGACAGAGCCAGGAACCCCTGGAACCCTGGGATCTGGCGGATTACTGCGAATTTTGCCGGGCGTTTATCGACCATGTGGCGGCGCCTGAGGACACAGAGGTGATCCTGATGGGACATTCCCACGGAGGGCGTACCCTGATCCGGCTGGTGGGCAGCGGGATGCTGCGTCCCAGAACTGTCAAAAAGCTGGTTTTGATCGACAGCGCAGGGATCCTTCATGAGAAGACGCCCCAGCAGCTGCGCCGGATCAGGCGCTATAAGCGGGGAAAACAATTCCTGAGCCTGCCCCCGGTAAAGGCGCTCTTTCCCCATGCGTTGGAGAGATTGCAGAGCCGCAGCGGCTCGGCGGACTACCGGGCGGCGTCCCCTGTCATGCGCCAGAGCATGGTGAAGGTGGTCAACGAGGATATACGGGAGTATCTGCCCCGGATAGAGGCGGAGACTTTGCTGGTGTGGGGAGACCAGGACCGGGATACGCCCCTCTCCGACGGAAAATTAATGGAGCAGACGATCCCCGGCTCCGGGCTGGCGGTGCTGTCTGGGGCGGGACATTTTTGCTTTATCGACAGGCAGTATCAGTTTTTGGCAGTGATGCGGTCTTTCCTGGGGATAGGCGGCAACGGGGTAAACGGATGAGACAGGCGGGGACTGGGGGAAACCAGATCGGGCGACCCCTGAAAAATGTGACATGTGTGGGGGTGTATGGATGATAAATATTTTTTTTATAATTATTTTTTTGGCTGCCGCCGCGGCGGTTCTGTTGGGAGTGCGCTATACGCTGCATATGTTTCAGCAGGGTTCCTATCAGTATCGCTCATACTGGCGGTATATGAAGACCCATCCCGTCATGACGCTGCTGCCGCTGACGGGGCTGCTCCCGTTGCTGGCGTGGGTATTCTCGCGCAAAACCCTGGCGGCGGTGACGGCGATCCTTTCGTTGGAACTGCTTTATCTGCTCCTGTTGGTACTGCTGTACCGGCCCAGGGCAGCCAAGAAGAAACTGGTGATCACCGCCCGGGTGAAACGGCTGATCGTCACCACGGCAGCGCTGTACGCGCTGGCCGCCGCGGCGCTGCTGCTCGCCATGGGGATATCCTGGTGGCCCCTGCTGGCGCTGGCATTGCTGGGAGCCATGTTCAGTCCCTATATGGTCCTGCTGGCAAACCTGATCAACAGGCCGGTGGAAAAGGGTATCAACCGGCACTATATCCAGGATGCCCGGAGGATGTTGAAAGCCAGTCCAGGTCTGAAGATCGTCGGCATCACCGGCAGCTACGGCAAGACCAGCGTAAAATATTATCTTGAAAGTCTGCTGGGGGTGCAGTACAATGTACTGATGACCCCGGAGAGCTTTAATACCCCCATGGGCGTTGTGAAGACCATCCGGGGGGGCCTGCGGGCCACCCATGAGGTATTTTTGTGCGAGATGGGGGCCAGGCATGTGGGAGATATCAAGGAGATCTGCGATATCGTGGATCCCCAGATCGGCGTGATCACCTCTCTGGGGTATCAGCATCTGGAAACTTTTAAGTCTCTGGACAATATCGTGAACACCAAGCGGGAGCTGTTTGACGCGCTGCCCCAGGGAGCTCCCCGGTTTGTAAACGGCGACAACGAGTTTGTGCGGCAGTATGGAGTAGATCAGGGCGCCGTCACCTACGGCCTTGAGGAGGGCAATGCCTACCGGGCTTTCGATCTGGAATACAGTGAGAAGGGAACTGCTTTTTGGGTTCAGGCCCCGGATGGCGCAAGGGAGAGATTTACTACCCGGCTGCTGGGCGAGCACAATGTGATCAACATTACCGGCGCTATCGCGGTGGCCCATGAACTGGGTATCCCGTTAGCCAAACTGAAACTTCCGGTTCAGAGGCTGGAGGGAGCGCCCCACCGCCTGCAGCCCATTGCCCGGGGCAACACGGTGATCATCGACGACGCCTACAACTCCAATCCAAACGGCGCCCATATGGCCCTGAAAACGCTGGAGCGCTTTGAAGGTCTGCGTATCCTGGTGACCCCCGGCATGGTGGAACTGGGCGAGCAGGAAGACCACTACAACTATGAGATGGGCAAAGAGGCGGCGGGGTGCTGCGACTATGTCGTGCTGGTGGGCCGCAGACAGACGGAGAGCATCCAAAAGGGCGTGAAGGACGCAGACTTTGACGAGAACCGCTTGTATGTGGCGGAGAATCTGCAGGATGCCATGACATATGTAAATGCGCTGCACCCGGACCGGAAAAAGATCGTACTTTTGGAGAACGATCTGCCGGACAGCTATCTGTGATCCAGCATTGTGGTCACTTTGCAAACGTATATATAAAAAGCAGTCAGGAAAGGAAAGAGGAAACTATGAAGATCAGATTGGCAGTCATTTTTGGCGGAAAGAGCGTAGAACACGAGATATCGGTTATCTCCGCCTTGCAGGCTTGCGAGTACATCGACAGGGACAAATACGAGGTGATCCCCCTGTACATGACCAAGACAGGGGAATTTTACACCGGGGAGCAGATGGGCAATATCGAACGCTACAGGGATATTCCCGCCCTGCTGAAAGAGAGTACCCGCGTGCTGCTGCTGAACGAGGAGGACAGGGTGGATCTGGTGCGCTATCCCATGAAAAAGTTTGGAAATAATGTGCTGGGCAGCATTGACGTAGCTTTTCCCATTGTACACGGCACCAATGTGGAGGACGGAACCTTGCAGGGCTATCTGCAGACCCTGGGACTTCCCTATGTGGGATGCGACGTGCTTTCCTCTGCGGTGGGCATGAACAAATACGTGATGAAGACGGTGTTTAAGGACAACGACATCCCGGTCCTGGACTGCGTCTGCTGTAATCTGACGGATTACGCGGATGTGGAAAAACTGATGGACGGGGTGGAAGGAAAATTCCCCTACCCTGTCATCGTCAAACCCATCAACCTGGGTTCCAGTGTGGGGATCAGCAAGGCCTCCGACCGGGCGCAGTTGGAGGAAGCTCTGAACCTGGCCTTTACTTTCGCTCCAAAGGTGCTGATAGAGCCCGCCATTCGGCAGCTCAAGGAGATCAACTGCGCCGTGCTGGGAGATGAACTGGAAGCGGAGGCCTCTGAGTGTGAGGAGCCCCTGAACGCCGAGGAGATCCTGACCTACGAGGACAAATATATCGGCGGCGGCAAGAGCAAGGGCGGATCCAAGGGCATGGCGAGCCTGAGCCGCGCCATACCGGCCAATATATCCCAGGAGCGCCGGGAAGAGATACGGCAGATGGCGGTGCGGGCTTTTAAGTGTCTGGGATGCAGCGGCGTGGCTCGTATCGACTTCATGATCGACAAAGAGACGGATAAGGTGTATCTCAACGAGATCAACACGATCCCCGGTTCGCTGGCCTTTTACCTGTGGGAGCCTGTGGGCGTTTCGTATCCCCAACTCCTGGAACGTATGATACAGTTGGCGCTGAAACGGCATCGGGAGAACCGAAAACTGACTTTTTCTTTTGACACCAATGTGCTGGCCGGGGTGAAACTGGGCGGCGTCAAGGGGGCCAAGGGCAGCAAACGCTAAAGCGTGTGCAGGGTGCGGTATTCCCCGGGGGAGCAGCCGTACTTTTCCCGGAAGATCCGATAGAAAAAACTGCTGTTGTTGTAGCCGATGGCCTCTATGATGCCGTCTGTGGAGAGGGTGGTCTGGGACAGCAGATACACGGCCTGCTGGAGTTTCTGCTGTTGCAGCAGTTCTTTGAAGGTGTGCCCGGTGTATCTCTTTAACAGCCTGCTCACATGGTATGTGGGGAGCTTTACTGCCGAGGAGATATCCGCCAGGGTTCCGTTTTTATAATGAGTCTCGATATATTTCAGGACGCGGAAGATCAGATCCTGCTCATAATTCCCGGACCGCTCCTGGAGCATGGAGTCCGCAAAGAGTGACAGGTTCATGAAGATCAGCCCCATGGTGATCTGATTGAGGGTGTTGGTTCCCGGCTTTTTGTCGATCAACGTCCAGAGCATGTTTTCCACCAGGTTCTGTATGGGCAGGATATCTTTGGCCCGGAAATGCAGATAGGGTATCTGGGGGTTGCCGCTGGAGAGGGTGGAGATCAGAAAGGCGCGCAGCACGTTGCCTTGCTCGATCATGGAGAGGGCGCGGTCAAAGAACTCCGGCAGGATGATGAAGTTGACGGCGATGTCCTCCCGGCCTGCGGGCAGGATCTCCTGAGTGGCCGTCTGGCTGAGAAACAGCAGATCTCCCTCTGTGAGAACGATCCGCTCCGTGTCATTGACGATATGGGTGGTGCTGCCGCAGCACATATACACAAGTTCCACATAGTTGTGCCTGTGCCTGGGGAAATGCACGAAACGGGTGTGGGGGCGCAGCTCGATCAGATGCCCTTTTTCCAGCAGCCGGGCATTGTCCACCACAAAATCCTTCCCGGAAGTATAGAGATCCTTTTGGATACCGCCCTGCCCCTGCAGCAGGGCTTTTTCTTCATCGGTTATCTCCCGCAGATGCTGTAACAGTTCTTCTCTCATGATATGCTCCAAGTGCAAATAAGGTCCCTGCATTTGTACAAATGAGACCTTTCTTTCTTCTCTCTCTTTATATATGATAAATGTAGATGCAAAAAAAGTCTACCCTTTTATTGAGGCGGACAGATTGAAAGGATAGAGAAGGGGGCGGCTATGGGTGGATGTTATCTGGCTGTGGATATCGGGGCGTCAAGCGGCAGGCATATGCTGGGGTATCTTCAGGACGGGAAAATCAGAGTGGAGGAGATCTACAGGTTCGAGAATGGGATGACGGACCAAGGCGGCAGTCTGGTATGGGACACCCAGCGCCTGTTTGCGGAGATCAGAGCCGGTATGAAAAGATGCGCGGATGCGGGCAGGATACCGGAGACCATGTCGGTGGATACCTGGGCTGTGGACTATGTGCTGCTGGACCGGGAGAGTAGGGAACTGGGCAGCGCCTATGCATACCGGGACGGCAGAACGCGTGACATGGACAGAAGGGTGTATGGAACGATCGATCCGGAGACTCTCTATGCCCGAACCGGTATCCAGAAACAGATGTTTAACACGATCTATCAGTTGATGGCCGACCGGGTGCGCAGGCCAGAGGTATTGGAGAAAGCCAGAACGTTCCTAATGCTGCCGGACTATTTTCACTATCTGTTGACGGGAAAAAAGATGTCAGAGTACACCAACGCCACTTCCACGCAGTTGGTCAGCCCTGTCACAAAGCAGTGGGACAGACAACTGATCCGTATGCTGGGCTATCCGGAAGAGATGTTCCTGCCGCTGCGGACACCGGGCACGGAGGTTGGCGGCCTGCGGGCGGAGGTCGCGAAAGAGGTGGGATTTGACTGCCGGGTGGTGCTGTGCGGCAGCCATGACACGGCCTCTGCGGTGATGGCGGTGCCCAGGGCAGACGGCAATGCCCTCTATCTCAGCTCCGGCACCTGGTCGCTGATGGGGGTGGAGCTGGCGGAGGCGGACTGCCGGGAGGAGAGCCGCAGGGCCAATTTTACCAATGAGGGCGGCTATGACTACCGTTTCCGTTATCTGAAAAATATCATGGGACTGTGGATGATCCAGTCGGTGCGCCATGAGCTGGGAGATGGGTATTCCTTTGGACAGCTCTGCGATATGGCGCGGGAGGCGGAGGATTTTCCGTCCAGGGTGGAGGTGAACGACACCTGTTTTCTGGCTCCCCCAAATATGACGGAGGCGATAAAGGCGTATTGCAGGCGTACCGGGCAGAGGGTTCCGGAGGCAGCGGGGGAGCTGGCCTGTGTGATCTATCGGAGCCTGGCCGACAGTTATGGGGAGACCGTGGGGGAGATCGAGAAAAATACGGGAAGGCAGTATGACAGCATCGCCGTGATCGGCGGAGGTTCCAACGCCGCCTATCTGAACCGGCTGACGGCAGAGGCCACGGGAAAGGCGGTCTATGCCGGCCCGGCTGAGGCCACAGCCATCGGCAATATCCTGGCGCAGATGATTGCGGCAGGGGAACTGGACAGTCTGGCGGCAGCCAGGGCGTGCGTCGCGGCGTCCTTTCCCATACAGGAGTATCGGCCTGAAAATGCTTTGTCGGGAAAGGGGCTGGAAGGATAGATGCGGAATTTAAATGGAGGTAGAAGGATGAATACAGTAGCAGAGAGATATGCGTCCGCGAAAGAAATGTTTGCGACGGTGGGAGTGGATACGGACAGGGCGCTGGATACTTTGAAAAGAGTCCCGGTGGCCATGCACTGCTGGCAGGGAGACGACGTGACCGGTTTTGACCACGACGGGCCGTTGACCGGGGGGATCCAGACCACGGGAAATTACCCGGGCAAGGCCCGGACACCCCGGGAACTGATGGCGGATATGGATAAGGCCATGTCTTTGGTACCGGGCACCAAGAAGATCAATATACACGCCAGTTACGCCATATTTGAGGAGGGAGAATTTGCCGACAGGAACCGGCTGGAGCCCAGACACTTTGCGGGCTGGGTGGCCTTTGCCAAAGAGCGGGGCATGGGACTGGATTTCAACCCCACCTTTTTCTCCCATCCCATGGTCAAGGATGGACTGACTCTGTCCAGCCCCGATCCGGAGGTGCGGAAATTCTGGATCGAGCACGGCAGGGCCTGTATCCGCATCTCCCAGTATTTTGCCCGGGAGACGGGCATTCCCTGTGTTATGAATATCTGGACGGGGGACGGGTTTAAGGATGTGCCTGCGGACCGGATGGGGCCGAGAATGCGCTATAAGGAGTCTCTGGAGGCCATTCTGGAGGAGCCCTTTGACAGAGATATGGTGAAACCCTGCGTGGAGTCCAAGGTGTTCGGCATCGGCGTGGAGTCCTACACGGCGGGATCCGCAGAGTTCACGCTGTCCTTTGCCGCCACCCATGAGGGCTGTCTGCCCTTGATGGACAACGGTCACTACCATCCCACGGAGGTGGTCTCAGACAAGATTCCCGCCCTGCTCTGTTTTTACCCGGAGATCGCCCTGCATGTGACCCGGGGTGTGCGCTGGGATTCGGATCACGTGCTGCTGCTGGACGATGAGACCCGGGAGATCGCCAAGGAGATCGTGCGCTGTGATGCACTTGACAGAGTATATATCGCGCTGGATTACTTTGATGCCAGTATCAACCGCATCTCAGCCTGGGCGGTGGGCATGAGAAGTTTCCAGAAGGCGTTGCTGATGGCGCTCTGTACGCCTCACGAGACATTGAGAAGATTGCAGGATGAGAGTCGTTTTACAGAGCTGATGTCCCTGCAGGAGGCTGTCAAGCTGCTGCCCTTCGGGGACGTGTGGAACTATTACTGCGCGCAGTGCGGGGTAGTGGGGGATTTTGAACTGTTCGACGAGGTAAGCAAATATGAGCGGGAAGTCCTGGCAGGGCGGTAAAGTCGAATGGGAAAGGAGAGCATATGAATATATTGGACGCGAAATTTGTACAGGGTTTTATCAGAATGTGCAACGACGGCTGGGAACAGGGCTGGCATGAGAGAAACGGCGGCAATCTGAGTTATCGCATGAAGGAGGAAGAGACGGAGTCCGTGAGAGAGCAGCTGCGGTCGGACGGGGAGTGGATAGAGATCGGAACCTCTGTGCCCACGTTGGCCGGGCAGTACTTTCTGGTCACAGGCAGCGGAAAATATTTCCGCAATGTGATCCTGAATCCGGAGGATTCCATCGCCATCATAGAACTGGACGATAAGGGGGAGCGCTACCGGATCTGCTGGGGGCTGGTAAGCGGCGGCAGACCCACCAGCGAGCTCCCCAGCCATCTGATGAACCATGAGGTAAAGATGCTGGCTACAGGCGGAAAACACCGGGTCATCTACCATGCCCATACCACCAATGTGATCGCGCTGACCTTTGTGCTGCCCCTCAAAGACGAGGTCTTTACCAGACAGTTGTGGGAGATGGCCACGGAGTGCCCGGTGGTGTTTCCGGACGGCGTGGGCGTCGTGGGCTGGATGGTGCCCGGGGGAAGGGAGATCGCGGTGGCCACCAGCGAGCTTATGAAAAAATACGATGTGGCCATATGGGCGCACCACGGTATGTTTGCATCGGGAGAGGACTTTGATCTGACTTTCGGTCTGATGCACACGGTGGAGAAAGCGGCGGAGATATTGGTAAAACAACTGTCCATGTGCCCGCACAAGCTCCAGACCATCACAGCGCAGAACTTCCGGGATCTGGCGGCGGACTTTAAGGTGACATTGCCGGAGAGATTTTTGTACTGATTCAGCCGACTTTTTTAATCTCCGCCAACTCTTTCAGGTTGCGGTGGTAAGTCTCGGACATGATTCCCTGGACATAAGCGCTCAGGTTCTTGCGGGTGTCTTTGTCCAGATCCTTAATATAGAAGGGCTTGCCGTATTCTATGATCACAGTCTGCTTTATGATGCGGGGTATATGATCCTCGAAGATAGCGCTGGTGCCTGCCATGGTGATGGGCAGGACCGGAACATCCGCCTTCTCCGCGATCTTGAAACTTCCCTCATGGAAGGGCAGAAAATCCTGATCGGTGCTGTTGCGGGTGCCCTCGGGGAAGATACAGATAGAGATGCCGGACTTTGCTTTCTCCACGCCCTTCAATATGGTTTTCAGGCCTTTTTTGATATCCTTGCGATCCAAAAACAGGCAGTGCAGGAAATGCATCCATACATTCAGCAGCGGATACCGCAGCATCTCCAGCTTTGCCACATAGCCCGTGGGCCGGGGAACCCGTACATAGGTCAGGATAATATCAAAATAGCTTCGATGATTGCCCACATACAGCACTGCGGTATCCCGGGGCACATTTTCTTCACCCCTGACGATGACCTTGGTGCCGGAGATGCGTATTACCCAGCGAAATGCCCAGTTGACGATAGCCAGGGAGCTTTTGTCCCGCAGCCGGGGGTTGAACTTGCCTATGATCCACTCTGCCAGCATCAGGGGAGTGGACAATACCAGAAACAGAAAGACAAAAAGCAATACAAGTATAAATCTGATCATAAAGCCTCCTAAGTGAAGATCCGTGCATTTCACTCAGTATAGCATATTTTCCCATTTGTGTACATAAGTTAAATTAAAACAACCGGGATGAACCGTTATGAGACAGCATATTTTAAAGAGTGGGAAAAGGGCGGCGGCGCTGCTGTTGTGTCTGGGCCTGTTGTGCGGCCTGTGTGGCTGCAGCCTGATGAGTACGGAGGAGGTCAAATTGCGGGACCTGGACTTTACCATACTCGGGGAGGAGATGGTGCCTGCGGAGCTGGCGACCATGATCGAGGAGCGCAAAGGGGAAACCTTTAAGATGACCTACTCCGACAATAAGAATCTATACATATGTGTGGGTTACGGCAGGCAGGAGACCGGGGGCTACAGTATTACGGTGGATGAACTGTACCTGACGGAGGAGGCCATTCATGTCCAGACCACATTGCTGGGGCCGGACGTGTCGGAAAAGGGAAATAAGTCTCCGTCCTTCCCGTATATTGTGATAAAAACCGAATATTTGGATCAGCCTGTGATCTGCAAGTAGGGAAATAAGAAAATACCGGGTCTAACCTGTCATTATTTTTGGGCAGGGCAGGCCCGGTATTTTTGTGTGGTGTAAAAATCAGGAGTCAAATAAAAGAACTTTATGGACTTTCTTAAAAATATATGTTAAAATATTCCTTGTGGCCCAGAAAATTCGCCATCAAGAACTATACCACGGTTCTGGGCATGCAGAATCTGGTGACCGGAGCCAAGATCACGGTGGCCAGAACGGTCATAGGTACGCTCTCCGCTTTGGTGGTAAACGCTCTGCTGGCCTATGTGGTCAGCAGGAAACGTTTCCTGTTTAAGCGGGAACTGTCTCTGTTCTGGGTGATCACCATGTATGTCAACGGGGGAATGATCCCCACGTTCATGCTTTACCGAAATCTGGGGCTGACCAACAGTTTCTGGGTATACGTGGTGCCCGGCATGATCAGCGCATGGAATATGCTGGTCATCCGCACCTATATGACAGGACTGCCCGACAGTCTGGAAGAATCGGCACAGCTTGACGGGGCCGGGAACTGCCACAGTTTCCGGCGCTGTCTTTACGAGTCCATCCGACCACGGCCCGGCTTGCATGCGGGATTCATCCGCCGCAGCCGGTCTTTTCGATAAAATCGCCTATGCTGTCGCAGCGCGCGGCGATATGGGTCCAGCCCCGCAGGACGGATATATCTGTCTCTCCGGTAATGCGTTTTTGCAGTTCCGCGGGCACTTCGCCATGCGCTGACAAAAACTCAAGAATAACGGCGGCGCGTTCCTGTAATATTCCCTCAGCCAGCCCTTGGGCCACTCCGTCCTCCCTGGCGTACTGTTTCATCAGCCGGATATGTTTTTTCTCATCAAATTCTGTCAGCGCTCTCAGCATTCCCAATACCCCCGATCTGTTTTTTCTGAGAAAATCTGTGAGTATTCCCTGCTCCAGACAATAAGATACCGCCTCTTCCACAGCGGCGTTTGTGGACATTCCTCCTGTTAGATTCTCCCGGATGCGCCCCACCAGGCTGGCGTATTCCCACAGCCTGGGACACTGGCTCATCAGATCCCGGTTGTGGCCGAGGTTAATGTTCCTCAGATGGACGGTCAGCTCCAGATCCGGCGGGATCTCCTTGTTCTGGAAAGCGTCGGAAAGCCGTAACAGCTCCTCGTCTCCGGTCTTCCCCGGCCCGTTGTAAAACACCACACACTGCGGCGTGGGCAGCAGTACCAATTTCTCCCCATAGATATCTGCGTTCTGGCTGTGGGTGATCCTGTCATATTCCTCCGCGATATACAGCATAAACCGCAGGGGCATGTTGGGATTGTAAGTGCTCTGGTGTTCATAGAGATTGAGAACACCGGCGACCACAAAGGCCAGATCATTTACCATCTTCATATAGATGACGTTGTCCAGCGTGACGATGGTCAGCTGGCTGGGATCGGTATACGCCGTGCCATGCAGCGCGTTGTACAGCTGCAACAGAGCCTCCCTGTCCTGGCCGAAGAGGACGCAAAACAGGCGGTCTCTGTACTTTCTGTTTGGGAAGATACCCTTTTTCCCCATAAAAACCTCCTTTACATTGCGAAGAGGACTCTGTCCGTTCGCAATATAGAAACCAAGGCAGAGGTACAGTATCTACCCCAAACAGATCTGGCTCTGCCAATTAACATAATAACGATTGAGTCATTGGCAGAAACTGCCCGAACTGCAAAGAATACGAGATTCACAGATAACTCATGTAAACAGTATGGCACCGATCAGCGGGTCTGTCAACATTTTTTTGATGACATGAGCGGGTTTGTCGGTTATAATATTTTTATGGTGGAGCGTGTGCGTCACTTGCGTGAAGATACCCGCGCAGCCGACTGGCGCTTTGCCCACAGGAATAAAAACAAGGGACAGGGGGAGAGATATGTACCTGATTGAAAACGGATATATGATAGATCCCAGGTCGGGTATGGAGGGTAATTACGATATTCTCATCGAGGGCAGCCGGATCAGGAGAATCGGCAGGAATCTGCGGGAGAGCCTGACGGCGGCAGAGCGGGAAAAATGCGGGGTGTCGAACACCCCTGTGTCGGACATCTGTGTGCTGGATGCCCGGGGGCTGCTGGTGGCTCCGGGGCTGGTGGACGTGCATGTGCACTTCCGGGATCCGGGACTCACCCACAAGGAGGATATTCTGACGGGAGCCGCGGCAGCAGCCCGGGGCGGTGTTACCACGGTGGTGCTGATGGCCAATACCAAACCCGTAGTGGACAGTGAGGAGACGCTGCGCTATGTGCTGGAAAAGGGTAGAACCACAGGCATTCATGTACAGTCCTGCGCCACCGTGACAGTGGGTATGCAGGGCCGGGAGCTGGTGGATATGGACGCTCTGGCCGCGGCAGGAGCGGCGGGTTTTACCGACGACGGCATCCCCATCATGGATCCGGATATCGTTCGCAGGGCCATGGAGAAGGCGGCGGAGCTGGATAGGCCCATCAGTTTCCATGAGGAGGATCCGGCGTTTATTGCCAACAACGGCATCAACCGGGGCCGGGCCAGCGAGTATTACGGCATCGGCGGTTCCCCCAGGGAGGCGGAGATCTCCATGGTGGAGCGGGATCTGCAGATCGCTCTGGAGACGGGGGCCTGTATCGACATCCAGCATATCAGCAGCCGGGAGGCGGTGGAGCTGGTGCGTGAGGCCAAAAAGAAGGGACACAATATCCACGCGGAGGCAACCCCCCATCATTTTACGCTGACAGAGGAGGCGGTCATAGAGCACGGCACGCTGGCCAAGATGAATCCGCCCCTGCGGACCGAGGAGGACCGGCAGGCCATACTCCGGGGACTGGCGGACGGCACCATAGACCTGATCGCCACCGACCACGCCCCTCACACGGCCCAGGAGAAGGCCCAGGATATCACCCAAGCCCCCAGCGGCATCATCGGCCTGGAGACCGCTCTGCCCCTGGCGATCACAGAACTGGTAAACGGCGGCTGTCTGACCATGAAGAGCGTGCTTGAGAAGATGAGTACCAATCCGGCGGCCATGTACCGTCTGGACGCGGGTTATCTGGCGGAGGGCGGCCCGGCGGATATCATTCTGGTGGACATGGAGGCAACGCAGGTCTTCACCGATTATGCCTCCCGATCCAGCAACAGTCCCTTTACCGGCCGGGAGCTGCACGGCGTGGTGACGGTCACGGTCTGCGGCGGGGAGATAGTGTACCGACGTCTCTGAACATGATCTATGGAGCGGAATAAGAGCGGCCGGGTGTGGGCATTTGTATGTCGCATATGCAGGAGATATATTTTTCTCCTTTCAGAAAGATCATACCGCAGCGGAGGCAAAAAGGACACGACACAGAGCGGGAATGGCGGTATATTTTCCGGACATAGGGTGTCTGCCTCCCATATGGTACAACCGAAGGGGTATGTCCCCATGGGAGACCTGGATGGAAGTCTTACTGTTTAGCGGGATTGGGGCACGTGATGATCCAGGTATAGCCAAAACGATCCCTCGTGACCGATCCGCATCCGCCGTCGTCCGGCTTGGGATGGGGTTTTAACGGGGAGAGGACGGTTCCGCCCTCCGCCAGAACGGAAATAGTATGCAGGGCGGCCTCCTGGGAGTCCATATGGATCATCAGTTTTATGCCCGTATTCACCTCCGCGCCGTCAAAAATATCCCCTGCCGCCATATGGGTTTTGCCCAGCGCAAACTCTACATGCATCACCTTGCCGATCTGCTCCGGCGTCACCTCATACGTTTCCTCGGACCAGCGGGACATGCCGTAAATCTCGCCGCCGAAAGCCTCAATATAGGTCTTGAGCGCCTCCTCGCAGTTTCCGTTGAATGACAGATAGGGTATTATTTCGATTTTCTTTTCCATAGTTTGCCTCCTTTCAAAATGATTTTAATACATCGCCGCTATTCAAATAATATAACCCGATGTATATAGTCTTCATCATACTATGATCGTGAGAATGGGTCTTGTATATTTCCGACATTTCGCAGGGCGTATTCTCGGGCATCCGCCATATTCATGGAGTGGTATTTCTTAAAATCGTGGCATAGATGGGCCTGATCGGAATATCCGTACCTGTATACTGCGTCCAGAGTATTAAAGCTTTTATTATATATAAGATCGTTCCATAAACATTGGTATCTGACGATTGCGGACAGGCTTTTTGGGGAAATACCGATATATTCGTCAAAAAGCCTTTCGAGCTGTCGGTCGCCGATCAAAGTCCTGCGCTTTAAGTCGCCGATCAAAATATTGCCTCTTTTTGACAGTATCTCATAGACGGCCTGTAGCACAGTCTGATTTTGAGGCCTTACACGGAGGTTTTTCAGTAATACTTTTTCCGCTGTCGGGATGAGCTGAAAGATATCGGCGGTATAAAATAACTGTTTTTCAATCTCTTTTTTTATCTCAGAAAAATGATGTTCGGCGTCAAAGTAGGCATTTTTCGTTTTTTTCATGGATTCTTGGGCAAAGGCGGCGGCTCCCCAGGCGTAAAACCGTATGGCAAACATGGAAAGCGCTCTGTCCTCGACATCGGTACGCCTTGTCAGGAATGCTCTGTCATCTATCCCGCGAAATCTGCTGTCCAGCTTATTATTTGTATAATCTGCGGTAAAGATTATATCTACACAAGTATCAGGCGTCACGATCTCTTCTGTGACAACACTGCTCTTTCTGCGGTTGACGATTCCCCTCGTCCCCCAAAAGCATCGGATATAAGGTTTCAAAATATCGCAGGGCTCAAACTCCATATATTTATCGCCGCAGCGAAACGGAGTCGCCGTGATTGGCCTGTATATAGTATATCGATCCATGAAAGTTCCTCCTGCCGCGTGATGCTCCTGTTTTCTGCCACATTTATTTTCCCATGATACGGTTTCGCAGTCAATAGGAGAATATATGAAAACAGAAGGCGTAAGCAGAGGTGCTGTTCGGAAACCCAAATGGTTATTTTGCACAAAAGAAATGGTTAGTAACCCCTAACATATTGGTTAGCATGATGAAACTTGAGTAAGTCGTAATATTTGTGTTGACAAAGGACTTCCCGCGGCATATTATAAATATGGTTAGAAGATGCTAACTTAAATTCGTGATGATAGAAGACTTGCGAAACGAGGATCCTATTTTTTAACACAGGGAGTTAGTGACAACTAATACATATTCCGAAGAAGGTGAATGCATGATGCCGCTTACACTGGCAGAAGTAGGAGAAGAAAACATTATCAGAAAGATCGGGGGAAAACAGGAAGTCAGGACCCATCTGGAGAACCTTGGTTTTGTTGTGGGAGGAGCGGTCACGGTGATCAACACCATCGGGGGCAATGTCATCGTAAACGTTAAGGATTCCCGCATTGCGGTCAGCAAAGAGATGGCACAGAAGATCATGGTCTGAGCCGGATGTGAAAAAGCAGACGCGCAGCACGGTTTCGGATACGCACGCACACATTCAATCAAAATGAGGAGGAAAACGGGAATGAAAACATTGAAGGAATCAAAGGTCGGCGATACCGTCCGGGTGGTGAAACTCCACGGTGAGGGAGCAGTCAAACGCCGGATCATGGACATGGGATTGACGAAGGGCGTGGAAGTAAAAGTCCGCAAGGTCGCGCCCCTTGGAGATCCGGTTGAAGTGACCGTCCGCGGCTATGAACTTTCCATTAGGAAAGCGGATGCGGAGATGATCGAGGTCGAGTAATGTTGTTTGCGCAGGGGGATTGGCCCCCATATTTTAAAGTCAATAGTTAGCGAGGACTAATAGGAGAAAGTGAGGTATAACTATGAATACGCGAATTGCTCTTGCGGGTAATCCGAACTGTGGAAAAACGACACTGTTCAATGCGCTGACCGGTTCTAATCAGTTCGTCGGAAACTGGCCTGGGGTCACGGTGGAGAAGAAGGAGGGAAAGCTGAAAAAGCATGACGGTGTTATCATCACCGATCTTCCGGGCATTTATTCCCTGTCTCCCTACACGCTGGAGGAGGTGGTGGCAAGAAACTACCTGATCGGCGAGCGGCCCGACGCGATCTTGAATGTAATCGACGGCACAAATCTGGAGAGGAACCTGTACCTGACCACCCAGCTCACCGAACTGGGCATCCCTGTGGTCGTTGCCGTGAATATGATGGATGTGGTGGAGAAAAACGGCGACAAGATCAATACGGCAGAGCTTTCAAGGGCACTGGGCTGTAAAGTGGTGGAGATTTCCGCCCTGAAAGGAAACGGAACCATGGAGGCGGCGGAGGCGGCGGTCGATGCGGCGAAGAACGGAAAGACGGTTCCCATGCACACCTTCTCGGGGACAGTGGAACACGCCCTGGCTCATATCGAGGAGGCGGCGGTACACAGTATGCCGGAGGAGCAGCAGAGATGGTATGCCATCAAGCTGTTTGAGCGGGATGACAAGGTGCTGGAGCAGATGAAACTGAGCGAGTCTGTTCTTGCCCATATCGAAACGGACATCAAAGCGGTGGAGGAGGAGATGGACGACGACGCGGAATCCATCATCACCAACGAGCGGTACATCTATATCGGAAGTATCATAAAAGGGTGTTTGAAGAAAAAATTCGCAGGAAAGCTGACCAACTCCGATAAAATTGACCGGATAGTAACAAACCGTTTTTGGGGTCTTCCGATCTTTGCGGCGATCATGTTTTTGGTGTATTATATATCTATGGTGACGGTGGGAAGCGCCGCCACGGATTGGGCTAACGACGGGTTGTTCGGTGACGGTTTCCATCTGTTCGGCATCGGCTCCTCCGCCTATGGGGAGGCGGCGGAAGAATACGGGGCTGCGGCTCTGATCGTGGACGGTTACGACGCCTATGTGGAGGAAAACGGCACGGCTCCTGCAGGCGATTTCCCCTATGAAGTGGAGGATGAAGAAACGCTGGAAGTGACGGTGGAAACGGCGTCCCTTGCGGACTATGCGGCGGCGCTTGCGGTGATGGAACAGTACGGCGAAGAGCCTGACCCGGCAGCTTACGGCGTATGGGTGCCCGGTGTTCCGGTGCTCGTCGGAAACGGACTTGAGGCTGCGGGAGCCGCAGACTGGCTTGCGGGGCTTATAGGTGACGGTATCGTGGCCGGTGTGGGCGCGGTGCTGGGATTTGTGCCGCAGATGCTTGTTTTGTTCCTGCTCCTTGCTTTCCTCGAGGCGTGCGGCTATATGGCGCGTATCGCTTTTGTGCTTGACCGAATCTTCCGCAAGTTCGGGCTGTCCGGCAAGTCTTTTATCCCGATGCTGATCGGAACCGGCTGCGGTATTCCGGGTATCATGGCGTCAAGGACGATTGAGAACGAGCGCGATCGCCGTATGACGATCATGACGACTACATTTATCCCCTGCGGCGCGAAAGTTCCGTTTATCTCCATGGTGGCCGGAGCGATCTTCGGCGGCTCCGCATGGGTGGCAACCAGCGCATATTTCGTGGGTATGGCGGCCATCATTATTTCCGGTATCATGTTAAAGAAAACCAGAATGTTCTCCGGCGATCCGGCTCCTTTCGTTATGGAACTTCCGGCTTACCACATGCCCGGCCTGGGCAATGTGCTGCGCTCCATGTGGGAGCGGGGATGGTCCTTCATCAAGAAGGCGGGAACGATCATTCTGCTGTCCACCATAGTGATCTGCTTTACCACATACTTTGGGTTTACCTCGGAAGGTTTCCGCATGCTTGGCGAGGAGGAAATGGATCAGTCCCTTCTGGCGGCTATCGGCGGGGCGATCGCATGGATCTTTACGCCTCTGGGATGGGGAAACTGGCAGGCGGCAGTAGCTTCCATTACTGGCCTTGTGGCAAAGGAAAATATCGTCGGAACAATGGGTATCCTCTATCCCGGCGGATGGCCCGAGATAGGCGCGAACTTCAGTATGGTCGCCGGATATTCCTTCCTTGTGTTCAACCTGCTGTGCGCCCCCTGCTTTGCGGCCATCGGCGCGATCAAGCGGGAGATGAACAACGCGAAATGGACCTGGTTTGCCATCGGGTATCAATGCGGGCTGGCCTACGGCGTGGCACTGATGGTATATCAGATCGGCTCGGCGTTTACCGGCAATCTAAATGTCATCGGCCTGCTTGCTGCCATCATTGTTCTCGGCGGTATGATCTATATGCTCTGCAGGCCGTATAAGGAAGCAGTAAAGCTCACCAGGAATCTGAAAGTGAAAGTGGCGAGGTCATGATCTGCCTCCCGCCGGAGAATGCTCTAAAACGGGTGTTCTCCGGTAAAATGAAGATGTAGGGGCAGATATTCAGAACAGGAGGATCTCAATGATAGCATGGATTATCAGTAATTTGGCGACGATCATCATCAGCGCGGTTCTGATCATAGTGGTGGCGGTGGTTATCGCCGGTATGGTGCGGAACAAGAGAAAGGGAAAATCTTCCTGTGGCTGCGGGTGCGCGGGCTGTGCCATGAACGGTAGCTGTCATCCGAAACGGCAAGAATGAATGAAAATGGCGCATGGCAGATGATGCTGTGCGCCATCTCATAGTTGGAGAGCGGCCACTGGCAGGTGCGCCGCATTTTTGAAAAACATAGGTTAGGGCATACTAACTAAAAGGAAGGAATGACTTATGGTTAAGATCACAGTGGCGATCGACGGAATGGCCTGCGGGATGTGTGAGGCGCATATCAATGAAGCGGTGCGCAATGCCTTTCCGGTCAGGAAAGTGACCAGCTCGCACACGAAAAAAGAAACCGTCATTTTAGCAGAGGGCGAGATCCCGGAGCCGGAACTCAGGAAGGTCATAGCGGGGGCGGGATATGAAGTGATGAGCGTAAACAGGGAACCCTATGAGAAAAAGGGTCTGTTCAGGCGGCGGGCAGCTTATCCGGCAGGATAAAAATAGGACTCATGGAGCTCTCCGGATTTAAAGTATTCCATAAATGGACGCCGGAGGGATATTTGGATTTTTTAAGGGCAAATGGCTATGAGATAATCTGCCGGAAAACATATGATGTCGGCTTGAAGCTGACTTACGTGGAAACCAGGGTAAAACCATGATGACAGAAAGCCGGGGGTAGGGCAATATGATGATCAATAAAAGGCTGATCGGAACAGTCGGTGAGAGCAAAAAATACATAGCGTGGAATGTGGCGGCTCAGTGGTGCTGTCTGGCGGCGAACATCGCCATGATGACGGCGGTAACGGGTCTGCTTGCCTCTCTTTACACGAAAACAGCAGGAAAAAGCAGTGTATTAGCTATCGCGTTGGTAGCGGTGATCGCGGTGATGATCCGCTTGGTCTGCACGGTCTTCTCAAGCCGCATGGGGTATCTCTCCTCAAAATCGGTCAAGAAGACGCTGCGGGAAAAAATTTACAGGAAACTCCTACGGCTCGGCGCTGCCTATAACGAGCAGGTGAAGACCTGGGCCCAAAAGCTGCTGTCGAAATACTGGGGGCAGTACACGGCTCTGGGAGATACCTTTCTGGAGAATCTGCAGGGGCTTACGACCCTGAAAATCTACCGCGCGGACGGTCTTAAGAATGAAGAGGGGCACGACATGGGGGCCTAGTATGTCACCTTTTTGCTTATTGGAGTTCCGCTGCTAAAACTTATTATTGATATCCTGCGCCGAAAGACCTGCCTGAAAAGGACGGCTGTGTTTTTCTCTTCCATTGTGCCGATGGCGGTTATTTTTGTTGCTGCACAACTTCTGCCGCAGTCGCCTTTTCCTATGGGCTTTATACACTCTGTATGAACGGCGGTATGCTTGTGTGGTTTGTGTATCTGCTTACTGTGAATTGGAAAGGGTGATTTTCTGTGCTGTCGGGATGCCACATTACAGTGCTTTGCGATCTTATCCATATTGAATCTTAGTGACCGTATCCTGATTGACGAGCCGTGGATCAGGCTAAGAAATGGCTTATAGGAACTGTGAGATTTACCCAGATGTCCTGTATCGTTGCAGGTGTTGTTTTTTGGGAGCTAAATTCTGCAATACAAATTTCTTTACAAACCGGGAAAAGAATGGTATATTACATATAGGCAAAGCTAAATAGAACCATCTAAACATGAGAAAACCCCGGGGTGCTATCCCGGGGCTTTCTTTTTTCAAGGCTGAGCTGTGTTATTCATCCCCATCCAACTATTTGCATATGTAGTAGGCAACTACACTAGCCAACATGGAGATAATAAAGCTAAATAGAATATCCATCTAAACACCCCCTTTCCGCCGGGGTGACACAGCAGAAACATCATAACATAAATCTTAGCAGCAGTATAGTAAAAATTTGTCAAAACATATCATAAAATATACAAGCAAGACGTTTAGGACAGATATCTCTTAATCAGGGTGTCCAGGGTTTGAGCCCTCTGATTTGTGAAAACCTGGCATAGATCCTCCTCGCAGCAATAGGCCAAGAATGCCTTGGTGCTCCCGGCATAACTGCGGACGGTCTTGTCTGCGCAATAGACCATGCGGTTAGCAATAATGCTTGATATTATCTGGTAGTTTGCGAAAACTAAGGAACTGCCGTGTACGGAACCGTACGCACGGTGGTGTGAGAGGTCGACTAATCAATTAATGGTTAGCCTCCTACTCGATTGAAGATGTATGGGCAGATATTCAGAACAGGAGGATCTCTAAGATCACAGTGGCTATCGAAGGAATGGTCTGCGGGATGTGTGAGGCGTATATCAATGAGACGGTGCGTAATGCCTTTCCGGTCAGGAAAGCCATAGTAATTTTGTGCAAAATGTCCTTTGCATTTTTTATATAAGAGGTGTACTGTAAACATGTAAACAGGAACGTGTATTCAGCGTGTAGCCTTTGGCGTAAATCCAGCAGCCAAGGCTATGCGCTGTTTTTGTATGAAAGGGGACAGATATGGAAACAAGTAAAAATTCATTTCTGATGGAGGAGCCGGTTTCCCGGCTGATGGTGAAATATGCGGTCCCCTGCATCATTTCGCTTTTGGTAGGAGCCCTATATAATATCGTTGACCAGATATTTATTGCCAACGCTTCTTATCTGGGGTCCTATGGGAATGCCGCGAATACGGTGGTGTTTCCGCTGACCGTGATCGCCCTTGCTGTGGCAGTCATGGTGGGTGACGGCTGCTGTGCCTTTGTGAGTCTGAGTCTGGGTAAAAACAAACCGCAGGATGCGGGAAAGAGCATGGGGAACTGCATCCTGCTCACAGTCCTTTTCAGCCTTATACTGTGTGGGGTATACCTTGCGTTCAGCTCCCAGATCATCGCTATGTTTGGAGGAACCGTGAATGAGGAGACATACCGCTGCTCAAAGGAGTAC
The DNA here is from genome assembly GCA_964529395.1 of uncultured Acetatifactor sp. GTDB lineage: Bacteria > Bacillota > Clostridia > Lachnospirales > Lachnospiraceae > Acetatifactor. The sequence continues at coordinate 46,300 of CAZGVI010000029.1, forward strand.
TTTCTCTGGATTTCTCTCGGAATCCCGTTTTACATGTTCGGACAGGCGATGAACCCGGTGATCCGTGCGGACGGCAGTCCGAAGTTTGCCATGGCGTCAACGCTTACAGGGGCATTGGTCAATGTTATCCTTGACCCGGTGTTTATCTTCGTGTTCCGGTGGGGGATGATGGGAGCGGCCGTGGCTACAGTGATCGGCCAGATCGTGACGGCAGTCCTGGCGGTATGGTATCTTGTCCATACGAAGACCGTAAAACTTTGCAGAGAAGATTTCAAACTGAAACGGGAGATCATAGGCAGAACATTAGCGCTCGGAATCTGCAGCTTTCTGTCGCAGATATCCCTTGTGGCGGCAATGGCTGCCATCAATAACATGATCCGTAAATACGGGGCGGAGGATTCTGTGTTCGGGCAGGCGCAGTATGCGCAGATTCCCATGGCGGTGGTAGGTATAGTGATGATGTTCTTCCAGATTGTGATCTCCATTGTAGTGGGTATGGCGGCCGGATGCATCCCCATTGTGGGGTATAACATGGGGGCCGGCGCCGGCGGGAGGGTAAAAGAGCTCTTCACAAAGCTGCTGGCGGCGGAAACCTTTGTAGGTATTCTGGCATTTGTCATTGTGGAGTTTTGTCCGGCCTGGCTGATCGGCATTTTCGGTGCGGCAAATGAGAGTGTCTATTATACGGATTTTGCAGTCCGGGCCTTTCGCGTTTACCTTTGCATGATCGTGCTCGCCTGCGTCAATAAGGCGGCATTCATCTTTTTGCAGGCGATGGGGAAAGCATACAGTTCCACCATGCTTTCCATGGTCAGGGAGATCGTGTTCGGCGTCGGGTTTGCGCTTATCCTGCCGAAGGTTTATGGGCTGGACGGGGTACTGTACTCCATGCCGGTATCGGATATTCTGGCATTTATCATCTCTGTCATTGTGATCGTCCTGACTTACAGGCAGCTTAACGCAATGGATGGAAAACGGCGGGATTTTGTGCATTTTAGGTAAAGAGTCCCCGGCAGTTTTTTGTAGAAAATGTCCTTTGATTCTCACAGGTGAAAAAAGTATAATAGCATTTGGAAATTGAATAGGGCAAAATCAACGACACATGTGGCGCGCCGCGCGTAAATCTGATTACGGTACGGGTGCTGCAGGTGTCTTTTTTTGCGCAAATTAAAGGAGGACTTATGGAAAACAGTAATTATCTTGGTACGGAAAAAGTGGGGAAACTGCTGCGGCAGTTTGCGATTCCCTGCATCTGCTCGCTCATCATTTCCTGTCTCTACAACATTGTAGACCAAATATTTGTGGGCAACGGCGTAGGCTATCTGGGCAACGCCGCCACCGGTGTGATCTTTCCGATCACGGTAGTGGGATGGGGGCTGAGCCTGTTTTTTGGTGACGGGGCTGCCGCCGCTCTGAGCGTTTCTCTGGGACGCGGGGAGACAAAAGATATCCATAGGAGCGTTGGCAACGCGATTCTGGGGTCTTTTTTCTCCGGTGTGGCGGTGGTGGCCATTGCCTATCTGTGGGGGGACGGCCTGCTGCGCCTGATCGGCGCAACGGACGCCAATATTCAGATGGCCCACGAGTACGGTGTGATCATTTTTGCCATGATGCCCCTTGCCATGACGCAGAATACCCTGGCATCCATTATCCGTGCGGACGGCAGTCCCAAATATGCCATGACGGCTATGCTCACCGGGGCAGTCATCAACATCATCGGCGACCCGGTGGCGATCTTTGCGCTTGATATGGGGATCCAGGGCGCGGCGTGGGCAACCATTCTCGGGCAGTTTGTCAGCTTTCTGATCTGTGCGGCTTATTTGAGGCGTCCTAAGACGTTCCGGGTGGGCGTCGACAGTTTCAGGCCGAGTATGGCGCACGGTCTGCCTATGGCGCGGATGTTCCTCTGGCGGCATTTGTGGTCATTATGAAACTTTTTCAGATCGTACTGAATGTCGCCATCGGTATCGCCGCAGGCTCACAGCCGATTGTGGGTTATAATTACGGCGCCAAAAACTATGGCCGGGTGAGGGAACTGCTGAAATTGATGATGAAGTGGACAGCCATTGTGGGCCTAGTCTGCATGGTTTTGTTTGAAACCGTTCCCGGCGTGTTCATCCGGATGTTTGGCTCGGCGGACGACCCCGTCTATTTTCAGTTTGCGGTACTCTGTCTGCGGATCTATCTCTCCCTGATCCTTGTCACCTGCGCCCAGAAGGTCTGCGCCATCTTTTTGCAGTCCATCGGCAAGGCAAAAGCAGCCGCTCCGTTGTCAATATTGCGGGATGTGCTTTTGATCGTCTTTTCTTTGCTGATTCCTGTTGCCATGGGCATCACCGGTATTTTCTGGGCAGCGCCGATAGCGGATGTGCTGGCTATTTTAGTTACGGCAGCGGTCATGGTCCGGGTATGGAAGGAATTGGGCGATTCCCATGGCTATGAGCTGTGTGTTGACGCATCGGTGGGAGAGGAGGCTGCCGCAGAGCTGATCTGTAGCTATATTGGCCTTCGGAGCAGACAGTAAAGATCGGATGCCAAAGGAGTAACCATATACCATTTCACAAGGAAAAACCAGCTTATCACGGAAGAGAATCACAAAGGATCTTTTGAAAAAAAGTAATTGAGCGATTAACCCTGTCTTGCTATAATTAGGGCAGGGTTAGTTTTGAAAAAGGATTATTATTTTCTTTCAAAATGGCTAAAATGAATTTGTGACACCACTGGTGGCACAAATTAGTTGGACGAATCACTTGCTGATAATGTCGGGTTGTAAAACTGATGAGGAGCGGGAGTTTTATATTCGCCTTTGTATTAAGGAGAACTATTCTAAACGTCAGTTGGAGCGACAGTTAGACAGTGGATATTACGAAAGATATATGCTGTCAAAGGACGTGTTGTTACCGAAGTCGGTTAAGAAGTTAGGGGAGAATCCATTTCTTGATTCTTATGTTATGGAATTTTTGGATTTGCCAAATGAATATCATGAAAATGATTTGCGAAAAGCTCTGATAAGAAATATGAAAGATTTTATATTGGAGCTAGGTAAAGATTTTACCTTCATTGATGAAGAATACAAAGTGCAGGTCGGTGGAGATGACTTCCGAATTGACTTATTATTTTTTCATAGAGGTTTGCAATGCCTTGTAGCAATGGAATTAAAGATTGGAAAATTCAAACCGGAGTATATATCCAAGATGGATTTTTACCTTGAAGTATTAGACAGACAGGTAAAAAAAGAGAATGAAAACCCGAGTGTTGGCTTGCTCCTTTGCGCATCCAAGAATGATGAGGTGGTAGAATATGCTATGAGCAGAACGATGTCACCGATGCTGGTATCTCAGTATCAGTTACAGTTACCGGATAAGACTATTCTTGAGAAGAAGTTGCAACAGTTGGTCAATATTCCACAGATTGAGGATTAAGACTTTGGGGTAAGGATATGTTGTTTACTCCGGGAAGAGGGGAAGGCGGATGTCAAAGAAGATTTTCAGTTTGACAGCCCTTTTTTAAAATTGTATACTATACAATAATGCAAATTGCCTATGGGGATACGACAGGCGATCACAAAAACGCTGTTTCTGAAAAGGGCGATTCACAGTTGATCCATGCGGATACGAAGACGAGAGGAGACATTTCATGAAAGAAAAAACCATGGCGAAAGTACTTTCCCAGCGGGAGATCGCTCCACGCATCTACGATCTGTGGCTGGAGACTGGCCTGGCGGCTCAGGCAAAGCCGGGGCAGTTTATCGGCATATATCCGGGGAGCGCCGCTACTCTGCTGCCCAGGCCCATCAGTATCTGCGAGGTTGACGCAGGGAGAACGGCTCTGCGCGTTGTCTACCGCATTGCCGGACAGGGGACGGCGGAATTTTCCTCACTGAAAGAGAATGACTCCGTTTCCATTCTGGGGACATTGGGCAACGGTTTCCCCCTGGAGGAAGGCAGAGGGAAGCGCTGCTTTTTGATGGGCGGCGGTATCGGCGTCCCGCCCATTCTGGAGCTGGCCAAGGAGCTGGAGGGGGATAAGTCCGTTATCCTGGGCTATCGGGACAGCAATCTGTTTCTGACGGAGGATTTCGCAAAATACGGTAAGGTCTATATCGCTACTGAGGACGGCAGCCAGGGAACGAAGGGCAATGTGCTGGACGCCATAGCGGAAAACTCTCTGCAGGCCGACGTGATCTATGCCTGCGGTCCCATGCCCATGCTCCGGGCCATCAAGGGGTATGCCGCCCGGCAGGGGATCAAGGCGTATATCTCTCTGGAGGAGCATATGGCCTGCGGCGTGGGGGCATGTCTGGGCTGTGTGGTGAAGACCAAGGAGGTGGACAGCCACTCCCATGTACACAATGCCCGGATCTGTACCGACGGCCCGGTGTTTGACGCGCAGGAGGTGGATATCTGATGAATACGCAGGTGAATATAGCAGGGGTAACTTTAAAAAATCCGGTGATGACCGGCTCCGGGACTTTTGGCTCCGGTATGGAGTATGGTGAGTTCGTGGACTTAAACCGCCTGGGCGCGGTGGTGACCAAGGGTGTGGCCAATGTGCCCTGGCCCGGCAATCCCACGCCCAGGGTGGCGGAGGTTTACGGCGGTATGCTCAATGCCATCGGCTTGCAGAATCCCGGAATCGACGTATTTATGGAGCGGGATATCCCTTTTCTGAAACAGTATGACACGAAGATCATAGTCAATGTGTGCGGAAAGACCGTGGAGGACTATCTGGAGGTGGTGGAAAAGCTGGGCGAAGAGCCCGCTGTAGCCATGCTGGAGATCAATGTGTCCTGTCCCAATGTCAAGGAGGGAGCCATCGCCTTCGGGCAGAAGGCGGACGCTCTTTATAATATCACGGAGCAGATCAAAAAGAAGGCACGGCAGCCCATCATCATGAAACTCAGCCCCAATGTGACGGATATCACGGAGATGGCCAGAGCCGCAGAGGCGGCGGGAGCGGATGCCTTGTCCCTGATCAATACTTTGACGGGTATGAAGATCGATATTCACCGCCGCTGTTTCGCCCTGGCCAACAAGACCGGGGGTATGAGCGGCCCCGCCATCAAGCCGGTGGCTGTGCGCATGGTATACCAGGCGTCCCACGCGGTGAAGATTCCGGTGATCGGCATGGGCGGCATCGCCACGGGGGAGGATGCCATTGAGTTTATTCTGGCGGGAGCCACGGCGGTCAGTGTGGGCGCTATGAATTTCGTAGACCCCTATGCCACGGTCAAGGTCATAGAGGGGATTGAGGACTATATGCGCGCTTATAAAGTGGAGAATATCACGGATCTGATCGGTATTGTGGAATGATGAGTTGTGTGCGCCAGAGCGCACGAATAAAAAGGAATAAATCGGGAACTACCTTCATAGATATACTAATAAGTATAATCAGGGAGGTAGTTTTTTTGTGGAACTGATCAAGAAGAATATACATATGGATCGCATCAGGACGCAGGCGGTATCCCAGATCACGCTGGAGGAGGATATGAATATCCCGGACCAGAAACCGGACGTAGACAGCCTGTGCTTTGACCGTGCCACGGTGATGGTGGATGAGATAAAACCTTATACGGACTATGTGCAGGTTCGGGGAAGGTTGTGCTTTTCCGTGCTTTACCACACCCAGGAGGAGGGCTGCGGTCTGGTGACGCTGGAGGGAAAGATCCCCTTTGAGGAAAAGATCAATATGCAGGGGGTTCAGAGCAGCGACATGGTGCATGTGCAAAATACCTTGGAGGACCTCAGCGTGGGCATCATCAACTCCCGCAAACTCAGTATCCAGGCGGTGGTGACACTGACAGCTCAGGTGCAGGAACTGTATGATGAGGAAGCGCCCATAGGTCTGTACGGGGAGGACAGCGCGGAGTATCGCCGTACCCCGGTGGAGGCGGCCCAGATCGCCATCTGCAAGAACGATATTTTCAGGATCAAGGAGGAGATCACTCTGCCTGCCAGCTATCCTAACATGTTCCAGATCCTGTGGAGCAGCCTGACGCTGGATGACGTGGAATGCAAGCCGTTGGAAGAAAAGCTCTCTCTGCAGGGAGATTTGCATCTGTTTTTGCTGTACGAGGGAGAGGGGGAGGATCATCCCGTGCGTTCCTTTGAGACTACGATCCCTTTCAGCGGTACGATGGAATGCCACGGCAGCAGGGACGGCATGATCCCGGATATTCAATTTATGATGGGACAGCAGGAACTGGATATCCGCCCGGATCTGGACGGAGAGGAGAGGATCATCGGACTGGAGACGGTGCTGGAAAGCGATATACGGATCTATGAGGAGGAACAGACGGAGATATTGACCGATATATACGGTGTGACCAAAGAACTGACCACCATCAGCAGACCCGCAACCCTGCGGCGGCTTCTGTCCAGAGTAAATGGAAAGATGAAGATCAGCGATCATGTGCGCATTCAGAATAAGGATGCGGGGATCCTTCAGCTCCTGCACAGTCAGGGAACGGTGCAGCCGGATCGCCAGGAGGTGACGGAGGCCGGGCTGGAACTGTGGGGGAGTTTGCAGGTGAAAGTCCTGTACATCACCGGGGCGGACGAAATGCCCTATGCCAGCTCTGCGGCACAGATCCCCTATCACTATACGCTGGAGATTCCGGGACTGGAAAAGGAGGATATCTGTGACGTCAAGTGCAGTGTGGAACAGCTGCAGGTAACTATGCTGGACGGTGAGGAGATGGACGTGAAGGCCGTGCTGGTCTTCGGAACCATCGTCTTTAGAAATATTCCGCTGGAGCTGATCGGGGATGTGATAGCCGCTCCTCTGGATACCCATAAGCTGGGCACACTGCCCGGTATGACCATCTATATCGTCAAGCCCGGAGATAACCTGTGGAACATAGGCAAGCGCTACTATCTGCCGGTGGAACGGCTGCGGGAGCTGAACGAGCTGACCGGAGACGAACTGACACCGGGCCAGAAACTCCTGGTGGTAAAGGGCGGTATGGCTTAGAAAGAACTTTGGATCTAAAGAACGCTCTCCCGGTGTAAACCGGGGGAGCGTTCCATTTTTATGCGTTTCCACATAACAGAAAACACCGCCCGATCACCTGCCGGGTAATCGGGCGGTATCCTCGCCTGTAATGTGCTTTTTACTTTACTTGCCTGCGTCTTCCGCCATCTTGTCAAAGCCTGACAGAACAGCGTCATAAGTCTGCTGGCAGATGTCGGGCAGCTGGCCGCCCCAGGTCTGCTCCGCTTTCTTGTAACCCTTCTCAAAAGCGGCCTTCATCTCGTCGATCTTGTCGGGATCGCCGCCGGTCAATGCGGTGGCAAAACTCAGGATACGATCTGAAGTCTGTTTTACTCCCCAGTAACCGTCCTCAGCAATGTCCTTCTGAGCCTGCAGTTTGGTAGCGGGATCTACCTTGTAGTCGCCGTTTCTCAGGAACTGCCAGATGTCGTTGGCCTGTCCGTAAGCGGTGGACTGCTGGGTCATCATCTTTTCTACCAGGCTCCGCAGCTGAGAGGTGCGGGCCTCCGCGTCGGCTTTCAGCTGATTGATCAGATTGGTATTGGGGGTGTAGGTCTTCTTCGCAGAAGAAGTAGTCTCCGCAGAGTGCTCATATACCACGCCGCTGTCCTGGGTGGTGGAGGTACTCTTTGCGGCCTCTGTGGCCGTAGATTCCTTGGTGGTGGCTGTGTAGCTGCCATAGGCGGCCTGTGTTGATGTAACTCCGTTTACATTCATATTGACCTTCTTTCCGGCGCCGCTGCGCCTTTTTTACTCGCGTCCTCCGTGACGCGGTACTCTGGACAAAGATATCCAGACAGATTCTTGTATAGTCTATTTCGGCCAAATAAGTAAAATATTTATAGACGTAAATCATTTTTTTCAAAAATTTCTCTGTTTTCAAAGGGTGTAATAAAGACATTTTATCACTCTGCATTTTATATCGATTTAAAATCCTGATAAGAAAGTTTGCAACAATACTTATTTAAATTATATTATAAGATAATAAATAAAAAAGAAATCGTGCGGATATACCGTGCGCAGTGGGGGCAGATGGTGTTTGCAGCGGCACAATCTGCTTTTTTATCCCGGCTCCCGTGTCATCTGTCCCGGATTGTGGATAGGAGGTACGGCGGACAGGTAGGGTGAGGTAATAACTTTCATTGTTACATGTGGAGACAAAAGAATGAGCGATAAGGAAGAACTTGTCAGGAGGACCAGAAGGATCGTCAAGGAGATATTTCAGGGGAGTAAACAGGCGATCCCGTACTGTAAGGGTGATATAGAGTGGCGCTTTAATCATATGTCCGGCTATGGCCTGTATTGCGCCCATGTGAGAAAGGCGCTGCTTGGCTGTATGGAGGATGGGGCACGGGTCAGGCATCAGGAGTACCATGTCCAGACCATCGCGGATCAGATCTGTATGGTGAGCGGCATGTTCTGTATTGAGCCGGGGCAGGATGCCGGGACGATAGCGGGAACTCCCTATGAGGTATTGGTGTGTATGTGCAACGGAATGGCGGAGTGCGTCCATGTCCACGGAGCAAGGTCTGCCAGAGTGCTGTGCAGGGTTCGAGGGGTTCACGAGGAAGTCTATTTCCTGGAGGTGGCGGAAGTATTTTATATAGAGTCTTCCCATAACAATGTGGTCTGGCACTGCAGGGGATATGAGGTGGAGAGCCGGGATTCTCTCAAGCGTCTGGAGCAGTGTCTGCCGGAGGATTTCATGCGGATCCACAGGGGCTATATCGTCAATGTGGGACAGATATACAGTATCCGCGGCAATGAGGTGCGGATGGTCAACGGGGACGTGCTGGCCATTCCCGCCAGAAACGGCGCCGAAGTGCGCAGATCTCTGTTATCCAGAATAGAAAAAGAGATTTTATACCCTCAGAAGGTTCATTCCTCCCCAAAAGTTGATACGGTTGGGTGATGGAGTTTAAGATGTTCAATGTAACCTAGTACATTGTATATTATTTAGCTACACTTTATAGCCGTTTTGTGTTATACTC
>CAZGVI010000030.1:0-49549 GCA_964529395.1 uncultured Acetatifactor sp.
CAGGGCGGATTGGGGACTTTCACCCGTTAGAAACGTGCGCCGCAAGGCGCACTGAGAATATAGCCCCCAACTAACGTCGGGGGCTATATGGTTTTTACCTCGCTGCTCTGCAAAGCTGTCTATACATCGGCTTTATTTGGGCAGCTTGGTACTCAGGCCCGCATTGTACGCCTCCAGTCTCTGGTCGATCACCTGCTGGTATCCAGCATTCAGGTACTCCTGGCTCAACTGGTCGTACAGCGCGTCAAACTCCTCGGGAGCGCACATGGTCAACTGATCGCGGTATCTGGGATACAGCTCCTCTTTCAGGATGTTGCCGTAGTCCGTGACGGCCTGGAAAGAGGTCGCAAAGTTACAGTCGGAGTTGGCCAGGTTCTTGTTGTACAGATCGTTCTGTCCATAGTAATTTGCCAGAATATCTTCATAGAAGTCCTGAGGCAATCCCTGAGGAGAGATGGCCGCGATGTCCTTCTCGATGCTGCCCAGCGTCTTGGACGCGGTGACGATCATCCAATAGTCCACGTTGTTGTTGTGACCCTGCTGCTCCGCCATCCCGCTCTGATCCGCCACGCTCACCGGCGTATCGCCGTCAAAGTTGAAGTTCACGCCCTCAAGGCCCCACTGCATGGTAAACAGCACATCCTCCTGGGACATCCACTCCATATACATCATGGCCGCCTGTACCTCCTCAGGAGTCGCGTCATAAGCGAAAGCGGTCATGGCGCCGAATACATTAGTAGGACGGAAAGAATTGTTGGATCCCCACTCGTCATCCTGCACCAGGTCGCTGCTGGACACTACCACGGCCAGTTTCCCGTCCGGGTTCATCTCATAGAAAGAAGCCAGAGTATCCAGCGTGGAGGAGGTGTAACCCGCCCACTCAAAGGCCTTGCCATTGACGAAGTCCGCGATCGCCTCGCCGCCGTCCCTCGTGTAGTACTCAGGATTCTTAAAGCCTCTGTTGTACAGCTCGTTCTCATATCTCAGGAGACGCCTCTGCGCGTCGGTGGACAGGGCGGGGATCTGATAGTCGCCAGTGGTGGCCCATGTCACCTCATCCTGAGGATAGGTTCTCCAGCCGTAGTTCTGATCCGCGCCAGCGCCCGCTATCTTTGTGCCGCCCGCGGGATACTCATGCCCCGCGTCGACCAGTTTCTGATACAGATCCAGCTTCTCCGCGCTGGTCGCGGGATAATGGTCAAATCCCACCTCGTCGAGCCAGTCCTGACGGTACCAGGTGATCCAGGTATAGTTCGTGTTGCCGTAAGGCCTCTGTCCGAGGGCCAGGTAGTCGTCGCCGTCCAACTGCGTATAAATGTCAATGCCGTTGTCCACCATGTTCTGGTAGAAAGTGGGGGCTACCGTCTTGAGCTGCTCCATGTCATAGGGCTGCAAATACCCCTCCGCCTGCCATGTGGCGAGCTTGTCGTAATCGTACTCCATCAAGATGGTGGGCAGATCCTGGCCGGTGGCGAGCAGGGTGTAATCCGTCATGACATCGGAACGGTTGATGGCAACATACTCCACCTTGATATTATACATGTCGCCAAAATTCTCCTGCACCCATTTGGTCCAGTAGTTGTTCACCACATCCGAGCAGCCATTGCCGTTGTCGCCGCGGTCATAGACGGGGATCTGCAGGGTCACAGTGTTTCCAAAGGGCGACCATCCCGCTATGCCCGCCGCACCCTCATTGCCGCCGGCGGCGGGTTCGCTCTCAGCCGGGGTGGATTCGCCGCCTGACGGCGTGTTCTCACTGCTCGCCGGAGTGCTCGCGCTGCTCGGCGTACTTTCACTTTCATTGTTTGCTGGTTCATTGCCGCAGCCCGTCACAACGCCCATCACCATTGCACCGGTCATGACCAAGGCTGCCGCCCTCTGAAGAGTTTTCTTCTTCATAAAATTAATCCTCCTTTTTTTGATAGAACCTTTTTTGATAGAAACTATAGTTTATGTAAACTCCCTGCTGACAGGGATAAACTATCCGTCTGCGGGCCGTAAATCTCAGCCCTTCACTGCTCCAATCATGGTGCCCTTCACAAAATACTTCTGGAGGAAAGGGTAGATGATGATGATCGGGATCGTCACAAACATGATGCTGGCCGCCTGCAGGACCTCCGGCACGGACTGGCTCACGCCGCCCACATCCGCCAAGGACGTGGTCTGGCTCTCCGTCGCGGAGGCCACCATCTGATACAGCTTATACTGGATCATTTTCAGATTGTTGTCCCTGGTATAATACATGTTGTCGGAGTAGGCATTCCAGCGGCCCACCGCGTAAAACAGGGACAGGGTGGCCAGGATTGGTTTGGACAGAGGCAGCACAATCTTCCACAGGATCTGGAAGTTGCTGGCCCCGTCCAGGAAAACGGATTCCTCCAGACTGTCCGGGATGGTACTCTGGAAGTAATTCTTCATGATTAGCATATTGTAGGGCGAATAGATCAACGGCAATATCAGCACCCAGACCGTGTTGAGTACATGCAGATCCTGATACAGCAGATAGCAGGGGATGATGCCCGCCCCGAAATACATGGGCACCATCAGCAGGAACGTGATGCCCTGTTTCCCCTTCAGCCTCTTCTTGGACAGGGGATAAGCCGCGCAGGTACAGACCACCATGCCCAGAGCGGTAAAGACCAGCGTCACCAGAGCGGAAAAGCCCATGGAATAGGTCATGCTGCCATCGCCGAACACCCTCTTGTACGCGTCAAAGGTGATGTCTTTGGGCCAGAAATATACCGATTTCGCCATGACCGCCGCGTTGCCTGAGATGGATTTCACCGCCACATGTATAAAGGGCAGCACGCAGGTGGCGCAGAGCAGCACGATCACCGCCATCATCACGAAGTCGCTGACACGGAATTTATTGACGGCGTGTTCGCCGCCTGTGGATACAGTTGTCTCGTTTGTCTTCACTTTTTTACCCATTTCCAGCCTCCTATAACAAACCGTCTTCGCCGAGTTTCTTAGCGATCCTGTCAGACAGCAGCACCAACGCCAAGCCCACCAGGGACTGGAACAGGTTCGCGGCGGTGGCCGGACTGAACTTGCCGTTGCCGATACCCCTGTTATATATGTAGATAGCCAACTGGTACTGGAAATCCGCCACCTGTGTGTTGCCCAGGGCTGTCAGACGCTCCAGGTTGCTGCCCATGATCCTGCCCAGATTCATGATCAGCAGCGTCACCACCGTACCCTTGATGCCGGGAAGCGTGATATACCACATACGTTTCCACCGGTTGGCGCCGTCGATCATGGCCGCCTCATACAGTTCGCCGCTGATTCCCGTTATGGCCGCCAGATAGAGGATCGTGCCCCACCCCATGCTCTGCCAGACACCTATCAGCAGATAGGTCACGGCCCAGTGCCATTTCTCCGTCATAAAGGGGATCCCCTGCCCGATCACTCCCAGTTTCATCAGCACCATATTCACCAGGCCCGTACTGGGGCGGAACATCGTGTAGGCCACGCTCCCGATGATGGCCCAGGACAGGAAATGGGGCAGATACAGGATGGTCTGGGATACTTTCTTAAATCTGGGATAGCGCAGCTCATTCAGGATCAGGGCCAGTATGATGGGCATCGGGAACCCGACCAGCAGATCCAGCAGATTGAACACGATGGAATTGCGCAAAGCCTTGGTGAACTCCTTATCCGTAAAGATATCCTTGAAGATCTTAAAGCCCACCCACTCGCTGCCCGCATAACCCCTGACTGGCTTGTAATCCATGAACGCCATCCGCATACCCGGATAAGCCGCGTAGCTGAACACAAAGACCATGATCAGTGGGAACAGCAGCAGCAGATAGAGCTGCCAGTCCCGTTTAAAAGCCTTCCTCCAACCTGTCTTGGCAATCACCTTATTACCGCTCTTTGCCTTTCCCATAAGCACCCTCTTTTCTTCGTTTACTTTGTATAGGAATGATTGATTTACAATTCTATTTTCGTGCATAATGACTTCTTTTTCTAACAAAAACAAAATAAAAACTATGCAAAATCGACCATTTATGTTATACTTCTGATAAGTAATAAATGGCGAATTACATAGTTTTTATTTTTTTTCACGTTTTTGTTGTACAAATTGATGAACTTTTCCGAGATACCGCGCAGACGGGATTTCGGGAACGCCCTCTATATTGGGTCTTTTTTGGAGGTTCGTATGCCTAAGCCTAAAAACGATATCGCCGAATACCGCAGCTATTTCCTGCCTTCGGATTTTCCTGTGCTCCTGCTGACCGGGGAGCATTGGAAGATCTCAAACGTGCCCAGCAAACACCTGCATTTTCACAACTGCCTGGAGATCGGCCTGTGCCATTCGGAGAGTGGCTACATGGAATTTAATGGCAGGGAAAGGCTCTTTTTCAGGGAGGGGGATATCACCTGCATCCCCAGGAACATCCCCCATACCACCTACAGTTCCCCAGGGACCGAAAGCCGCTGGTCCTACCTGTTCCTGAACCCCCAGGAGCTCTTTAAAAATATTGCGCCGGACATGCGGGGCTTTGACCTGTCACTCAGCGCCTATAAGGAATACCGGCACATCCTGAGCCGGGAGGAATACCCTTCCATATACGATCTCACCGCCATGATCATACAGGAGATCCTGGAGCAAAAGCCCATGTACCAGACCAGCTCCAGGGGACTTCTGCTGTCCCTGTGCATTGAGCTTCACCGCATCCAGGATCAGGGGGGACACAAGACCACGCTCACCAGCCAGCCCCCGGGGAACGCCATGGTGCTCTCCCCGGTCCTGGACTACATAGAGGATCACTATGCCGAACAGTTCGGCGTGGACTACCTGGCCGATATCTGCTGCCTCAGCCCCACCCATTTCCGGCGCCTCTTCCACACGATCATGGGCAAGAGCCCGCTGGACTTTTTAAACAGCACCCGCATCATCAACGCCTGCAACCTGCTGCGCAGCACAGAGTACTCCATCCTGGATATCTCCGAGATGGTAGGGTTCCGCTCCGTGTCCAGTTTCAACCGCCACTTTATGGCGGCCATGCACACCACGCCCAGGGACTACCGGAACGAAACCCTTTTCGCCAGGGAAAAGCAGGAGAAAATGGCCATCATGGACTACACCGGCTGGATGTATCCGGAGAAATAGATCAGGCGTAATACTGCGCCTGGGCCTCCCACAGCTCCCTGTACAAGCCCTCCTGCCTCTCCAGATCCTCGTGACGCCCCCGCTGCACCACCCTGCCCTCGTCAAACACCAGGATATCCTGGCAGAAACGGCACGAGGCCAGGCGGTGGGAGATATAGATGGCCGTCTTCCTGCCCACCATCCTGTCAAAGCCTGCGTACACCTCGCATTCGGATTCCGGATCCAGAGCGGCGGTGGGCTCGTCCATGATGACAAAAGGCGCGTTCTTGTAGATGGCACGAGCGATGGCGATCTTCTGTTTCTCCCCGCCGGAAAAGGTCACGCCGCTCTCCTCGAACTCTTTCCCTATGCAAGTGCGCATCCCCCCGGGCAGGGCGTGAAAACGTTCCCCCATCCCCGCGCGCTCCAGGGCGTCCGCCGCGCGCGTCTCCTCCACCTCCGCGCCCGCCGCCACATTCTCCCCCAGTGAGAAATCAAACACCTGGAAATCCTGGAACACCACCGCGAACAGGTTGCAGTACTCCGCGTAATCATACTTGCGGATATCTATGCCATTTACCCTGACACAGCCCTCCGTCACGTCATAGAGGCGGCAGAGGAGCTTGATAAAGGTGGTCTTGCCGCTGCCGTTCCGGCCCACGATGGCCATCCTCTCCCCGATCTCAAATTTCAGGCACAGGTCTTTTATGACATAGTTTTCGCTCCCGGGATAACGAAAGGATACATGGTCAAATTCCACCGTGAAACGGTCGTCCCGACGCTTTTCCACCGGTATCGTCCCCTCATGCTTGCGCTGGGGCAGTCCCATGTACTCCACATAATCCGCCGTCAGGACGGCATTCCCCTTAAGCCGACTCATCAGATGCACCATCCTTCCCATGGAACCGGTAAAAAGCAGGATGCTGGACGCATATGTGACCACGCCGCCGACGCTGATCAGCCCTGCGTGGGCCAAAAGCCCCGCGAAACAGTATACCAGAAAGCCTGTGAGGGCGGACACGGACTGCTCGCCAAGGGTGTCCCGGATGCCGCACCGGGCGAGCTGGTCCGTGGTCTTCTTGATCCCCCCGGTTATCTCCTCAAACTCCCGCTGGTAGAGCCCCCTCTGTCCGCAGATCCGCAGATCCTTCTGCGTCTCATATCCCGCCAGGATCTCCAGGTAGTATTTTTTTCTGGTTTCCTGTCCGGACATGCTCTTTCTGAGCTCCGCCATCCTGCCGTTATAAAAGTTCCCGATCCGGTAATCCGCCCGGATCAGCAGCGCCACCGCCGCCAGCAGCAGCACGGACATCGCCCAGGAGCCCACAAAGCCCCCTGACAGGGAATGGCTGCCCCGCAGGAACATGGGAACCACTATGCATACGGCCACAAGAACAGTGACGCCCTCCTTGAGCAGCTTATTTATTATGTCCACCATCTGGGCCAGCAGGCTCCAGCCCCCCAGCCTCTCCAGTCTCTGGCGCGTCTCATGTACGCCCGTATCCTCCAGATACTCGTAATCCATCTCCATGCTCTTCCTGTTCAGGGGGCGTCCCTGGATCTCCTGCATATACTCCAGTTTCCGATTAAAGAGCATGACCAGGACGCCCTCCGCCGCCTGGAGCAGGAAAGTTCCCGCGACTCCCAGGGCCACATAGCGCAGCATAATCTCCAGGCCCGCGCCCGCGTAGACCGCGTCCACCAGCATCCCTGTCAGCACCACCGTGATGAAAGGGCGCGCCGCCGTAAGGACGGACAAACTCACCAGGCTGCCCAGCACGTCCCTGTGCCCCTCCCTGAGGCTGCCCAGCAGCGCCAGGATATTTTTCCAATTCCCTTTACTCATCAAACACCCCCCTCTCCTCCGTCCTGGCCGCATAGGCGTCGTCCATCAGCCTGCTCTTTTGCTTCCGCTCGCCCTCCTCCTTATAATACCGGCTCTGTACCCGGAAAAGGTGCGCGTAGCGGGCATTGGCCTCCAGCAGGCTCTCGTGCGTGCCCTCCTCGATGATCCGGCCATGCTCCAGCAGCAGGATGCGGTCGCAGAATCTGGTGCTGGAAAGTCGGTGGGAAATATAGACGCTGGTCCTGTTTTCCATGGCCTTCGCGTACTTTACATACAGCTCGTTCTCGGCAATGGGATCCAGCGCCGCGGTGGGCTCGTCCAGGATCACCAGCGGTGCGTCCCGGTACAGCGTCCTGGCAAAGAGCATTTTTTGCCTCTCCCCGCCGGAAAAGTCGATGGCGCCCTTGTTGATCTCCCGGACCAGCATGGATCTCCCCCTTTCCGACGTCCTGTCATATACCTCGGCAAATCCCGACAGTTCCAGGGCCTCTCTCAGTCTCGGCCTGTCTATGTCCTCCGGATCCTGCCCGGTAAGGTTTTCGTCCAAGGACAGCGCCATCATGGTGGAATCCTGGAACAGCACGGAAACCAGACTGTAGTATTCCTCCCTGTTGAAGTTCTGGATGGGAATATCGTTCAGCAGGATCTCCCCTTTTGTCGGGTGGTAAAGGCCGCACATCAGTTTCACCAGCGTGGTCTTCCCCGCTCCGTTTAGGCCGATCAGCGCCAGCCTCTCGCCGGGCCGGATCGTCACGTTGATGTCCCGCAGCGTGGGTTCCCCGCTGCCCGGGTAGGTGAAAGACACATTTTTAAGCTCCAGCTTTACGGAAGAGCGCCTGATCCGCTCCAACTCTTCCGCGCCGATCCCCTCCCCCCGGTTCCAGCGATCCTCCGTCGCCAGAAAATCCCTCATATAGCTGATGGAGGTGCTGGTATTGTTAAAGCTCATGATCTGGCGCAGCATCTGCTCCAAATATTGGGAAAAGCCGCTCACCAGGCCGACGTAAAACACAAACTCCGCCGCGGTGATCTCCCCGGCCGCCAGCATATAGGCCAAAAGCCCAAAGGCCAGGGCGTTCATGACAAGCTGCAGGAACGCGTTGGACAGGTTGCGGAACAGATACCAGTCATGTATCACGCCGTATATATGGCCCATCTCCTTAAGGGACTCATCATATTTTCCAAGAAACCAGTCCAGCAGGCGGTAGATACGGATATCCTTCCCGGCGGCGCTGTCCGTGGCCTTGGCCGTGATGTAGCCCTCCTTCCTGGCGGAAAGCTGCAGCTTTTCATAATACTGCGCGTGCTTTTTTCTGGCCACGGCCAGCAGCCACAGGCCAACGCTCACGCAGACGCATATGGTAAGCAGCAGGAGCACGCTCTTAGTGGCCACCAGGAAACCGTAGGCCAGCACTCCTACCAAAGAGGAGAGGAACCGGGGCACCACCCACATCGCGTAGGCGACCCCCTGTCCATACCGGGCGATCTGCCACGCGTTCCCCGACACCCTCTGGTATTCCTCATCCTCCAGATAATCATAGTCCACATCTGTGATCTTTTCCGCGAATTTTTGGGCATAACAACTGCTGATCGAGTCCCCCAGTACCTCGCAGTACTTCATCACCATATTGGCGGCCGCGTTGCAGACCCACAGCGCCAGACAGATCAGGGCCAGCTCCAAAAGCAACCGCGGGATCCCCATATGGCCAGACAGGTCCGCCACCAGCCGAGAGGGCAGCCAGGTTCCCAGCAGGGAGGCCGCCACATTGGGAACCACCATCAGCAATTGGAACCAGAATAACCTGCTGTCCCACTCCTTCGCCGTCTTCAGATTATAGATATAATTACTGAGCAAACCATATTTCCGTCCTGACTTATCGCCGGAAACCCTGGACATATCCAGCATAACGCGTCCCTCCTGTATGCGCGGCCATGACACCCTTTCCCGGGGCTCTCCCTCCGCTCTGAACTTATTTTAGTCTACCACATATTTTTTTCATACAGTCTTTTTTGCACGAATGGTCTTCCCACGAGCGCGAACCGCATTTTGCACAAAAAAAGACCCTTCCTCGCAGAAGAGTCCCCTCGGGAACTGTAAACGGCCGGGTCAGTCCCTTACCAACGGCAACATCACTTCCGTGGCAAATATTCCTTCCTCCGTCTGGCGGTTGACGTATCCCCCGTGTTTTGCCACGATGTCATCTATCCGGAGCAGCCCAAAGCCATGGCTGCCCTGCTTATCCGACAGGAAACGTCCGCCTCTGCTCCTGGCCCTGCCCCGCATGGAATTGGTGACGCAGATATATAGCTGCAGCTTGATCACATCTATATAGACGCGGATGAAACGCTCTTTGGCGGGGATCCGCTCACAGGCTTCCATGGCGTTGTCCATGAGATTCCCGATCAGCACCGCCAGATCAATATCCGGGATTGGAAGTTTCTCCGGCACCATGGCGGTGGCATCCACCCGGATATCCCTCTCCCGGATCAGCGATAGCTTACTGTTTAAGATGGCGTCCACCATCACATTACCCGTGCGCAGCACCGTATCCACCGATGTCAGATCCTTATCCAGCAGCTCCAGATATCCCACCGCCTCCTCATATTGTCCCAAGCTCATATATGCCTTGAGGGTCTGTATATGGTTGTGATAATCGTGCCGCCATGCCCGCATCTTGCGGTACATGTTCTCCACCTCATCATAGTGCCGGTTCACCAGCCCATCCTGAAAACTCCGGATCCTGCGGTTCACATATCCGGGCAGGGCAAATAGCCACAGCAGCAGATTTACGGCCAGCAAGGCCAAAAGCACTCCGATCGTCCGCCAGATCATTTTTCGTCATCCCTTGAATAATTCTATGAAAAGCCTGTTTACCTCTTTCTCCGCGCCGCGGCTTACCGGAATCCTGCGCTTATCATCCAGGAAAAGGTCCGGCTTGACGATGGCGCAGACATGGCGCAGATTGACCAGGTAGGAGCGGTGACAGCGCACAAACTCCCTGTGTCCGTCAAGCTGCCGGGCCGTCTCACTGATGGAAACGCGCAGAATGTACTCCTCCTCCTCCGTATACAGGACGCATTGATGCGCCCTGGCCTCTATATACCAGATCTTTGAGGGCGGCAAGGACACGGGGCCCCTTTCCGTCTGAAAAAACAGCTTGTCCTCCCGCTTTCTCTTTGCCCGCAGCCTGTCCAGCACCTCATAAAGTTTTTCCGGGTCTACGGGCTTTAACAGATAGTGCAGCGCCGCCACCTCAAATCCCTGCGGCATATATTTGTCATACCCTGTCACAAATAAAATGGGGATCTCCTCATCCGTCTTTCGGATGGCCGCCGCCAGCTCCATCCCGCTGAGCTTTCCCAGCTCGATATCGAGGATCAGCAGATCGTAGTTCCTGTCGTCCTCCCAGGCAAACAGGAAACTCTCCCCACTGACAAACTGCCCCGTCTCCAGTATGACCCTGTTTTGGCGCGCCCATTCTTCCAAGTATTTTTTCAGCAGCAGCCGCTGCGGCTCCTCGTCGTCACAGATCGCAATCCGCATGTTTCCCCCACTAAGACTCTCCTGTCGCAAACCGTCTCTCACATACCCATCCTACCATAAGCCGCTTGCTTTTTCAAGAGCTATGCGCTTTCTATTCACTCTCTGACCGAATCCTCTCCCGCCTCAAAAATGCCACAATACTCGACAGGCATCCATATCTCCATATACCGCTTGCCTGGCTCCGGATCCATCACCACACGATTGATCTGCGGCCTGTCCGCAAGCACATATCCCGACGTGGGCAGCCACTGGGAAATAATCTGCCTCTGCAATTCCAAATAATCCTCCTCCGGAGACTCCTTCCGCTCGCTCTCCACTATCACATATTTTCCCGCAGGCACACGGATTTCCCGAAATATCCCTGCATGTGCTGCCACAGCGTCCGTTCCCGTTTCTTCGGTGCCTGCACCGCATAATGCGCAGGCATCCTGTTGATCCCATTTGTCCGGCTTTCGCACCCCGATATAATGAGTAAATCCCTCCTCCCAAAAATCCGTGTAAATATCATACCATACATTTTCCTCCAACCGGATCGCTTTCAGGATATCCTGCTCCCGCCTGCTGCTCATCCAGTGTTTTGTAGTGTCCTTGATCTTTTCTTCCAGACTGCCGCTCCCTGCGCCCTGTAGTCGCTCGGCCTCCCCGCCGCACACATATCCGTGCCCGATAAAAACCATTGCCTCCCTGTCTTCCAAACGGTATTCCATTTTCTCTCCACCTTCCAATATGATTTTCACAGACAGGGGAGAAAATGCCTGTAAAGCCGCACCCTTTTTCCTGGCCTCGGACGGGGTGATCCCATGGAACCTGACAAACGCTCTGGCAAAACTATCCGGGCTTTCATAGCCGTATTTTAAGGCGATGTCGATAACCTTTCCCGAAGTTTCCTGGAGTTCTCTCCCCGCCAGGGTAAGCCGTCTGTAACGTATATACTCGCCTAAAGTATAGCCGCACAGGATACTGAATACCCGCTGAAAATGATAGGGGGAAGAAAAGCACTCCGCGGCGACCTCCTCCATTTTCAGTTCCTCCGTTATATGCGTCTCCACATAATCGATGGCCTGCTGCACTCCTTTGACCCAATCCATTGTCTCTCCTCCTGCTGTGATTACAGCATACCGCATATGCAGAAGAATATCCCGACTATCCCTGCGTTTTGCAGTCGGATACCTGCATAGCGTTTACTTTCTCTCTGAGCGTTTGTGCTGGCAGGCTCAAATTTTCGTATTTTCCGGTTTCTCCATGGAGCGCCCTGAGCTCCAGCATGTCCCCGTTCCAACCCACATAGTCAATATCTTCATAGATTATCCACTCCGGATCCACGATCTCATGGACATCCAGCCAGGACTCCTCCGGCCGTTTCTGCAAGGGATCGGTAAAATCCAGAACTATGACGGAAAAAGGAGCCGCCCAAAAACAGCCCGCCACCGCCAACAGGCCGCTGGCAGGATCATAGTGTGCGACCGTCCAGATAAAAGTCTCCCTCTGGGAGGGAATATAATGAAACTCCCTGCCGCTCTCCAGCTCATAGACGCTGTAACCATACAGATCCCTGCGAAATACCAGATAACGGCAACCGTTCTCATGGCGAAACAGATGACAGAACGCGCCGTCTATATTCAGATTGCGCCAGGTATACACAACCTGTCCGCCGCTATCTCGCAGTTCGTTTTCACTGGCCAGAACCCTGTATACTTCCACGATTTTCTCATATGCCGTGGAAATCACTGTGAATCCTTCTTCCAACGTCTCGATTTTGTCATAGTCCGAACTGCGAAACTGAGGGGCAAAGACTACGCTACATTTCTCCTGCCATGCTCTATATTCTGCCATATCCACCCTGCTCATATAATATTCTCCACTTTTAGATTCCCGCCATCATTTTGCATGTTACATGGCGATCCGCAGGTTATTGCATGACGCTGCCAGTCTCACATTTAAGTTGCTGCTGGTGTTTTCCTTCGCCGAATACCTGACGCCCGACATCCGCTCTCCCCGTCTGGTTTCTTTTCCAATAGACGCCTTCCCTTTTTTGGACAACGGCCTTTTCAGAATCTGTATCTGATTCTATAACAAAATAATACCATGAGCCCCGTCAGAAAGACAAGTTGCATTTTCCGGCAATTCTTTGGAAAACAGTCAACAATATATGCATTTTTTCTTTACAAGACGGACGTTTTATGCTTTAATAAGACTACGGATTGATACATTTCACACCGTTCGAGTCTGTGTTCGACTCTGCCGGAGAATAACGCAGCTTTCAAGTTTCTATCGCCCCACTCTCACTACATTTTCCACATTTCAATCACTAACCATAAAAAGGAGGGATTTTTATTTCAATCTATCAACGCATGCAAAAAGAGTACCGTCGGCTTTGTCACCAGTTGGAGGAGATTCAGGCAAAACTTGCGGCTTTGCCCCAGGGTAAACTGATATGTACCCGCAATGGCCACCATTTTAAATGGTATCAGACTGACGGTCATCAAAAGACCTATATTCCCAGACAGGAACAGACTCTGGCCCAGCAACTGGCCTTCAAAAAATACCTGTCTCTACAGTCTCAGTATATCGCCCAGGAAAAACGTGCCATAGAGTACTATCTCAGCCATCACAAAGATGTCCCCTCTCCGGCAGAAAAGCTATTGACCGCGCCACAGTACAAAGAATTGCTTGACCACTGTTTTACACCCATCTCTCAGGAACTTTCCACATGGGCAGCGGCATCCTATGAACAAAACAGGAAATACCCTGAACAATTAATCTATAAAACCGGCTCCGGAAATACGGTCCGCTCGAAATCAGAGGCTATGATCGATATGCTGCTCCATGTAAACAGCATCCCTTTCCGCTATGAGTGTGAATTACAGCTCGGAGAGACAACGCTTTACCCTGACTTTACCCTGCGACATCCATTGACGGGTAATCACTTCTATTGGGAGCATTTTGGCATGATGGACAATCCGACATACTGCCGCAATGTCAGTTCCAAGCTACAGCTCTATTTTTCCCATGGGATTATTCCCTCTATCAACCTGATCACCACCTATGAAACCAAGGATGATCCCTTGGATGTTGAGATCGTGGAAGGAATCATCCAACACTACTTCCTTTGAGTTTTTTAATCTGAAAATAAGGAATCTCCTGTGGGCCTATACATAAAAATTGCTTTTTTGTACCCTGTTTGGACAAGATAAAGTCTCATTTTAAAGGAATTGTGGGCCTATGCACAAAAATTTATTTTTTTGCCCCCTGGTTTGGAAGCATAATAGGGGTACAAAACAAGAATTTTCCTGTATAGGCCCATGCACATGAAAAAGGATAACGGTTTTCTCCCTTTTATGGGTATAAAACGCGATTTTTTTTCTATAGACCCACACTGACTTCCCAAAAGAACCCAAATATGTCTGGAAATTCCAGATAACTTCAGAACGTCAAAAATTCCCGGTCTTGTATAAATACAAGCCGGGAATTTTAATATCACATTCGTTGGCTGATCTTACCAGAAGATCTATCAGGGTTTAGACCCACTATCTCAGCACACGCCCTGAGCCAGCATGGCCACTACCACCTTCTCAAAACCGGCGATATTGGCGCCTGCCACATAGTCGCCTTCCACACCGTAGCGTTTCGCGGCGTCGTCTATGTTGTGGTAGATGGTGATCATAATGTTCTGTAGCTTGGAGTCAACCTCCTCGAAAGTCCAGGACAGTCGCTCGCTGTTCTGGCTCATCTCCAGAGCGGAGGTAGCCACGCCGCCCGCATTGGCAGCCTTGCCGCCTACAAACAGAACTTTATTGGCCTGCAGATACTTGGTAGCATCCAAAGTGGTGGGCATATTAGCCCCTTCGCAGACAGCCGTCACACCGTTTGCAACCAGCATCTTGGCGTCCTCGATATCCAGCTCGTTCTGGGTGGCGCAGGGCAGGGCGATATCACACTTGATGCTCCATACGCCATGCTCGCCGTTCTTTTTCTCATGATACTCCGCGCTCTTTCTGGCGGCGGCGTACTCGGTCAGACGTGCTCTCTTGACCTCTTTTACTTCCTTGAGCAGTTCCACATCGATTCCTTCGGGATCATAGATCCAGCCTGTGGAGTCGGAGCAGGTAACCACCTTCGCCCCCATCTGATGCGCTTTCTGGATCGCGTAGATCGCCACATTACCGGCGCCGGAAACGCAGATGGTCTTGCCCTCCATGGACTGTCCATGGCACTTCATCATCTCCTGGGTTAAGTACAACAGGCCGTATCCCGTAGCCTCGGTGCGGGCCAGGGAGCCGCCGTAGGTCAGGCCCTTGCCGGTCAGCACGCCCTCAAAGGTTCCACGGATCCTCTTATACTGGCCAAACATATAGCCTATCTCTCTGGCACCGGTTCCGATATCGCCGGCGGGGACATCCACATCCGCGCCAATGTATTTGCAAAGCTCCGTCATAAAGCTCTGACAGAATGCCATGATCTCTCTGTCGGACTTGCCCTTGGGGTCAAAGTCAGAGCCGCCCTTGCCGCCGCCGATGGGTAACGTAGTCAGGGAGTTCTTGAATATCTGCTCAAAGCCCAGGAACTTGATAATGCCCAGATTTACGGAAGGATGCAGACGTAAGCCCCCCTTGTAAGGCCCGATCGCATTGTTGAACTGTACGCGAAAACCTCTGTTCACCTGTACCTGTCCCTTGTCATCCACCCAGGGTACACGGAACATAAACTGGCGGTCGGGCTCGGTGATCCTCTCCAGGATCGCGTTCTTTCTGTAAAGCTCCTCATTGGCATCGATCACGGGCCTCAGAGAATCCAGAACCTCTGTAACCGCCTGCAAAAACTCCGGCTGGTCGGCATTCTTCTTCTGTACTACCTCTAGTACCTCATCAACATATGACATGTACATGTCCTCCTTTTAATGTATTTTCCCATGTTCTCTATTATATCGCTACTTTTCCGTTCAGGCAACATGCTTTATCACGCTAAATTTGAGAAGTTTTCTTGACTTTTTTATACAAATTGCACAAGAAATTATACATGTATACAATAATAAAGTGTCCGAAATTCGTTTCATTAAAGATATTTTGTCAGCCGTTCCACATTTTTTTCCTCAAAGGAAATAAGCTGCTGAGCCAACATGGTAGGTTTCTCCCCCGCCTCCGAATTGCGGTTCAGTATCCGGTTCATATCCATGATCCCCTGATTGCTGCCCTTTATCAACATCTCCGCGATATGGCTGGTGCTGGTATTGAGCAGGGTATTGTAATGGATGGCCCCCGCCAGCATCAGGTTCTCCACATGGCTCTCATGATACGGCTCCGCCTTGGCCTGTAGCAACTGAGAGACAGCCTGGTTGTGTATCTCCGAATATTTCAGGGATTGCCGGGACATCTGCCTGGCCAGATCCTCGTCATAAATCTTCTCGTGTATGATGTCGATGGCTCTCATGGCCATCTCGGTGTTTTTCTGGATTTCCTTATATACTGCTACTTCCTGTGATCTCATAGATATACCTCCCAATTCAAGGTTTGTCTGAACCTCCGTTCCCCATTTTCCCTGTCAGCCGACCCATTGCCCACAGAGCTGTTTCAGGCTCTGGTTACCTAAAGATCCCACTTATTGATTCCCTGGCGCCACAGGGAAATATATGTCAGAGGATCTTTTGCTATCCTACCCTGCGCAGGAAAAAGGATGCTGTCTTAAGACAGCATCCTTTTTCCTAGTATATGGCAAACTATAAAATCTATACGAACTACTGCACATATTCTTCCTTGACATAGGCAACCTTGTCATTGTAGATGACCTTGCACCAGCCATCCGCCCTCTCCAGCAGATCCAGCGTATCTCCTCCGGTCAGGACTCCGAGTTTGGCCGCGTCCTGGCTGGGCGCCATACGCACATTGATGTTGGTAGTTGCCGTCACCTGACCGATCACCTGGCTGCTGTCCACTACCTCCGCCGCTCTCAGATATTCCGACTTGATATATCCATCCTTACCCTCATAAAGGATATGGGTCCAGCCGTTCAACTGCTGCTCCACGATGGTGACTTCCGTTCCCTTCGCCACCTTGCCGATCTTTTCCGCCTGTTCACTGTCGGAGGCGCGGACATTCACGGTGGTAGTTGCCGTACCGGATGTGGGCTGGGGAATCACCGGCTCCGGCGTCGGTCCGCCCTCTCCCTCTCCTTCTGAAGGGGAACCTCCCTCTTCCGGCGCACTCGTTTCATCGGTTCCTGCATTGTTCAAGGCCGCCAATGTCTCTCCCGTAGTCTTTTTTACCTCTGCGGCCACCTCCTGAACGAAGTAAAAGAGATCCGCATTGTTTAAGAATATATCGTTGCATTCCACATTGGTCTGATTGATCAGCTCCACTACATCGTCCTGCAGATTCATCTCCCGGATATACTCCAGTTCCTCATCCGGCACCACTTCGTCCGTGTTCAGATACAGCGTGCCGTCCTCTCCGGTACAGACATAGAAAGTGTCCATAGCCGGAACTTCCTCCTCAAAGCCTACCATCGTCATATGAAAATATACATAGGCCAGATAGGAATTATCCCTGGGGCCGGGCTTTGTGTATATTTCGATCAGGGGATAGCTCTCCACATATTTTGCCATCTCCGGAATCCGTATCTCCTCCGTATCCTCCAGATAACTGGATATGCTTTTGATCGTGTCCACATCCCCAAGGGCCAACGCGTTATAATAAGTGGCGACCAGACTGTAAAGATCGCCGTCCGTATTCCTCTCCATAGTCGCATTCACGGGATCCGGTTCCGGCTGCGGTGTCTGCTGTATCTCCTCGATGGAGTCCGAAATAGGCAGAACCGGGTCCGTTTCCGGCTCATCTCCCGCTCTCAGAGCCAGGGTCACGGTAGTCGCTACGGCGGCGATCAGTATCACGGGAAAGACAAACTTACTGTTTCGCACCGCAAAATCCAGGATCGCTTTCCATCTATTTTTTATCATATCCCATACCTTTCTGTTAAAAACAAAAGAGTCCGTAATGCAGGACTCTCGTATCCGCTGTGGTCTCTACGAAAATGCCACATAAAAATAATCAAGGTGATGTAAAGTGCGTCCGACAGGAATCGAACCTGCATTAAAGGCGTCGGAGGCCTTCGTTCTATCCATTAGACTACGGACGCAAATGTTACAAATTTATTACATCACCTTGACTATCATAACACAAAACTTACTGCCTGTCTAGTTCCTTTTGATGGAAATTTTTATTTTTATCGAAAAATTAAGATTTTGAGAGAAAACACCCGATTTTAAAGAATTTCCATGACTTTCCCCGTCGCCGCATCATAGCGGTACGCATAGTCGGACAGCACTTCTTCCTCCCGGAGCTGGTTCCTGTTGATGTCCTCGATCATCTCGTGCAGCTGTTCACCGCCGCTCTGGCTCTCATCCCGAAACAGTATCACCTCGTGGATAGAGCTGGGAAGGATATAGAAACTGCCTCCCAGCTGCTGCGCAGCCCGAGCCAGCATCCCCGGGTACAGGATGGCCGCCGCCCCCTGGCATCGCCTGTCATTGGATAACACGTACATGTACTTGCCGGTTTCTTTTTGCATCTGCTTAAGCTGCAAAAGCGCCTCCTCGTCCAATACTCCTTTCAGCGCCTGATCCATGCTGCACAGCCAGGCTGGCATAAGCCGCGGCGTATTGCGCTCCGCCAGTCTCATCAGTTCCCGGTGGCTGGTCTCCCACATCTCCATATGCGTGTTGTGGATCAGGATCATCCCCTCTCCGATCTCCGGATGCTCATAGCTATAGCAGAAACAGACCGCCAGATCCAAAAATTCCACATGTGGAATTTCGCAGAGCAGATCCCGGTTCTTTTCCCTGTTCACCAAGCGGTAGACGATGCGATCCCTGACGCTGGCAAAGTCCTTGAAAAACTCCATATCCACATTTCCCCTGGGCAGTCCCCTGACATAGACTTCCAGTATTTTTTTGACAATACACTCCACATCCGTCCCCTCCTCCATCATCTCGTAAAAGCTGTCCAGATAAATAGTTGGGGACACATTCTGTCCCTTCCGCAGAATACTCAGGCCGTGCAGCACCACATTGTTATTCTTTCTGACCTCCTGCACCTGTACGCAGGCGTCAGCTCCGGCTACATCCTGCACTCTGTCCTGCACCGTTTTCATAAATTTCTCTAATCTCATGATATACCTCCATATATATCGCTGGTCTACCCGCGATATAGCCCGGATAGGGAGCGTAAGATCCCTGACCTTGCATCCTATCCCATTGATCGTTACCGCGGCGTTGCGAAAGCGCCGCACCTGTAGCTGCAAACTAAAAAGAGAATGGAAAAATCCATTCTCTTACAAGCGGTCAGTCGGTATATGTCTTTATACTCTGGACAGATATTCACCGGTTCTGGTGTCGATCTTGATCTTGTCTCCACGGTCAACAAACAGGGGCACATACACGGTAGCGCCTGTCTCAACCACGGCGGGCTTGGTAGCTCCGGTTGCGGTATCGCCCTTGAAACCGGGTTCCGTATCGGTGATCTCCAGTTCCACAAACAGGGGCGGCTCCACGGAAAATACATTGCCGTTGTGTGAGCAGACCTTGCACATCTCATTCTCTTTCACGAACTTTAAGGCGTCTCCCACCGTCTCGGCATTCAGAGCAACCTGGTCATAGGTCTCGGTGTCCATGAAATTGTATAAGTCGCCGTCAGAGTATAAATACTGCATATCCTTTCTGTCAATGCGGGCCTGGGGGCATTTCTCGGTGGGTCTGAAGGTCTTCTCCACTACGCCGCCGTTGATCACGTTCTTCAGCTTGGTTCTGACAAACGCTGCTCCCTTGCCGGGCTTTACATGCTGGAATTCAATAATCTGGTAGATATTATTATCAAACTCAATCGTAATACCATTTCTGAAATCACCTGCAGAAATCATAATATACTTCCTCCATATTCACGTTATAATTCTTTTTGATTGTATAATAAATATTGGCATTTTTCAACTGTTTTTTTCTAAATTGTCCATAAAATGTCTATAAATTATTAACTTTACCCCAATCCGCAATAAAGTCAATGGCTTCCAGATATCCGGGGAGCCCCTTTCCATAGATCTGTTTCTGACAGACCGGAGCCGTGACAGACACTTTGCGGAATTCCTCCCTCTGGGTTATGTCCGAGATATGGACCTCCGCTTTGGGCGCCGGAATACTGGCCAGAGCGTCCCGTATGGCATAGCTGTAATGGGTGTAAGCGCCGGGATTGATGACGATACCCTCCGTGCCGTCAAAATATGCCTCCTGTATCCTGTCAATGATGGCGCCTTCGTGATTGCTCTGGAACACCGTGATCTCATGCCCGTCCCGGCGGGCCTTCTCCTCGATCATGCGCTCCAGGTACGCGTAATCCTGGGTTCCGTATACGCTTTTTTCCCTGATTCCCAGAAAATTAATGTTGGGGCCGTTGATCACCAAAATCTTCATAATTACCTCTTTCCTTTATCTGATACTCCGCAGGATGCTCTCCACCACCTCGTCCGGAGTCATCTCGTCCACATCCAGGACCACATCCGCCGTCTCCGCATAAGCCGATTCCCTGTCCGCCATCAGGCTGCGGATCTTTCCCAGAGGATCTTCCCCCTGTAAAAGCGGTCTGGCTGTATCGTCTTTCAGCCGCTCATAGACAGTCTCAGGGCGGGTTCGCAGATATACTACGGTTCCCAGTTTTTTCAGCAGCGGACGGTTCTCGGTCCGAACCGGAGTACCGCCTCCCACCGAGTAGACGCGGCGGCCCTTTTTCTCCGCCAGTTTCTGAAGCAGCCGCGTCTCCATCTCCCGAAACGCCTCTTCGCCCTCCCGGGCAAATATCTCGCGAACGGACATTCCGGCTCCGGCCTCTATCAGCTTGTCCGTATCCTCCAAAATATATTGCAGCCGGTAAGACAACCGTATACCCATGGTGGATTTTCCGCAGCCCATAAAACCTATCAGTACCACACTTTCCCTTGGTTCTCTCTTCATCAGTCCGCTCCTTTGCCCTGCTGCCGTGCCAGCGCCTGAGATGTCATGCGGTACAGCTCGTCCGCCGTTTCCTGTCCTACTGAAGTATGGGTCCAGAGTTCAAACGCGATGATCCCCTGATATACCAGCATACGGACTCCGTTATATGCCTGGCCGCCATATCTCTCCGTCAGCTCCATAAAACGGGTGATTCCCGGGTTGAATATCAGGTCGTATCCCGTCTCCACTCTACGGTAGAACGCCGGTTCCTCTATGGGGGCCCGGTCCACATGGGGATGCATGCCCACACTGGTAGCCTGGATCACCAGCCAGTTCTCTCCTGGTATCCTCCCGTAATCCTCCGGGGCATAAGCCCGGGCAAAGCATCTGCCCGCCATACCGTTGATCTCCTCCGCCACCTTCCGCGCCCTGTCCACCGTCCGGTTCACAATATGTATGCCGGCGGCACCCTGATCCAGCAGCATCACCGCCACCGCCCGGGCCACTCCGCCGCAGCCCAGGATCACCACCTCCCGTCCGGCAAACTCCACCCCTTCCTGCCTCATGGCGCGGCAGAGTCCGGGCATGTCCGTATTATAGCCCCGGTAGCCTCCCGGGCAGCGCACCAGAGTGTTTACGGCTCCGATCCGCTCCGCCAGGGGATTGATCTCGGCCAGATAAGGAATCACATCCCTTTTATAGGGCACCGTCACATTAAGACCCAGAAAATCCATTGCCAGCGCTCCCCGCACCGCAGCCTCCAGATCGCCGTCCGACACCGGAAAAGGCAGATAGACCAGGTTCTGTCCCATGGTCTGTGCCAAATGGTTCTGTATCAGGGGGGACTGGGTATGAGCTACCGGGTTACCGATCAACCCGCAGGTTCTGGTATGTCCGTCTGGTGTATGCATATTTTCGCCTCCTATGAGAGTTCCGCGGCTCTCCTAACACTTTTCCCGCAGTTCTCCCTCCCGTCTCTTTTTATGGTAAAAATAGAGTACGATCCGCTCCAGCCTGCGCTTTAAAACGATCTGAATCTCCTCCCTGGGATGGATGGGCCGAGTCAGAAAACTGACGATCCCCACTCTCTTGGCCCCCCACACATCCGTAAAGAGCTGATCACCCACAAACAGGGTATCCGTCCGGTCTGTACCCATCTGCTCCATGGCTTTCAGATATCCTTCCCTGCCGGGCTTACCCGCCTTAAACAGATACTGGGCGTTTACCTGCTCCGCAAAGCTTTTCACTCTGGGCTCTTTGTTGTTGGACAGCAGCAGAGTGGCGTACCCGATCTCATGCAGCTGCGCAAACAGCGCCACGGCGCGTTCATCCGCCGGGGCGCCGTGAGGAACCAGCGTATTGTCAATATCAAAGATAATGCCCCTGTAGCCTGTCCGGTACAATCCCCGGTAATCAATATCGTAAGCGCTCTCCGCCTCATGATCCGGATAAAATCTCTCTAACATGACCGTTTCCTTTTTCGCAAAACAGGCAGGAACCCTCGGGAATCCCTGCCTATGACCCTATTCCAATACCTTTTTCAGTTCGTCCATGAAAGTGTTCACATCCTTGAACTCCCTGTACACAGACGCGAAACGCACATACGCCACCGCATCCAGATCCTTTAACTTGTTCATCACCAGCTCGCCGATGACCTGGCTGGAGATCTCTTTCTCCTCCCGATTGGTGATCTCGTTCTCCACCTCATCCACCAGACCGGTAATGGCCTGAGCGCTGACCGGGCGCTTGTGACATGCCCTGAGTACGCCGCCTTCGATCTTGGCGCGCTCATAAGTCTCCCTGTTATTATCCTTCTTGATGACAATAAGGGGAATCGTCTCCACTTTCTCGTAAGTCGTAAATCTCTTTCCGCACTCGTCGCACACTCTGCGGCGCCTTATGGAATTGTTATCCTCCGCCGGGCGGGAATCGATCACACGGGTATTTTCATGACTGCAAAAAGGACATTTCATCTCTGTTCTCCTAATTAAAGTTCCGTTATAGTTCCGTATCTGTATGCATTATATTATAAGATACTTAGCAGTTGATGTCAACAAGAATAATGTCCGGCCCGATCTGGCGGATATCCTTGTAAGGGATCACCACCTCAAAATCCTGCTTGAAAATACACAGCAGCTTGCTGCCATCCGTGACCATGATCTTACAGATACAGCCGCTGCACTCGTCAAATTCAAAATCCGTCACCTTGCCCAGCCTGCGGCAGTCCCGGATATTGATCACTTCTTTCGCCTTAAAATCCGAAAACAGCATGTTTTTCCTTCTCCCGCCCACAATTTCTTTTCTTATTATATGCCGCCCCAAAGCTTTTGGTTCCGCTTTCACTTTTCCTGATTTTACAGAATATATACAGCCGCCTTTGTAAATACTACCACTGTACCGGCATTGGCCTTTACGCAGGATAAAGCAGTCCGCTGCGAATATATTTCTACAGAAAGGCATGGTGTGAATATGGCACAGGGAAAAGTGGAGATCTGCGGTGTAAACACGGCAAAATTGCCCCTGCTGGGGGCTGCGGAAAAGGAGGCGCTCTTCGCCAGGATCGAGGATGGCGACCAGGAGGCCCGAGAGAAGTATATCGAGGGAAATCTGCGCCTGGTGCTCAGCGTTATCAAACGCTTTTCCTCCAGCAATGAGAACGTGGACGATCTGTTCCAGATCGGATGTATCGGCCTGATCAAGGCCATCGACAATTTCGATTCCAGTCTGAATGTTAAGTTTTCCACTTACGCGGTGCCCATGATCATCGGAGAGATTCGCCGGTATCTGCGGGACAATAACAGCATAAGGGTCTCCCGCTCCCTAAAAGATACGGCCTACAAGGCCATCTACGCACGGGACACCCTGACGCGTCAGAACTTAAAAGAACCCACCATCGAGGAGATTGCCGCGGAGGTAGGAATCTCCAAGGAAGATATCGTGTACGCCATGGACGCGATCCAGAATCCCATGAGCCTGTATGAACCTATCTACACCGACGGCGGCGACACTCTGTATGTGATGGACCAGATCAGCGACAAAAAAAATAAAGAGGAGAACTGGGTGGAACATCTCTCTCTCAGCGAGGCCATGAAACGCCTGGCTCCCCGGGAGTATGAGATCATTTCCCTGCGCTTTTTCTCCGGCAAGACCCAGATGGAGGTAGCAGAGATGATCGGTATCTCCCAGGCCCAGGTCTCCCGGCTGGAAAAAAATGCCCTGAAGACCATGCGAACCTATCTGTCAGCCTAAACACCTGTGCTTATACTCTTCGTTACCGTATATTAAAACATAAAAGCAGACCCGCAAAGGTCTGCTTTTATTCAATCCCAACGTCCTGTCTCCAATATTTTGAGTGTGTTCTTATCCCCCATCCCTGCAACAATTCTACTGGTTATCATATATCCTATCGGATTTCTCTCAGATACAACTGAACCCTGTTCTGGATCACTCTGACCGTATTGTCCAGATCCTGCATATTCTGAAAATATCCTCCCGTTTCCTCCCGGATGATATTCTCGATATCCTCCGTGCTCCGGACTTTTGCCCTGCAGCTGTCCATAAACGCAATATAATCATCAATATAGCTGCTGCCGTCCTTCCTCAGCGGCACCGCTGCCCCGGTCAGTGTGAATGTCTCATACTTCTCATCCGCGGCATCAGGCGCCATATTTTCCCGCAGCACATCCTTGCGCAGCAAATATTCGGGATTTGCGCTCTGAAAGTCCCTGCCGTACATATAGCGCAGAAAGTCCACGGCCTCCTCCCAGTGTTCTGTCCGGGCATTTACCACCACAAAGCCATAGCAGGTCAGCATATTGCCGTTTCCGCTCTCCGTGGGGAAACCCACAAGACGCGCGTTGTCCCCATAGTAGTCCATGACGTTGGTATATCGCACTATATCTCCGACATGCATCACATCCGCCAGGTACATCCCTTCCATGACCTGCCGTGCCGTCTCATATTCCTCGTCTATGTCCAGATTCGTATGCTCCAAGACAGAATGATCTCCGATCATCTCAAGCACCTGGCGGAACAGTTCGCTCTCAAAATCACAGGTTCCGCTCTCCCAATCCACGAACGGAGAATCGGACAGGTTGGACAGCACCAGATACTCCAGCATCTCCTCCTGGCTCCAGCGCTGAGGCAAAAAACGCCAGGCATCCTGCCCTTTGCGCTGCCGCCACAGCTCCACTGCCTGGGAGAGAGTCCAGGTCGCCCCCGGCCAGTTATCCTCCACCGTCACCATGCTGACTCCGCTGACTGACCCGGGCAGCCCCACCAGCTTACCGTCCCGTATGCCGGCAGTCATCACCCCGTCGTACAACTGGCTGCGGGTATCCTCCTCCAATACGTCACTTAAGTCCGCCAGCAGTTCTCTGGCGCCGAGGCTGTCCATATCCTCGCCAAACACAAAGAGCAGATCCGGTCCCTGCCCCACCGCCATCTGTGCCATGATCCGCTGGTAAAAGCCCTCCTGGTTTCCCCAGTCTGACTCATAGGCGATCTGACAGGCCGGATGCTGGGCGGAATAGGAGGCCGCCGCGGTCTTTACAACGCTGTCATGGTACCACAGGTTGGCCAGCCGCAGGGTTCCCTCCGTTTCCCCGGTTTGGGGGCCAAAGCAACATACCATCAGCTCGCCGTCCTTTTCCACCAGCGCCATCAGCTCGCCCGCCCTGTTGACACCTATGCGCAACCTTTCCGCCCGAGGCCAGGAAACCCCGTACTCTTTCAGAAACACCATAGAATCCAAGTCACCGGTGGCCGGGTTCCAGACATTTATCTGATCGCTCCAGTTTTGATAATACAATCCCCTTTCATCGATACATCCTTCCTCGAACGCGAAACCTTCCACACTGGCCAGTTCCCTGACTCCGCCCGCGTCCATATCCACATATACCAGTTTACCGTCCATATGTACCAAAGGCGTACCGTCCGGCATCCGGCAGCACAGCCCCAGCACGCCGAAGTTTTCCACCTCTATGGTACGCAGCAGTTCCATCTCTCCCGTCGTGTCCTTCTCCCCCAGCACATACAGAGAGGAAACATTTCCCCCGACCGACACATAGACATACCCCTGGGCATCCATCCAGAACTGGTGAGATTCTTCCGGAAAAGCCTGGGTCATATCCCATATTTCGGCCTCCCCGCTCTCCAGATCCCAAAGCATTGCCTTGTAACCGTTTCCCAACCATGCAGTCCCACTTAAGAACGCCAGTTGATGATCTCCCACCGCATTGATCCCCCAGACCAGCTCATTCAGGCCCTGCTCCTCCCAAAAGGGAGTGATTGTACGGCTTTCTCCCGTATCTCCATCCAACCAGTACAATTGATACCGCCACTGTGTGTTCTCGTCCCCTGCCTCGTCCATCGCGAATCTGTCAAGCACATAGAAATCGCCTCCCAGGCTGGTATAGAACCGCCAAGATTTTTCCGCAGCATAGTCAAATCCCGGCTCCGGTATATCCAGCACATAGGCGTTCACACAGGAGCATTCCCTGTGGCCTTCCACTCCCCAGGGCATCTGGTATCCTCCCTGCATCCAGTCCACTGGCTCCCAGATTTCCTCCTGCGCATCACCGCCATCGCTCTCCCCCAGGCCTTGTGCCGTCTCACTACGGCTCTCCGGACTCTCTCCCAGGGATTCCGCATTTTCTCCCTGGCGGTCACAGCCCACCAACAGCCCCACAGCCATTACGCCGACACATACCATGGAAAGCAGACAACCCTTTTTCATAAGCATAATTCCTTTCTTTGGATATCTTGTCTATTTCCGCCCCAGGTTCCGCAGACCCCGGGCCAGCCAGTAGCATCCAAATCCCAATATCGTCCCTAAAATGTTAGTCAGAATATCATCGATCTGAAAATATCCTCTTCCCGTGGCCAACTGCATACACTCGATGGCCAGGCTGGTCATTGCCCCGGTCAGCACATTCCGCAGAAAATGTCTCTGTCTGGGATCGGCCCAAGCAAGCACAAACCCATAGGGAATAAACAAAAGCACATTCTCCACCACATAGGCATTGTTGCGCCTGTTGATGCCCCAGGTGGAAAAAAGCTCCAGGTCTATACCGTTTCTGGTGCCGCTCTCTCTGGAAAAATAGGTGATCGCCAACAGGATCGCCACATACATCACCAGGCAGGATACCGCAGGCAGAGACAGAGCATCCCTGCCCCTTTTTTGCCTGCCCCGGTTAATAAGCCACAACACCGCCACGGCAAACAGCCCCGCTATGAGCCCATAGGGTAAATAGCGCAGCGCTGCCGTCATGTCGTGGATAATATATTTCAGCATAGCATTTCTTCCAATCAGTTTTTTTCAGGTGGTCATACTGTCCCAGCCGCGGCCGCTGTCCTGCCACAGTTCTCTGTCCTCAAAAAGTCTGTCGTTCATCCAGGCCACAGCATCCGTTACCCCGTCCTCATCAAAGGTAAACTCCGCCCGCTGTTTTTTTTCCTCCGGCGTGGTCACATAGTTAAAGGGTTCCGGCCATACCGTAGCCAGCAGCCGCTTTCCTTCCTCACGGCTGACACCCTCCAGGCGGTAGCGCATCCCCTGATGACTCCCGGTAAACTCCGTCTTTTTCAAAAACTCCATGGACAAAATATCGTCTCTCTGTATCATAAAGCATCAAAAGCCTCTTTTTCTTCACCTGATATCTTTAGTATATACTATAATTATGGATTTGAAAAGGGAAAATCCGCCAATCAGATATTATTGCTCATCTCTTTTTTCAGTTGTTTCATGATTTTCTTTTCCAGCCGTGAGATATAGGACTGGGATATGCCCAAAAGGGAGGCCACTTCCTTCTGGGTCATCTCCTGGCCGTCCGGACGCCCCAGACCAAAACGCAGGCGGATAATGGTCCTCTCCCTGTCCGTGAGCTTGTTGATGGCTTTCAGCAAAAGGTTTCTCTCCACCTCATTTTCCAGATCCCGATAAATGATATCCTCATCCGTGCCCAGAATATCCGACAGCAGCAGCTCATTGCCGTCCCAGTCCACATTCAGAGGTTCGTCAATGGACACTTCCAGCCGGGTCTTGTTGTTGCGCCGCAGATACATCAATATTTCATTTTCTATGCATCTGGATGCGTAGGTGGCCAGCTTGATATTTTTGTCCGGCTTAAAGGTATTGATGGATTTGATCAACCCTATGGTGCCAATGGAGATCAGATCCTCCACTCCCACTCCCGTATTGTCGAATTTCTTGGCTATGTACACCACCAGGCGCAGATTGTGTTCGATCAGTATGGATTTGGCTTCCTCCTCCGATTCCGTTCCCAACGCGCCGATCACCTGGCTCTCCCGCTCCAGTTCCAGCGGCGGCGGCAGCACTTCCGCGCCGCCTATGTAATGTATATCTCCCTGTTTGCGTATTCTCTTTCCTTTTTCCCGGCGAAACATCCACAGGGGGATGCTCACGGGAATGGGCGCTCTCAATATCATAACCTTATACCTCGTCTTTCTATTTAAAGTTCCGTAATCATACTGACTGCGCCTTTCCCGCGGAGTTATTTCCGGCCGCTTGGGCGTCCGTAAATCCTCCGGGCGCAGTCCGCACGGTTACTGTTTTAAGTTCCGTAACCATACAGTTACCGTTTAGAGTTCCAACATGGCGGGCTGCAGCAGGATATTATAGGATCCTGTCTCGGACAGCCTCTCCTGCCATATGGCTATATAGATCTCCCGGCATTTCCGCCGGATACCCCCTACTTCCACCTCCATATCCTTCACGGGGAATCCAATCAAAGTGCCTGCCGGCTTTCCAACGCTGTGATAGGGGATCACCCGCATACCAGGGGGAGACTGCCGGGGATACAGTTCCTCCCATATCCCCTTTTCCAGCACCGCCACCGGCCTGCCGCTGATGGGCTCCGTCAGACTGTTTCCCGTATCCACCAGCCCTTCGATCCGTATGCTGCGTCCGTCTTCCCCGTACAGAGTGACTTTGCAGCTCCCTCTGTTTTTTCTCCGGCGCAGCATGAGCAGGCGGATTCCCTCATAGCACACGGCTCCCAGCAGAAGTACGGCCGCGCCGTGAGCCAGTCCGTTTTTCCCGCCCGGCAGCAGCCGCAACAGCAGTGTCAGCGCTCCGCCCAGCAGGAAAAAGCAGACGCAGAGCCCCTCCGTGATCCTGACAAGTCCCCTTCCCCGCCAACATCCAAAGGTTACTCCCGCTGTCCCGTAAAGTCCCGCCGCGAGCAATACCAGGCGAAATGGTGCGGGCGCCAATATGGCCAGCAAGTCCCCCACCGCCCCCACCGCGGCTCCCGCCCACAGCCTGCCATGCGTGGCAGCACACGACAGGCACAGGTTCGTCAGCCCCAGAAGATAGCGGTTCATGCAGAAACAGATCAAAAAGATACTGTCCAGGTAGACTTCATAATACATATGGGATCCCCCTTACCTTAAGATCCATTCCCCGGGTCTTCATAATCAGTATAAGGGATAGAAGATATAAAATTTGTCGCAATCAGGTAGAATTCCGGCGAAAAGCCGTCTTGAAATTTCGACATGCCCAAAAGAAAAAGGACCCGCCCCTTCCGGCGCGGATCCCTGTGACTGTTTCATCCTATGTAAATATGGTAAATATCTTTTTTAGATGAATCCCCATGCATATGATTTTTCAATCTATTTCCTCTGCAGGAAATCCGGAATCTTCAGAGATTTCTCCTCCACGTTGCTGCGGATGTCCGCAGGACGGTTGATACCCGTCAGCGGCCTTACCGGCGCACCGTTTCCGGGAGCCGCGGTGTTCCCCGGCTGCACGGTGAAATTCTTAAGAGAACTGGGAGACACATGCGTCCCAGGATTCTTATAGGCCAGCCCGCTGCCCAGTCTGGAGGCGGGTGTAACGGTGACGGGAGTATCCTCCAACCCCGTGGCGATCACAGTGATCGTACAGCTGTCGGACTTGGAATCGTCATACATTGCGCCCAGGATCACATTGATATCCTCACCGGCCAACTGTTCCACATAGCTTGCCGCGTCGTTGGCGTCCGCCAGCGTGATATCGCCGGACACGTTGATGATGATATCGGTGGCGCCGGAGATCGTAGTCTCCAAAAGGGGGCTCTCCACCGCCTGTTTCACGGCATCCATCGCCTTGTCGTCCCCCTTGCCCTGGCCGATACCGATATGGGCGATCCCCTTGTCCTTCATAACCGTCTGCACATCCGCAAAGTCCAGATTGATCACAGAGGGAATATTGATCAGATCCGTGATGCCCTGCACTGCCTGCTGCAACACTTCATCCGCTTTCTTAAGGGCCTCGGGCATCGTTGTCCTGCGATCCACGATCTCCAGCAGCTTGTCGTTGGGGATCACGATCAGCGTATCCACATTGTCCTTGATCTTGTTGATACCGGCCAGCGCGTTGGACATCCTGGCCTTGGCCTCAAAACGGAAAGGCTTGGTCACAACACCCACCGTCAGGATCCCCATGTCTTTGGCCAGCTTGGCCACCACGGGAGCCGCTCCGGTCCCCGTTCCGCCGCCCATACCGCAGGTGACAAACACCATATCCGCGCCTGTCAGCGCATTGGCAACCTCCTCCGAACTCTCCTCGGCCGCCTTCTCCCCGATCTCCGGCTTAGCGCCGGCGCCCAGCCCCTTGGTCAACTTTTCTCCGATCTGTAGCAGCTTGGGGGCCTTGCATAACTGCAGGGCCTGCTTGTCCGTATTTACACCGATAAATTCCACACCGTCAATTTTTTCATCAATCATTCTATTAACAGCATTATTGCCTGCACCACCCACACCGACAACGATGATTCTGGCGGCGGCTTCTGCGTCGTTCGTCTTAATCTCCAGCAAAGGTCTGTCCTCCTTTTTCCCGTATACACTCCATATAGACTATCATATAATTATTTCTAAAATTAATCAACACATTTTTTTGAAAAAAGCCATTTTTATTCTGATTTATCCGGCTCGTCCCTTTCAAACACCGTTGTTTTCGTATCAATGTTATAATTTTCCATCCGCAAAACTCCTTTCTTACCCTCCAGATTTTCCAAAAAAGTAGGCAGTACCATCAGCTTTTCCTCCAGATCGTTCCCCGCTCCCAGAGCCACCCGCACATCGTCGAAATACAGCGTGATCTCCGTATAATCCCGGAAATAAATACGGTCCGGTGACAGCTCATATTTGCCCAGCAGCTTGGTCAGATCCATGATGCTGGCAAAGATATCCTCCCGCTCCACAGGCAGTTTTTGTCCCAGCGTGCAGGAGGAGAACTGCAGCCCGGTGATCTGGGGAACACCCTCCGTCCTGATCTGGGAACTCTCCACCACATAGCCGTCCTTGTCAAAATACATAAAGCTGTCCATATACTCCACATATCCGGCCAGAGCCTTCTCATACACAGTGATCCTGATGGTGTCCGGCGACAGGATGCTCACATCCATCACGTCCACGAAAGGAATATCCTCAATCCCTTTTTTCCTGTATTTCAATGACAGATACAGGGAATTGTTTCCCAGGGGACCGTCCATGACGATCTCCTGGATTTCCTCCTGAGTATAGTGGATATTACCCGTCACATATACATTCTGGATCGTGTATTTGTGGAGCACATAGTATCCCGCCCCCAGCGCCGCCGCCGATATGCCGAGCAGAACCAGCAATATCACCGGCCATTTTCTCCTCTTTTTCCGTCCCATACTAATCCTCATGCACATCGCAGGCCCTGTCTGCGATACCGTTCAAATAAAAAGTAAAAAATCTATACACTGTAAATCCTGGCCCCCAACTCTCTTAAGTCCTTGCAGATATTTTCGTAGCCTCTCTCAATAAATTCGCAGCCCGTGACAAGCGTCTCTCCCTCCGCCATCAGACCCGCGACCACCAGCGCCGCTCCGCCTCGCAGCTCACAGGCTTCCACCCGCTGGCCGCGCAGCTCGCAGCCGCCTTTCGTCCACAGACTGCACGGATCGATCTGCCGGATGTCCGCCCCCATCCGCCGCAGGGGTTCCACCACCCGGAAACGGTTCTCGAAGATACGCTCCTCGATCCGGGTCTCCCCTGCCGCCATTACGGCCACCGCCAGCGCGACAGACTGCATATCCGTGGGGAACCCGGGATAGACCCCGGTGCGGATCAGGCCCGGGGAGTTCAATTCGCCCAGAGACTGCACGTACAGTCCCTCGCCCGTCTCCTGACAGATGGCCCCCATCCTCTCCGCCATGCGTATCACCGCCTGCATATGTCGGCAGGGCGCCTGCTCCAGCAGGACACAGCCCCGGGTTCCCAGCGCCGCGTACAGATAAGTCCCTGCCACGATCCTGTCCGCCGGTATCCTGTAAGCAGCTCCGTGGAGCCGTTTCACTCCCTGGATCTCCAGCTCGGAGCCGCCGATCCCGTCGATCCTGGCGCCGCAGGCATTCAGGTACCGGCACAGGGCCTCCACCTCCGGTTCCCTGGCCGCTCCGCTCACGCGGGTGCACCCTCTGGCCGTGACCGCCGCCAGCACAATGTTCTCCGTGGCGCCCACGCTGGGCAGTGCCAGGGATATATCCGCGCCGTGAAGACCTTCCGGTGCCTGCCCGCAGATCCTGTTCCCCTCCTCGTGAAACTGCACTCCCATTTGTTCCAGGGCCAGCAGGTGCAGATCGATGGGACGCTCGCCGATGACGCAGCCGCCGGGATACTCCATGACGATGCTGCCGCATGTGGCCAGCAGCGCTCCCAACAGACACAGGGAGGAACGCATACCAGTGATCGCGTCCGCCGGCATATCCCGAGTGGTGATACTGCCTGTGCTGACGCAAACCCCGTCTCCCTCCCAGCGCGCATGTCCGCCGAGACTTTGCAGCAGTCTCAGCATCCGATATACGTCTGAAATCTTAGGACAATCCTTAAGACAACTCTCTCCCTCTGTTAAGATCGTAGCGGCCAGAATGGGCAGCGCCGCATTCTTGGACCCCTGTACTTTCACCTTACCCTGGAGGCGCACTCCTCCCCGTATATGAATCTCCCCCGTGTTTCTTTCTGGGATAGCGCTCATGGCACACCTTCCGCTCTTTGAGTCATGAATTATTCTATCCTATGACAAAAAACGGCCGTTGTTGCGTTGTCCCATGATTTTCGCCAGCCCCTACGTCAGCTCCTTCAGCTGGATCCGGCGGGCCACACTGAGCACCAGCCCGATCTCCATCATCAAAAACAACACCGAGGAGCCTCCGTAACTGATAAACGGCAGGGATATTCCCGTGTTGGGGATGGTGTTCGTGACCACAGCGATGTTGAGGATCACCTGGATAGCGATATGCCCCATAACACCCACCACCAGCAGCGCGCCAAACAGATCCGACGCGTTGTTCGCCACGATCATCATTCTCCACAGCAGCATGATAAACATCAGTATGACGGCGATCGCTCCGAAAAGTCCCAGTTCCTCACAGATAATAGAAAAGATCATATCGTTCTGTGCCTCGGGGATAAAGTTCAGTTTCTGCATACTCTGACCCAGTCCCTTGCCCCATATGCCGCCGGAGCCGATGGCGTAGAGCGCCTGCAGCGTCTGAAATCCCTTGCCCTGCGCGTACGCCTCCGGATCCCGCCAGGCCAGGACTCTCTCTCCTCTGAATCCCACCTTTTCAATGATGGGCGTGTTGAAGATGGCCCACACGATCAGGATCACCGCCACCGCCGCAATGGCTCCCATGATCACAAACCTCTTATAGTCCGGAGTTGCCACAAAGATCATCAGCATGGCGATCCCCAGGATAATGATGGCGGAACTCATATTTTTCGTGATCAGCCAGACAGCAAGGGAATGAGGGAGGGACAGGCCGATCAGCACGATCAGTCCCTTGGCCGTGCGCAGCTTTTTCCCCATCAGGCACACCATATTGGCCAAAAACAGGATCATGCAGACCTTCGCCACCTCCGCAGGCTGCAGATTGAATCCCGTGCCCGGGATACCCACCCATCTTCTGGCCCCGTGGGATTCCACCCCCAGCGGCGTCAGCACCATGGGGATCAAAAGCAGGGACACGAAATAGGCAAGAGTGGTAAAACGCTGCCAGAACTTATAGGGAATGTTCGCCATGACCATCATGACCACCAGCCCCAAAATATCCGCGATCAACTGTTTGCGCAGATAAAAGGTTCCGCTGCCAAACTCCTGCTGAGCCTCGTAAGAACTCGCGGAATAGATCATCACCAGCCCAAATCCCATCAGGAACAACACTATGAACAGCAGGCTGTAATCGAAAAAATACTCCGTCTGCTCTTTTTTTCTTCTCCGTCTATCCGCCACGCGATCACTCCTCAAGCCCGTTTACATATTCCTTAAAAATCTGTCCCCTGGTTTCATAATTGGGAAACATGCCCCAACTTGCGCAGGCCGGCGACAGCAGCACCGCGTCGCCGGGCCGGGCAAGCCTGGTACACAGCTCCAGGCATTCCTCATAGCTGTCCGCCATGCGGATCCGATCAAAGCCATGAGCCCGGGCGCACTGAGCGATCTTCTCCCTGGTCTGACCGATCAGCACCAGCCACTCTACCTTTCCGTCAAAGCTCTCTATCCACTCATCAAACTCGTTCTCCTTGTCGTAGCCGCCGCCGATCAGCACCGTGGGACGGCTCATAGCCCGGATTCCCTGGATAGCCGCGTCGGGATTGGTTCCCTTGGAGTCATTGTAATAGGCCACGCCCTTTTTTGTGGCCACATATTCAATGCGGTGCTCCACGGCATGAAACGCCCGGACCGTCTTAAGGATCGTGTCCATGGGGACTCCCAGGCCTGTGGCGATGGCAATGGCCGCCATCACATTCTCCACATTGCACATCCCCACCAGATTCATATCCTCATGTATATTGAGCAGAGGCCTGGTCTGGCCGTCCTGTGCCAGACAGATTTCCTCTCCCCGCAGAAAATATCCCTCCGGAAGTTCTCTGGCAGATGAAAAATACACTGTCCTGGCCGGACATCTGCCGCCGAAATCCCGTGTATACCCATTCTCATAATTCAGTACGCATATATCCTC
The DNA here is from genome assembly GCA_964529395.1 of uncultured Acetatifactor sp. Classification (GTDB taxonomy): domain Bacteria; phylum Bacillota; class Clostridia; order Lachnospirales; family Lachnospiraceae; genus Acetatifactor. Next base: position 34,447 of record CAZGVI010000030.1, read on the forward strand.
CGACGTCTGACGCATGGCGATCCTCTCCTTGGCCTCCACATACGCCTCCATGGTGTGATGCCTGTTCAGATGATCCGGAGTGATATTCAGAATCGCCGATACCCTGGGTCTGAAACTCTCCACCGTCTCCAGCTGGAAACTACTGATCTCCCCCACCGTCACCGTGTCAGGCCCGGTCTTTTCCACCTCCATCGTATAGGGATTGCCGATATTACCCACCACAAACACCTTATCCTGCCCCAGATGAGCCTTCAGGATCTCCCCCACCAGCGTAGTAGTGGTAGTCTTTCCGTTGGTGCCGGTGATGGCCGCCACCCTGCCCTTCTCCGCCAGAAAACCCAGCTCGATCTCCCCGATCACCCGGACTCCCCGGCCTTTAAGCTCCGTCACCAGAGGACTGTCTGCCGGGACACCGGGGCTGAGGACCGCCACATCTATCTGTCCCATAAGCTCCTCCGGCAACTGCCGCACATAGCACTGCGCCTGTACTCCCTGAGGAACCCTGCCCTCCAGTTCTTCCTGCGTGATCTTATCCCCGCCGTCATACAGCAAAATATCCGCTCCCATATGTCCCAGCAGGGACACCGCTCCCTGCCCGCTGACGCCGGATCCTATTACCAAACACTTCTGTCCCTCAAACATCTCCCAATCCTCCTAATAAGAGTACCGTATCCGCCCTACCAATGCCAACACCCGCAGAGCAATTTCTGGCTGCCAACGCATCCCGAAATTCTCTGGGCATTGTCCTCCCAATTCCAAACAGCTCTAAATAATCCCATCCATTATAAGCCCAATCCTCATATATTGCAAGGATTCCTCTTCCCTAATATTTCCATCTGCCGCAACCAATGACATTTAAAGTAAATAACATGCGAATATACAGCTCCGGGTGGGTAATCGTTCCTGACAGGACCGTCTGGGTATGTCGGCGCTTGGCGAGGTATGCCGAATTTATTCGGCCGAGCCTAGCGGCCGCTACATACCCAATCGAGCGAGAGCGCGTCCAGTCAGGAATGATTACCCACCCGGAGCGTTCCTTTTGCTTTATTCTGCGGCCCCCTGCTCGATCCCCATATAAGGCAATATATTCTCAAAAAGCTGCCGCACGATGGGAGCCGCCACCTGTCCCCCGTAATACACGCCCTGGGGCGTATTCACAATAGCCACGGCAATGACCTGTGGATCGTCCGCCGGCGCAAACCCGATAAAGGAAGATATGTATTTCCCGCTGCCTCTGGGCAATGTCTGGCTGGTAGCCGTCTTGCCGCCCACCCGGTAGCCCTCCACCTTTCCGTTTTTACCCGACCCCTCCTTGACCACCATCTCCAGGATCTCCCGCATGGTGGCGGAAGTCTCCGCGGACACGATATTCTCAGTCACGGGATAGGTAAAACTCTCCACCAGCTCCCCTTGGGCATCCACCACCTTCACGCCAAAATGCGGGGTGATCCTCCTCCCTCCGTTGATGATGGAGGATACAGTGGTGACCAGCTGTATGGGTGTGATTTGGAAAGACTGTCCAAAGGACACTGTGGCCAACTCCACCAGACCCATATTCTCCCTGGCGTGCATGATGGTGCCCGCCTCCCCCGGCAGATCCACGCCGGTCCTGGTCAACAGCCCAAAACGGGTAAAATAGTCGTAATATGTATCCACTCCCAGCAACAGTCCCACAGAGATCAGCGCCGGATTACAGCTGTTCATCATACAGTGTACAAAATCCTGCCCGCCGTGGCCCCTCACTTTGTGACACCGGATCCGACGGTCCTCCACCATGATAAAGCCCGGACAGGAAAACTGACTCTGGGGAGTGATGACTCCCTGCTCCAGCCCGGCGGCCGCGGTGATGATCTTAAAGGTGGAACCCGGCTCATATGTATCGTTGATACAGCCGTTCCGCCATATCCGGTTGAGCATATCCTGCTTTTCCTGGGCGGACAGGCCATCCCCCATTCCCTCCGGCAGCGCATAGGGGTCATTTAAGTCAAATTCCGGCACATTTACCATGGCGTATATCTCGCCGTTTTGCGGGTTCATGACCAATATGGACACGCTCTGGGCCTGCTTGGTCTCCATGGCCTGGTAGGCTAACTGGGTAGCATAGGTCTGGATATTGCGGTCCAGGCTGATATACAGATCATTGCCGCTGACCGGCTCCACACGTCTCTCACCCGCCGCCTCCACCTCGATCCCCTTGGCGTCCGTCACCGTCAGGATCATCCCCGGTTTTCCCTGAAGATATTCCTCGTATATCACTTCCAGGCCGATGATGCCCTGGTTGTCGCCCCCGGTAAAACCCAACACCTTGCTGGCCAGTTCCCCGTAAGGATAATACCTTTTGTAATCCTCATCCACTTTGACTCCCGGAATCTCATACTCCCGGATCCGGTCACCCACCGCCTTATCCACATTGCTCTTGATGCGCTCCATGGAACTGTATTTCTCCACGCGCCCGCGCACATACTCCTCCGACAGTCCCAGTTCCCTGCAAAGCATGGCAATGACAGCCTCCGGATCCTCGATCTGGTTGTGGATCACGGAGATGGTACACACCGTCCTGTTGTCCGCCAGTATCTCGCCGTTACAGTCCAAAATACGTCCCCTGGCCGCCTTTATGCTGCGCTCCCGCTCGTGAAGCTGCGTGGCTTTCTCCGCGTAATAATCCGCCTCCCATACCATCAGATAGACCAGGCGGCCAAACAGCGCCGTCAGCACCAGCGCGCAGCCCAGAAAGACGATCAGGATCTTCTTGCGATGCGCTATTTTATTGTACATACCAAACCTCACAGTGACCGTTACTATACTGTATTCCTGCGGTCATGAGGTTATTCGTGATGTTCTTCTTTACTCCAGAGGCTGCCAGCTGCCGCCTATGGCATCCCCCGTGTTCGGATCGTAGTGCTCTCCTGTGGCCGGGTCCACCCGATGGCCTGTGGAGGGATCTACAGGAAAGTCCATCCATGCCGGATGTTCGGCAGTGGGCGTCTGGGTAGGCACAGGTTCCTGAGGCTGCATACTGTCCAGATCTTCCTCCTCCGGCGTCTGGGTGTACTGATTCGTGATGGCCAGCTGCCGCTCCTCCAGTTCCCTGATCTCTGCCTCAGACAGTTCTTCCGTCATATAGATATCCAGATAGGGCAGCACCTCCGTCAGCACGTTCCGCACGATGCCCGTGGCAAACTTCGCGTCATCCTGCTCCGCCGCGTTGGCGCGGTCCACCACCACATAGATGGCGATCTGAGGATCGTCCGCCGGAGCGTAACCGATAAAGGATACCACATGTTCCGTCTTGGAGCGCTGCCCGGTCTCGCGGTCAAAAGTCTGTGCCGTACCGGTCTTGCCGCCTATGGCGTAGCCGGCGGGCCGAGCCGTGCGTCCCGTGATCCTGTTGTCGTTTGGCCGCATGACCACCGCCTCGCAGTATTGGCGTATCTTCTCCGAAGTGGATTCGGATATGGTCTGGCGCAGCACCCTGGGTTCGATATTTTTCACCGTGGCTCCGCTGGCGTTGGTGATCCTGTCCACCATATGGGGCTCATAATAATAGCCGCCGTTTATCAGGGAGCAGAAACCGGTGATCATCTCGATCATCGTCACATTAAAACCCTGTCCGAAAGAATAGGTGTACAGATCTGTCTGAGTCATGTGATCTGCGTCCAGGATCAGGGATGCGGTACGGGTCTCCCCCTCCAGATCGATATTGGTCCTGAGTCCAAAATTAAATATTCTCTGAAATTCGGAAAAGCGCTCAATGCCGATGGCCTGTGCTTCTTTCATCAACGCCACGTTGCAGGACCAGGCGATAGCGTCCTCCACACCCACAGCCTGATCGCCCCATTTATTGTGGCATCGGATCCTATAGCCGCCGCTCTCCAGAAATCCGTCGCACTGATAGACCTCATTGCCGGTGATGGATCCGGTCTCCAGCCCCATGGCTGTGGTAAAGGGTTTGGACGTGGAACCCGGTTCATAGGTATCGCTGATGCAGAAATTTTTCCACAGGTAATTCAGGTTCATGTACAACTGCGTGTCATTCATCTCCGCGATGCTCTCCGGAGTGATATATTGTTTGGTCTTGTTTCCCTCCTCATCCACCATCACGTTGCCGATCAGGGCATCCGTGTTTCTGGTGTCGTTGAGATCGTAAAACGGATAGCTGGCCATAGCCAAGATTTCTCCGGTATTGACCCGCATGATGATACATCCCACATTCTCCGCCCCGTTGCCGATCCGTGCCGCGTCCCTGTGTTCCGTGTCAAACTGCTTTAAATATTTTTCCACAATAGCCTGTACATTGGCGTCAATGGTGGAATGAATGGTATAACCGTCCTCCGCCGGTTTCACGGTCCGCTCCAGCGTGGAATCATCGTTCAGATAGCCGAACTCTCTGCCCGTGGTGCCGTTGAGTTCCTCATTGTAATAAGCCTCCAGCCCATAGGCGCCCACATTGTCCGAGCTGGTAAAACCGATCACATCACAGGCCAGCGTGCCCATGGGGTAATAGCGTTTATATTCCTTCTCGAACCACACGCCCCTGATCAGGCTGTCCTCCGCGTCCATGGCCTCCTGAAAACCGCTGATCTGGTCATAGGGCAGCCGCCTGGCCAGCACATAGTAGGCCGATTTTTCATGGGCGGCCACATAGGCGCGCACCTCGGCCATATCCAGATCAAAATGCTGCTCCAGCGCCCGCAGCGTAGGCTCCATATACTCCTTGTTCTCCAGTTTCTCCTTGTCCCGGATCACCTTTATGTCCAGGATCACATTGTACACATTCTGGCTGACCGCGAGCTGGGTGCCCTTGGCGTCCACGATATCCCCCCGGCGAAACGGAATGGTGGTGCTGTCGTACCTCTGCTGAGAGAGGATCCGCCTCGTGTACTCGTCTTCATTGTCCCGGGCAATGGCGATCATTCGGATACTCAATCCTGCAAAAGCCAGCAGTACCATAACATACAGTACCACCAGCTTTTTCTGCATTCTGCTGCCGAATTTTTTAACTTCTTTGCGCCCGGCGCGGGCAGGTGCCCTTCGGGGTCTTGTCGTCCTGCCCTGTCTCTCCCGGATCCTTTCAGGTCTGTCCTGCTCTTTCTCTGACATATCTACCTCACTTAATTGCCGTCGCTTACCTTGCGTACATAATCCCGTCCCTCACTGGAGTAAGTAATGATCTGGCCCTCCTGGGGATAGACCATGCCCAGCTCGCCGATGGCCACCCGCTTTACTTCCTCCATGTCCACGCTGCTGGTAATACGGCAGAGTTCTTCGTCATTGGCCACCTTCAGGTTATTCAGCTCACTCTCCTGACTGGCAATATGCTCGGTCACATTGGTGATGGCGGCCTGCAACTGCAGATAATTGATCAGCACATAGCCTGCCACACACATAACCAGCACCAAAAATGCCACATATCCCAGATTCATGTGTCTGGCCTTGTCCCGGTTCTTTCTGGTAGTATTGCTCAGCGCCCTGCGGGGCTGCTGCTCCATCTCCCTCTGTACGTCCAGCTTAGGCGCCGCGTTTCCGTATACATAGCTGCCAGCCTGCCGCCTTGACGGCTGGCTCTGCGGCCGGATAGTGTTTCCCATATTCTGGCGGGCGTCTGCGTTTCTGTATGAATTTGTAGGTCTGTTTCCATAGGTTGTCCGTGCCATAACGCAATATAGATCCTTTCGATTATTTCTTCTCAAACACCCGCAGTTTTGCACTTTTAGAACGGCTGTTTTCCTCCAGTTCTTCCCGGCCCGGCAGGACCGGCTTTTTCGTGACGACACTGCCCAGAGGCTGCTTTCCGCAGACACACACCGGAAATTCCGGCGGGCAGGTACAGGGATTCTCAGCTTTTTTGAAAGCCGTCTTTACGATCCGATCCTCCAGGGAGTGGAAAGTGATGATACACATCCGTCCGCCGGGGGCCAACAGAGCGATCAGATCATCCAGGGCCTCCCGCAGTACCTCCAATTCCTGATTGCACTCTATGCGGATAGCCTGAAACGTTTTCTTGGAGGGATGACCGCTTTGCCGCATCTTCGCGGGGATAGCCGCCCGGATGATGTCGTTTAGCTGTCCGGTGGTCTCTATGGGTTCCCTCTCTCTGGCGCTCACGATATGTTTCGCTATATTCTTGGCAAAGCTGTCTTCTCCATAATCCCGTATGATGTGAAACAACTCCGTTTCGCTGTAATCGTTCACTATATCTCTGGCCGTCAGACTCTGACGCCTGTCCATCCTCATATCGAGGGGACTGTCAAAGCGGTAGGAAAAACCTCTCTCCCGGGTGTCAAGCTGGTAAGAGGACACGCCCAGATCCAGTACGATCCCGTTTAACTGCTCCACCCCCCGCTCCCGCAGCACTGCCCTGGCATTGCGGTAATTGCTCCGTATCAGCGTCACTCTGTCCGAGAAGTCCGCCAGACGCTGCCCCGCTGCCGCAATGGCCGCATCGTCCTGGTCTATCCCATAAAAATGACCGCTCTCCAGTCTGCAGCATATCTCCCGGGCATGTCCGCCGCCGCCCAGCGTGCCGTCCAGATATATTCCGTCAGGTCTAATATTCAGATACTCTATGGTCTCCCGCAGCATGACGGAATAATGATTAAATTCCATGTCTGTCCCGGCCCTCATCGGTTATATTGTCAGTCCCAGGCTCTCCATGGTGGCCGCGATATCGTCCATATCGCTGTCGGCATCCATGTTCTCCCAGTTCTCCCGGCTCCATATCTCGATCCGGCTGCCCACGCCCACCAGCACCACATCCTTCTCCAGTCCGGCAAATTCCCGCAGATTGGCGGGCAGCAGTATCCTTCCCTGTTTATCCACCTCTACCTGGGCCGCTCCGGCCAGGAAGAATCTCGCAAATTTTCTCGCTTCTTTGTTAATGAGAGGCAATGAGGTCAGCTTCTGTTCAAAAGCGGTCCAGTCTTCGTTGGCATATACAAATAAGCAGCCATCCATACCCTTAGTCACTACAAATTCGTCTCCTAACTGTTCTCTGAATTTGGAGGGAACGATCAATCTGCCTTTTGTGTCCACCGTATGATTGTATTCGCTCATAAACATCTGCAATCACCGCCTTTTCGCCGGAGGACCGGCTAAAAAGTGATCTGCCACGAAATGGGCAGCTCGGGACTCCTTCTCTCCACTTTCATCCACTTGCCACCACTTTTCACCACTTTTGTTCTAATTCTATACTAAATCAGATGATTATGCAAGCTAAATCACAACTTTTTTTCATATTTTCTTAAGATTTTTGAAACAAAAAAAGCGCCTTTCTTTCAAGGAAAAACGCCTTTTACTATATCTTGTATATTCATTTTTTTGAGACACAAGTTATGGTTTTTCGATCTCCGTTGCTACTCTGTCGCCGCCGGGAGCTGCCGCCGCTTTTTTGCGTCTTATAAGGAACCTTATTGCGATATCCGCCGCCACTGCCGTCAGGAAGAGCACTATGCCCAACAGTTGGGACACGGCGATATCCGTGCCCGCCAGTTTCAGCCTGTCCGTGCGTATGCCTTCCACAGAAAAACGGATGATCCCGTATCCTCCCAGATACATCAGACAGATCTCCCCCTTAAATCTCCTGTGGCGGTAATACAGCAGGATCGCCACCAGCAGCAGCAGGTTCAGCGCGCTCTCATAGAAAAAGGTGGGATGCACCTGTATATAATTGATGTCCCCGGTGATATGAGCCGCGATGTTCTCCGTGATATCCGTGCGGTCGCGCACCGCCTCCAACGGGATCCGCATGGCCAGCAGCCCGTCGGAATACTCGCCGAATACCTCCCGGTTGGTAAAGTTCCCCCAGCGGCCGATGATCTGTCCCAGCAACAGACCGGCCATAGCCGTATCTCCTATCACTCTGGGATCTCTCTTTTTGATCCGGCACCATACAAACAGGGTGATAAAGGCAGCGATCACGCCTCCGTAAATGGCCAGGCCCCCGCCCCTCACATGAAATATTTCCAACAGATTGTCCTTGTAGCTGTCCCACTCGAACACCACATAGTATATGCGGGCGCCGATCAGGCCAAAGAGTACCCCGTAGATCGCAAAGTCCCAGTAGTCGTCGGGATTCTGCCCGGTCTTTTTGGCAAGGCGGGCCACTATGGAGATACCTGCCATCACGCCTATGGCGATGATCACGCCGTACAGGGAGATGTAGAATCCGAATACGGTAAAGCCCTGGGGGACATTCTTTAAGTATATGCCCAGATTGGGAAATGCTATGTCGTTTACACCCATTATATCCTGCATGTGTGGTCTGTCCTTTCTCTATACATTAAATCGGAACAGGATCACATCCCCGTCCTTTACTACGTAGTCCTTGCCCTCCATTCCCACCAGGCCCTTTTCGCGGGCGGCGGCCAGGGAGCCCTGCTCCAACAGGTCCTTGTAATTGACCACCTCGGCCTTGATAAAGCCGCGCTCAAAGTCGGAGTGGATCTTGCCTGCCGCCTGGGGGGCTTTTGTGCCGATCTTAATGGTCCAGGCGCGGGTCTCATCCTCTCCTGCCGTAAGAAAGCTCATAAGTCCCAGCAGATGATAGCTGGCGGCAATGAGCTTGTCCAACCCTGACTGGGCGATGCCCAGATCTTCCAGAAACATGGTCTTTTCATCCTCGTCCAGCTCCGCGATCTCCTGCTCGATCTGGGCGCAGATCACAAACACCTCGCTGCCCTCCTTTGCGGCAAATTCCCGCACCGCCGACACATGGGCGTTGGAGGCGCCGTCATCCGCCAGATCCTCTTCCGCCACGTTGGCGGCATAGATCACAGGCTTGTAGGTCAGCAGATTATAGGAGCGCATCAGCTCCAGTTCGTCCTCGTCCTCTATCACCATGCTCTTTGCCATCCGGCCGCTCTCCAGATGCTCTCTGATCCTCGTCAACAGAGCCTCCTCCTTGGCCAGGGACTTATCCATTCTGGCCGCTTTGCCCACTTTGGCGTAACGTCTCTCCAGGATCTCCAGATCGGAAAAGATCAGCTCCAGATTGATAGTCTCCACATCCCGCATGGGATCCACGCTGCCGTCCACATGGATCACATTGGCATCCTCAAAGCAGCGCACCACATGGACGATGGCATCCACCTCGCGAATGTTGCTCAGAAACTGGTTGCCCAGACCCTCCCCCTTGGAGGCTCCCTTTACCAGCCCCGCGATATCCACAAATTCTATGGTGGCCGGAGTTACTTTCTTAGACTGGTACATATCCCCCAGCAGTTTCAGCCTCTGATCCGGCACAGCCACGATCCCCACGTTGGGATCGATGGTACAGAAGGGATAGTTGGCCGATTCCGCTCCGGCCCTGGTCAGCGAGTTAAACAGAGTGCTCTTTCCCACATTGGGGAGTCCTACGATGCCTAGTTTCATTTTATCTTTATCTCCTTTCACCAAGAGCCTTAACACTTATGGTAGTATAGCACAGTAAGGCCCAAAAGTAAATTGCACAATCTTATATGATACCGCATTACTCATCAAGCATTATTGTTCCCTTTTTCGCCTTCGCTCTTAGTCTCGCCATCTGCTCACTCTCAATTTCTTGAATGCTTTTCTCTGGTCTTGGCAAATCTTCCGGCATCGTACCGCCGATTTTTTCAATAGCCGTGCGTACTTCCTTTCCGACATTATAATGAACGCTTGTCGCCGCATCAGCACCCTGTATACTGTCCTTCCGTATCTTCTCTTCTGTCTGGGAAATACGGAAAAGATTGGCAATAAGCTCTGTACTTCCCATATAATCAAGGATTTTCTGCCCAACTTGAAGTTCTTTCCTTGCATGAATATCTTCTACATCCAATCCGCCATAGAGACCCATATATCCGGCATTTTGGAATATTGCAAATTCCTCATTGGTAATCACCCCTGCATCATGCGCCGTTTCCGCCAAAAGCTGGTTCCACTGTTTGATGTCCCCACGAACAACAAGACGCCTTCTATCCTCATCCAACTGATTAAAGTGGTCGGCAACTTCCTGCCGATACGTCTGTATAGCAAAATAGGTCTGTCCTAAAGCAATTACTTCTTTTCTTGGGTCTCCGTTTTGAACAATCAGATAACAGGCATATCTTGATAATTCATAATCTTTAATCGGCTTGTTCGTTGCACCAGCATCTACGATTTTCCTGACCTCAGGAAAATCGTCAGATACATTGTGTCCGCTGTTCTCGCAAGCGATCATGGCACGCACAATTACTTTGGAAAAATTTTCCCATTTAGAATATTCCAACGCATCCGCCAGCTCTCTCGCACTCCAAAACTCCGACTCGTCTTCTCTGGTATGTTTAATATCCTCAAATTTCTTATATTCCTTTGCTTTCAATTCCGTCATGCAATCCCCCCTCCAACATTATGGAAAAGACAAGACACTCTCCCATGCCTTGTCCCTTTTTCCTCGGTATCAAGGCTCAACCTTCAGTTTCTCATCTTCTGTCATGTGAACATACAGATTCATTGTGATACCAAAGTTAGAATGTTCAAATATTGTCAGCAATGCCTCTGGTTTCATACCGTCCTGAATACATCTGGTGGCTAATGTATGACATAATACATGCATGGACAAGAGCCTTAACACTTATGGTAGTATAGCACAGTAAGGCTCAAAAGTAAATTAAAACATCCTAAATCCCTGATTGTTCCGCAATTTGTATGATAGGAAACGCAAAAGCCATTCCCAAAAGGTATATGAAATTCCTTTGCATTTTTTCCGTCACGCAGTCAACTCCTCCAACAATTTAGAAAGGACAAGACATTCTCACATGCCCTGTCCTTTCTCTCTCAGTATTAAGGCTTAACCCTCAGTTTCTCATTTCATTTCCACTACTCCGTCCGTTTCGCCCTCTCTCTGGCAAGGCTAAAATGCTGATCTCCTGCGGCTCGCTGTGGGGCCTCTCATTTTCCATAAATTTCCTGCCACTGCGCGCTGGTTTTTTTGCCGATGCTGTGGTAATATACCAGCAGGACAAAGACTGCGGCCAGCGCAAGGCATTTCCTGATCTTTCCGCCCTGTCTCGCCCATCCGACGAGCCGGGAGACAAGCTCTCTCTTGGTTTCCTCCGTCATGCCCCTCTTACGGTCCGCAAAATACAGGAGCAGATAGGCAAAGCCCGCGATCATGGCAAGTGTGGCATACAATTCCAAGGGAGCAGCGTCCCCGGTCTTGGGCTCGTTGTCCTTTGCGGGAGCCGTTTTCGGGTCACTGCTGTCAATGCTGTTTTGATTGCTGCTATTGTTGCTATTGACGCTGTTGCCACTGTCACTGTTGTTATTGTCACTGTTGCTGTTGTCCCCGCTGTTGCCGTTGTCCCCGCCATTGTCTCCGGTATTTCCGCTGTCGTTGCCGCCATTATCACCATTGTCACCATTACCGTCATTGTCCCCGGCGCCGCCGTTGGCATTATCTTTATAGGCGACTGCATAGGTGGAGAAACGGTCTGTCTCTATGGTAATGGTATCGGCACTGTCATCCAGGTCAGCCAAAACCTCCGCACTGCCGTCATGTACCCGGATGACGGCAAATGTCCTCGTCTTACTGCTGTCGGCATTTTTCAGGCTGTCCGGCACGGCAATGACGATCCTTATCTTTTTCGCCGTCTCGGTGATATCCGTGCGGTCTGCCCCCACCAGCTTATACAGGTCGATATTCAGATACTGTCCCTCGGTAAAACCGTTCAAAGCCTGCGCTATAGCCGCCCGGTCCGAAACGCTCACGGTATTTCCCGCATCCTGCACTTCAAGGACGATCCTGATATCGGTTCCGTTCTGCACCTGCTGCTTTTCTTCCTCCGTTAAGAGCATATCTTTCAATTCCTCTGTCGGAGTGGAAATGTTCGTGGCCGGAGCATTCACTCCCGGCTTGACCTCCGGGGTAACGGTTCCGGTTCCCGGCTCGGCTCCTGTTGCCGGAACAATGATATATCCGCATACCGTACAGGTCTGGGGTGTACTTTCTGTCGCCGCCGCTCCCGGCGTGTGGGACTGGACAGTATCGTGCGCATCACAGTTCCTGCATTTACGGGCGTGTCCCTCCGCCGTCTGATAACCCCACGCGGACTCGTCATAGCTGTGTCCTGTCTTAGAGATTATTACGCTGTCCTGATCCGTGATCTCCTGCGTTCCCGCTGCGTCCGAGAACCACTTATCACAGCCGTCACAGGTATAGTACGCCGTATTTCCGTCCTCCACACAAGTGGCAAATTTGGCGGGTGTCAGCGTCAGGTTATGGGTATGTCCCGTTGCCGGCGCAATGATATATCCGCATACCGTACAGGTCTGGGGTGTACTTTCTGTTGCCGCCGCTCCCGGCGTGTGGGACTGGACGGTATCATGCGCATCACAGTTCCGGCAATTATGAGCGTGTCCTTCCGCCGTCCGATAGCCCCATGCGGACTCGTCATAGCTATGTCCTGTTTTGTAGATTATTACGCTGTCCTTATCCGTGATTTCCTGCGTTCCCGCTGCATCCAAAAACCATTTATCACAACCGTTACAGCTATAGTACGCTGTATTTCCGTCCTCCATGCAGGTAGCGGATTTTGCGGGTGTCAGGGTCAGGTTATGGGTGTGAGACTGTGTCTTCACCGTAAGCTGCACCACATCATTTGCGTTCACAATTCCATAAGCCGGATTGTCGCTGTGAAAATACTGACTGTAATCGCCTTTGTTATGACCTGTGATACTGACCGGATTCCCTTCTGTGGGCGCAGTTTCTGTTGTGACTCCGATATTTGCGGAGCCTGAAAGAGGAATACTACTGTCAAGTTCTATCGTCTGTCCGTCCTTAAGACAAACATTTAGGTTCTCTATTCCGCCTCGGATATTTCCGCTGATTACGGCATCGCCGCCGACGATAAACTTACCATCACGAATAGATATGCCATTATCCCCGGCATATGTATTATTCCCGCTGATCTTTCCGCCGTACATATAGAATGTACCATTATGTACAAATACACCGCCCACACTATTCGCATCATTTTCGCTGATTTCACCGCCATACATATAGAAATTACCACTACTGGTATTAAAAACGCCGCCTCCAGTCTCATCAGTAACTATATTTTCGCTAATCTTACCTCCGTACATATAGAAACTACCAGTATTAGAAACACCGCCGCCAGCAACACCAGTGATTTCATTCCCGCTGATCTTTCCACCGTACATATGGAAGGTACCACTATTTTCAACGCCGCCTCTACGTCCCTTGGTTATATTTCCAGCATCTTGGCAGTCATACAGGTTCAAGGTAGAGGACGCCGCAATTGTGATCACTCTGTAAGATTGCTCTATCGATGCACTGATGGTCTTCCCGTTCAGACAGAGGGTCGTCTCACCGCTTGGCACATTCCATGTACCAGACAGAGTCACGTTGTCCGTCAGATAGTAATTACCCGGATCTGTGGGCAGATGATCCGTCTCCGTCCATGCGGTAAAGACAATACCGTCGTGCTTATGCTCCCCACCGTCTCCCGGCTGCTCTGTAAGCTCCCCGATCGCAACATATTTATAAGTATTCAGATCCGTGGACTTATCCCAGTTCGCCGCGCTTTCCTTGCTCGTTCCCACAATCACCTTCTCGGTCGTGGTCGTAACATTGCCCTCGTATGCCGCCGCATCCCCATAGAACTCTCCGCCGGCCACATTCAGCGCCGCATTCAAGGTCTGGAGCGCATACACACTTCCCTTAAAACTGCCACCCTCAATATTGATTTCGCCATAATTGGCGGTAGCCGCCGTTGCCCCTGTAAAAGTACCTCCTTTGATGGTGATCCGGCTGTTATTTGTAGAATCTTTACCGGCGCAGACTGCCCCCAACGTATTGCCGGTAAAAGTACCGCCTGAAATAACGGTAGTCGCGTCATACGCACCATGGTTACCCTGCGTATGGACTGCATACTCATTCCCCCCAGCCGTCACCGTACCGCCACTGATATTGAGTTTGCCGCACCAGTTCCATATAACGCCTAAACCGGAATCATTAACGAAATTTCCCTCAATCGTTCCGCCTGACATCGTCACGCTGGCCGTGGATTCTCCGCCCCCTGTATCACTCTGATAGATCGTGATGATCCCACTTGTACTACAATTACCTGTAATCGTTACGCCTTCCGTAATTGTCAGGCTGCCTTTCCCATATACGGCAATCACGCCCTTATAACCGGCAAAAGCGCCGCTTCCTGTATCCGAAGCAAAATTTCGTACTTTCGTTCCATTCCCAAAGATAACCCTTCCCTGAAATAATAAGGCGGATCGTCTAAAGCGATTTACATTACTCCCATTCAGAGTCACATTCTCAAAGGCTGTATTGGCCCCTTCCTGCACAACAATCGCATTATCTATATTTGATGACTGCCAGTTCAGACTGCCTCCGCCCGTGAACCGCACATATCCGGAAGACACCGTGATCGTGCCGGTTACTGTCACGCTGCCCCCCACCGTAATCACCACCGGACTCTGTTCGGAAACGCCACCTTTGATCGTGACATCGGACACTGTGCTGCCGTCCGCCCAGGTCATATCAGACGTGATATCTCCTGCCACTGGCTGCGCAGCATTCCCGTTGGTTTTCTGCGCCTTAAGAATCATATCGCCGCCTTCCTCTGCGTCCGTACCCGGCGTTTCCTTCCCTGTCCCGGCATTCGGCTCCTGCACCTCGGAATTTGTTTCCCCCGCAGGCTCCGTCTCTTCCTCCGTCAGCTCCACATCGTTCCCGCTGACAGTTTGCGCACCGCTTTCCTGCGCCAGCACGCTTGCAGGCGCTACATTCGACACCATGCCTGTAACCAGCACCGCCGCAAGCAGCACCGCAAGCATTCTCTGTAACAAACTGCCCTTTCGCTTTTTCATGATAATCTTACCTCCATCCGCTGTACTTTTGCTGAACCCGCAAATTTACTCCCCCGCCGACCGGAAAGGCGGTGCCATATGCAAAATGCACAAGTTATTTCCTAAATTATATCATACATTTTCGACAAATTTATGTTAATTTTGTTTCCTAAGTCGTCAATTTTGCATCGAAAGGGGTTTTTATGGAAAACCGTGCGCTTACCGGGCATAAAAAGTAGGCTTCGCCTATTCAACTCCCCTGCCCCTCAATCTTGAGGGGTGG
>CAZGVI010000031.1:0-49418 GCA_964529395.1 uncultured Acetatifactor sp.
ATTGTACCAAAAGGAATCGGGTGATTACAGATACGGATGATTACCTACTTACGATTTGTTATCGAAACAGTTTAGCTTGATACAGTAGATTATAGCACAAAAACGTCAGTATTTCTTACAGTTTTTGCATTTTCACATTTTTTCGGGAAACCTTATCATGCCTGACTTTATTTATAGCAACTCGAATATTTCCATAATTCGGAATACAATTTCATTGAAAAATAGTCTCTTGAAGTGAAAAAACGTTATTGATATAATCGATTTGACAAATTGCAGTTTACTGTAGAGTAATACGACAGAAAAATAAATCGGAATTAACAGGGCTCCTTTGAGCGAGGGATACTTCTTGCCCGAAAGGCAAGGAGGTTTGGCTGAATATCAACGGGTCAGCACACTAGATTGCGATTGGGACTGTTTTGTCCAAAGGAAGAGCCGGTGGAAAATGTGAGGAGAAATATTCTGTTTGGGAACTTGGTTGGGTCTATAGAAAAAAATATCATTTTTATACCCATTTTGGGAGAATAAATCCCCCGTTTTAGGGCTTGATTGGGTCTATACACAAAAAAATTCTCTTTTTGCCCCCTATTTTGCAGCAAAAGAGGGGTACAGGCGATAATTTTTTCTGCATAGACCCACAAAGGGTATAAAGAACTCCAAAATCTTGACTTCGCGAGGCTGATAGGGGTATAAAACAGCAACTATTTTGTATAGGCCCAGCAAGACTTGAATAAAAATCGTTTTCCAGAATTGCTGGCAGGAAGATCCTCTGCTTGGAAATACAAAATATAGAATACCGGATGTTTTTGACTTTGAGAGGGGTTTTGGCGGCGTCATTTCTCTGTTGGCATATGATGACGGCGCAGTTATCGGGAGGAGCAATGTTTTCCTCACTGCATGCCGTTTCGAGGGGGGCAAAAAGGACACGGCATCATAGAAATGGTGGAGCGGGAAAGAACGGGACACGGGAACGGATAGGAGGGGACAGGTGAGAGCGAGAACGAATAGGAGGAGACAGGTAAGAGTGGGAACGGATAGGGCGGACGGGAGAGCGGGATGGACATGGGAAGTGGTTCGATAAAAGGAGTCTGCGGGAAATACGGTAAAAAGATAGCGGCGGCAGTATTTTGGATCGCTCTGTGGCAGTTGGCAGCTCTCTTGGTGGGAAACCGGATTTTGTTGGTGGGACCGCTGGAAACCCTGCAGGCTCTGGGACAACGGGTTTTTCACGGGGGATTTTGGCTGACAGTGGGATCCTCCCTGCTGCGGATCGGGGCGGGATTTGCCTCTGGACTGCTGCTGGGATTGCTGTCGGCCGCTGCTGCCAGCCGTCTTAAGCTGTTGGAGGAATTGCTGGCCCCGGTGATGGCGTTGCTGAAAGCTATCCCGGTGGCCTCTTTTGTGGTATTGTTTTTGATCTGGTGGCGCAGCGGCTTGCTGGCTACCGCCGTCAGTTTTTGTATCGTGCTCCCCAATATTTACGTGAATACATTGGAGGGAATACGCCGGGTGGACAGGCGGCTGCTGGAGATGGCGGACGTGCTGGAGATTCCGGTCTGGAACCGCTTTTTCTATATCTACCGGCCCGCGCTGAAACCCTATCTGGACAACGCGGTACGGATATCGGTGGGCATGAGCTGGAAATCCGGCGTGGCGGCGGAGGTCATCGGGATTCCGGCATCTTCCGTGGGAGAACAGTTATATCTGTCCAAGATCTATCTGGATACGGCGGGGGTGCTGGCCTGGACGGCGGTGACGATCCTAGCCAGTGTGTTGTGCGAGCGGCTGGTACTGGCTCTGTGGAACAGGTTCCAGCGCTGGGAACCCGGATGTCAGCCCGCGGGCAGACGCGGCGGATGCCCCGCCCCGGAGCCGGGCCGCCCTGCCTGTCAGACCGTGCTGGAGCTGAAGCATGTGAGCAAGAGCTACCATGGCAGATCTGTGCTGCGGGATGTGTCGGAGCGTTACGAGAGAGGGCGGATCTATTATTTCCGCACTCCCTCCGGCAGCGGGAAGACCACGCTTTTCCGACTGATCGCGGGATTGGAGAGACCGGACGAGACAACGCCGCAGGCGGCGATCCGCCGCCATGGCAGCCGTATGGCCATGGTTTTTCAGGAGGACCGGCTCTGTGAGGAGTACAGCGCACTGGTCAATTTGGATATGGTCACCGGGGACAGGAAGAAATCCCGGGAACATCTGTGCAGGCTCCTGGATGAAACGGAGCTGCATAAGCCCTGCCGGGAACTCAGCGGCGGCATGAAAAGGCGGGTCGCAGTGGCCCGTGCCATGGCGGCAGGAGGGGATGTGGTACTGCTGGACGAGCCGTTTGCGGGGCTGGATGCGGAGAGCCGCCGCCGGACTGAGCAGTATATACAGGAACAGGGCCGGAACAGTGCCCTGCTGGTAGCCACTCATACGGGGGAACCCGGAGCTGGGAGGGAGTCAGAGCAAAAGGGCATGTGACTGTATTTTGCCTGTTGTGGGCATCAGCAATACGCGAGGGGGATATAGGATATAGGTATAGGTGTGACGGCATAAAAAACATTTGCATCACGCCCGATTCTATGATATAATCTTCAAATGACTGTGGTCATGTTCGTCAGAGAGCGGACATGTGAAGATACAGAGGCGATGAAGGAGGAAATGACAGAATGAGTTTACAGGTTGAAAAATTGGAGAAAAATATGGCCAGACTGACCATCGAGGTTCCCGCCGAGGAGCTGGAGAAGGCGATTGAGAATGCTTACCGTAAGGATAAGAACCGAATCAATGTTCCGGGGTTCCGCAAGGGTAAAGCACCCCGCAAGCTGATCGAGCAGATGTACGGCAAGGAGGTATTCTATGAGGATGCCGCCAACGAGTTGATTCCTGAGGCGTATGAGAAAGAACTGGAGAACTGTGAGGAGGCCGTGGTTTCCCGTCCCAGGATCAATGTGGTGCAGGTCGAGGCGGGAAAGCCCTTTATCTTTACTGCTGAGGTGGCCTTAAAGCCCGAGGTGACGCTGGGCAAGTACAAGGGTGTGAAAGTGGATGCCGCCGACCTGGAGGTGACGGAGGAAGAGATCGATGCCTATATCAATAAGGAACGTGAGAACAGCGCGAGAACTATCTCTGTGGAGGACAGACCTGTCAAAGACGGCGATATGACCGTTATCGACTTTGAGGGCTTTGTGGACGGCGTGGCTTTCGAGGGCGGAAAGGGTACGGATTACCCCCTGACCATCGGTTCCGGCGCTTTTATCCCCGGCTTTGAGGAGCAGTTGATCGGCGCCGAGATCGGCAGAGAGACGGATGTCAACGTAACTTTCCCGGAGGATTATCAGGCAAAAGAACTGGCCGGTAAGGCGGCGGTGTTCAAATGTACGGTAAAGGAGATCAAAGAGAAGGAGCTGCCTGAGCTGGATGATGAGTTCGCGGCGGAGGTGTCCGAGTTTGAGACTCTTGCCGAGTACAGGGAGGATACCAAAAAGAAGATAGCGGAGCGCAAGGCAGAGGCTGCCAAGAGCGCCAAGGAAGAGGCGGTTATCGATGCCATTATAGAGGAGGCCCAGATGGAGATCCCCGACGCCATGCTGGAGACCCAGCAGAGACAGATGGTGGAGGACTTTGCCCAGAGACTGCAGATGCAGGGACTGACCATGGAGCAGTACATGCAGTTCACCGGAGCGGACGCTCAGATGCTGCTTGAGCAGATCAAGCCCCAGGCCCTGAAACGGATCCAGTCCCGCCTAGTACTGGAGGCTGTGGTTGCCGCGGAGAAGATGGAAGCCACCGAGGAAGAATTTGAGGCCGAGGTTGCCAAGATGGCAGAGGGCTACAAGATGGAGCCCGACAAGGTGAAGGAGATCCTGGGCGAGAACGGCAAGAAACAGGTGATGGAAGATATCTGCGTAAACAAGGCCGCAGAGTTCGTGGTAGAGAACGCCAAGGAGACCAAGGCCGCAAAGAAATCCGCCAAGGCCAAAGAGACGTCGGATGCGGAATGAGCCATAACTGAAGAGAATACAATGACAAACAGGGGATTGATTAATTTTTTATGAAATCCTCTGTTTTGCGATTGTAAAAAAATAACAAGTAATGTATAATGTGTTTGCAATTGAAGTTCCGTATATAATATATGCGCAAAAGCGTGTGAAATATAGTGTTGGCACTCAGGGCGGGTAACATTGCCCGGAATGGGAGGAAATTATGAGTTTAGTACCTTATGTCATTGAACAGACCAGCAAGGGTGAGAGGTCCTATGATATTTATTCCAGACTGTTGAAAGACAGGATCATCTTCCTCGGGGAGGAAGTCAACGAAGTGACTGCCAGTCTGGTGGTGGCCCAGCTTTTGTTTCTGGAGTCCGAGGATCCGGAGAAGGATATCCATCTGTATATCAACAGCCCCGGCGGCAGTGTGACAGCCGGTATGGCGATCTATGATACCATGCGGTATATCAAATGCGATGTGGCTACGGTATGTATCGGTATGGCGGCCAGTATGGGCGCGTTTTTGCTGGCAGGCGGGGCCAAGGGCAAAAGGTATGCCCTGCCCAACGCGGAGATCATGATCCATCAGCCTTTGGGCGGCACCCAGGGGCAGGCTACGGAGATCGAGATAGCCGCAAAGCATATCTTAAAGACGAAAGAAAAGCTGAACCGCATGCTGGCGGAGAATACCGGCAGGGATTATGAGACTGTGTGCGCCGATACCGAGCGTGACAACTGGAAGAGCGCCGAGGAGGCTCTGGAATATGGTCTGATCGACCAGATCCTTACCTCCCACTCCATGATCGAGGCGGAGGATAAGAAGTAAATAGCGCAATATGCGGGAGAGAGGAAAATAAAAGAATGGCAGGTAAAAATTTTGACAGCGATATCCGATGCTCGTTCTGCAATAAATCCCAGAGTCAGGTAAAAAAGCTGATCGCCGGACCGGCGGGGGTATATATCTGTGACGAGTGCGTTGAGATTTGTGAGGATATCCTGGAGGAGGAGCTGGAGGAGGAGGAAGAGTCCGCCCTGCAGGAACAGGATATCAAGCTTTTAAAGCCGAAGGAGATCAAGAAGTTTTTGGATGATTATGTGATCGGACAGGAGCAGGCAAAAAAAGTACTGTCCGTAGCAGTGTACAATCACTACAAGAGAGTGACGGCTCCCAGAGACTTAAATGACGTGGAGCTGCAGAAGAGCAATATCATTATGATCGGCCCCACCGGATCGGGCAAGACCTATCTGGCTCAGACACTGGCCAAGATCATCAATGTGCCCTTTGCCATCGCCGATGCCACCACCCTGACGGAGGCCGGCTATGTGGGAGAGGATGTGGAAAACATTCTGCTCAAACTGATACAGGCGGCGGACTATGACGTAGACAGGGCGCAGTACGGGATCATCTATATTGACGAGATCGACAAGATCACCAAGAAGGGCGAGAACGTATCCATCACCCGGGACGTATCCGGTGAGGGCGTACAGCAGGCCCTGCTCAAGATCGTGGAGGGGACCATGGCCAGCGTACCGCCCCAAGGCGGCAGAAAGCATCCCCATCAGGATCTGATCCAGATAGACACAACCAATATCCTGTTCATATGCGGCGGCGCGTTTGACGGATTGGAGAAGATCGTGGAGTCCAGACTGGATCGCAAATCCATCGGTTTCAATACGGTGGTGGCGCAGAAGTCCACCAAGGAGATCGGGGAGCTGTTGCAGCAGGTGACTCCTCAGGACTTGGTCAAATTCGGCCTGATCCCTGAGTTTGTGGGTCGCGTGCCCATCAACGTATCGCTGCGGGGGTTGGACAGGGAGGCGCTGGTCAAGATCCTGAAAGAGCCCAAGAGCGCACTGATCAAGCAATATCAGAAACTGTTTGAGTTTGACGAGGTGGATCTGGAGTTCGATGAGGACGCCATCGAGGCCATCGCCGACAAGGCGTTTGAGAGAAAGACCGGCGCCAGAGGACTGCGGTCCATTATGGAGAGTGTGATGATGGATCTGATGTACCAGATTCCCTCAGATGATACCATCGGAAAATGTGTGATCACTAAGGATTCGGTGGAAGGAGTCAGCGAGCCCCTGGTATTTCCGAGAGATATACCTGTGAAAAAAGCACAATAGGAAAAAGGACAACCCGACGCCGCCTGTGAATAGTGCGGCGTCATTTCACTATACAGGTCGGGGATAGCAAGGGGTATATATATGATCATAAAAAATGTGGCGCTGGAAACCGTGTGCGGCATAACCAGTAAATTGCCGGAAAACACCAGACCGGAGGTGGCCTTTGCCGGTAAGAGCAATGTGGGCAAGTCCTCTTTGATCAACGCACTGATGAACAGGAAGAGCCTGGCCCGCACCAGTTCGCAGCCTGGGAAGACCCAGACTATCAATTTTTATAATGTAAACGACAGTATCTATTTTGTGGATCTGCCGGGTTATGGCTATGCCAGGACCAGCGAGCATGTAAAAGAGCAGTGGGGCAAAATGGTGGAGAACTATCTGCATCGCTCCCGGCAGTTAAAGGCTGTGTTTCTGCTGATCGACATTCGCCACAAGCCGTCGGAAAACGACTGTATTATGTATGAATGGATCAAGACCCATGGGTATCAGCCCATAATCATTGCGACCAAGCTGGATAAGATAAACCGCAGCCAGATTCAAAAACAGGTGAAAATTTTGAGAGAAACGCTGCGTGCGGAAAAGAATGTTCGTGTCGTTCCCTTTTCAGCCACCACCAAACAGGGCAGGGAGGAAATCTATGAAATCATCGAGGAAATACTTCAAAGCGCTGACTAATCTGGGGGTGGCGGTGGCCATATTGCTGCTGGTGATATTGCTGCTGCCCCGGATACTCGTACTGTTCATGCCCTTTGTGCTTGCGGGGATCATCTCCATGATCGCCAGTCCTCTGGTGCGCTTTTTTGAGGAAAAGATAAAGCTGAAACGGAAATGGGCCAGCGCCTTTGTGATCATAGTGGTCATTGCTCTGGTGGTGCTGGTGCTGTATCTGGTGGGGGCCAAGCTCATAGAAGAGGGGATAGGACTGTTGGGCGCGCTGCCGGAAATGTGGGATTCCATGAAAGAGGATCTGTCCAGCGTGGGCGAAAGCCTCAACGGGATCTTTGAGAAACTGCCCCAGGACACCCAGCAGACCATCGCCAACCTGGGAGACCAGGTAGGGGAATTTATGGCGGGTCTCTTTGAACGCATCGGCACGCCTACCATCACGGCGGCGGGCAATTTTGCCAAGCAGCTGCCCTCGGTGTTGATTGGCATCATCATGTGTCTGCTGGCGTCTTATTTCTTTGTGGCCGACCGTTACCAGATCGGGAGCTGGATCAGGAAACATACGCCCGCGTCCGTTATGTCAAGGTATGATATGGTGCGCAGGAGCATCCTTAAATCAGTGGGCGGATATTTTAAGGCCCAGCTCAAGATAGAGGTGTGGATGTATCTGCTGTTGGTGGTGGGATTGACCGTATTGCGGGTGGATTACGCGCTGCTGATCGCGGTGGGCATTGCTTTTCTGGATCTGCTGCCCTTTTTTGGCACGGGCACGGTCATGGTTCCCTGGGCTCTGATCAAGATTTTCAGCGGAGACTACAAGATGGCTATAGGGCTGCTCATCATATGGGGCGGAGGCCAACTGGCCAGGCAGATCATCCAGCCCAAGATTGTGGGCGATTCCATCGGCATGGCGCCGATCCCCACACTTTTCCTGCTGTATGTGGGTTATAAGCTGGGCAGCGTCGTGGGTATGATCATCGCGGTGCCCCTGGGAATGCTGGTTTCGACCATGTATCAGGAGGGTGTGTTTGACACCACCAAAAACAGCATTGCCATTTTGATATCCGGCCTGAATCATTTCCGCAGGCTCCAGCCGGAGGATCTGGAAGTGGTGGAGGAGATGAAGGATAAAAAAACCTGAAAAAAACCGCAATTATCATGAAACATTTTGGCCCGTAAAACTGTCTTATAGTTAGCGGGTCAAATTTTTTTGTAAAAAAATAGAGAAACTTGCAGTATAATGGGCGGCAAAGGGATTTTTATAAATAGAGCGGATTGCTGGAGATGGATACAATCATGATACAGAACACGGCTAGAATACAGGAGAAACTACAAGAGAAGATTGACAGCTACAGCGATATGCTTTTTAAGATTGCGTATGTCAGGACGGGAAACAGGGCGGACGCCGAGGATATCGTACAGGAAACTTTTTATCAGTATCTGAAGACCTCCAGGGAATTTGACAATGCGGAATACGAGAAAGCCTGGTTGATCAGAGTCACTCTGAACGGATGCCGCAAAATGTGGCGCAGCAGTTTTTACCGCCGACGCAGCGACGTTCCCGCTCCGGAAGGGATCGATACTCTGGGAGCGCAGGAGATTGACGAGCGGGGGCCGGAGGAGAGATTTTTGGACAAGGAGAGAGCCGGGACGGTATTGGAGGCGGTGCGAAAGCTCCCTGTCACATACCGGGATGTGATCCATCTGTTCTATTATGAGGATCTGACGGTGAAGGAGATTGCGGTGATACTGGAGCGAAAAGTGTCCACGGTGACTTCGCAGCTGACCAGAGGCAGGGAGATCCTGAAAAAGAGCCTGAAGGAGGAATTTGACCTTGCGTAGTTTCAGAGAAGAATATCGAAAAGAGGTAGACCAGGCCGGAACTTTTCATCTGGACGCCCGGCAGGTGTCGGATGAGATCCACCATCACAAGATGAAGAGTGCCCGCAGGCGGCGTATGCTGGGTTCCGCAGCCTCTGCCGCGGCGGTCTTTCTGCTGGTGGGGGGCATGGCCACGGCCATGAATTATGGCGGCGGTTTTATCCAGGTCCGTCACAACGGATTTTCCATCACCAGCCAGCCGTCAGGAGGCGCGGAGGGTACGGAAGAGAGCGCGGACAGGGGGCAGACTCCGATGCCGGCCAAGAATCGCTCCGGACAGGCGGGAGAGGAGCCGGAGGAACTGGAGGTCATGGTATGTGACATTGAACCCGTGGAGTACGATACGCTGGATGCCTTTCGGGAAGAAACCGGTATAGTTGTACCGGTGCCGGATATGGAGCTGCTGGGTGGAGATACGGCAGAGCAGTACATCCATATGCTGGGTGATCAGGTGTATATCTGTATCCAGGATGTGCAGGAGCGCAGTTTCAGCATTATACAGGTGGATCACCGGGAGGATCAGGCATATGCGTCCTCCAGCGCCTACCCGGGTGAGGCGGTCAACGAGCGCAATTATATCACCGCCCAGGGATATACCTACAAGGTGATAGACATTATGGATGGCGGAGAGATCAGCAGCATAGAGTGCGCCATATCTCTTTATGGCAGGGATTTGCTGGTAGGATTTCGCGGATATACCCAGGAGGAGGTCTATGAGGTGCTGCAGACTATGGACCTGGGAGTGTACGCCGCAGGGCAGTAATGGAGACTAAAGGGGCATCAGCGCAGGGCGACCTGCGATATGCATAGAATGCAAGGAAGGATCGTGAGACTTATGGACAAAAATATTGTGATTTTCAACAACAATACAGGGATTACGACATCCCTGCGGCCGCTTTTGAGAGGAGAGAATATCAGACTGCTGATCGCGGAAAACAAGGTGCAGCTGCGTCAGATCATGGCGGCGCAGCAGATTCATTTGCTGATCACGGACGTAGTATGGTCCGATCAGAATCAGGACATCACCGAAGGGCTGGAGACGCTGCAGCAGATCCGTCAGTTGAGCAGTCTGCCCATCATAGTGGTTTCTTCCCGTGATGATGAGACCAGCAAGATACTGGCGCTGAACGCAGGGGCGGACGACTATGTGGTCAGCGGATGCAATCCGCTGGAGCTGCTGGCCAGGATCAAATCCCAGCTCAGACGCTATACCCAGTTGGTGAATGTATGCGCCAATATAGACAAGATCTACCAGGTGGACGATCTGATGATCGACGATAACACCAGACAGGTTTTTGTGGATCACAGGGAGGTCAGACTGACCCCCATTGAATATAAGATATTAAAACTGCTGGTGCAGGAGAGGGGAAGAGTGCTGTCCATTGCCCAGATATATGAGGCAATATGGCATATGCAGGCCATCGGGGCCGACAACACTATCGCCGTGCATATCCGCCATATCAGGGAGAAGATCGAGCGCAATCCCAAGGAGCCCAGATACCTGAAAGTGGTGTGGGGAACCGGATATAAAGTGGGTTAAGAGGCAATACTGAAAAAGATCTCGCCGTGAGCGGCGCCTATGCCGGAGGGCGGGAAGAAGGAGTGACAGCATATGGGTGTTTTATCGGGACTTAAGCCGGAGAAGGTGTTTACTTATTTTGAGGAGATCGCCCAGATCCCTCACGGTTCAGGCAACGTGGAGGCGATCAGCGATTATCTGGCGGGATTTGCCAGGGAAAGAGGGCTGCAATATATTCAGGATCAGGTCAGGAACGTCATCATCATCAAGGAGGCCAGTTCGGGCTATGAGCAGGAGCCTGCCCTGATCCTGCAGGGACATATGGATATGGTGGCGGTGCATAAGCCGGAACTTACCGTCGATATGACCCGTGAACCGCTGAAACTTGCGGTGGAGGGGGATCGTATCTACGCGGAGGGAACCAGTCTGGGGGGAGACGACGGCATAGCCGTAGCCTACGCTCTGGCGCTGCTGGATGACGATACATTGCGGCATCCCCGCCTGGAGGTGGTGATCACCGTGGACGAGGAAGTGGGAATGGATGGAGCCAGGGCCATAGACCTGTCCATGCTCCAAGGCCACAGACTGCTGAATCTGGATTCCGAGGAAGAGGGAATCTTTTTGGCCAGCTGCGCCGGAGGCGCGAGAATCCATTGTACTGTGGATATGTCCGAGCAATGCCGCGATAGGACGGGCCAGGTGTATGAACTGACTGTGGGCGGTCTGCAGGGCGGTCATTCCGGCGCCGAGATCCACAAGGAGCGGGGCAACTCCAATATGCTGATGGCCAGGCTGCTGCAAAAGCTGACAGGCAGCATAAACGTAGGACTTTTGGACTGCGAGGGCGGATTGGCGGACAACGCCATTCCCCGTGTGACAAAAGCCCGTGTGTTGGTGGAAAAAGAGGACGAGGCGCGTCTGAAGGAGCTGACTGCGCAGTATGACGCGGTACTCAGGAGAGAACTGGCCACCAAGGATCCGGAGGTATCCGTTGTGGCGGCGCCCCAGGGAACGGGCGAGGAGCGGTGTCTGGCGGGGGACGGGCTGCGGCGGGCGGCGGATTATCTGTACAGTCTGCCCTGCGGCGTACAGGCCATGAGCGCGGATGTGCCGGGGCTGGTGGAGACTTCCCTGAATCTGGGGATCTTGAAGATCCGCGGCGGAAAAGTGGAGGCGGAATTTTCCGTGCGCAGCTGTGTGGACAGCAGCAAGGAGGCGCTGCTGGATAAAGTGCAGGCATTGACCGCCCTGGCAGGCGGCCGCTGTGACATAACCGGGGACTATCCAGGCTGGGCTTACCGGGTAGACTCTCCCCTGCGGGATAAGATGGTCGCTCTGTATGAGGAGATGTACGGCGAAAAGCCCCGGGTGGAGGCGATTCATGCCGGCCTGGAATGCGGCATCCTGGCCTCCAAGATCGCGGATCTGGACGGTATCTCCTTTGGACCCAATATGTATGATATTCATACTACGGAGGAGACTCTGAGCATATCTTCCACCCAGCGGGTGTGGGAGTATCTGGTGCGGCTGCTGGAGACGAAGGACTGATGTGCGGGGAGCAGTCTTAGTGGAGTGGACTATTTTGTATATTTTTGAAAAAAGTGCTTGCTTTTTTCGATGCGTCAGGTTATAATAGTCTTCGTTACGGGGTGTGGCTCAGCTTGGTTAGAGCGCCGTCTTAGGGAGGCGGAGGTCGCGAGTTCGAATCCCGCCACTCCGATATATTGAAACTGTCAGGGTATTGCATTCGCTTTGAACCTGGCAGTTTCTTTTTTGCTATAAAGATAGACGGTAATCAGTCCTATGTAAGGTTAGGAAGTAAATATGGCAAGATATAGTTTAGTTTATGTATTCAGCAAATTGGGGTGGATGCAGAAATATAGTCTATCGGCTGTGGGATTGAAAAGGATAAACGGCTTGAAATTGTAATATAATTTGCTTATAATAGAGATACAAAAAATGGGAGGTGACAGCAAATGGATTTAAACTTACAGATAACAGATATGGCAGGAGCGAGGCCAGAACATTCAACGGTTATTGTTAATTTTGTGGCTGCGGTAAGAAAGCAGTTGATGAACAGTACATGTTATGTTTTTTCTGATAATATCCAATACAGGTTTAAGACAGATGCGGGAGAAGATAAAACAGTTATTCCGGATGCGTCTATCAACTGTCGTATTAAATCCAGACGTGGAAGTTCTTTTATTGAAGCCCCCCGTTTTGTGATGGAGGTTTTATCGGATTCAACAGAAGAGTATGACCGTGGTGAAAAGAAAGAGCTGTATAGACAACAGGAGAT
The DNA here is from genome assembly GCA_964529395.1 of uncultured Acetatifactor sp. Taxonomy (GTDB): domain Bacteria; phylum Bacillota; class Clostridia; order Lachnospirales; family Lachnospiraceae; genus Acetatifactor. The sequence goes on from CAZGVI010000031.1 coordinate 12,464, forward strand.
TGATGAATATTGGATCGTAGACTGGCGAAAAAAACGGGTTGAAATATACAATCTGGATTATGATCAGGACGGGGCTCCGCAATATTATTTATGGGAGACTATTACGGAAGGAAACAAAGAAGAATTGAAAATTGTTCACTTTCCGAATCTGAAAATTACTTTTGATGACTTATTTGCGGAAGTGGATATAGATTATTAGAAAAAATATGCATATATTTACGGTCTTGTCCATATACTGAACTAAGGGTGGGATATATTTCCAGAATTCCAACTTTTTTCCCTGAGCGCGGCACTGCGCGATACGCAGACGGACAGGGTTATAAAAATATAGGCGCACGGCGCGGAAAAGAGGTAAATATGGCAAGAGGACCGAGAAAAACGTTGGATGAAAAGATTGCGGCCAAGGAGGAACTGATCGAGGCTCTGATGACCCGTGTTGAGTCGGAGAAACAGGAGCTGGCGGAGATGTACAGGGAAAAACGCAACATTCAACTGGAGAACATCGACAATATGTTGGAGGAATGGGCGCTGAGTCCCCAGGAGGCCGAGGAGGCCCTGCGCAGATATGTGGATCAGAGGGAAGAAGAGGCGGTGTAGATTACTTATTGTAGGCAAACGGCCAGGGGAAGGAAAAGAGAGTGGGATCACTTTAGTCAGCTCAGTGACCTGCTCTTTTTTTATGTAAAATATACAGAAATGGTTCCGTGTGCGGATTGCCCGTTGACGGATTGAGTGTTTTACGGTAAACTGATACGGACAGGATATTTACGTATGGTCATGGTATACAGATTGGGGGAAATGAAAATGCAGATGCCGATTTTTGAAAAATATATAGACGAACTGCTGGAAAAGAGTACGCTGGACGTTCCGGCCTGGAATATTGAGAAGAGTAAGGACGGACTGAAGGCCGGATGGAATTATATAGACGGCTGCATGATCCTGGCGCTCCTGGAGATCTATCAGGCCACCGGCGAGAAAAGGTATTATGAGTTCGCGGACGCGTTTATCGACCATCGGGTGCGGGAGGACGGCAGCATCGACGGGTACCGGGTGGACGAGTACAATATTGACAATGTGAATGCGGGGAAGACGCTCTTTGCGCTCTATGAGATAAACGGCAAGGAAAAATACCGCAGAGCCATAGACCTGATCTACTCCCAGATACAGACCCAGCCCAGAACGGCGGAGGGCAATTTTTGGCACAAGAAGATCTACCCTGATCAGGTATGGCTGGACGGCATGTATATGGGGCAGCCTTTCTATATGGAGTATGAGACCAAGTTCAACAGGAGAGAGCATTACGCCGACATATTCCATCAGTTTGCCAACGTGGTGAAATATATGCGGGATGAGAAGACCGGTCTGTATTATCACGGTTATGACGCAAGCCGGAAGATATTCTGGTGTGATAAGGAGACGGGACTGTCTCAGAATTTCTGGCTGAGAGCGATGGGATGGTATTCCATGGCACTGTTGGATACGCTGTATAAATGTGAGCCGGGACAGGAATACCGGGCGGAGTATGACGAACTGAAAAGAGTGTTTATCGATCTGGTGGATTCCATGCTGAGATTTCAGGATGAGAGCGGACTCTGGTATCAGTTGCCTGCGCTGGGCGGTAAGGAACCCAATTATCTGGAGACCAGCGGCAGTTCCATTATGGCCTACTGCCTGCTGAAAGGAGTGCGGCTGGGAATCCTGCCCGAGAGCTATCGCGCATATGGCATGAAAGCGTTTCAGGGCGTGTGTGATACATATCTGAAGGAGAAAGACGGACATCTGAGTTTGGGCGGCATCTGTCTGGTGGCAGGTTTGGGACCTGCGGACAATCCGCGCCGGGACGGCAGTTTCGCCTATTATATGTCAGAGCCTGTGGTGGAGGATGATGCCAAGGGCGTGGGGCCGCTGCTGCTGGCTTATACGGAATTGCGGCGCCTGGAGGATTAGCGTATCGGTACACTGACCAGAGAGACATCTACAGAATGCCCAGGTGTTCCAGCAGGATCTTGAGTCCCATGAGGATCAGGAGAATGCCGCCTGCCAGTTCAGCTTTGGACTTGTACCGGCTGCCAAAGATATTTCCCACCTTGACGCCCACCGCGGACAGCACAAAGGTGGTGACTCCGATAAAGCCTACTGCGGGCAGGATATTCACCCGCAGAAAGGCAAAAGTGATACCCACTGCCAGCGCGTCTATGCTGGTGGCTACTGCCAGCAGGAACATTTCTTGAAAGTACATGGTCCCGCTGGTTTTTTCTTCCTCTTTGGAGAAAGACTCCCTGACCATGTTGCCGCCGATCAGCGCCAGGAGGATAAAAGCGATCCAATGATCGATATGGGTTATGTACTTTTCAAAATGGCTGCCCAACAGATAACCCAGCAGCGGCATCAGAGCCTGGAATCCGCCGAACCATACTCCGGCGACGACGGCATTTTTTAACGGCGCTTTTTCCATGGCCAGCCCTTTGCACACGGACACGGCAAATGCGTCCATGGACAGCCCCACGGCGATCAGGAACAGATTCAGCAGTGTCATGACGTACTCTCCTTTAAGTTCAGATTTTTACTAAAAAAGAGGCTCATAGACAACAGGCGTATCTCTTGCGCCGATTGTCTATGAGTCTCGTTTTCACATCTGCATGTTTAGGCAATGCCAGACGGCGGGCCGTCATTGTGTTGACATTGCCGCAGCCGGAGCTGCAAACTACTCCCTCATCATCTCTGTAAGTGTTTTTATATCATATCCCATTACATGTTTTTTGTCAATAAAAATGGAAAAAGTTTTGTATATTTTACCGCTACTTACAGAAAATACATCATAAAAAGGTATCTGTTGTAGCAGTGACGAAAGGAGCAGGTGAAAATGGGAATTACATTGAATGTATGGGTTTTCTCGGGAATCATAGGCGTGGCTTATATCATGGGATACCTGATGAGCAGGACCATGGGGCGTGTGCTGGCGACAGAGGGCGCGGACGCGGAGACGACAGAGGCGGCATGGGCGAACAGGCCGGGCCTGCGGGAATCGTCGGCGCAGTCCGTGGGGACCAGTCAGGGAGAGGCGGCATGGGCGAACAGGCCGGGCCTGCGGGAATCGTCGGCGCAGTCCGTGGGAACCGGCCAGGGAGAGGCGGCATGGGCGGACAGAGCGGATCTGCAGAAACCTCCCACGCAGGCCCGGAGAGCAGGGCGGAGCGGAGCGGCATGGACCGACAGGGCGGATCTGCGGCAAAAGCAGGCGCGGTATCGGGCGGAGAGGGCATATGCGGCCCGGCGGCAGTCCCAGGACAACGAGGACGGCGGCGGGGAGACCGGAGAGTGGCAGAAGGCCCGCATGCCGCGCAGATACCACAGCCGTTCCCACAGGGAGCAGCAGGCGAAACCCGCAGGTCATCCCATCGCCAGTCCGGTGGCAGGACAGTTGGATATAATGGAAAGCCAGGGGCGCAGAGGGATACGGCTTACCCCTGAGGACAACAGAGTCTACGCTCCGGCATCGGGTAAGATCATCCGCCTGTATCCCAGGGGTAACGAGTTTTTGCTGCGGACGGACAGCGGTGTGGTACTGCGGCTACAGGCCGGGGAGAGGGACGCGGAGATGACCCGGGATTATTTTCGTCCCAGAGTGGTGCAAAACGAGTTTGTGGGCAAGGGAAAGCTGCTGCTGGAATATGACAGAGAAGCTTTGGCCCGGGACGGCTATGACACCCATGTGTGTATGACCGTAGAGGAAAATGAAAACAGTTACGACCTGTCCGTGACAGGTTCCATGTGGGTGAAAAGCGGTCAGGATTGTCTGTGGGTGTTGTAGATTCGTAAAAAATATGGTATACTCTTCCATAGTTTAAGACTTAAAAACAGCATGTTTGCTCATAGCCCCCAGAGAATATCAGGACGCTTGCGTCCGGATATTGCTCTGAGTGAAAGGGGCTATGAGCAAACATGCGGAATTCTAAATAGGAGGAAGCTATGGACAAGAGTAAGATAAAAAAGATGTGGATCGCCGACCAGGGGGACGGCACTTATAAGAATCCGATCCTGTACACGGACTATTCCGATCCGGACGCGATACGTGTGGGGGAAGACTATTTTATGATCGCCTCCAGTTTCTGCAATGCTCCGGCGGTTCCATTGCTGCATTCCCGGGATCTGGTAAACTGGAAAGTGATCAACTATATCTGGGATAAAATGCCCTTTGACACCTATGACAGGCCCCTGCACGGATGCGGCGCCTGGGCTCCGTCCATACGCTGCCATGAGGGAACCTACTATGTGTTTGTGCCCATGCCGGATGAGGGCATCCTGATGAGTAAGACCACGGATCCCTGGGGAAAATGGTCCGAGCCGTCCTTTGTGCGCAAGGTGGTGGGCTGGATCGATCCCTGCCCTTTCTGGGACGACGACGGCAAGGCGTACATGGTGACCGCATTTGCCAGGAGCCGTATCGGTTTCAAGAGTTTTCTTTATATGTCTCCCATCGAGCCGGACTGCTCGGGGGTGCTGGATGACGGCCAGTTTGTCTATGACGGTCACGCCACCCAGCCCACCATCGAGGGCCCCAAGCTGTACAAGAGAAACGGATACTATTATATATTTGCCCCTGCGGGCGGCGTAAAACCCGGCTGGCAGACCGTACTGCGCTCCCGGAACATCTATGGCCCTTACGAGGAAAAGATCGTGATGCGCCAGGGAAATTCGCCTGTGAACGGTCCTCACCAGGGCGCCTGGGTGGATACGCCGGACGGCCAAGATTGGTTTCTCCATTTTCAGGACGTGGGCAATGCGGGACGTGTCGTGCACCTGCAGCCCATGCGCTGGGTGGACGACTGGCCTGTGATCGGGGTTGATCCCGACGAAGACGGTTGCGGCGAGCCGGTGATGCAGTATGAAAAACCCGCAGTGGGCGCTACATATCCCATAGACGCGCCGGAGGACAGCGATTTCTTTGAGGGAGAAAAGCTGGGTCTTCAGTGGCAGTGGAACGCCAATTACAGGGACGACTGGTACAGCTTAGGCGGCGGACGGCTGACTTTGTACGCCCAGAAGAGCGACGCCGGAACGCAGCTTTGCGATGTGCCCAATCTGCTGCTCCAGAAGTGGCCTGCTCCTCAGTTTCAGATCACCGCCTGCCTCCGCCTGGAGAGTCTACAGGAGGGAGACGCGGCGGGCATGGTTTCCCAGTGTGGTCATTATACGGGCCTGCTGATACAGAAAAGAGGCGGAAAGCTGGTGCTGCAGCAGCGCACGGGCAACTGGACCAAGGACGACGAGACGCGCGCGGACGCGGCGGTGCTGCCGGAGGGGGCGAGCGAAGTATATCTGCGGATGCTGGTAAGGCAGGAGACGGAAGTGTCGTTCTGCTACAGTCTTACCGAGGACGGAGTATACGATCCTGTGGGAGAACCCGTAGAGGCTACTCCCGGACGCTGGGTGGGCGTAAAGGCGGGACTCACGGCTATCCACGAAGGCGGCGGCTTATGCGGCAGCATAGCGGCGGACTACTTTGCGTTTGAGGAGCTGTAGTAGGTTTCCGGGTATATTCATTGTATGCGAGGAAGGATAGCCCCGCTTTTGGCGAGGCTGTCTTGACCTGGCTGAGCCTGAGGCTTGGTTGGGTCTATACACAAAAAATTCTCTTTTTGCCCCCTATTTTGCAACAAAAGAGGGGTACAGATAATGATTTTTTTTGTATAGACCCACAAGGGGTATAAAAGACCTCAAATTCTTGATTTTACAGGGCGGATGTGGGTATAAAACAGCAATTATTTTGTATAGGCCCAGCAAGATTTTATAGAAAATTTAGAAACTGGATATTGCATTTCTTAATTCGTATGTTATATTTGTTATAGAACAAAAAAGAAATATACGGGCATTTGTAGTGAGGATTTTGCGGGTGCCTAAAAGAAATACATGCCGAAGGGAGTGACATCTATGAATATATCCAAATTTACTCAGAAATCCATGCAGGCGGTGCAGGACTGTGAGAAACTGGCCTACGAGTACGGCAACCAGGAGATCGAACAGGAACATCTGCTGTATAGCCTGCTGACCATCGAGGACAGCTTGATCCTGAAACTGATCGAGAAGATGGAGATTCAGAAGGAACATTTTGTAAACCGTGTGGAGCAGGCGCTGCAAAAGAGAGTTAAGGTACAGGGCGGCCAGGTCTATATGGGTCAGCATCTGAACAAGGTGCTGATCTCCGCGGAGGACGAGGCCAAACAGCTGGGGGACGAGTATGTGTCCGTGGAGCATCTGTTTCTGGCCATGCTGCGTTTCCCCAGCCGGGAGATCGAGGCGATCTGGAAGGAGTACGGGATCACCAGAGAGCGCTTTTTACAGGCTTTGTCCACTGTGCGGGGCAATCAGAGAGTGACCAGCGACAATCCCGAGGCTACTTACGACACTTTGGAGAAGTACGGACAGGAGCTGGTGGAGCGGGCCCGCAACCAGAAATTGGACCCGGTGATCGGACGGGACAGTGAGATACGCAATGTGATCCGCATTCTTTCCCGCAAGACCAAGAACAATCCGGTGTTGATCGGCGAGCCTGGCGTGGGCAAGACCGCCGTGGTGGAAGGGCTGGCCCAGCGTATCGTCCGCGGGGATGTGCCCCAGGGACTGAAGGATAAGAAACTCTTTTCCCTGGATATGGGCGCTCTGGTGGCGGGAGCCAAGTACCGGGGCGAGTTTGAGGAGCGTTTGAAGGCGGTGCTGGAGGACGTGAAACAGTCCGACGGCCAGATCATCCTGTTCATCGACGAGCTGCATACCATCGTGGGAGCCGGGAAGACGGACGGGGCCATGGACGCGGGCAATATGTTAAAGCCCATGCTGGCCAGGGGAGAACTGCACTGCATCGGCGCCACGACGCTGGACGAGTACCGCCAGTATATTGAAAAAGATCCCGCTCTGGCCCGGCGTTTCCAGCCGGTGATGGTGGATGAGCCCACGGTGGAGGATACCATATCCATCCTGCGGGGACTGAAAGAGCGCTACGAGGTGTACCACGGCGTAAAGATCATGGACAATGCCCTGGTCAGCGCCGCCACCCTGTCCAGCCGATATATCTCCGACCGTTTCCTGCCGGATAAGGCCATAGACCTGGTGGACGAGGCCTGCGCCCTGATCAAGACCGAACTGGACAGCCTGCCCACGGAACTGGACGAACTACAGCGTAAGGTGATGCAGATGGAGATTGAGGAGGCGGCCCTGAAAAAGGAGGACGACCGCTTGAGCCAGGAGCGTCTGGCAGATCTCCAGAAAGAGTTGGCGGAGCTGAAGGAGCAGTTCGCGAGCCGTAAGGCCCAGTGGGACAATGAGAAAAAGTCCGTGGAAGACCTGTCAAAGCTGCGGGAACAGATAGACGAGGTAAACAGCCAGATTCAGATCGCCCAGAGAGACGGGGATCTGGAGAAAGCCGCGGAACTCAGCTACGGGACTCTGCCCGCTCTGAAAAAGCAGTTGGAGATAGAGGAGGAGAAGGTCAATGCCCGGGATATGTCCCTGGTGCATGAGAAAGTCTCCGATGAGGAGATCGCCAAGATCATCTCCCGCTGGACCGGGATCCCGGTGGCAAAGCTGACGGAGAGCGAGCGCAACAAGACTCTGCATCTGGACGAGGAGCTGCATAAGAGGGTGATCGGGCAGGACGAGGGCGTGACCAAGGTCAGCGAGGCCATCATCCGCTCCAAGGCGGGCATCAAGGACCCCGGCAAGCCCATCGGTTCCTTCCTGTTCCTGGGGCCCACCGGCGTGGGCAAGACGGAGCTGGCCAAGTCTCTGGCGGCAGCGCTGTTTGACGACGAGAACAATATGGTGCGTATCGATATGAGCGAATACATGGAGAAATACTCCGTATCCCGCCTGATCGGGGCGCCTCCCGGATATGTGGGCTATGAGGAGGGAGGACAGCTCACGGAGGCGGTGAGGAGAAAGCCCTACTCCGTGGTATTGTTTGACGAAGTGGAAAAAGCCCATCCCGACGTGTTCAACGTACTGCTGCAGGTGCTGGACGACGGACGGATCACGGACTCCCAGGGACGCACGGTGGACTTTAAGAATACCATATTGATCATGACTTCCAATATCGGCGCGTCCTATCTGCTGGAGGGCATCCGGGAGGACGGCAGTATCTCCGAGGAGGCGGAGGAGCTGGTCATGAATGAGCTGCGGGCGCATTTCAGGCCGGAGTTTCTGAACCGGCTGGATGAGACGATCCTGTTTAAGCCTCTGACCAAGGAGAATATCGGCGGCATCATCAAACTGATCGTGCAGGGACTGAACCGACGTCTGGAGGATCGGGACCTGACCATCAGTCTGACCCCGGAGGCGGAGAGCTTTATCATCGATCAGGCATACGACCCGGTGTACGGCGCCCGTCCGTTAAAGCGCTATATCCAGAAACATGTGGAAACCTTGTCGGCCCGGCTGATCCTGTCCGATCAGGTACAGCAGGGGGATACGATCCGGATTCAGGTGGAAGGGGACGCGCTGACGGCGGTTCCGATCCATAAAACAGCATAAGTACAGCTATTACAAAGGCCCTGTCGAGGAAGAAGATAGGGCCTTTTTGGGGGAAAGGGAATATCTATGGCGCAAAAGGATCTGACCAGAGGGGCGGTGTTCCCCACTCTGTGCTTTTTTGCCCTGCCTATGATACTGGGAAATGTATTGCAGCAGGGCTACAATATCGTGGATACCTGGGTGGTGGGACAATATGCCGGTTCTGACGCGTTGGCGGCCGTGGGGGCTGCCTTTGCGCTGATGACTTTTCTGACCTCCGTGCTGTTGGGGCTGTGCATGGGCAGCGGAGTGGTGTTTTCCCTATGCTTTGGCAGACAGGATGAGGAAGGGCTGAAAAAGGGGATCTGCGCCTCGGCTTTGTTGGTGGCGGCTGTGGCGGCGCTGCTCACGGCCTCTGCGCTGTGGGCCACCGAGCCGATCCTGGTCTGGATGCGCATTCCCACGGAGATAAGGGATATCACGAGAGAGTATCTGGTTCTGATCTTCTGGGGGATTCCCGCCGTGGCCCTGTACAATTTTTTCGGCGCTTATCTGAGGGCCGTGGGCAATTCCGTGGCGCCGCTGGTATTCCTGGGGATATCTACCGCGCTGAATATCGGGCTGGATCTTCTCTTCGTGGCCCTCTGGCAGCAGGGCACCGCCGGGGCCGCCGCCGCGACGATCCTCTCTCAGTACCTATCGGGGCTGGGGATCGGCGTCTATGTTTTGGTCACCAATAAAGCGGTTCGAGAGGCATTTTCCCGGTTTCGGGTCAGCAGGGAGAGCCTTGGGGAGATCGCCGGGTACTCCGGGCTGACCTGCGTACAGCAGTCGGTGATGAATCTGGGAATCCTGATGGTGCAGGGACTGGTCAACAGTTTCGGGACCACGGTTATGGCGGCGTTTGCGGCTGCGGTGAAGGTGGACGCCTTTGCCTATATGCCGGCGCAGGAATATGGCAATGCCTTCTCCACCTTTATCGCTCAGAACATGGGGGCGGGAAAGGGAGAGCGAATCCGCAGGGGCGTGCGCTGCGGCGTATTGACTACCGTCACATATTGCCTGGCAGTCTCCCTTGTGCTCTGGTTCCTGGCAAAGCCTCTGATGCTGATCTTTATTGATCCCGAAGAGAGCGCCATTCTGACGGAAGGCGTGGGGTATCTGCATACGGTCGGGCCTTTTTACTGTGGCATCGGCTGTCTGTTTTTGCTTTACGGGCTGTACCGGGCCATCGGAAGACCCGGGATATCGGTGGTGCTCACCGTCGTATCCCTGGGGACCCGTGTGGCGCTGGCCTACACGCTGGCTGCCATCCCGTCCGTGGGTGTGGCGGGGATCTGGTGGGCCATTCCCATCGGCTGGGGGCTGGCCGATCTGACAGGCGCGCTGCTCTATGTAAGATACAGAAAACAGTTTGTCCAATAACAGAGAGGAGAAAGAGCGGATGAAAATAGGGATCTTATGCGCAGGCGATACGGAGGCGGAACCGTTTATTGCCATGACACAGAGATGCAAAGTGACCGAAAAGGCCATGCTGAAATTTTACGAGGGGACGATCAGCGGAGTTCAGACTGTGACACTGTTTTCAGGGGTCTGTAAAGTAAACGCCGCCATTGCGGCGCAGATCCTGATCGATACCTTTGGGTGCACAGCGGTGATCAACGCCGGAACCGCGGGGGGCATGACGGAGGAACTTCAGATATTTGATATAGTCGTATCCACGGAAACCGCCTACCATGACGTGGCGGAGGATATCTTGACGGATTTCCACCCCTGGATGGATTCTGTCTATTTTAAGGCCGACGACAGGCTGCTGGCGGCGGCCGGAGAGACGGCAAGATCGGAGAAAGAACATGGGGTGGTATTTGGGCGGATGATGACAGGCGAGGCATTTATTGAGGACGACGGCAGAGAGGAAATCTGTGAAAGATATGCGCCTCTCTGCGTGGATATGGAGACTGCCGCCATTGCGCATGTGTGTTATGTAAATAAGATACCGTTTATTTCCGTGCGCTGTATCACAGATACGCCGGATCACAAAGGGATTGGGGAGTTTGAAAAAAACTGTGAGGCGGCATCACGGATAGCCGCCGGATTCGTTGAAGAGATGCTGAGAGCATGCAGGGCTGAAGAGGGCGTCTCCTGAAAGGAAGAGTAGTATGGAAAAGATATGCAGGCTGGAAGAGGATTATCTGTATATACCCGTCCATGCGGGTAAGGAGGAGAGAGAGCTGGAAATATTTCTGGTCACGGAGGACGGAGCACTGGAAAAAGTCTTTGAGTTTATGGTGCCGGCGGACTGTGAAGATGCAGGGAAACGTGCCGCTGACTTTTATGCGGAGATTCCGGTCAGACAGTACAGGGGACGCAAATTCTTCTTTCGCGGAGCGTTTTCCCAGGCTTTCGCGGAGGGAATCTCAGTGGAGAGGAAACGGCGGGGGAATAGCCAGGAGCGGCCTGCGGTGCATTTTACCGCCGACAGCGGCTGGATCAATGATCCCAACGGGCTGATCTATGCGGATGGCGTATACCATCTGTATTTTCAGTACAATCCCTTCAATATATCCTGGAACAATATGAGCTGGGGCCATGCGGTAAGCGGGGATCTGATTCACTGGCGGCAGGAGGATACGGTGCTGTTCCCGGATCAGAGTGGGACCGTGTTCTCCGGCTGTGCTATCGCCAATGACCGGGGACTGCTTGGACTGCCCCAAAGGGCGCTGCTGTTTTTTTACACGGCGGCAGGGGGCAGTAACCAGTGGAGCAGAGGCGCGGAATTTACACAGAAGATCGCGTACAGCTTAGACGGCGGCAGAACGCTTTCCAGGCGGGAGCAGCCATGCCTGCCTACTGTTTGCCGGGAAAACCGTGATCCGAAAGTGTATTGGCATGAGGAGTCCCAGGCGTATGTGATGGTGTTATGGCTGGAGGAGAATGATTTTGGGATATTCCGTTCCCAGGATCTGGAGCATTGGGAGCAGTCCGACAGACTCACTCTGGAGGGTGCGTGGGAGTGTCCGGATCTTCTGTGTTTGAGCGGAGAGAACGGAGAATGCCGCTGGTTTTTCTGGGCTGCGGACGGTTATTATTTTCCCGGCGATTTTGACGGGTATCATTTCAGACCTTACGGCAGCAGGCGGCAGGCATATATAAACAATATTCCTTATGCGGCCCAGACCTACTTTGGCGTGGAAGGACGTGTGATCTCCATTCCCTGGCTGCGCATGGAGAACGACGGCAGAACCTTCACCGGCGCCTTGGGCTTTCCTGTGGAGTTGAGTTTCATCAAAACGGCAGAGGGATATGCCCTGGTCCAGCGCCCTGCGCGGGAGCTTATAGAGCAGCGCCGCAGGCTGGAGGAGGGAGAGGTCACCCATGAGGAGGATAAGATCGTATATAGGCCCCAAAAAGGTAAGGCGCTGGTGCTTGAGATACGGGTAGGAGATGCCTCTGTAAAAGATCATATATGGGAGATCAACGGCAGCAGGGTATGCTATGATTCGGAGGCTGGACAGTTTATGCTGGACGGTGAAACGTACCGGGCAGGCTGCGGTTACAGCGAGATAATGTTCATTATAGACGACAGGATACTTGAAGTCTTTTTTGACAGGGGTATCCGCCGGGGCGTTTTTCCTCTGCGGGAGCGGAAAGTAAGGCTGGAACTGCCAAAAATGTATGAGGCGGTGCTGAACGTCTATGAGGTATGAGCGAGAAAAGCATGGACGGGCCCGGAAAGCAGGGAGAGCGGCCGGATGCGGCCGCTCTCCCGCAACGTACTATTTGATTACTTAGGCAATCTTTACTAAGTTCTTTCCATCTATTTTGGTAAACTCCACGAAACGAATAAATCTTCTAAAAGTCCATTGTATTCCCAAACAAAATTTGCTAATATCTAACTAACAATTAACTAACAGAGAGATTAATTTAACTTAACAAGCCTAATAAAGACTAATATAGGAAAGGAAGATATAACTATGGGCATTAGCTACTTGGAGGAGGAACGGCTGTTTAAGCTGGATACCCCGAACACTACATACTGCATCGGTCTGATCGATCAGGAGGGATTTCTGGGCCATGCCTATTATGGCAGGAGAATCGACAATGTGCAGGGAATCTCCGCGTTGATGCGCGTTTACGAGAATCCCATGACCCCTGAGACCAACGCCCGGGACAGGCTTTCCTTTTTGGACTGTTTTCCCACGGAGTATTCCGGCCACGGCGTAGGCGACTACCGGGAGAGCAGTATCCGGGCGCGCAGCGGCGCGGGCCACAGCGCCGTGCTGCTGACCTATGTCTCCCATGAGATCTATCGGGGGAAACATAAGCTGGAGGGGCTGCCGGCCACCTTTGGAGGTGAGGAGGAAGTGACCACGCTGGCCATTATCTGCCGGGACGCCGCGCTGGGTCTTCGCGCCGTGCTTTTGTACAGTGTGTTCGAGGACACGGACGCCATCGCCCGCAGCGTGTGTCTTTACAATGACGGCGACAGCCCCGTCTATCTGGAGAAGGCCATGAGCGCCTGTCTGGACATGGACAACCGGGACTTTGACATGCTGACGCTGCACGGTTCCTGGGCCAGAGAGCGCCATATGGACCGCCGCCGGGTCAGCCACGGCAAACACGCCGTGTCCAGTCTGCGGGGAGAGCCGGGCCATCAGGAGCATCCCTTTATGGCGCTGCTGGAGCATACGGCTACCCAGACCAGGGGGGATGTGTACGGGTTCAGCCTGGTTTACTCCGGCAACTTCCGCATGCAGGCCGAGTTAAGTCAGTTCGGCAGCGTCAGGGTGACTGCGGGAATAGAGCCGGAAGATTTTAGCTGGAAATTAGCCGCCGGTGAAAGCTTTCAGACGCCGGAGGTCATATTGGTCTACTCGGGAGAGGGACTGGGCGGTATGAGCCGGGCATATCATGACCTGTACAGGAAACATCTGATTCGCAGTCCCTACCGGAACAAAAAGCGTCCCATTTTGATCAACAACTGGGAGGCCACCTACTTTGACTTCGATGAGGAAAAACTGCTGGACATTGCCAGAGAGGCGGCCGGGCTGGGCATCGAGATGCTGGTCATGGACGACGGCTGGTTTGGCAACCGCTACGACGACAACCGGGCGCTGGGGGACTGGCAGGTCAACGAGGAGAAATTAAAGGGCGGCCTAAAAAAGTTGGTGGACGGTGTGAATGCCCTGGGTATGGAGTTCGGCATCTGGTTTGAGCCGGAGATGATCTCCCCGGAGTCAAAGCTCTATCAGGAGCATCCCGACTGGGCCATCGCCATTCCCGGCCGTACTCCCGGACTGGCCCGCAACCAATATGTGCTGGATATCAGCCGCAGGGAGGTGCGGGACTGCATTCTGGAGCAGATGTTTTCGGTGCTCCACAGCGCCAATATCAAATATGTAAAATGGGATATGAACCGTCCCCTGAGCGACCTGGGCAGCGCATCGCTCCCGGCGGACCGTCAGGGTGAGCTGTACCACCGCTACGTGCTGGGCATGTACGAGATGCAGGAGAGACTGCTGGCGGAGTTCCCGGATCTCCTCCTGGAGAACTGCTCCGGCGGCGGCGCCCGTTTTGATCCGGGTATGCTGTATTACAGCCCCCAGATCTGGTGCTCCGACGATACGGACGCCATCGAGAGGCTGGCGATCCAGGAGGGAACGGCTCTGGTCTACCCGCTGTCGGCCATGGGCGCGCATGTCAGTGTCTGCCCCAATCACACGGTTGGCCGCAACACGCCCTTTGAGACCAGAGGCTATGTGGCGCTGGCGGGAACCTTCGGCTATGAGCTGGATATCACCAAACTGAGTCCGGAGGACAAGGAGATGGTGAGCAGGCAGACGGCCATGTACCACAAGTTCAACGATCTGGTGAGAGAGGGCGACTATTACCGCGTCGCCTCCTACGGGGATAATCGTCTGTACGACTGTTTCCAGGTGGTGAGCAAGGACAAAAAGGAAAGCCTGGTATTCTATGTACAGGTGCTGGGAGAGCCCAATCAGCACGGCAGGATACTGCGGCTCCAGGGGCTGGACGAGACTGCGGTATATCGTGTATATGAGACGGATATGCAGGGAGATTCTCAGGAGGAGATCGTAAAAGACACGGGCAAAGCCTACAGCGGACAACTTCTGATAAACGGCGGTATACTCCTGGAACGCCTGTGGGGAGACTTCAGGGCAAAGCTGATCTGGCTGAGACAACAGTAAACAGATACGATACATTTACAGGAAAACCTTCCATCGGCACAAGACAGAGACGGAGCAAACAAGAGAGGGTGGATCGAACAATGGCAAAAGGCGTAAGAATGTCAGATATAGCCCAGAGGCTGGGAGTCAGCACTGTGACGGTGTCCAAGGCGCTGGCCGATCAAAAGGGCGTCAGCGAGGAGATGCGGGAGCGGATCAAAGCTCTGGCGGAGGAGATGGGATACAAGGCTCCGGTCAGCGCCCGGCAGGAGACAAAGAAAAGCTACAATATCGGCGTGCTCATGGGTGAGATCTACGTGGAGAAATATGCTACCTTTTACTGGGAGTTCTACCAGAAGATCATCACCTGCGCCAGCCAGGAGAACTGCTATGTGATCCTGGAAATGCTGGACGGGGCCCGGGAGAAGGAGCTGGAGGAGCCCAAACTGGTACAGAAGGACAAGATCGACGGACTGATCGTTCTGGGGAGCGTTCGGACCGAATATCTGCAGATGCTGAAAAAAAAGTGCAGGGTGCCTGTGGTATATATGGACTTTTATGACAAACAGCTACAGGGGGACAGCGTCATCAGCAACAGTTTTTACGGCGCATACTGTATGACCAACTATCTGTTCCAGATGGGCCATGAAAAGATTGGCTTTGTGGGCACGGTGCTGTCCACGGAGAGCATCACGGACCGCTATCTCGGATATCTGAAATCCCTGATAGAACATGGCATGCGGGCCAGGGAGGACTGGATACTGAGGGACAGGGAAGAAGGCAGTGTCTACTGTTTTGACAGGATCGCCCTGCCGGAGGAACTTCCCACCGCTTTCGTATGCAACAGCGACCTGACCGCCAGCAGGATGGTTCGGAGTCTCCAGGAGGCGGGATACCGGGTGCCGGAGGACATCTCGCTGGTGGGATACGACGATTGGCTGCACCCCGGACTGTGTGATGTGCCCATCACTACCTACTCGGTAAACATGACCAGGATGGCCCAGATCGGCATCGATATATTGGTGCGCCGCATCGGCGGGGACGACAGCCGCTACAATATGCAGATTGTGGAGGGAGAGCTGGTAGTCCGGGAGAGCGTCAGTAGATTGAAAAAGTAATATATAGGTTATTGCGAAACGCAGTAAGTTTGCCAGTGTCATTGTGCACATTGTATACTCCAACGCTGGCACGCTCTCGCTCTATCCTCACCGTAGCGGTACATAAGATGCTAAAATACGGCACAGGGGTTGCAAGCAACCCCGAGTACCGACGGTTGCGGAAGGCCAGCTTATGGAATATACAATATGCACAATTCGGTACTGACAAAAGAGAAGTTTCGTAATCACTTAAGAAGTGATATATGGGAGAGGAGACAAACATGGATAAAGAGATACAAGAACAGATGCAGGAGCATCTGGAAAAAAAGCTGCTGCCTTTCTGGAAACGGCTCAGGGACGAGGAATATGGCGGCTATTACGGCTATATGGACACGGAGGGAAATGTGGACCGCCAGGCGGTCAAGGGCTGTATTTTGAACAGCCGTATCCTGTGGTTTTTCTCCAATGCATGGATGACGTTGGGGGATCAGAGCCTGAAAGAATACGCGGATCACGCTTACACTTTTATGCGGGATCACTGTATGGACAGGGAGCGGGGCGGTGTCTATTGGTCCGTGGCTTATGACGGGCGGCCGGAGGATACCACCAAACATACCTACAATCAGGCCTTTGCCGTCTACGCTCTGTCCAGCTATTACGCGGCGTCCGGCGATAAGGAGGCCCTGGAGCTGGCCAGGGGGCTGCGGGAAGTGATCGAGACGAAATGTTTTGACGAGCACGGATACAAGGAGGCACTGGATATTGATTTCAGGCCGGCGGACAATGATAAGCTGTCGGAGAACGGCGTCATGGCGGACCGCACCATGAACACGCTGCTCCATGTATTTGAGGCGTATACGGAACTGCTGCGGGTGTCCGGCGATGAGACCGCCGCCGTGAAACTGCGGTGGATGCTGGATCTGATCGCGGATAAGATCTATAATCCCAGGCTGCACCGCCAGGAAGTGTTTTTTGACAACGATATGAACAGCCTCATCGATCTCCATTCCTATGGCCACGATATCGAGACCGCATGGCTGGTGGACCGGGGCGTATCGGTGCTGGGAGATCCGGCTTACGCGGAGAAGATGGCTCCCATCACGGCGGATCTGGAGCAGAATGTATATGAGACGGCCTATCGAAATCATTCCCTGAAAAATGAGTGCGAGCGGGGTGTGGACGACGAGTGGCGCATCTGGTGGGTGCAGGCCGAGAGCGTGGTGGGATTCTACAACGCCTGGCAGAAAGCCCCGGAGAAGACCTATTTTAAAGAGGCGGCTCTGGATATATGGGAATTTATCAAACAATATATGACGGATTCCAGAGAGTGGAGCGAGTGGTTCTGGCGCACCGACGAAAGCGGCAGGCCGGACATGGACAAACCCATCGTGGAGCCCTGGAAATGCCCTTACCACAACGGGCGCATGTGCATGGAGATGATGAGGCGGATGGCCGGGGAGTAAGGATCGGAAGGCAGAGAACAGAGTGAGAAAGCAGCAAAGTAAAAATAGAGAGTAGAGGAAAGAAAGAGGTAGACAGGCGATGGTACATGAAAAATATTACGATCTGGCGGCGGAGCAGGAGAAACTTCTGACCAGAAAAAATGTGGTGGACACCGGTTTTTATAACGGTCTGTTTGAGAGGTACAAATATCCGGTGCTGACCAGGGAACACACGCCGCTGCATTGGCGCTATGATCTGAATCAAGAGACCAATCCCTATTTTATGGAACGGCTGGGCATCAATGCGGTGATGAATTCCGGCGCTATCTATTTAAACGGCAAATACTATCTGGTAGCCAGAGTGGAGGGCAACGACAGGAAATCTTTCTTTGCCGTGGCGGAAAGTGACAACGGTATTGACAATTTCCGCTTTTGGGACTATCCCATCCTGCTGCCGGACACCTGCCCGGAGGAAACCAACGTGTACGATATGCGGCTGACTCTGCATGAGGACGGCTGGATCTATGGCGTGTTCTGCTCCGAGAGCAAGGACACCTCCGTGGGCGATCTGTCCGCGGCGGTGGCTGCCGCAGGTATCGTGCGCACCAGGGATCTGAAGGAATGGGAGCGCCTGCCGAACTTAAAGACTCTGCGTTCGCCCCAGCAGCGGAACGTGGTGCTGCACCCCGAGTTTGTGGACGGCAAGTACGCCTTTTATACCAGGCCCATGGACGATTTTATCGACACGGGTTCCGGCGGCGGTATCGGGTTTGGGCTGTGCGAGGATATCACCCATGCGGTGATTGATGAGGAGATCATCACCAGCACCCGGAAATATCACACCATCACCGAGGTGAAAAACGGCGCGGGCGCCGTGCCGATCAAGACGGACCGGGGCTGGATCCATATAGCCCACGGGGTGAGGAACACGGCGGCGGGGCTGCGCTATGTGATTTACGCCTTTGCCACCGATTTAAAGGATCCCTCCAGGGTGATCGCGGAGCCTTCCGGCCTGCTGATCGGTCCCAGGGGAGAGGAGCGCGTGGGCGACGTGTCCAACGTGGTGTTTACCAACGGCGCCATCGTCAGGGAGAACGGCGACGTGTACATCTACTATGCCTCCAGCGATACCCGGATGCATGTGGCTACCACCACCATCGGCAAGCTGACGGACTATGTATTTAACACGCCCCAGGATCCTCTGCGCAGCGTAGAGTGCGTGGCCCAGAGATGCGATCTGATCAGGAGCAATCTGGAGATTCTTAGGTAAATGCGTTCTGTGACAGTGTATGCGCAGAAGATTACTTTAGAACGGCTTGTTGACAACGGTTCTGTGGGTATATCTGCGGAACGTGAGGAAATCAATATGGAAACAGAATATTTACAACAGTATGCTCTGCCGGGAGAAAAAATGATCTCCTGGCGGGAGCAGACCCTGCAATACTGCGGCAGGATCGACAGGGAGAGGGAGGACGGGGCGCTGATGGTCTATCCGGCCAGTTTTGTGCGCATCCGCTTTACCGGCAGTCATATCCGGGCGGTATTTACCAATATCCGCTCTTATTGGACCAGCTGTATGGGCTGGATACTGGACGGGAAACAGCACCGGGGGGATCTGGCGGATGAGGGCGATACGGTCCTGATGCTGGGGGAAAACCTCGGAGAGGGCGCCCATGAACTGTGCCTTTTTAAACGTATGGATTCCTGCCATATGGCGCTGTTTCGCGGCTTTTTGCTGGCGCAGGAGGGCGAGCTGCTGGATGCCGGGCCCCTGCCGGAGCGCCGGATCGAGGTGTTCGGGGATTCTGTGTCCGCCGGGGAGGTGTCCGAGGCGGTGGACTATTGCGGGCAGCCCGATCCGGAGCACAACGGAGAGTATTCCAACAGCTATTACTCTTATGCCTGGATAACGGCCAGAAAGCTGGGCGCCCAGCTCCATGACATAGCCCAGGGCGGCATCGCGCTGCAGGATCACGAGGGATATTTCAACGAGCCGGACGCCAGAGGAATGCGCTGGCTGTACGATAAGATCCAGTACCATCCCAATCTGTGCCAGCCCAAGACCTGGGATTTTGCAGGATACAGGCCCCAGCTGGTGATCCTGGCCATCGGGCAGAATGACAGCCATCCCTGTGACTATATGGCACAGGACTACAACGGGGAGCAGGCCCTGGGGTGGCGGGCGGCCTACGGCGATTTTCTGGATACGCTGCGGGGGATATACCCGGAGGCGCATATCATCTGTAAGACCACGATCCTGGAACATGACAGGAGCTGGGACCGGGCCATAGAGCAGGTGGTGGAGGAGAAAGCGGATTCCCATATCCATTATTTCGCCTACAGCAACAACAGTGTGGGCACCAAGGGACATATCCGCAGGCCGGAGGCGGAAAAGATGGCGGAGGAGCTCAGCGCGTATATCGAGGGGCTGAATACCTCATATGGGTTCTGGCAATAGGCAGGATGAGGGTTCTAAAGAACCTCTACAACAGGTCATGTGTACCGATAGGGATATGCGGTACGTTATATTAGGAGAAAAACAGTATGAGGGATAAGTATTTAGACAGCATTGTGGTAAACAGAGGCAATCAGGCGAGACTGAAAAATGTGATGCGGCGGGCGGGCCGGGGAGAAAAAGTGACCGTCGGCTATCTGGGCGGTTCCATCACCATGGGCAGCGTGGCTACGACGCCGGAAAAATGTTACGCGTACCTGAGCTGTCAGTGGTGGCGGGAAAAATTCCCCCAGGCGCAGGTGGAGTACTGCAATGCGGGCATCGGAGCCACCACCTCTCAGTTTGGCGTGGCCAGAGCGGATGAGGATCTGCTCTATGCAAAGCCGGATCTGGTGTTTATCGAGTTCAGCGTCAATGATGAGAATACGGATCACTTTAAGGAAACCTACGAGGGGCTGGTGCGCCATATCTATACCTCGGAGTCCCTGCCTGGGGTGGTGCTGCTCCACAATTCCTTTTTCAGCACCGGCGTCAGCGCCCAGGAGATACATCTTGCCGTGGGAAAATATTATGATCTGCCCTGTGTCAGTATAAAAAACAATATCCATGCCAGGATAGCGGCCGGGGAGCTGGCAGCGGAGACCATCACAGCCGATGATCTGCATCCCAATGACGCGGGCCATGCCATGCTGGCGGACACCATAAGATATTTCCTGGACGGGGTTTATGCCCGGATGGAGGAACCGGAGGCGGAGCCGGTGTTCCCGGAGCAGCCCCTGACTCACAACCGCTATGAACATTCCAGGCGTATCCGCAACCGGCAGATGGCGGCGGATACCTGTGAGGGATTCAGTGAGGACCGCAGCCCCCAGAAACATATGACTGATATCTTCAAATGCGGCTGGGAGGCATGGGAAGAGGGGGCGTATATGGAATTTACGATGACGGGCAGCACATTGGCAGTGCAGTACCGCCGCACCGTCAACAAACCCGCGCCCGCGGCCAGAGTGATCGTGGACGGCGACCGGGCGGGAGCAGTGCTGCTGGACGGTGAGTTTGACGAGACCTGGGGGGATCTGCTGGCGCTGACCACGATCTTTGAGAAGGAGGAGCCGGGGGAGCACCATGTGCGGATAGAGGTGTGCAGAACCCATGAAAAGGACGCGTCGGGATTCTATCTGGTGTCTGTGATCACAGCAGGGTGACCATGCCATAGGGACAGTCACCCTCTGGAGCTGGCCGACAGCATGGTTATTATTCATTGGCGAGAAGAGAAGAAAAGAGAGGTAAGGATATATGTTCAGCGAGGATTTTGCATGGGGCGTGGCGGACAGCGCCTATCAGATCGAGGGCCGGGACCCTCAGGACGGCTGCGGGAAGATCGTATGGGATACTTTCTGTGAGGAAGGTCGGGTATTTGAGGGGCAGAATGCCCAGGTGGCCTGCGATCATATACATCGGTACAAAGAGGACTTTGCACTGATGAGAATGATGGGGATAAAAAACTACCGGTTTTCTCTGAATTGGGCCAGGATACTGCCGGAGGGGATCGGGCGGGTCAATCCGGCCGGTATTGCGTATTATAAGGATCTGCTGAGGGAGATGCGAGCCAATGGCATTGAGCCGTATCTGACCATGTTTCACTGGGAGTATCCCCAAGCGCTGCAGGATAAGGGCGGCTGGCTGAACCCGGAGAGCGTGGATTGGTTCGGAGAGTACGCGAAAGTGGTGGCGGAGAATTTTTCCCAGGATTGCCGGTACTTTTTCACGCTGAATGAGCCCCAGTGCTTTGTGGGGCTGGGACATCTGCGCGGCGAGCATGCGCCGGGGTTGAAACTGCCCTATAAGGATACTTTTCAGATTGCCCACAATGTGCTGAAAGCCCACGGTCAGGCGGTGATCAATCTGCGGAAATACGCCAAGGCTCCCATAAAGGTGGGCTTTGCGCCTACCTGCGGCGTGGCTATTCCCGCCACTGACAGCCCGGAGGACGTGGCGGCGGCGAAAGAGACTTATTTCGGCCTGCGTAACCCCATGGACAATTGGACCTGGAATGTGGCCTGGTACAGCGATCCCATATTCCTGGGGCGCTATCCGGAGGAGGGACTGAAACGTTTTGCGGAGTATCTGCCGGAGATCACGCAGGAGGATATGGAACTGATCTCCCAGCCTCTGGATTTTATGGGCCAGAATGTGTACAATGGTTATACGGTGCGGCGCGGGGCGGACGGCGGCGTGGAGTATGTGGACCGCTATCCGGGCTTTCCCAAGACGGCTATCCAGTGGCCCGTGACGCCGGAGTGTATCTACTGGAGCTGCAAGTTTTTGTATGAGCGCTATCATATGCCCATGTACATCACGGAGAACGGCGTTTCCTGCCATGATACGGTGTCTTTGGACGGCAGGGTGCACGATCCGAACCGCATAGATTTCCTGGAAAAATATCTGTATCAGGTGCAGAGGGCTATAGATGAGGGTGTGGAGATCAAGGGATATTTTCTGTGGACTTTTTTGGACAACTTTGAGTGGTCCAACGGTTTCCACGAGCGTTTCGGCCTGGTGTATGTGGACTACCGCAGCCAGCAGCGCATCGTCAAGGACAGCGCTTACTGGTATAAAAATATCATGGAGACCAACGGGGCGGCGCTGGCTATGAACAGGCCCGGCGGCGAGATCCTGTATCTGGAGCCGGTGCTGAAGGAGTGCGTATGGGGAGGACAACGGCTGGTGACTCAGTTCCCCTATCATGGGGACGGCGACGCCATCGGAGAGTGCTGGGCGGTAAGCGCCCATCCCCATGGGGACTGCCGGGTCAGCCAGGGAAAATACGCCGGAAAGACTCTGTCCGGCCTGTACAGGGAGCACAGGGAGATGTTCGGTGATCTCTCCTATGAGGAGTTCCCCCTGCTGGTCAAGATCATTGACGCAAAGAGCGACCTGAGCATCCAGGTACATCCCGACGACGCCTATGCCCGGGAAAAAGAGGGAGTGCCCTTCGGAAAGACCGAGTGCTGGTATATCATGGACTGCGACGAGGGGGCGGAGCTGGTGGTGGGCCATCACGCCAGGACGCGCGAGGAGCTAAAGCAGATGGTGGCGGAGAACCGCTATGAGGAGCTGATCCGCCGGGTGCCGGTGCAAAAGGGGGACATGATCCAGATAGACCCCGGCACGGTACATGCCATCACCGGCGGTTTCCTGATCCTGGAAACCCAGCAGAACAGCGATATCACCTACAGGGTATACGACTACAACCGCCTGGTGGACGGCAAACCCCGCCAGCTTCATGTATCCCAGAGCATCGACGTGATCAATGTGCCGGATGAGACGTATCAAAACGCCATCAAAAAGGCGGCTCCCCAGGAGCCCAATGCCTGGAACTTGCTGACACAGAGCGACTATTATAAAGTGTGGAAACTGGTGGTTAAGGATAGCTTTACCTTTGAACAGGAGCATCCTTTCCTGATCGTCAGCGTACTGGAGGGAAGGGGCATCATCGAGAGCCACAGCGTAGGCAAGGGCGACCATCTGCTGATTCCCGCAGGGTATGGCAGGGTGGAGATGCTGGGGGATATGGAGATCATCGCCTCCACCGCGGTGGAGACTTCCGGCGGGGCAGAAGGGAAGGCGGCCTTATGATACCAAAGGATCCAGTCATGCTGCTGAGCTTTGTAAACCTGAAACTCAGAGACTTTTACTCCGATCTGGAAACCATGTGCGGGGATCTGGAGATATCACAGGAGGAGATCACGGAAAGACTTGCGGGAATAGATTATCATTATGACCGGGAGAAAAATCAGTTTATCTGATCTGAGATTTATCAGGTCTGAAATCTGGCAAACAACCCACGGAGCAGGCTGCTCTGGGGTTGTTTGCTTTTTATTCTTGGAGTAGTATAATGAACAGGGGGTGCGCTGAAGCGCACAGAAATTAAGGTATAAAAGTATGTATTATGAAAGATGAGGGTACAAAGCCGCGGCAGCGGCGGGAGGAGAGAAGTCGCATGGGTTATCAGGGAAACAGGTGTCAGATATGTACAGGCTGCGGGAGATGTGCCCCGGCGGGGGTTCTGGAAGAGGGAATGCGGGTGGTCACTTCCTCCTTTTGTCTGCCTGTGAAAGAGGCTGTCAAAAAACCGGGAAGAGAGCTGGCCGTGGCGGATCTGGGCACTACGACCATAGCTGTGGAGTGGTATGACCGACAGGGAGAAAAGCAGGGGGAATATGTGTGCCAAAATCCGCAGCGGATCTTTGGCGGGGATGTGATATCCCGCATCCAGGCGGCGGAAAATCCCATGTCCCGGCAGCAGATGCGGCAGTCGGTCCGGCGGGCGCTGTCGGAGGGGATAGAGAGCTGTAGGCGGCAGGGGGGGGATCCGGAGCAGCTGATCGCGGCGGGCAATACCACCATGCAGTACCTGCTGTTGGGTCATGATCCCGCCCCCCTGGGGAGGGCGCCTTTTGCGGCGGAGCATCTATCCTCGGAAAAGCTGGAGATAGACGGCTTGGAGACCGTTACCATGCCCGGCCTGTCGGCCTTTGTGGGGGGAGATATCGTGGCGGGGATCTTGGCCTGCGGCATGGACAGGGAGCCGGGGATCTCCCTGCTGGTAGATCTGGGAACCAACGGGGAAATGGTTTTGGGTAACCGGGAAAAACTGCTCTGCTGCGGCACGGCTGCCGGACCTGCTTTTGAGGGTGGGGGAGACATATGGGGAGCGGATATGATCGCTCTGACAGCCGCTTTGATGGAGAGGGGGCTTGTGGACGATACGGGACTTTTGGCGGAGCCGTATTTTGAGCAGGGTATCTCCATAGGGGGCGTACGGATCTCCCAGGAGCGCATCCGGCAGTTGCAGACTGCCAAAGCCGCCATCCGCAGCGGGATAGACATATTGGCGGCGGCATACGGACTGGAGAGTCTGGAGCAGGTGGAGCGGGTGTATCTGGCCGGCGGATTCGGGTATTATCTCAATGTGCAGGCAGCCGTATCTCTGGGTCTTATCCCCCAAAAACTGGAAGGCCGGGTGACGGCGGCGGGCAATACGGCTCTGGCGGGGGCCTGGATCTATGGGAACTCCGCGCAGGGCCGGGAGCGCGCGGAGCGGCTGCGCGGGGTGGCACAGGTGCTGAATCTGGCGGAGTGCCAGGGATTTGAATCCGGTTTTGTGGACGCCATGTATCTGCGGCGGATATGATACCTTTGATTGCATAAAAAAGTCAAATAAAATAAGTTCCCACTAGGAATTTGAGATAAAGTAATGTATAATGAAATCTAGGAGAACGGATTTACTTTGCATTACTTACAGATTAGGAGGACATTGACTTGAAAAACGGCAAGCCCAGAAAAAGAGAGAAAAAACTGCGGCTCACCAGCCTGCAGAACAAGATCGTGGTATGTTTTACCGTCCCGATCCTGTTTATGATACTGGTGGGCGTCATTGCTTACAGAAAAGCTTCCACCGGTATGAGTGAGCAGTTTCTGGATTCCACGGAACAGACCATGAATATGACGGTCAGCTATATGGACGCCATCAATTCATTCGTGGAGGGAGAGGCGCTGAAATATGCCTTTGACGCGGATCTGAACCGCTATTTCAGCGGCGTGTATGAAAAGGACGGCTATGCCGTGGACCGCAAGAATCTGATTTCCAACCAGAAGACCAATATGCTGTCCTCGCAGTCGGGGAACGAGTTTATCAGCAATATACATATCATACCCTCCGAGGAGCTGACCTTGATCTCCACAACGAACTCCGAGACTACCAAGGGGTTTTTCGCGGCGTACCAGCAGGAAGTGTCGGAGCAGGGCAACGGTGACAGAGGGCAGGTATGGACAGACTGGCATCATGTGCTGGACTCCAATATGAAACTGGCGGAAATGCGCTATATCATGGCGTATCAGATACAGTCCAAGAATAACAAGGCCATGATCGTAGTGGATATCAAGCAGGAACCCGTGAAGGAACTGCTGCAGGATCTGATCCTCGGGGAGGGGAGCATTGCGGCCTTTGTCACCCCCAATGGAAGAGAGATCATAACGGAATATCTGGAGGAGGGACAGGAAAGCGCCTTCGCGCAGGACGAGGCGGTGCTGTACAACGAACCCTTTTTCCAGGAGTGCATACAGTCCGGGGAGAGTATCGGACACAGAGAAGTGGACTTTAGAGGCGGGGAATATCTGTTTGTATACGGGATCGTGGAGGACAGCGGAGCGGCGATCTGCATGCTGGTTCCCAGCGCAATGGTAACAGGACAGGCGGATCAGATCAAATGGATCACTTTCGCCATGGTGCTGATCTCCATTCTGGTGGCAGGGTTTATCGGCATTACCATCACCGTCAGTATCCGCAGCAATATGAAAAGGATATCCACGGGGCTGGAGCAGGTGGCGGAGGGCAATCTGACCGGCAGCGTGAAGGTGTCCGGACGGGACGAGTTCGGGGATCTGGCGCAGTCTGCCAATCATATGATCCAGAACAACAAAAAGCTGGTATCGAAAGTGCATGACGCCACCGGGCAGCTGGAACTGTCCGCGGAAGAGGTAAAGAGCGCCTCCGAGGTCATCAGCGACTATTCGCTGGATATTACCCAGGCGATCACAGAGATCAACCAGGGTATGAGCCGCCAGTCCGTGCACGCGCAGGAGTGTGTGGACAAGACGGGACTTTTGTCCGATGATATGCAGGAAGTCAGCCAGGTGGTGGAGAAGGTGGAAACGCTGGTGCGGGAGACCGATACCATGATCCACAAGGGTATGGAGATCATTGAATTGCTGGGACGCCGTGCCCAGGAGACCACGGATATCACCAACCAGGTGGGTAACAGCATTGAACAGTTAAGTCAGGAGACGGAGAGCATCAGCGCGTTTGCGGAGACCATTACCGGCATCAGCAAGCAGACGAATCTGCTGTCCTTAAATGCCTCCATAGAGGCGGCCAGAGCCGGGGAGGCCGGCAAGGGATTTGCCGTGGTGGCAGAGGAGATCCGCAAGCTGGCGGACGACTCCGCCAAGGCTGCCGGGGAGATCAGCAACCATGTGCAGCACATCAGCTCGCGCACGATGGACAGCGTTCAGAGCGCCAAACAGGCGGAGGATATGGTGGCGCTGCAGGGTGACTCGGTGCAGGAAGTCATACAGGTCTTTGCGGATATGCGTGACCGCATGCAGGAGCTGGTGGGCGGTTTGCAGGATATCGTAGCCAGCACGGAGCAGGCGGATAAGGAGAGAGCGGAGACATTGGCGGCTGTGCAGAATATCTCCCAGATCATCGCAGAGACGGCAGGCAACGCGGAGATCGTCAGCCAGACATCGGAGAAACTGATGAAGAGTGTGGACAACTTAAGCCACACTGCGGACGCTCTGGGCGGCAATATGAATGAATTGAAAACGGAGATCGCAATGTTCAAGACCTGACGCTGCGTATGAATAAGCTCCTGTGCAAATTGATTTATCACTGTTAATACGACAGCCCATCTGATTCCTGACAGGGATTCAGATGGGCTGTTTTTACGATGCGGCTGTATTTTTGAAAAGGGTCTTGACAATCCCGGCTACACGATGTAGTCTATAGGCGAGACTACACTATGTAGACAGGAGGCCGTACTCATGGCAGAAATTCAATTAGGAATCGTGGAGGCCCGCTTTGCGGACATCATCTGGGAGAGAGAACCGGTGACATCCGCCGAGCTTACAAAACTGGCTGCGGTAAAATTCACCTGGAAACGGACAACAACACACACGGTACTGCATCGGCTCTGCGAAAAGGGTCTGTTTCAAAACAATAACGGCGTGGTGACTTCCCTCATGTCCCGGCAGGAGTTCTATGCCCGCCACAGCAAGAAGTATGTGGATGAAACCTTTGCGGGCTCGCTTCCCGCTTTCCTTGCCGCGTTTACCAGTGAAAAGAAGTTGACTGCCGAGGAAATTACCGAGATTCGTGAACTGATCGAAAAGGCAGGTGAATGATATGGGCGATATATTCCTGAAAACTCTGAACATGAGCATTGCCGCAAGCTGGCTGATCTTAGCAGTAGTGCTGTTTCGGTTCACGCTGAAAAAGGCGCCAAAGTGGATTGTCGTTCTTTTGTGGGGGATTGTCGCTCTGCGACTGGTGGTTCCCTTTTCCTTTGAGAGCGCATTGAGCCTGATCCCCAGCGCCGAGACCATTCCGCAAAAAGTGATGTCCGGACCGACCTTCGATGTTCAAACCGGTTTTGCTCCTATTGACGATCGCATTAACGACTATCTTGGCAGCCGCTATTATGAGGGTGTCACCGTTCCTGCCAACAATGGTGCCAATACCATGACGGTTCTTTCAACCCTTTGGGCTGTCGGCATTATGTGTCTGATTGTCTATGCCGCGATTGGTTATGTGCGTGTGCACCGGAACGTTGCAGAAAGAGTGCTTTATGAAGGAAATATCTTTCTGTGCGACCGTGTGAAGTCCCCGTTTATCCTGGGATTGGTTCGTCCCAAAATCTGTCTGCCTTCCGACATGAACACGATGGCCATGGAATCGGTGACCGCCCACGAAAAGGCGCATCTGGCAAGGCGTGACCACTGGTGGAAACCGCTGGGCTTTCTGATTCTGTCGGTTCACTGGTTCAATCCCCTGTGCTGGATTGCCTATATACTGCTTTGCCGGGACATTGAGCTGGCCTGTGATGAAAAGGTCATCCAGCGGATGGATTTGGACGGGAAAAAGCAATACTCCACCGCCCTGCTGGAGTGCAGTACTGGGCGGCGGCTGGTCACAGTTTGCCCGCTGGCCTTCGGAGAAGTTGGCGTAAAAGAAAGGGTGAAAAATGTGTTGAATTACAAAAAACCGGCGTTTTGGATCATAGTGTTGGCTGTTGCTGCCTGCGCGGTGGTGACGGTGTGCTTTGCAACAAATCCGAAACAGGACATTCCAGAGAACTCAGTAAAAATAGAAGAACTGCGGGTTCAATACCCGGAATACTTTGAACTCGGAACCTTCAAAGGGCTGGAGGTCTATGTCTGGCAAATGGCTGCGAATGACTACCGTTTTGGACTGATGCAGGGAACCAACTGCGAGAAAACTCTGGAAGAGAAAATGGCATTGAAAGCCACTAACGCAGAGGAAATGGCGCTGATTTTGTCCACCTTCGATATTGAGGATAAAGATATTTTTGTGATTCCATGGCAACATCCCTATTCCAGTTACATGGTCACGGAGGACATGCTCAAAGATCCGGAATACATCAGCAACATTCGCGATATGTTGGGGTTGGATGTATGAACAGACCAAAGTTCATATCCTTTTTTTCAGGGGCATATATTTCTATCAAAGCAGGGAACAGAGGAAAAAAATAAGTATGAAAAAGATTGGCACGGCGCTGCTTGTGGCAGATATACTTTTGTGCCTGCTATTAATGGGCTATGGCCTTCGCCGCGGTCATGAGCGGGAGCAGGAGGCGTTGTCGGACGCGGCGCAGGGAGAGCAGGCGGCGCTGTCGGATGCGGCGTGGGAGGAGTATGCGGCGCGGGAACAGCAGGAGGGGACGGGGGAATGGCAGCAGGAGCCGGTGCAGGAACAGGAGATTCGCAGGATTGCCATTACCTTTGATGATGAGGGTATAATAGGAATTGAAGTTTTGCCGGAAAAAGGGCACAGGAGAGTTGTATACTCTGCCTGTGCCTTTTTTGGACTGTCATGTGGAAAAGTTGGAAAACGATCTCAAGGATTGTATTCGCCAACGTAGATCCATTCGCCGATGTATTCGCCGGTTGAAGAGTTGTAGAGGCATTTGTAGATCTTGCCGTCTACAACTTTATAGTCCCAGAGAATCACGTCCGACTGCGGGGATACGGAATGGTCTCCTGTATTTGCGGGAGGTATAGGGATTGAAACATTGGCAGAAACGGAAAGAGGGGCGGCACATAAGGACAAAGCCAGTGCCATAGTAATAATTAAATTTTTATGTTTCACCGATTTGTTCTCCTTTCTTATTATATATTCTTATCCCTTTGGGATAGAATTCAAGGTCAGTAACGGTTTCTATATACACATCGTTGATATATACTTCGTAGTTAGCCAGTTCATCCATGATAAAATATGTGTTTTCTGCCGTTGGGTGAAATGCTATTTCCCCTTCAGCTGGCGGCGAGAAACAAGAGGCCTCAAAAATATACAGATGCGAACACGCCAAAACAATCAGGATCAGTGCTCCAAGCAGGATATTAACGCCAACTTTTTGAAAGACAGTAGGCTTTTTCATAAGCATGATAACACGCCTTTCCATGTCATCGTCGTGCAACCGTATCAGCGGACAGGCATTCTTTCCCAGGGACTTGGCTGCTTTGCCGGTGATTGGAACAGCCTGCTTTTTGATGAAGAGCAGGCATTCCGTATATGCCTGTATCACATCGGAATCTCCCCTTGTGATCGCCTGATCCACATACATCTCCAACAACAGGTTTGAGTGTTTGTGGAGAAGTCTGCAGGCCGGATTCCACCAATAGAGTATGGCTAATAGATGGATCGCCTTTTTGACGATAGGATCATGGCGGAAGTAATGCAATGTCTCGTGATACAGGATATATTCCAGTTTGTCAGGCGGTATATCCAGACCTGCTGGCAATATGATACAGGGTTGCCATACGCCCCATATGATCGGAACATCCAGGTCGGGCAACTCCATGACTCGAAAACGGTTATTGCGGTGATTCCTGTTGCATATATTCTCCAAAATCGTTTTATATTTAGGATCCTCTGTCTTGTCCACCCCTCTTTTGAGGATATAATTCCGGGCACGGCGGTGGTTGCGGATAGAGAAAAGAAGAGATATCACAATACCCACTATCCAGACAACTTCAAATACGGTCCAGAGAGAGATGCCTATGCCCATAACGTGTATCCGGGGATGCCTAAGAAAAATGATGATTTTGGCCAGAAACTGGGGCATCAGGATATTGCTTGTAAACGGAAACTCAAAAGGTAGTAATAGGCGCAACAGAGCCAGCACTACAAAACAGAAAAGAGATTTATACCCCACGCTGGGGGTAAAGCTTTTCCGCAGGAAGGGTATTGCGAGCAAAACAGCGGTGATGATGCTGGCCAGCAGTGCCATCAGCACAGTCGAAAATGAAAAATGCACCGATCTTTCCTCCCCTTTACAGGTTCTCCTTATTCCTGGCCTTGCTGATCGCCTCTTTATACTCCTGCAACAGGAGCTCCACCTCGGATATCTCTTTTTTCACTTTTTCAGGATTGCGGCCAGCCTGTGTTATGGCGCTCATTAAGGTCTGCTCGGATACCAGGTGGCTGAACATGATATATTCGTCCGCAAACATCTTCTGGATCGTGTCAGTGGCCGTGTCGGTAGGTTTGAAACGCCGTGAAAAGTTATTGCCGTCGATGGTGATGTCCGCTACTTCAATCAACTTTAGCTTTAATAGTTTTCGGATGGCAGGCTGAACGATATTCGCTGACAGCTCCGGGTGCAGCCGGGTGATCTGGGGTACGCTGACGGGCTCTTCCGCATGGAAAATGGTACATAATACAGTGTATTCTTTTGCGTTTAAATATTTGCTCATATAATGGTATGCTCCTTATGCAAGTCTGTTGGATCGTGTTTCACAAGTATATATATATTACTACCAAAAATATGGCATCGTGTCAATAGTGTGGCAGTGAAAAAAATAAGCAATGTGATTTTATGATTGGTAAAAGCACTTTGAATAGAAAAACTGTAAATATATAGCAATATTAAGTTGCGCGAAAAATGCAGATTAAAAAAATCAATTGACAATTAATGGAGAAACTGTATAATGAAAAATAGCAAGAGCAAGTCAGATAACATATCTCTTGGTGTAAATGCAACGTGTATAAAATATTAAGGGAAGATATAAATTTTAGAAATAATATAAGAACATAATGCGATAAAATTTCTCCGGGCAAATCTTCAATATAGCAGATGTATATTTTTTCGTGGCAATGGATTGGCAATACAAACGAGGGATTATGGGAAGACAGATAGATAAGTGGCTAAAGGTAGCATTAGGTGCAGCGGGTTTAATAGCGCTTTTGGTGTTTAGCGCCATTCTGGGAACTCGAATTGAACGTGACCGCCAGGCAGCTTTGGAATTACAGAAAGAGCGCGTTTCTGTAATTGCCGTGGTAAATATGGACAATGGCGTACAGGCGGGAGACGAACAGATCAATTATGCCAGTCAGCTAATGAGTTTTCCCAACGATCATTTTTTGGTAACCGGTTTATCAGACGCGAAAGCGGGGATAGAGAATGGCACATATGCCGCGTATGTCGTGATACCGGAGACATTTTCCGAGTCGGTGACCTCCATTGAAAACGAGCCTCAAAAGGTTACGCTGGTATACAGGTATAACAGTAAATTGGTTGAAGAGGCAGAGATACAGGCAATCACCGATATCAATGATTTTATTGTCCTGCTCAATTCCAATATCGCCTATATGTATGTTGACGCGATTCTGAATGAATTTCACCGCATACAGGACGATTCTTCAGCGATTCTGGAAAATGACAGCACAGAGTTGGAGAGACTCGCAAGCGTGAATGCGGCTAAATTGATCGTGGTTGCGGAACCTGTGGAAGAAGTGGCAGTAAATAATGAGATACAGCCGGTGGAACTGACCACGTATACAACGCAAAACGATGCGTTACTCGATTATCTGCTATTGGGCTACCTGGATGCGACGAGAAGGGGCAAAGATGATTACATGGCCATACGCGGGGAAAATACCGAGGTTATGGTGGCAGCGGATAGTTTCCTCCAGGCATATGACACGGTTATTCAGGACACGGTCACAGAGCAATCAAAGTTTTTGGTAACGGGACGTGATAAACTGGCTGAGACGATCGGTTTATACAATGGAGCCGTAGATGCGCAGGAGACAGAATTAAGGGGTATTTTTGCGGATATCATCAATAAGCAGTTGGAAACGGACAGAGCTGCCGCGGAGATTCAGTTGCAAAAGATCGTTGCGGACATAAAAAACCGTGATAGAGAGACGCTGGAAGATCTGCAGGAGCAATGGAAAAAGAAGTATCAAAACGCGCAGGAACAGTGGAGACAAGAGCGTCAGGACTTACAGGAACAATGGGAAATAAGATATCAGGAGACACAGGAACAGTGGGAAGAAAAATATCAGGAAGCGCAGGAACAGTGGGAAAAGAAATATCAGGAGTTGAAGGACCAGTGTAATAATGATGGTCAGAGCTTACAGGACTTGCAGGAACAGTGGGAAAAAGTATATCAGGATCTGCAGAAAGAAGCGGGGAATGATCTTTCTCTTAAAACAGAAACCTGCGGCGCAAGCTTGGAACAGCTCGTAAGAGATATCTACATACAGGGATACAATGACGCGTTAGACGATCTGAATGGACAAATCGATTCCATGAGAGATGAGACCGATGCGGAAAATATTGCAGTGGGCGTACTACAGGCTGCTCTTGAACAAAACAGGATGAGTGAGCCTTTGACTTCGGAGACAGAAACAAAATTGAAGAGTTTTAACACGGCCGTTCACAATCACCTGAGTGGCATTACGATCGACTGGAGCAAACTCAATGTGACCCTGCCTACTGTTTCAGGCAACGAATCGGTAAGCGGAGGCGACGCATCCGGGGGAGGCAACGAATCGGTAAGCGGAGGCGATGCATCCGGGGGAGGCAACGGATCGGTAAGCGGAGGTGACGCGTCAGGGGGAGATGAGAACCCTGGAGGAGAGAGCCCTGGAGGAGAGAACCCTGGAGGAGAGAGCCCTGGAGAAGAGGATCCCGGAGAAGAATTCCCCGGGGATATGAAACCGGGCGATAATCCGGAGGAGAAATATGAAATTACTCTGACAACCTTCAGCGATGAGGAAATGATCGGCAACGCCGTAAAGGGAGCGATGGACTTATTTAAGCTGGAGTCGGAATCTCAACAGGTCAAAGGGGTGATACAGACATACTTTATAGATGCCTTGTCGAAAGAAAGCGAAAGGCAGATGGGCAGATTGTCGGATGCAAAACAGATGTTAAGCCAAAGTATGGAGGATTATGAGGATCGCCTGGCGGTCTATGATCCGATGCAATATATTGAAAACGCGAATTTGGTCACATATCTGGATGATATAGAGACAAACACCGGCGAGATGCTCAGCAAAGTCAGGCAGAATAATTCGGAATATATGGTGTACGCCGCGGAAATGTATTCCAGCGCCGCGGAACATACCACCAGGGCCAAAAGTTCTCTGGACGCGGCATATACAAAGACCGCAGAGAATGTGAAAGGGTGTATTGACGATCTGATCCTGTCCAGAACGGAAACCAACAGCCAAAATGTAGAGATGCTGGAGGGATTTACGAACTCCTTAAAGTATACACGGGTAGAAAGTCAGGGTAACGCGGAAGTTTACGACTACATCGTCAATCCGGTTGTATCCCGCGGTGATGGACAGGCTGCAGCGACTGCCAATACGACCGTGCCAACAGTGAGGAAAGAGAATCCCATAAAGATCGGGCTGATCATTGTGCTGGGAGTTGGCATCCTGCTCTGTCTGGCAGAGGTTATCTATAATCTTCTACGGCAGCAAAACAGAAGGCAGAAGAAAGAAAGTCAGGAACTGTTCTGAGGTAATAGTTAAGCCTATGGCTGATTATTAAATAAATACACAGTAGAAAGGAGAAACAAGAAATGGGAGCAGAGAGTTTAAGAATGAGTTATGACGACATGCAGGCTGAGATCACGAGACTGCAGCAGCTGGCGGGGGATTTTGAGAATACTACCAGCTTGATGTCGGCAAGCGTTGCCACCTTGTGCGACGGATGGGTATCTAAGTCGACAGAGACTTATCGCGGAGATTATGAGAAGTTGGCAAAGAACTTTACGCAGACGCTGGAAGTGGTCAGAGAGCTGATCCAGTCAACCTCCGATTACATTGCGGATATGCAGGCCGTGGACACCGCTTATTCCCAGTCCAAGGTATCCAGAGCGTAGCTGGAGGGCAGACGGGCAGGCAGGGCAATAGTGTAACTATTGCCCGCGCTCGTTTTGCTGAATAAGGCAGTAAGGGGAAATATAGGCAATGGACAATACAATAACCGTGGATGAAGACATGGAAACGGAAGAGATTTATGAGTCATCTGGAAGTCTGATACTGGATGGTGAATCATGGAAAGACCGGAATAATACGACATATACCTCTCTTTTGGACAGGTATGGGGTTGCGGATCTGTTTTCCGGTAAGAGTATGGAGTTATATCAGGAAATGAAAGAAGAAAAACATGCGTGGCAGCAGGCGCTGACAGAGTATGTCTTTTCGGGGCAGATGCAGACAAAAGGCGAAGAGGAAGACATGGTTGAACTTGTCTTTTCCCGGGAGATCCAGTTTTCAAAGCTAAGAGACTACAGCAGGAGCGAAGACGATTATACCATATGTTTTGTGATGGCGGAAGTGTTGTTTGTTTTGATTTTTCTATACATTCTGATAAAGGTCAATGCGTACAGGAAAAAGAGGAGAGAGTCGCATGCAGCTGAAATTAACCTGGAGAGTTAAGGGAAAACGGGATATGGATCTGCTGGTGTTTGAAGAGCAGAGGATCGTAGAGACAATGGGAATATTGATTGATAAGGGTATTCTGGAAGAGGAGATCGCGGATACAGTTAAGTATGTAAAATCAATGAGAACGAATAATCAGGTAAACATACTTTTGACATATACTGAGGCAAATATTTTTTCGGGAGATATTCTGGAACTGGTGAATGATCCGGATTAAGTGCGCAAGGAGGGAAAAGCGGTGGCAAAGGCGATTATGACACAGCAGAGGGCAAGAGATCTGGCGGCGCAGCAACAGGCAGCGGAAGAGGCGGCGCGGCAGAAAGCCGCGGATGAAGAGGCGCGCAGGAGGGCCGCCGAGGAGCAGGCTCGGAGAAGGGCAGAGGAAGAGCGGGCAAGAAAAAGGGCAGCCCTGCGGGAACAGATACAGCGGTGGGATGATAAGTTAGCAAGAGTAAAATCCCAACTGTCAGGCCTTGAGGCGGAACAGTCCAGGCTGAATGCATATCTGGATGAGTGGGTCTCGCAGAAAAATGTGTACAATGGAAACAGGATCCTGTCGGAGGTTGTCATCGTAAATGTATTTGAGGGCGTGTGTGCCGATAAGATCAAAAACGACCTCTCGAACTGTATAGCTGAGATGGGCCGGACATGCGGCAGGGTAAACGGGTTGAACGGAAATGTCTGCATACAGATAGCGAGGCTTCACCAACAGGTATCTTCTGTCAACGCAAGATTATCATCAATGAGAAACGAATTGAATTCTATTTAGACGGGGGGATGCGGGCATGGCACAGGTTATCAATCTGCGGGAAAATGAGTACCAGACCATCAAAACGGAACTGGAAAAAATGCATACAGACCAGCTACAGAGCGTAGCTAGTATTATCAGTGAAATGAGGGCTCTTGTAACGAGCGGCGACACCTTTTCGGCAGACATGACGTCAAAAAAAATCGAAGACATGCTGGACATGCTGTCAAACGATGTCATCATGCTGCTGGAGCAGGCGTTTCAGGACAGCGAGGCAGGCATTGCCAACATGATAAAGAGCGCTATTGTGACGGATAGTGCCTGCGGTTAAGGGGGGATCAACAATGGTAAACGTCAGTATCAACAGCAGCAGTACGGAGCGCGCGGTCACAGAGCTGGTCAGCAGGATCCGGACAGAGATTATAGAGACAGGACAGGCAGCAGGAAACAGGATTGTAAGCGCAGCCGAACATTCGGCGGGAGATTTTATCGACTCCTTAAAGACAGAGGTGACGCGGGAGACGGAGATCGTTAATTCCGTGGGAGAACTGCTGATTGCGATGGCAAACTATATTCAGTCGGCCTCAAATGCCTTTATGGTGGTGGACAAGATATATGACCGCCAGAAACTTGGATCCAGACCCGGCAAGAGGGCCATGGAAAGTAATAAGGAAAAATTAGGGGCAAAATAGAGAACTTAAAACAATCGGATGAGATAAAAGGGGAAGACAAGATGAGAAACTATAACAGAATTTCCATAGACCGTGACCGTGCCTTCGACATAAACGCTATAAATGAACTCCTCACTCAGGGAAAGGCCATTTTGGCTGAGGCTGTCAGCATCAGCCAAAAGATGGAATCCTCCATCGCCGCCATCGCCACCATCTACAGCGGCATCGACGGGGAATACAAAGTAGACGCGCTGGGCTCCGACATCGCCGCCCTGTCCGGCAGACTGCGCAGGGATATCTAC
>CAZGVI010000032.1:0-44571 GCA_964529395.1 uncultured Acetatifactor sp.
CTTGGCCTCCCGCTAGTCAGGCGAGCGCTCATCCCAGCTGAGCTATGCTTCCATGTATCTACCATACCATAAAAATATAAAAAAGGGAAGAGCCAATCTAAAAAAAGAAATGGTTTAAATAGGAGAATTGCGGCGCAGTTTTGCCAAAAGCTGTGGGAGAGGAGGAATGCTTATGATAAAAACAGGGAAGAAAGAGGATCTCTCCCGGTTGGCGGAGCTGGCGGCTCTGCTGTGGGAGGAACACTCGCCTCAGGAGTTTGAAACGGATCTGGCGGATATCATGGCGAAGGAGGATGCCTGTTTTTTTCTGTACTATGAACAGGATGTCCCCGTGGGGTTTGCCCAGTGCCAGCTGCGGCATGACTATGTGGAGGGGACGGAGTCTTCGCCGGTAGGATATCTGGAAGGCATATTTGTGCGGGAAGAGTTTCGCCATCGGGGGTATGCGGGAGAATTGCTGCGGGCATGCCAGAGGTGGGCGGCGGAAAAGGGCTGCCGGGAATTTGCCAGCGACTGTGAGCTGGACAATGAGGAGAGCAGGAGATTTCATATGGCGATGGGATTCCGCGAGGCCAACAGGATCATCTGCTTTACCAAGGAATTGTGAGGAGGGCGCTTATGATCCGAGTGACCGTATGGAACGAATATGTTCATGAACAGGAATACGAAAATATCCGTGAGGTATACCCGGAGGGGATTCACGGCTGTATCGGGGGATTTTTGAAAAAAGATCCCGGCCTTTTGGTCAGGACGGCCACTTTTGGGGAGCCGGAGCACGGCCTGACGGAGGAGACGCTGGCGCAGACGGATGTGCTGATCTTCTGGAGCCATGCCCGGCAGCAGGAGTTTGAGGACCGGGTGGCAGAGCGTGTAAAACGCCATGTGCTACAGGGGATGGGACTGATCGCACTGCATTCCGCTCACTACAGCAAGGTTTTGAAGGGGCTGCTGGGCACCAGCATGACTCTGCGTTGGCGGCACGGGGATCGGGAGCGCCTGTTTGTGACGGCACCGGGACATCCCATAGCGGCGGGGGTGCCATCGTATGTGGAGATCCCCAGAGAGGAGATGTACGGGGAATACTTTGATATTCCCAGGCCGGATGACGTGGTCTTTACCGGATGGTTTGCGGGAGGCGAGGTATTTAGGAGCGGCTGCACCTTTACCCGGGGGCTGGGGCGGATATTCTATTTCCAGCCGGGACATGAGGAGTATCCGATCTATTATATGGAACCGATTCAGCGGATCTTACGCAATGCGGTGGATTGGTGCGCTCCCACCCTCCGCAGGACGGGAGAACCGGATTGCCTACAGGTGACGGAGCCACTGGAGCGGGAACTGGATCGTGTGCAGGTAACGGAGCCACTGGAGCAGGAGACGGATCGTGTGCGGGAGGCGGAGTCCCGGATACAGTAAAACTGCCGCGCGGTCGTCGCTGTGGAGCGAACCGAAGAGAAGGAGAGGAACCGTCATGTTTATATCGGTGTTTTACGACCATATCACCCAGGCCCGTCAGCAGACGGGAAAACGTCTTTCCGAGCTGCTGGCGGCGTGCAGGAGCTGGGGAATCAGCGGACTGGAGATCAATTATACGCAGTTGAAAAAAGGTGGTTTTCGATTGCGGCATGCCATTCGCCGGGCGGGTATGTCCGTTAGTTGTATCTACGAATTTTATGATTTTACCCACTGCGAAGACCTGGCCCGGGCTAAAAAGCATGTGGATCTGGCGGCGAGAGTGGGCGCGGGAAAGGTGCTGATCGTGCCGGGATTCCTGGAAGAGCGGGAGGCGGAGGAACTGACGGCGCTCTGCTGCGGCCGGGAGCCGGGCGCAGAGCAGGATGGGGCGGTTTCGGCGCAGGCCCCGGAGGAGCGGTATACAGAAAAGCAGGGCCCAGAGACGCAAACCTCAGAGACGCAGGGTTCAGAGGCGCAGAGATATGCCGCAGTGGCCCGCTATATGGAGAGCCATACAGCCACCTGTCTGGTGCGGGACGCCCTAGAGCAGTTAGTGCGTTACGGGCGGGATAAGGGCGTGCGGATCACGCTGGAGGACTTTGACGGCAATACTTCCCCCTGCGCCAGGATGCT
Organism: uncultured Acetatifactor sp.; assembly: GCA_964529395.1. Lineage (GTDB taxonomy): Bacteria > Bacillota > Clostridia > Lachnospirales > Lachnospiraceae > Acetatifactor. Next base: position 2,089 of record CAZGVI010000032.1, read on the forward strand.
GCCCTTGAAATGGCTGCTGGAACAAGTGCCGGGGCTGGGATTTACACTGGACATGGGAAATTTTGCCTATAGCGACGAGGATGTGGCCCAGGGCTATGAGCTGCTGAAAGAGTATATTGTCCATGTACACTGCAAGGACAGAGGGCAGGAAGAAAAATATCAGGCCGCGGAGAGAGAGGGACGTCGCCGCCATTGCCGGGGACTCGCCTGTGTGCCCGCGGGCGGCGGTTACCTGCCCATCGGGGAATTGGTCACAAGGCTGAAGGCTCAGGGCTATGACGGCTATCTCGCGATCGAACATTTTGACGCGCCGGACCAGATGGAGTATATCAGGCGGTCGGCGGATTACCTGAAGAACATATAGCGACGGAAAAACGCTGCCCCGGCATCCTGAGAACATGACCGGTGGATATGAAGAGGGAAACGGTGTTGAATAAGTTGGAAAAAATAAAAAAACGTGTCTTTGAGATCATACAGATCGGCAGCCAGACAGACATTCCAAGTTTGATATTTGACGTGTTTATTGTCTGTGTGATATTGCTGAATATTGCGATCACTTTCTGCCAGACTTTTGCGCAGCTGGCACGATTTTCGTCTCTGATGCAGAAGGTGGAGCTGGTCACGATCATTATCTTCACGGTGGAATATATTCTGCGGCTTTGGACGGCGCAGTATCTGTATCCGGATATGGGACGGGGAAAGGCAAAGCTGAAATTTGCGGTTTCTTTTTACGGTATCGTGGATCTGCTGACCATACTGCCCTATTTTCTGCCCTTTGTGTTTCCCAGCGGGGCGGTGGCTTTCCGTATGTTCCGGGTGGTGCGCATCCTGCGGCTGTTCCGCATCAACGCCAAGTATGACGCATTCCATGTGATCACCACGGTTCTTAAGGAAAAGCGGAGCCAGTTGATGTATTCCATTTTTCTGGTGCTGGTACTGATGATGGCCTCTTCCCTGTGTATGTACGGGTTGGAACACGAGGCTCAGCCTGAGCATTTTTCCAATGCCTTTTCCGGCATCTGGTGGTCCGTGTCCACACTGCTGACAGTGGGATACGGGGACATCTACCCCATCACAGTGGGCGGCCAGATCATGGCCATCGTCATCGCCTTTCTGGGGGTGGGAATGGTGGCGATCCCCACGGGTATCATTTCCGCGGGATTTGTGGAGTACTATACCAGCATCAAAAAGGGTACGCTCACTAAGATGGACGCGGATTTTGTGACCTTGGAGATCACATTGGAGCATCCCTATATAGGACAGGCCCTAGAGCAGATCGCGCTGCCCCAGGGATTGTATACTGCCGCGGTACTGCGGGACAGGGAAGTTTTGGTACCCTGGGAGGAGTTAAAGATCCAGGCCGGTGATATCATGGTGCTGGGCAGTATGAGCCGTATGCGCATTGAGGCCAATGTGGAAGAGGTGGCGATAGAGAAGGGGCATCCCTGGACCGGGCTGGAGATACGGGATCTGGACATTTCCCGGCGCAGCCATGTGATCATGATAAAACGGGGAAATAAGAATATCCCGCCCCGGGAGGACAGCCATATCCGGGAGAAAGATGTGGTGCTGATCTATCACCGGTAGGGGACTTAAGGAGGGGATAGTTAGCGTTTTTTATCCTTATACACCCTGCATTTGTCCCGTTTTGGGGAAATGCAGGGTGCAACAGAGGGTGAAAACAGTCAAGTTCTCTCTTTATTATAATTTCCGCACGGGTCTGACCATTTTCCAGAAACGCTCGGGATCGTGGTACAGGTACATCATTCTGCCCGGAGTGGTGTCCAGACAATAACCGGACGCCTCATAATCGAAGGACTTCATCGCCTCCTCCACCTGGTCCTCCACGCTGCGGTTTTCCTGCTCGTAATCAAACGGTCCGTGCTCAAACACGATATATTCGCCTTCCGGCACATCCATCATCAGCATCTGCGGCGGTATGTCGCCCGAGTATTCCATAGGCAGGCGCACGCCGTAGCATTCCGCCAGAGGGATCCCCCAGCTGCAGACCCGGCCCTTCGGGTCTATGAGATATCCGCAGATCTGTCCGCTGCCGCTGTTGGAATCGCTGCCGCCCAGGTCGTCCAGTTTTCCCTTGACGCTGTCCAGCAGCCCGCAGATAGTCTCGCAGTCCTGGCCCGGGATCTGGCTCTGCTTTTGCCAGAAGTCCCAGTAGCCGATGCTCTCATAGTTCCTGATATGCAGGAATTTGTGAGCGGGAATCGTTACAAAATAAATCTTGATCTCGTCGGTTGATTTTATCATACCTATTTCTCCCATTCCAAAAAAGTAGCGGTCAAAAGGGTGCAGTTTGGTGCGGAGTACTACGGGCATAGGATTCCTGCGGTATTGGCTGGGCGTGACGCCATAGACGGCCTTGAAAGCCCGGGTGAAAGCCTCGTGGGAGGAAAAGCCGTAGTCAACGGCGATCTCCAGCAGGCTACGGTCGCTGTCCCGCACCTCCCACAGCGCGAACGCCAGTCTGCGCAGCCGCAGATAATCCCGAAACTGCAGTCCCGATATCTCCCGAAACTTTCTGGTGACATAATACTCTGAATACCCCAGACAACGCGAGAGGGAACACAGTGTCAGCGCGTCATCCTGCCGCTGCTTGATGCACTGGTCGATCTCATCGATAATGATCTGAATCTGCTGCTGCCATTCGTACATTTATCCGTCTGCTCCTACACTTTTTTTGACCACCCTGGGTTTAGTATAACGGAACAGGGTGAAAAATACTTGATCTCACTTGCGCAAAAGATAGATCACACTGCGCGCCGCATCCAGTCCACAGACTCCCGAAGTCCCGAGACGGTCTTAGTCTCCAGGACGATGCGGGAACCGGCCCGGTCAGCCAGACGCAGATATTTTGACAGGTCTATCTCTCCCGTGCCCAGCGGGAGATGGTCTTTTCTGCCCAGAGCGTCATGAAAATGAAAGTGGCAGAGCCTGCCTGAATGCCGCAGGATCACGGGTTCGTCCCCGCCGCCTATGCAGTGATTGTGCCCGATGTCAAAAGTCAGGGCAAACACCGGGCTCTCCAGCAAAAGGTCCAGGGCCTGCCGCTGAAAGGCCGTATATCCGCTGCTGTTTTCCACGCAGACGCGGATGCCGCAGGAGCCGATTAAGCGCCCGCATTCCTCCCGGAAACGCAGAAGGCTTTCCAGATATTGCCGGGAGTATTCGTCAAACAGATATACCCGCTTATCCGGCAGCGTAAAATATACACCCTGGGAGAGATGCATGTTCAGCACCGGGATATGCAGCTGTTTGGCGATATGGACAGTCTCCCGCACCGTCTCCAAATAGGCGTCCGCCACGTGGGGGTTAAAATCGCTGACGTTCAGATTTTCATCCAGATGAATGGTGTAATAGATGCCGTATTTTTCGGACAGTGCCGCCAACTGTTTTGGTCGCAGGCTGTGTGTCTGGTACTGGGGCATGTTCATATTCAATTCCAGAAACTGAAGTCTCAGCTCGGCGCACAGTGCGGCGCAGTCTTCAATCTCCGGTATCTCGATCAGGGTGGGCATTCCCAGGTCTGTCATGGTTTTCTTCCTTTCTGATTGGGGGTAATCAAAGATGTTAGACTTTTGTTATAAGTGAATTGATATGCGTCAATTTATCTTCATCTATCGCTACTTTCACGTATCCATCTGCCGACAGTTCCATCAGGACACTATCATATAATTCCTGACAAATATCTGGTCTGAGACTGGTTTTTAATCGGTCATCATACTGAACGGATGTAGTCGTAAATATTTTATCACAATCTATGCGAGTGGTTCTTTGAAACGGGTTTCTGGAAATGTCAGCTGGTTCATCTACAAAATGCCGGGTTGGACTATGGATGAGCATTGCAGGCTTTAATGTTTGGCATTTAATGTATTCATAAGAGTTATCACACACATTCTTACAGATATACATATGAGGCTTTAAAGCCAATCCTGAACCGATATCAGGGTAGGGTATCTTCATGCAAATAACATCTCTTTTGTTAATCAATGATCAATTGCCCCCCCTCATCTATATCTACATATACAGGATTGACCAAGCTACCGTTTTCGGTCAGACTGGAAAGTACATCGAAATGTTGTGCGGTCAGTTTTGGAAAATCTTTTTTATGCATGACAAAATAAACGTTATCTATCTCTTCAATGTGAGAATCGTTTATCAAGTCAATCGGATACATTTTGTTTAATGCGGAGATTATTTTCGAGTCATTTTCATTGAAATCTTTCTCATCTAATTCTACCTGACGTTCACCCCTTAAAATTCGATCCTCTTTGGATTTCCAAAGATTCATGGAGTGGGTTAGTTCAGATAATTCTTTTTCAGACAGAATACTTACGATAAACGCCGCCTTCTTTGCCCATTCTTCCTGAATAGCATACTTTTCCGAACTATAACTTTCATCTACAGCCCTATCGAAATCTTCTCTTTCCTTGGTGTAATCTCCCCACACCTGGCTAAATACAGGGCCTCTTTTATACCCCCTAAGATGTTCCAAATCCGGCGTTTCTCCGGATATTTTTGTAAAACACTCATACAATAGCAAAAATTTCTGGAGTTTAAGGGGAGAATTATATTCTTTATTATGATTTTGCTTTAACCATCCGCTCAGACAACGTTTTCGCTCATTTGAGTAAATCATGTCTTTACCCCCATTTCTTCAGGCTTAGGGAAACCGGCAAAAGCGGCATCCGAATCGCTGACATATCTTCATTAATATTAAGAAACCAATGACTCCTTTAGATTACCCAAGTATACCATATATCAGGGGGAAAGTCCATTTAATTTCAAGGCGTTTTCTTTCTGGAGGCCCTACCGGAAACTCTTGATCCAGTTGATCAGGGAATCATGATACACGTTGGCATCGACATCCCGGCGCATCTGGTCGGTGATCGGTCCGTTCTTGCTCATGATGGCAAGAATGGCCTCCTGAAGTCCGGCGATGCGGCCCTTCTCAAAAGCTTCGTCTATGGCTGCCTGGTTGGCGGCAGCTATGCCGTTCCCGTTTACAGAGTCCGCCGTCTGCGCGCTGCAAGCCTCAGTTCCGGCAGACGCGGCGCCGCTGTCTGCCGCTGCGTCCGCTGTCGCCGTTCCCATGTCCGCTGTGCTGTCTTCTGTTATTGCTCCAGTGTTCGCAGTGCCGATCACGGTAGTTGCCGCCGCTCCGGTGTTCGCACTGCCGTCCGTCGCCGCCGTTCCTGCATCTGTCCGGCGGTTTGTCTGAGCGGTCCCGACATTCATTGTGCCGCAGGTATCCATGGGTGCGGCGCCCTCCCGCAGAGGCAGCCAGATCTCTCCGGAGCAGCCGGGAAGATTTACCGTGATATTTCCACCGTTTGCCGTCGCCTGTACCCCCGATAAGGCCCCGATATAAGCGGAGTTGCCGGATGCCGGCAGTGTCAGGGCGGCGGCGCCGTCGTCATTGTTGACTGTGATCAGCACCGTCTCGTCCCCGGTACCACGGGCGAAAGCATACTGCCTGTTGGTCAGCGTAAGCTCCCGGTACTCCCCGTAGGACAGGGCTTTTGTCTGTCTCCTCACTCTGCCCAGAGCGGCGATCAGACGGGTCAGGGAGTTGTTTTCCGCCGCGTCCGCATAGTCTTCATAGCGCAGGGCGGGCCGCAGGGAATCGTCGGAGTAGCGCTCCTTTTTTCCCTCTATGCCGAACTCCGAGCCGTAATAGACGGAGGGTATGCCGGGCAGGGTGTACAGCAGCACATGAACCGGGGCAAAGTGCGCTTTGTTGTTCAGCTTGGTGTAGATGCGCTCCACATCATGGTTGTCCACAAAGTTGTACAGTTTCAACCCGTCGGGGCGGTTGCCGCCCATGCCGTAGAGCCGCTTTACCGTGTGGGCGATCTCAAAATAATTGTGGTCGTTGTGACCGGAGTACAGTGCCTTGTGCAGATGGTAGTTGGTCACGGAGTGCAGAGTGCCCTCATTGACCCAGCGGGTATAGTCCCCGTGGATCACCTCTCCCATCAGCCAGAAGTCCGGCTTTACCCCGTCAGCCACCCGGCGCAGCGCCTTCATAAAATCAAAGTCCAGCACATCGGCGGCGTCCAGACGGATGCCGTCAATGTCAAACTCGCTGACCCAAAAGCGGATCACGTCACAGATATACTCCCGGACGGCGGGATTTCTCTGGTTCAATTTGACCAGCAGATTGTAACCGCCCCAGTTGTCATAGGAAAAGCCGTCGTTATACTCGTTGTTTCCCCAGAAATTCACATTGCAGTACCAATCTTTATAAGGGGAGTTCTCTCTGTTTTGCCGGATATCCTGAAAAGCGAAAAAATCCCGTCCGGTATGGTTGAACACGCCGTCCAGTATTACCCGGATGCCGGCCTCATGACATTTTGCCACAAAGTCTTTCAGATCCCGGTTATCTCCCAGGCGGCTGTCCAGCTTTTTATAGTCGGTAGTCTCATAGCCGTGCCCCACGGATTCAAACAGGGGGCCGATATACAGCGCGTTTACGCCCAGCTTTTGCAGATGTCCGATCCAGGGGATCAGGCCGGGCAGCCTGTGCACCGGCTCTCCGTAGGGGTTCTCCTTGGGAGCGCCCAGCATTCCCAGGGGATATATGTGATAAAATATTGCCTCGTCATACCATGCCATATTTGTTCTTCCTTTCTGCGGGATACATTCTTTTAATCCCAAAGTAGTATAGCACAAAGAGGAAAGGAGAACAAGAAAAAACAAAAAAACGGGGGCGGATCTAAGGGAAAGTCCCTGTAGATCAGCTCAGTACCCGGCGGATCTCCAGAGTGTCTCGGTCCAGCAGCACGCAGTCCGCATACTTTCCGATGTCCAGACTTCCCACCTGCCGCTGGATGCCGATGGAGCGGGCGGGATTGGCGGTGGCGCAGGCGACTGCTGTCTCAAGGGGAATCCCCATGGAGACGGCCGCCCTGACGCACTGCATGAGATTGGAGACGGAGCCTGCGATGGTGCCGTCGGCAAGCCTGGCGCAAGGGCCGGATACATGTACGCCGAGTCCGCCCAGATCGTAGTCACCGTCCGGCATGCCGGCGGCGCGCATACTGTCGCTGATAAAGATCACGCGATCCTCGCCGAACAGCCGCAGCAGTCCCTTTACCATGGCGGGATGTACATGGATGCCGTCGCAGATGACTTCGGCCATGACGCTGTCTGCCATGTATCCGGCGGCGATGGGACCCGGCGCGCGGTGGGACAGCAGGGACATGGCGTTGCAGGTGTGGGTCAGGTGATCCGCGCCCAGCGCGATGGCCCGGGACGCGGTTTCGTAATCACAGGCCGTATGTCCGATGGACACATGTACTCCTCTGCGGACTGCCTCCGGGATAAAAGTCATGGCGGGGGCGATCTCGGGCGCGACGGTGACCAGTTTCACCAGGCCCTGGGATTTTTCCAGGAGCGAGTCCAAAAGCTCGATTGATGGCGGCAGGATATATGCGGGATTCTGAGCGCCTTTTTTGTCCGGGTTAATAAAAGGCCCCTCCAGGTGGATTCCCACCAGGCGCGCACCCCGCGGACTTTCGGAAAACGCTGCCGGACAGCCTGCCTCCCGCGGTCCGTGTTCGCATCGGCGCTGAGTTGTGCCGTGCTCCTCCCGATATTTCACCGCGCTTTGGCAGATCCGCGCCAGACGGTCCGCCCCCAGCGTCATGGTGGCGGGGCAGATGGAGGTGACGCCGTTTGCCCGCTCATATTCCGCGATGGCGGCGATGGCCTGGGCGGACGCGTCGCACAGGTCGTATCCCACGGCCCCGTGGAAATGTATGTCCACCAGTCCGGGAATCACGTAACAGCCTGCGGCGTCGATGATCTCGCCGTCCGCTGTCTCCGTGAACCGCCCGTCCTGTATATAGAGCGTATCTTCAATAAATCCTTTTTTGCCCCGAAAGACAAGTCCGTTTTTGATGATCATGCCTTAGCCTCCCTGTTGGCTCTATTGTATCGAAATTCCCGCCTGTACGCAAGGCATGGAATTTCGACGGGTGGATCGGACCCATGCCGCTTGACAATGCGAATCCCGGAAAGGGGGGGCGGGCAAAAAAGGCTTGCGAAAAGTGAGGGAGTGTGATACACTGAGCGTATTAAGCGAATTAATACACTTGGGGAATTAATGATTTAAAGGTATTTGATTGACCGGTGATCGATATGATCGGGAAGGAGCGTGCGTTTATGATCCTGCTGGATTACAGGGACAAACGCCCAATCTATGAACAGATGGTAGAGAAACTGGAGCGTCTGATCGTCAGCGGCGGGCTGGAGCAGGACAGTAAGATGCCCAGTGTCCGCAGTCTGGCCGTGGAACTGGCGGTGAATCCCAATACGGTGCAGAGGGCTTATACGCTGCTGGAGCAGGAGGGATACCTGTACACCGTATCCGGAAGGGGCAGTTTTGTGGCGCCGGAACGGGAGTGGCGGGACGGACAGCTTAAGCGGATGCTGGCCCAGTGGGTGGCTATGACCCGCAGGGCCCGGGATTCGGGACTGCCGCAGGAAGTCCTGCATGATAAGCTGGCGGCAGTCTACAACCGTGGGGACGGCGGTGCTAACGGGGCGGCGGAGCGAGAGTGCGGGGAACCGGAAAATGCCGGACAGCAGACAGGAGGCAATCATGATTGAGGTGAACGATCTGCGCAAGAGCTTTGAGGATATCAAAGCCATAGACCATATAACAGCCCGGATCGAGGACGGCCATGTATTCGGACTGATCGGGACCAACGGGGCGGGGAAATCCACTTTTCTGCGGCTGCTCTGCGGCGTGCTGAGAGCCGACAGCGGGCAGGTGCTGGTAGACGGGAAAATGGTGTATGACGATCCGTCCGTCAAAGGGCAGTTTTTCTATATATCCGATGAGATGTTCTTTTTTAAAAACGGGACTCCGAGGGACATGGCACAGCTGTATCAGACCTATTATCCGGGTTTTGACAGGGCGAGGTACGGGAAGATGCTGGAGAAGTTCGGTCTGGACCCGAGGCGCAAGATAGACACATTTTCCAAGGGGATGAAGAAACAGCTGGCGGTGATCTGCGGTATCTGCGCGGGCACCAAATATCTGCTCTGCGACGAGACTTTTGACGGGCTGGACCCGGTGATGCGGCAGGCGGTCAAGGCGCTGTTTGCCAGGGAGATGGAGGATCGGAACCTGACTCCCATTATCGCTTCCCACAATCTCCGGGAACTGGAGGATATCTGTGAATATGTGGGGCTGCTGCACAAAGGCGGTATTCTCTTTGCCAGGGATCTGGACGATATGAAACTGAATCTGCACAAGGTACAGTGCGTAGTCAAGACCCAGGCTACGCTGGAGCATATCAAAAATAACCTGGAGGTAGTGACCATGGACCAGAGGGGGACGCTGTACACCTTTACGATCAGGGGGACCAGGGAGCAACTTGTGGAATATATGGAGCTGCTCAATCCCGTGTTCTATGAACTGCTTCCTCTTTCTCTGGAGGAAATCTTTATCAGTGAGACGGAGGTAAACGGATATGACATCAAAGCGCTTATTTCTTAGAGGTATGAGAGAGGATCTCCGGCACAAGATCTGGATGCTGGCCCTGTCTTTGCTGGGCAGCTTTCTGGCGCTGCCGGTGACGTATCTGCTGCGCTACAGTGATGTGGAGCTGAGCAATATAAGGATGAACATATCCATGATGGCGCCGGAGGAGTCGGCGAGCGCCACTGCGCAATCCGTCAACTCCATGGCGGACTTTTTCAAACAGGAGCTGATGCTGACCGCGGGTATCGTAGCCGTTCTTGGCGCATTGATCGTGGGGGTGGAGTGCTTTTATTACCTGCAGCAGAAATCCACGGTAGACACCTACCATAGCCTGCCGGTGAGCCGGATACAGCTGTTTGGCATGAAATATATAAACGGGATATTGATCTGGCTGGTGCCCTATCTGTTTTGCATGATCCTGACACTTATATTTTCCGGTATCATGCTGGCCCGTGTGGGCGCTTTGAGCAAAATGCCCATACTGATCCGGGAGGCGGGTATCAACACGGCTATCCTTATATTAGTGTTTCTGTTGGTCTACCACCTGATACTGTTTTCCACCATGCTCACAGGCAATGTATTAAATACTCTGATCATAGCCGCCGTGCTGGGCTGCGGCGCTATCGCCGCCTACGGGACGGTGCTGGGATTTATGGCCACCTATCTGGAAACTTATCGTCCCTCAGGAGCGGGTGGGTACGTTGCCATAAGCGGTTCGCCGCTGGTCATGTCTATGTTTTTGATATACTGTCGTGTGGAGGATGAGTTTTTGACTCCGGGTTTCCCCGTGAGTGTCATCCTGCTCTGCATAGCCATGGCATTGGCCATGGGAGCGTTGGCGCTGTTTTTCTATGTCAGAAGACCTTCTGAGCGCGCGGGAAGGGGATTGGATATAAAAGGGATTGCCGGGATACTGCGCTTGTTTGTCAGCATTTTAGCAGGTATGGGAGGCTGGCTGTTCATGTATTCGCTGACAGACCGCGTCGCCTGGAGTATCTTTGGGGCGCTGCTGGTCGGGGGATTGATATACGGAGTGTTGGACGTAGTCTTTTCCATGGATTTCAAAGCCTTTTTCCGGCACAAATGGAGTATGGCGGGAACTTTGGCGCTGGTTTTGCTGATCAGTCTCGGATTTCAGGAGGACTGGATGGGGTATGACAGCTATCTGCCTGTGCAGGAGCGCATTCAAAAGATTTCCATCGCCTGCCCGTCTTACAGCAACAATATGGGCACCAATCAGATACTGGCGGGGGTAGAGCTGACGGATACGGCGCAGATATACGCGTTTCTGGAGAGAGGGATAGAAAACGTATATGGCAGGACTACTCATAAGCCTAAGGAGCAGATGATCGCGGACGCTTATCAGGGAGAGCGTTACCGCAGGGATACATTTAACGTCAGAGTAACGTTGTTAAGCGGTAGGAGCTATTATAGGGTATATCCCTATTATGAATGGGATGAAGACGTGGTGGCGCCTCTGCTGTGCAGCGAGGAATATGCCCGGGCGGCCTATTATCTGTCAGAGGATACGGTGGACGCCTGCGTCAGCATGCGTTTCTCCGGCGGCCCCGATGACGACGGCGAACGCAGGAACATGGAGACAAAGGACGAAGGAATCATTCGGCAGGTGGCGGAGAGCTATAACCGGGATCTGCTGGAAAGTCCCGGAACCATCATTCGGGGACAGGGCCGCTCGCTGGGACAGATCATTATGCGATCCCAGGGAATGAACCGCACCGTGATATTGGATATCTTTGAGGGAATGGAACAGACGCTGGAAACTCTGGAAAACAGCGGTATACAGATTTTTGATCTGCCATGGGAGGCGGAAAAGGTAGAAAGCATCACTTTCAATGTGAATGGGAACCAATATTGGTATAAGGGAGAGGATCACATCAGTCCGGTGGAGCGGAGCATAAGAGGGTGGTTTGGCGTGTACCCCGACAGTCTGTACGCGGCGGAGGAGAACGTGTCCCATGCGGTTTCGGAGACTGACGAATCTCCTGAGGACTACAGTTTTACGATCACTGACCCGGAGATGATCGAGGAGGTATTGGATCTGATCCAGTACGCGAGCATGCACGGTGCCGGAACGCTGATTCGGGACTTCGTGCCGGATGTGACCGTGCGGGACAGTGACGGCGCGGAGTGGAGCGTGTATCTGCGCAGGGGCGACTTGCCGGAGGAGTATGTGCAGGAGTTTATCCGGGAGGCGGAAACAGAGCAATAGAGATGAGAGGGACAGCCCGCAGACGTGAAGGTCTGCGGGCTGCCACAGTTTTGGGGTTTTCCGTAAAAAATCGTTGGTAAGAAGGGAAAGATATGCTATAATGAGTAAGGCGTAGCTATATTTTTACGCGGAAAGAGGATACTATGAAAGAGATGAGTGAACAAAGATACTCCCGGAATATGGCGCTCAGCCTGTTGGCGGGTATTGTGCTTGGAGCCGCTATCGTGCTGGTAATGCTCTGGGCGCTGGGATATATTCCCAAGGGGGGACAGAGAGAGACCGGAGCGGATGTCCTGCTCTCCGGGGAAACGGCATCGGGAACCGATGGGGAAATGCCTTGGGAAGATACTTCCCCTGAGGGGGGCGTTTCCCCCGAGAGCCCGGAGGCCGTGCCGAACCCGGCAGCCACCGCGCAGCCTGCTGCGGAGGAGACGCCGAAACCCACAGCCACCGCGCAGCCTGCCGCGGAGGAGACGCCGCAGCCCACAGCCACCGCGCGGCCTGCCGCAGGAGAGAATCAGGATGCCGCAGCATCCTCGAAACCGCAGCGGGGGGAGGACTCCTCCGAGTCCGCAGACGGAATCCAGATCGTCCTTGATATACAATTGAGCGGCAGTTGGGGCACAGAGGGCGGCTATTACTATCAGTATGTGGCGTCCATCGAGAACCTGTCGGGCCAAAAGATCACGGACTGGGAGATCAAAGTTCCCGGTTTTAAGGACTGTGAAGTGGATTCCTATTGGTGCTGCGAAACAGATGAGGAGAACGACTGCCTGATCATCACCCCCGCCGATTTCAATGAGGAAATCTGGGAGGATAGCAGGGTGGAGGGCATCGGTATCACCGTTGTGACTAAGGACGAGTGGGAACTCAAAGCGGCTACAGTGGAGGCGGAGACCCAGCAGGGCAAGCTCACGGCTGCTCTGGGCGACGCTCCGGCGGCCCGCGGTGGACAGACGGAAAAAACACAGGAGGATAAGCCGTCCCGGAGCGGCGGCACTGCGCAGAGCCAGGGAGCCAAGGGGCCGGATATCCAGGCGGGAGACTCTCTGGGCGGTTATGTGCTGAGCGAGGATACGCCGGTGGGCGAACATGGCAGACTGCGGGTGGAAGACGGCTGTCTGGTGGATCAGGAGGGAGAGCCCTATCAGATGCACGGTGTCAGCACCCACGGGCTGGCCTGGTTCCCGGAGTATGTATCCGAGGAGACATTTCGCACTTTTCGCAATGACTGGGATGCGGATGTGATGCGTCTGGCCATGTATAGTGATGAGAATGGCGGGTATAGTAATGGTGGGGATCAGAAAAAACTGAAAGAACTGATCGACAAGGGCGTGGAATACGCCTCCAGGCAGGGTATGTATGTGATCATCGACTGGCATGTGCTGGGGGAGGGAGATCCCAATATCCACAGGGAGGACGCCATCGCTTTCTTTGACGAGGTCTCGGAAAAATATGCGGACTACGGCAATGTGATCTATGAGATATGTAATGAGCCTAACGGCAGCGTGTCCTGGAAAGATGTCAAGAAGTATGCGGAGGAGGTCATTCCGGTGATACGGGCCAACGACCCCTACGGCATCATTCTGGTGGGAACACCTCAGTGGAGCCAGCTGATCGGGGATGCGGCGGCCGATCCCATCTTGGACTATGACAATATCATGTACACTCTGCACTTTTACGCCGCCACCCACAAGGATGACCTGCGGGGCAATCTGGAGAAGGCGCTGAAGGATGGCCTGCCTGTGTTTGTCAGCGAGTGCAGCATCTGCGACGCCTCCGGCAACGGCGGCATCGATGAGAAATCCGCACAGGCATGGGTGGATCTGATGGATCGGTATGACGTGAGCTTTGTGGCGTGGGCCGTCAGCAATAAAAACGAGACGGCGGCGCTGATCTCCAGCAATTGCAGTAAACTCAGCGACTGGAGCGACAGCGAACTGTCCGGTACGGGCCGCTGGTTTAAGGAACAGTTCACAAAATAGTTTTGAAAACCACTTGAAAAAATATCGATATCACAAAATGTTACATACCTATTGCAAAAAATGGATATTCATGTTAGACTACTTATGAATAAGGGCTGACAGGCCGGCAGTATGTAAGAGGAAGGATATTTTTTCTATGAGTAAACTATTTCATGTCATAACAGACGGTTCCTGTGATCTGCCCCCGGAGTGGGCGGAGCGGATGGGGTATTCGGTGGTGCCTTTTTATGTGTCTTTTGACGATACCCACTATTACAAGGAGATCGAGGAGATCGGCATCCGGGACTTTTATCAGCAGATGGTGGACCGCAAGGGGGTGTATCCCAAGTCCTCCATGCCCTCCACGCAGGATTATGTGGATGCGTTCATGCCTTGGGTGGAGCAGGATATCCCCGTGCTCTGCATCTGTATCACCACCAAGTTCAGCGGCTCTCTGCAGTCGGCCATGAACGCCATGCAGATGATCAGGGAGGAGCGGCCCCAGGCCCGGATACAGGTGATCGACTCCACTGTGGACACAGTGCTGCAGGGCATTTTGGTGCTGGAGGTGATAAAGTGCCAGCAGAACGGTATGACCTATGAGGATACCATTAAAAAGGTTGAGGAGATCAAGGGCACTGGCAGGATATTTTTTACCGTGGGCGATATGGAATATCTGGCGCACGGCGGGCGTATCGGCAAAGTGAGCAGTGTGGCAGGCAGCCTTTTGGGTATCAAGCCAGTGATCACGCTGAAACAGGGGGAGATATTTCCCAGCGGTATCGGCCGCAGCAGGCGCAAGAATCTGGACAAAACCATCTCTCTGCTGACGGCTTATCTGAAAGAGTCTGGGGAGGATGTGAGCCGCTACAGCATTGCCGTAGGGTATGGCTATGACTATGAGGAGGCGGTGGAGTACCGGAGCAGAGTGCTGGAGGCATTGGGCGGAAAAGTGAAAGAGGAGGATATGCCGATCCTGCAGATCGGCGCCACCATATCCGTGCATACCGGCCCTTATCCTTTGGGGCTTGGCATAATCCGCAAAGCGTTGTAGAATATAGATAGACATGACGACCTGACCGGCCCGGCGCCTGTCAGGTCTTTTTATGAGGTGAGTACAGATGAAGATGCTGCGTTATCCGCGGGAAGATGTGAAAAAAGTGATCGGCATGGCATGGCCTGCGGTGCTGGAGTCGTTCTTTACGGCGTTTGCCGGACTGGTAGATTCTCTGATGGTGAGTTCCATGGGATCTGACGCTGTAGCGGCGGTGGGACTGACCACCCAGCCCAAGATGGTGGGACTGGCCCTGTTTTTTGCCGGCAACGTGTCCATATCGGCTCTGGTGGCCCGGCGCAAGGGCGAGGGCCGGAAAGAGGACGCCAACCGGATCTTTGTGACTTTTCTGCTCTTTATTCTGGCGGCAGCGGCGGTGATCAGCAGTCTGACGGTGGCTTTCGCGGACCCTATTATCCGCCTGTGCGGCTCCGAGGCGGACACCCATGCCTCGGCGGTGTTGTATTATCGGATCATTATGGGAGGTATGGTTTTTAACTGTGTGCAGATGGGGGTTAACGCTGCCCAGAGGGGAGCGGGAAACACCCGGATCACCATGCGCACCAACCTGGTCTCCAACACTATCAATATCATTCTGAATTATCTGCTGATCCAGGGTCATATGGGTTTTCCCGCTCTGGGGATACGGGGGGCGGCGCTGGCTACGGTGTCCGGCACGGTGGTGGCCAGCTTTATGAGCCTTTGGTCCGTGAGAAAAGAGGATAATTTTGTCAGCCTGACTTATATATGGCGGCAGAAGATACGGCCGGGAATAGGAGCCATGGGACAGATCATCCATGTGGGATACAGCGTTTTCGCAGAACAGCTGCTGATGCGTATCGGCTTTATGATGACCTCGCTGATGGCGGCCAGCCAGGGAACCGCCGCCATGGCGGCCCACCAGGTGGGCATGAATGTGATGAGCCTGTCTTTTTCCTTTGGAGACGGCCTGCAGGCCACGGCGGTGGCCCTGATCGGTTACAGTCTGGGAGCCCGGGACGAACGGAAAGCCCGGCAGTATGGGGCCATCTGCCGGATGCTGGGCGGTTGCGTCTCCGTGGTTCTGGCAGCAGTCTATTTCTTTGGGGGAGAGTGGCTCTACGGTCTGTTTTTCAAGGAAGAAGAGATCATCGCCATTGGCGTGCAGATCATGCGGATCATCATTTTCGTAGTGTTGCTGCAGATCGCCCAGGTGATCTACATGGGCTGCCTGCGGGGGGCGGGGGATACCCTGTACACCGCCGTGGCCTCCACGGTCAGCGTTACCGTGATCCGTACGGCAGGCTCCTATTTCTTCGGCTATGTGTTGAGCTGGGGGATCGCCGGAATATGGATGGGCGTGGTGGCTGACCAGCTGGCGAGATTCCTGTTCGCGTCCATCCGTTTCAAGCGGGGGAAGTGGACGCAGATTAAAATATAGACGGCAGCAAATAACAGAGTAAATAACAAAAGCTTGCAAACGCCTTGTAAGAATCTTAAGAATATGATATAATGCTTGTATCGTTTATAAATACATAACAGTTCAGAGAGGGTATCGCAGATCATGAAAGAACAGAAGAACAAAGTTTCATTTTTCCACTCTATTAAAGTTAAGATCCTGTTATTGGTGTTCGGCACCGTATTATCCAGTGTGGTTATCTGCATAGCTACCGCGGTTCCGCTGTCGAGTAACAGTGTGTCCAATCTTACGGAGAACTATATGGAGGACATGGTGTATATTGCCGGTGAGAGTCTGGTCAGAGATGTGAAGGCTCAGGGATATGATGCGATCATGACGCCAGAGATCCTGGAGCAGCATCTGGGCGGCGTAAAAGTCAGGGGCATGGACAGCAGCTATGCCTATCTGGTATCCAGCGACAGTATGATGCTGTATCATCCCACGCCGGAAAAGATCGGCCAGCCGGTGGAGAATGACGCGGTCAAGCAGTTGGTGGCTGAGATCGCCCGGGGCAACAGGCCCGAGACGGATGTTATCATCTATGATTTTAAGGGTGTGACCAAGTATGCGTCTTTCTACATTGACCCGGATATGAAATTTATCCTTGTGGTGACGGCGGATGAGAAGGAGATTCTGGCCTCGGTGAGGACTTTGACGGTAAACAGCAGTATCGGCGGTTTGATCGTGCTGTTCCTGTGCAATATAGTGGGCTTTATCGTGGCGCTCAGGCTGGTGAAACCCATTGAGAGAACGACTCAGGAAGCGGCCCGTCTGGCGGAGTTGGATTTCACCAAAAATGAGATGAAAAAAGGGTTGCTCAACAGAAACCGTAAGGATGAGACCGGTGTGATGAGCCGCGCAATCTCGGTGTTGCAGCAGGAACTGGCTCAGGTGGCAACCAATATCAACGAACAGTGCGGCAAGTTACATGAGTCCGCGGGAAGTATGGCCCAGAGCGTGGACGAGACCATGAATACGGTGGAACAGGTGGAGAAAGCCGTCAATGAGATCGCCGAGGGCGCGACCAGTCAGGCTCAGGAGACGCAGACCGCCACTGAGCAGATTATCGTCATGGGCAATATGATCGAGGAGACCGATGCCAAAGTGGAAGAACTGCGGGAGAATGCCCGCAAGATGCGCAGCGCCGGAGAGCAGGCCATGGAGATCTTAAAGGCTCTGGGTGAAGTAAACCAGCAGACTAAGGATGCTATAGCCGTGATCTCCAAGCAGACGGATGTGACCAACGAGTCTGCCATGAAGATCAAGACGGCGGTGGATATCATCACGGACATAGCGGAGGAGACCAATCTGTTGTCTCTGAACGCCTCTATCGAGGCGGCCCGCGCAGGGGAGCAGGGGAGAGGCTTTGCCGTGGTGGCAGGGCAGATCCAGAAACTGGCGGAGCAGTCCAACGAGTCTGCCCAGCAGATCACAGCTATCATCGAACTGCTGATCCAGGAGACCCAGCGTTCCGTGCAGACCATGACTGATGTAAAAACCGTTATAGAAAAGCAGGACGAGAACGTAACCCTGACAGAGAAGGCTTTCGGGGATGTGGAGCAGGGCATTGCACTGTCTATAGAAGGTATCCGGGCCATTGCCAAACAGACCAAAGAGCTGGATGAATCCAGGGTCAAGGTGGTGGATGTGGTGCAGAATCTGACAGCGATCGCCGAGGAGAACGCGGCCAGCACGGAGGAGACTTCCGCGTCCGCTACGGAGATGAGCGCCATCATGGAAAGCATCGACGGAAATGCCCGCAGCCTGAACGCCGTGGCGGATCAGCTGCATGAGACCATATCTAAGTTTAAGATCTGATGAGACTCGGAGATTAATCGAGAACCTGTGGGGGAGCTCTCCACAGGTTCTTTTTTTGAAAAATTGGGATGAACGGAGGGAAAATGCCTGGTTTTGCCGGTAATTTAGGAAAAAAGTCATAGACAGAATATACAATGCATACGGGGATATTTACCGACATGTTTCACAAAGTTGAAGAAGATTCTGAAATTTTGCTGACACAGCTGGTTTAAAAGTGTTAAAATATAGGTAGAATATAGGTAATGATCGAAAAATTATAAAGCATGAAAGAAAGGCAGGTAAATATGTACAGTGTGGGGCAGTATGTGGTATGCGGCAATAAGGGCGTATGTACGATAGAGGATATTACAACGCTGGATATCTCCGGTGTGGATAAGGCGAAACTGTATTATATTTTGAAACCGCAGTATATATCAGCCAGCACTGTCTATGTGCCGGTAGAGAACGCTGCGTCTTTGCGGGAGGTGCTTACCCGGGAACAGGCCGAGCGGCTTGTGGAGGAGATTCCGGATATCATGCCGCTGAAAATATCCAACGAGAAGATGGTGGAGCAGGAATACCGCAGTTGTATGAGGAGCAACAACAGCACGGAGTGGGTGCGGGTGATAAAGACGATCTATGGGCGCAGAGAGAAACGTCTGCAGGCCGGGCGGAAGGAGACGGCAGTGGACGGCCGGTATATCAAGCTGGCGGAGGACAGCCTGTACGGTGAACTGGCGGTGGCGCTGGGAATGGATCGCAGCCAGGTGTGCGCCTATATCACGGACAGGCTGCGTGGCGCGGCGCCGGTATAGAAAATATTATAGTTTCACAGGAACCCTTTTGGCAGAAATTACGCCGTGAGGGTTCTTTTTTTATAGACATTTTGCCACAAAAATAGTATGATAAGTATAAATCCAGACAATTTGACCTGAACGTGGGGGCGGACGTGGGAGGCATAATGAAAAAGATCGCATTGTTTGTGGGGGAAGTATCGGCAGAGTATCAGTCGGACGTCACAGGAGGAATCATAGAGGAGGTTCGGAAACAGGGGTACAGCCTGCATATCTTTAATAACTTCGGGTCGTACAGCCCGAACGTCTTTCATGGCTATGGGGAGAAGAGCATCATACAGATACCGGATCTGGCCAGTTATGACGGCGTGATCCTGGCAGGGGATACGTTCAATGTGGAGGGAATGTATGAGGAGCTGACGGAGATGCTGCAGGAACATACAAACTGCCAGGTCGTCTGCCTGCGCAGGGAGGATCCCCGTTTCCCCACTATTTCCACGGAAAATTATGCCCCGGTCTGCAATATGGTGGAGCATTTTATCCAGGTACACGGTTTCCGGCGTATCTGTTTTATGTCGGGAAAGCGGGAGATGCTGGACGCCCAGCTGCGGTTGAAAGCATACCGGGATACCATGGAAAAATACGGACTGCCAGTGACGGAGCATATGGTGTTTTACGGCAACTACTGGAAGAATATGGGCGAGGAGGCGCTTGACTGGTTTCTGGAGGAGGGAAAACCCCTGCCCCAGGTCATTGTCTGCGCCAACGATTATATGGCGATGTCCATCTGTAACGCGCTGCAAAAGAAGGGGATCCAGGTGCCGGAGCAGGTATGCGTATCGGGATTTGATGATGTGGAGGAGGCCAGCGTGTCCATTCCCGCCCTGACCAGCATCCGGGTCAATTACCGGGATATGGGGCGCAAGGCCGTTTATATGTTGGAGAACCTATGGCGGGGGCGGGAGGCCCACGAGGGGATAGACAGCGTGGAGATCGTCAGCAAGTTCAGAGGTTCCTGCGGCTGCGCCGAGAGCATTGATACCGAGGCGGTCACGAAACTGTTCCACCGCAAGGAGCAGCTGCAAAGGGCGCTCTACCATGGCAGTTCCATGCATGTGGATCTGGAAAACACAGATACATTCAGAGCGTTGATGAACGTGGGGCGCGCATATATCAGCGTGATCCGGTTTGAGCGTATCTATATCTGCATGTGCGACGAGCAGGAGCGCCAGGAGGAAAAGGCTGCCAAGATGGGTCAGTACACGGAGCATATGATCCTGCGGAATGTGATGAATATGAAGGAGGATATCCCCCATGAGGAGCGCTTTCTGCGGGGGGAACTGCTGCCGGAGGCTTATCGCCGGGAGGGGGAGATCCTGTATATCAGCACCCTGCATGAGAGGAACGATTGTTTCGGGTATGTGGTGATGACCACGGATTCGCCGGATGAGCTGAGATATCAGTTCCAGACCTGGATCGCCAGCATGTCCATGTCTCTGGCCAAATTACAGATGTATACGGAGAACCAGGCCCTGAACGAGATGCGCCAGCAGTACGGCAGGGATGAATTGACGGGGATACCCAACCGCAGAGAGATGGAGCGGGTATTGCAGAAACAGTACGATCATCTGCGGCAGAGCGGGGAAAGTTTCTTCGTGGTCAGCGTGGATATGGACGGCCTGAAATATATTAACGATCACTTCGGACATTTGGAGGGGGATGTGGCGCTGAAGGCGCTGGCGCAGATCCTGGCGGCGGAGCAGGGAGAGGCGGGAGTGGCAGCCCGCACCGGCGGCGATGAGTTTCAGATCTGCATGGCCACCCAGTCCCAGGGGATCGTGGAATCCAGGATCGCGGCGATACGCGGACAGATAAACCGGTTCAACGAGAGCAGCAGTAAACCCTACGAACTCTCCGCCAGCATCGGATACGCCCGCTGCGATCAGTGCGTACCGCTGCTGAGCTGTCTGCAGCAGGCGGATAAGAATATGTATCAGGAGAAGAGCGGGAAAAAGCATGCCAGAAAGCCGGAATGATCCGGGGATCTTGTTGAGGAAGAGGAACGGGAAAGACATGATAAGATACGAAAGGAAAGGCGCCAAAGCAGTCATAAGCGGTGCGGCAGCGCTGGGATGTATATTGATTTTCGGCGGCTGCGGCAAAACCGGAGAGAATACGGCACTGGGCATGGAGGCACTGAAAGCCCTGGATTATCAGAGCGCCATAGAATATTTTGACGCGGCCAGAGCCGCAGGTGAAGGCGGCAAGGCGCTGTCCAGAGCAGAGGGCATAGCGTATATGGGCATGACGCAGTACGGCGAGGCATCGCAGTGTTTCCTGGAGGCGCTGAGCTATTCCGATGGCTGGGTGGAGGATGTGGACTACGACATCAACTTCTATCTGGCGGCGGCTTATACCAAGGAGGGCAGGCTGCAGGAGGCGGAGGAGATATATAATGCTATTCTGGATATGCAGCCCGGCAACGAGGACGCTCTGTTTCTGCGGGGGAATGCCCGTATGGGGCAGGACAATTACACGGCGGCCAAGGAGGATTTTGACAGAGTCATAGCCATGGACGGCAAGAATTTTGATCGCTTGATCCAGATCTACGAAGTGCTCCACAGCCATGGATATAAAGAGGCGGGACAGACTTATCTGCGGGCGGCCATGGATACAAACGAAGAGCAGATGAGCGCCTATGATAAGGGGAGGATGTATTATTATCTGGAAGAGTACCAGTCCGCGTACCTGGCGCTGGAGACGGCCAAGGACCAGGGAGGGGCGGAAGCATCCCTGTATCTGGGCAAATCTTACGAGGCCACCGGCGATTACAACTATGCAGCCAGCGTGTATAACAATTATCTGGCCAAAGACACTTCGGACGCCCGGATCTACAATCAACTGGGGCTGTGTGAGATGGCCAGGGGAGATTATTATGCGGCGCTGTCCGCTTTTCAGGCTGGTATGCAGATCGAGGACAACGATATGATGCAGTCGCTGCTCTTCAATGAGGCGGTGACTTACGAATATCTGCACGACTATCGGCAGGCGGCGGTACTTATGGAGAGCTATTTAAGAACTTATCCCGACGATCAGGTGGCAAAAAGAGAATATGATTTTCTCTCCACCCGCTAGCGGGAATCTATTGCCTTTGGAGGTCTCTACAAGATTTTCCACATAGTATTAAACAAAATACAAGATATTGTGGCTAAGCGATTGACTTATATTCCAGACAATGGTAGAATAGAAGTATTCTACGATGAATGGGGAGAAAATGCAGATGATTCAGGTAATGAAGAGGGATGGAAGTAAAGTAGATTTTACGCTGAGCAAGATTAACGATGTCATCATGAAGGCTTTCACGGCTACGCAGAAAGAGTACAACAATGATATCATAGATCTGCTGGCGCTGCGGGTGACTGCGGATTTTCAGCCCAAGGTAAAGGACGGCGCCGTCTATGTGGAGGATATTCAGGACAGCGTGGAGAAAGTTCTGGGACAGGCCGGCTATGAGGAAGTGGCCAAGGCGTATATCCTGTACCGCAAGCAGAGAGAAAAGATGCGCACCATGAAGTCCACGATCCTGGACTACAAGGATGTGGTGAACAGTTACGTGAAGGTGGAGGACTGGCGCGTGAAGGAGAACTCCACCGTGACCTACTCCGTGGGAGGACTGATCCTGAGCAATTCCGGTGCGGTGACGGCCAATTACTGGCTGTCGGAGATCTATGACGAGGAGATCGCGGAGGCCCACCGCAACGCGGATATCCATATACACGATCTGTCCATGCTCACCGGATACTGTGCGGGCTGGTCCTTAAAGCAGCTGATTAAAGAAGGGTTGGGAGGCATCACCGGCAAGATCACTTCCGCTCCGGCCAGACATCTGTCCGTGCTGTGCAATCAGATGGTGAATTTCCTGGGTATCATGCAGAATGAGTGGGCGGGGGCGCAGGCATTTTCTTCCTTTGATACTTATCTGGCGCCCTTTGTCAAAGTGGATGATCTCTCCTATGGGGAAGTAAAGAAATGTATCGAGGCGTTCATCTATGGGGTGAACACTCCCAGCCGCTGGGGTACGCAGGCACCGTTTTCCAATATCACGCTGGACTGGACCGTACCCAGCGATCTGGCGGAGCTGCCGGCCATTGTGGGCGGCGTGGAGATGGATTTCAAATATAAGGACTGCAAGAGGGAGATGGACATGGTCAACAAGGCGTTTATCGAGACCATGATCGAAGGGGACTCCAACGGAAGAGGTTTCCAGTATCCGATTCCCACCTACTCCATCACCCGTGACTTTGACTGGTCCGATACGGAGAACAACCGGCTGCTGTTTGAGATGACGGCCAAGTACGGTACCCCTTATTTTTCCAACTATATCAACTCCGACATGGAGCCCAGCGACGTGCGCAGCATGTGCTGCCGTCTGCGGCTGGATCTGCGGGAGCTGCGCAAAAAGACCGGCGGTTTCTTCGGCTCCGGGGAGAGTACCGGCAGCGTGGGCGTTGTGACCATCAATATGCCCAGGATCGCCTATCTGTCCTCCAACAAGGACGATTTTTACAAGAGACTGAATCACATGATGGATATTGCGGCCCGGTCGTTGAAGATCAAGAGAGGCGTGATCACCAAGCTGCTGGATGAAGGCCTGTATCCTTATACCAAGAGATATCTGGGCACTTTTGACAACCATTTTTCCACCATAGGCCTGATCGGCATGAACGAGGTGGGATTAAATGCCAACTGGCTGCGGGCGGATATGTCGGATAAGCGCACCCAGGATTTCACCAAGGAAGTGCTGAACCATATGAGGAACCGTCTCTCCGATTACCAGGAGCAGTACGGCGATCTGTACAATTTGGAGGCCACCCCTGCGGAGAGCACCACCTATCGTCTGGCCAAGCACGACAGGAAGAAGTGGCCTGCCATCAAGACGGCGGGCAAGCCGGGGGACACTCCCTACTATACCAATTCCTCTCATCTGCCTGTGGACTATACGGTGGACATTTTCGACGCGCTGGATATCCAGGACGAGCTCCAGACCCTGTACACTTCCGGCACCGTGTTCCATGCGTTTTTGGGAGAAAAGCTGCCTGACTGGAAGGCGGCGGCGTCTCTGGTGAGAAAGATCGCGGAGAATTACAGACTGCCTTATTATACCATGTCCCCCACCTATTCCATCTGCAGGCAGCATGGGTATCTGGCGGGAGAGCAGGCCACCTGCCCTCACTGCGGCAGCAAGACGGAAATCTACAGCCGTATCACCGGTTATTATCGTCCGGTACAGAACTGGAACGACGGTAAACTCCAGGAATACGCCAACCGTACAGAGTACGTTGTGGAAAATTCGGTGTTGAAGCGTCCCATGCGCAGTATGGTAACTCTGTCCAACCTGACATCCGATTCCCCGGATGAGGTGAAGGTGGAAGTACAGAAACCCCAGAATGTGAAGTATCTGTTTACCACCAAGACCTGTCCCAACTGCAAGCTGGCCAAGGAATATTTGAAGGGCGAAAAGTATCTGCCCATCGACGCGGAGGAGAACATGGAGCTGGCAAGGCGCTACGGCGTCATGCAGGCCCCCACGCTGGTGGTGGTGGAGGGCGATGATTTCCATAAGTATGTGAACGCGTCCAATATCAGGAAGTATACGGAGCAGAAACTGGCGGTGTCGGTCTGACGCGGCAGCGTTGAATGAACGTACAAACAGAGCGTTGAACTTGCGAGAGTGCAGCGCTCTTGTCATATCAGAATAGGAAATTGCGAAACATAGTTACTATGCCAGTGTCATTGCGCAAATTGTATATCCCAACGCAGGCACGCTCTCGCTCCGTCCTCACCGTAGCGGTACATAAGATGCCAAAATACGGCATCTAAGTACCGACGGCTCGGTAGGGCCTGCTTATGGAATATACAATCTGCACAATTCGGTACTGGAAAAAGATGGTTTTGCAAGTGCCCAATATCAGAAATAAGAAAGGATAACAGAGCAATGATAAACAAACTAATCGGTAAGATCCGGCAGACAGGCGCCCCTATTGTGGTGGGACTGGACCCCATGATGAAGTTTATCCCGGGGCAGATCCAGGAGAAGGCATTCGCGGAGTACGGGGAGACACTGGAGGGGGCTGCGGAGGCCATCTGGCAGTACAACAAGGGGATCGTGGACGCCATATACGATCTGGTTCCCGCAGTGAAACCCCAGATCGCCATGTACGAGCAGTTCGGCATTCCCGGCGTCGTGGCTTTCAAGAAAACCGTGGACTACTGCAAGGAGAAAGGGCTGGTGGTCATCGGCGACGTGAAAAGGGGCGATATCGGTTCCACCTCCGAGGCGTATGCGGTGGGTCACCTGGGCAAGGTACAGGTGGGAGAGAAGTCATACTATGGCTTTGACGAGGATTTTGCGACGGTGAATCCCTATCTGGGTTCCGACGGGGTGAAACCCTTTATCAAAGTCTGCCAGGAGGAAAAGAAGGGGATCTTTGTGTTGGTGAAAACCTCCAATCCCAGCAGCGGCGAGCTGCAGGACCGCATAGCAGACGGCAGGCCCATCTATGAACTGGTGGGCGAGCAGGTGGCGGCCTGGGGAGAGGAGTGCATGGGCGATACTTATAGCTATATAGGTGCTGTGGTGGGAGCAACCTACCCGGAGCAGGGCAGAGTCTTGCGGAAGATCATGCCCAAGGCCTTTATTCTGGTGCCCGGCTATGGAGCCCAGGGCGGAAAGGGCGCCGATCTGGTGCATTTCTTTAATCAGGATGGCCTGGGGGCTATCATCAATTCCTCCAGAGGGATCATCGCCGCCTACCAGCAGGAGAAATACGCGAGGTACGGGGCCGAGGGCTATGCGGACGCCTCCCGGGCGGCGGTGCTGGACATGCGGGAGGATATTGCCCAGGCGCTGGCGGCCAGAGGCTAAAAGGGCAATTTTTATGCAAACAAGTTTCCGTCCGTTGTGTTATCCTGTTTATATATGAAAGCGGCATTGTCCGAAAAATGAGATTGCCGCAATGTCAGGGTATGTAAATAGGGGTTCCCGAGAACCTTTATATGGGAGGAAGTATGTATGGGAAACATAACCGTGGCGGAAAAAGTGATCGCCTATATTGAGAAACATCCGGAGCGGGAGCTGTCTCTGGAGGAGATTGCCCGGGAGCTGCACTATTCCAAGTATTATGTGGCCAGAGCATTCCGGAAGGAAACAGGCAGCACGCTCCACAAATACATTCAGGGAAGGCGGCTGGAGGAGGCGGCCAGAAAGCTGGCCCAGACAGAGCAGCCGATCCTTGAGATCGCCTTTGACGCGGGCTATGGCTCGCAGCAGGCCTTTACGCAGGCTTTTCGCGTGGAATATCAGTGTACGCCGCAGGAATACAGGCGCAGAAGGCAGCGTATCTCCGGCCGCGTCGCGGTCAGACTGCCCAAGGGCTGTGGCGGTCTGCATCCCTACTGCTCTATGAGGGGAGGGATGGCGGCATGAGCCTGATACCTTATGTGGTGGAACAGACCGGCAGGGGAGAGAGGAGCTACGACATCTATTCCCGTCTGCTGGCGGATCGGATCATCTTTTTGGGGGAGGAGGTCAGCGACGCCTCCGCCGGTCTGGTGGTGGCGCAGATGCTGTTTCTGGAGGCCCAGGATCCGGAGAAGGACATTAAGCTGTATATCAACAGTCCCGGCGGTTCCATACCGTCGGGGCTGGCGATCTATGACACCATGCAGTATATCAAGTGCGACGTATCCACGATCTGTCTGGGGATGGCGGCCAGCATGGGTTCTTTTTTGCTGGCAGGGGGAACGAAAGGCAAGAGATATGCCCTGCCCAACGCGGAGATCATGATCCATCAGCCCGCCATCGGGGGCGGCGTCAAGGGCCAGGCAACGGATATTCAGATCGTGTCGGATCATCTCCAGCAGACCAGGAGACGGGTGAACCGTATCCTGGCCTGGCAAACCGGCAGGACAGAGGAGGAGATCAATGCTGCCACCGAGAGGGACAATTATATGTCCGCCGAAGAGGCGCTGGACTTTGGGCTGATAGACCGGATCATTGAAAAGCGATGATCAGCATTTCAGGGAGAAACAGAAGGTGGCTCCTCCGCCCTCCGTATCCGATACGGTGAGCGTTCCTCCGTGAGTTGAGGCGATCTCCCGGGCGATGCACAGCCCCAGACCGAAGTGGGAGCGGTCCGTGTGGGACTGTTGGGCCCGATAGAAACGCTCAAAGATGTGGTGCTTGTCGGCATCCGGGATACCGGGGCCGTTGTCGGATACCAGAATTTGCAGAGCATGGGGCCTGTCCGGGGCGAGCCGGGCGCTGAGAGTCACAATACCCCCTTCGGGAGTATAATTTAGAGCATTTTGCAGCAGGATAGTGAAAAGCTGTTGCAGCCGATGCGGATCCCCCTGGATATGGGGCAGAGCATCCTGCGGAAGACGGAGTTGCAGACGGATCTTATTTTGAGCCGCCAGCAGCTCCATTTGTTCGTATGCAGTCAGCAGCAGCGTGTCCAGATCCACATCCTGATATGAGGGCAGCGTCTCCCCGTTGTCCAGCCTGCTCAAAGTCAGTAGATCTTCTATCAGGCGCCCCATCCGGGCGCATTCCTGATCTACGGTCTGCTCATAGGCGGGAGGTTTTGCGTGTATGCAGGCCCGTATCACCGCCAGGGGGGTGCGCAGCTCATGGGAGGCGTCTGCCACAAATCGGATCTGCCGGTCGTGGCTTTCCCGCAGAGGGTGCAGCATTTTTCCTGTGAAAAACCAGGCAAAGAGGGTCAGCAGCAGGATCCCGGTCAGATCGATCAGCAGAAAGCGCAGTCTTTGCTCCCGAATCTGCTGCGTGAGTTCCTCCCGGGAGGAGGCCACCAGCAGTATGACTCCCGGCGTTTCGGATTCGGACAGTATCTGCATGCCGGAGCGCTGACCAATGCTCAGACGGGCCAGATAGACCTGATATTCCGCATCCGGTTCCAGTTTCAGGTGTACCAGAGCCAGATTCTGACCGGAGGACACCAGGGTATATCTGACGCCGGGAATGGAGGCCGGGCCGTTCTCCCCGCTGCCTGGGGAGAGCAGAGACAGCAGCAGTTCCTGGACTTCGGCGGACAGAGTATGACCGGATACGGTATTGAAGTGATAGGGAATCTCATGATCCCAAAGATAGATCTGGTAATCATTGTTCTGCTCCAGGGTGTTCAGATAGCTGTGTGTGATCACGGTCTGCTGTCTCAGGCTGTCGGTGAGATTGGCCATGTTTTGACTGAAAGCGAGTTGATGATTGTCTTGCAGTGTCCGTTCAGCCAGATAGAGATAGAGGCAGGAGAACAGGCAGAGGATGGCGGCGGTGATTCCGGCGCACAGAAAAGTCAGACGGCGGTGAGCCGTCCGAAACAGAATACGGTCGTTCATACTTTAGCCTCCAGCCGGTAGCCCACGCCCCGTATGGTCTGGATCTTTACTGTGGAGGACAGGGAGGACAGGCGTCTTCGCAGAAAAAAGATATAGTTGTCCAGATTACCGTCCTCCACCTCCGTATCCGGCCCCCAGACGCTGAGCAGCAACTGGCTCCGTCCCAGCGTCTGCCGGGGGTGGCGCAGCAGGGCGGCCAGCAGTCCGCACTCCCGGCGGGACAGCGTACACTCGCCTCCCGGCCCCGTCAGTTGACAGGAGGATTCCGACAATGTAAGGTCTTCCCAGGTCAGTTCATCGCTGGACACATGAAAGGCCGCTCCCCTGCGGGCGAGGCTGCGTATCCTGGCCATCAGCTCTTCCATGGCGAAGGGCTTGACCAGATAGTCATCCGCTCCCAGATCTAGTCCGGTTATCCGATCCTCCAAAGTGCCCATAGCCGTCAGCATCAGCACCGGCGTAGTGTCCCCGGCCTGCCGCCGCTGCCGTAGCAGCTCCGCTCCGCTCAGGCCGGGCAGCATCCGATCCAGCAGTACCAGATCCGCGGTTCCAGTCTCCATATAGTATAAGCCCTCCTCGCCGTCCAGACAGGTATCCACCTCATAGCCTTCCTTTCGCAGCGCGCAGCAGAGAGCCTCGTTCAGTTTCCTGTCATCTTCTATCAACAGAATACGCATTTACAGACAATTCCTTTCAAGATAAAAGCCTGGTGACTATGCCCGTGTCATTGAGTATAGTATATGCTCCGGCATTTTTTCTTAAATAGATTAACACAGTTTTCTCTAAATAGTCTTTAATATTTTATAAATTTTCCTTAAGTATATGCGCCTGAACCGTAGCGGGGGCGGTAGAGCAAAATTTGAGGAGATTTAGAGGCGGATTAGAGAATCTCCTGCTATACTTAAGACGCATCAGGGCAAAGGAGCCGTGTCTGTCAGGACGCGGATATCGCCCGGAAAAGGAATGAGAGGAGAACATGAAGAAAATGCGGACTATGATGAAAAGAATACTGGCGCTGGGGCTGGCCTCCATGCTGCTGCTTGCGGGCTGCGGTCCCAGTGCCGGAACAGGAGAGGGCAGTACGGCCGGACAGTCCGGCAGCGCGGGCAGTGCCGGGGACGGACAGGATGCCGCGGGCGACGGAAACTCTGAGAAGGCCATGGGGCGCTATATGGAATCTGACATAGCACTGCCGGAGGGTGTGATGTATGTGGAGAATATCTCCACGCAGGACGGCGCGTTAGAGTTTACCGCCATGGACGGCACCCGGTACCGGCTGGACGGGCAGGAGCAGAGCTGGCAGGAGATAAGCCGGGTCCCGGAGGAGCTGCAGTACCCGCTAAGCAATGAAATCATGAACTATTTCCAACGCAACCAGGCGGGGGATATCCTTGCGGGTTATGTACAGTTTCCCCGGGATGAAGAGGGGAATATCAACTATGACTCTTTCACATATGCGCACGCTTTGTTCCTGGCGGACGGCACCCGTATCCCGTTGGATCTGTCCGATCAGGAATATATTGCCGCGGCAGCCTGCGATGAGAGCGGTACTTTTTATCTGGGAGGCCGGGATCGTATTTACCGTGTGAACGGCCAGGACGGCAGCCTGGAAGTGCTGACGGAGTTTGCGGGGCGCTGCGATTATCTGACTGCCTGTGGAAAATATCTGGTCATCCAGGGAGAGACACTACAGTTTTATGATCTGGAAGAAAAAAAGATGGCGGATCAGGATCCTGTGCTGGAGGAGTTTTTAAAGCCCTGGCTTGGTCAGGCGGGAGACATAGGCAGCAGACCTTATCTGCTGTGGATGTCCGGAGAGGAAGACGACATCCTGTTTGCGATGACCAGAAAGGGGCTTTACCGCCATGTACTCTACGGCAGTACCATGGAACAGATCATCGATGGGTCCCTATGCAGCATGAGCGATATGGCGCACAGCTTTGTCAATATGCTGCAGATGGGAGAGGCGTTTTATGTACTTTACAACGATCAGCTGAAAAAATATGTGTACGATCCCGCGGTGCCCACCGTGCCTGAGGATATCCTGCGGGTGTGGGGACTGCAGGCCGACGAGGACATACAGAGAGTGGTAGGCGCTTTTGCCCAGAGCCACCCGGATCTCTATGTCACCTATGAGCATCCGCTGAGCGATGATACGGGGATGACCCGGGAGGACGCCCTGAAGGTGCTGAGTACGGAGCTGGCCTCCGGCAATGGCCCGGATGTGCTGCTGTTGGACGATCTGCCCTATGACACCTATGCGGAAAAGGGCGTGCTGGCCGATCTGACGGCGACTCTGGACGGAACCGGGGAACGCTATATGGATGCGGTGAGGCAATCCTATCGCAGGGATACGTCTCAGGGGACGGGGCAATATGCCATGCCCATGTCCATGACGGTGCCCGTGCTTATGGGCGCCCCGGATAAGATACAGGGCGTTTCTGATCTGGAGCAGCTTGCGGAGCTGATAGAACGATCTCGGACGGCGCAGCCGGAAGGCTCGCTGCTGAGCTTTAACAGGCCGGAAAATGCTCTGAGACTGCTGGCGGTGGTATCTACAGGCGACTGGATGAATGAGAACGGCGGCGTTGACAGTGAAGCGGTAAAGAATTTCCTGACACTGGCAAAACGGATCTACAATGCCCAGATCTCCGGGATGACAGCCAGGGAAATGGAGGGTATGGATCAGCTTGTGAGCTATATAAACGGAAGAGAGCAGATTTGGACACAGGCAGGCTACCAGGTGGAGAACGCCATGTATTTCGGCTCGCCCTTTGCCATGGGTCTGTTGAACAGCAATATGTCCATAATGGGAGACTACAGTATGACGTCGGAGGTCATGAGTATGCTGGGGATGACCATGGTTCCCCTGACAGGAGAGAACGGCTGCATCGGCCAGGCATCCAATATACTGGCGGTGAACGAGACGTCCAAGGTAAAAGAGCAGGCTTTGGAGTTTGTGGCCTACGCGCTGTCCAAACAATTCAGCACAGAGAGTTATATGGGCATGGGTTCCACCAACTGGGATGTGCTGGAGGAACAGATCCGCAGAAACGAGGATGAAGGGATCAGTGCTTTTATGAGCTTTGAGGATATCAATGGCAAGGATCAAATGGTGGAAGTGGATAACCCCTCTGAGGAGGAGCTGGCGGCGCTGCGGCAGATCCTGGAGGCCTGCCAGGGGGTCAGCCAGTGTGACAGCCGGGTATATGACGCGGTGATAGAGGTGGGCGCCAAGGCGCTTACCGATGAGATCACTGTAGAGGACGCCCTGAAGGAGATTGAGAAGAAAGTATCTCTGTATCTGGCCGAATAGTGGAGGAGAGGTTTATCAGTATGAAAAAGATTACAAGAGCTGTGAGGCGGGGCGGGAGCCGGGGACTGTGGTTCCTGGCTCCCAGCCTGTTGGGGGTAGGGTATCTGGTATTGCTGCCCACCGGGGATGTGCTGCGGCGTTCCTTTGCCACCGCCCTGTCCGGTCAGTGGGTGGGACTGGATAACTACCGCAAAGTGCTGGAAAATGAGGCGTTTCGGTTGGCAGTGGGGAACACGCTGCGGTTTATGCTCCTGAGTCTGCCGCTGCTGCTCTCCCTAAGCCTGCTGCTGGCGCTGGTGATCTGTAGGATTCCTAGGCTGGAACGCTTTAAAGCGCTGTATCTGCTGCCCATGGCGATCCCTGCGGCCACTGTAGTGCTGGTGTGGAGGCTGGTCTTTTCCCGGCAGGGCTTTCTGAATGCCTGGTTGGGAACCCATGTGGATTTTATGGGGGAGAGCACGGCTCTGGCTGTTTTAGTGGGCAGCTATGTATGGAAAAACCTGGGGTATACCATGGTGTTGTGGCTGGCGGGACTGAAAGCCATACCGGTCCAGCAGACGGAGGCGGCCAGAGTGGACGGGGCGGGGAGGATACGGTGTTTTTTCCAGATCACCCTGCCGAATCTAAAGGGCAGCGCTTACACCATTACGGTGCTGTCCCTGCTCAATGCCTTTAAGTCTTTCCGGGAGGCGTACCTGGTCAGCGGCGCCTATCCCCAGCAGGACATCTATCTGCTGCAGCATTTGTTCCAGAACTGGTATACCAAGCTGGATATGGATAAGCTGGCGGCGGGAGCGGTGCTGATGGCGCTGGTGCTGGGGGCGCTGTCTCTTCTGTTGCAGAGGCTTTGGAATACGGTGGAGGATCTATGAAGAAAAAAATATTGAACTGGCTGGCGGCGGGAATATTTCTGGCACTGGGAGCCGCCATATGCCTGCCGGTGCTGATGCTGGTCAGCGGTTCTCTGGCGGATGGTCAGGAGTGGAGACAGCGGACGGCAGCTTATCTGTATGATACCCAGGAATATATCGGCTGGCGCTGGATACCGGACTATCCCACGGCGGAGCATTATCGGAGACTGCTGTTCTACTCGCCGGCTTTTTTTAAACTGTTCTGGAATTCGCTGGGGATGACGGGGGGGATCCTGCTGGGGCAGCTGCTTATAGCCGTGCCGGCGGCCTGGGCCTTTGCCGTATATAAGTTTCGGGGCAGGAACGTGCTGTTTTCCCTGTATGTGATCCTGATGTTACTGCCATTTCAGGTGACGATGCTGTCCAAATATCTGGTATTGCAGGATGCGGGGATGATAAACACCCGGTGGGCGGTGGTGCTGCCGGCCATATTTTCCACCTTCCCCGTGTTCCTGATCTACCGCAGTTTCGCGGGGATCCCGGTGGAGCTGCTGGAGGCCGCAAGGGTGGACGGAGCCGGGGAATTGCAGAGCTTTGCGCGTATAGGATTGCCCATGGCCCAGGGGGGGATACTGGCGGCCATGATCTTAAGTTTTCTGGAGAGCTGGAACATGATGGAGGAGCCGCTTACCTTTTTGCAGGATAAGTCTTTATGGCCGTTGTCTCTGTATCTGCCGGAGATCGCCATGGACCAGGCGGGCTATGCCTGCGCGGCCAGTGTGATCACGCTGGCGGTGTCTCTGTTTGTCTTTGCCATATTCCATGACGCGCTGGAACAGGGGATCGTCACGTCCGGATTGAAAGCGTAATGAAAGTGTATTGGCGGGGCAGTCTTGTCGGGGAGAGGGCTTTACACTGGGAGATATACTAATTGGGAATTTCGATAGGAAGATATAGGAGAGAAAAAATGGACAAGAAAAGAAAGGCAGTGATCGTGGGTTTCTTTCTGTTTATAGCGGTGATGGGTATATGCAGTCTGGTGACCAAGGGGATCTATACGGCAAAACTTCCCCGCGTGACCACCACCGTTCCCAAAGAGATGTCTCTGTATCATGAGGTATCCGCCGTGGGAGCCGTGGAGACAGGGCAGGAGTACGGGATCTATGCCCCGTCCGGGCTGCGGATAGCAGCGATAGGCGTACAGAAAGGGGACAGCTTTTCGGAGGGGGACGGACTTTTGCAGCTGGATGTAGAAGATCTGGAACGCATTTTGAAAGAGAAAGATCTGGAGCGCCAGAGGCAGGCCTGTCAGCAGCGGGAGGCGGAGAGCCAGAGCGCGCTGGGACGGCAGGACAGTGCGAAAACACTGACCCGTGCCCAGCAGGACTGGGAGGCTGAGCAGCGAAACGGCGAGGTGCTGCTCAGCCGGGCCAGAGAGGACTATGCCCGTGCCCGGGCTGCCCGGGATCAGACCGGAAGAGAGCTGGATCAGGCCCGGAAGGATTTGGAGCAGCATAAAAAGGAGACGGCCCACGGCGGGCAGCAGAGGGATGGCCTGGATACTGTCAGCGGCGGGGACAATGGGCAGCCCTCTGTGTCTGAGGACTGTCAGCAATGCAGGGAGTTGGAAAATACCATTGCGCAGCTTGAGGCGCAGGCAAAACAGCAGGATCAGACGGTGATCCAGGCAGCTGAGGCGGCCGAGGATACAGAGTTATCTATCGGAAATCGGTTACAGACGGCCTGGCGAGACGTGGAGGACGCCTGGGCGGCGTCACAGGGCGGTTATCAGGCGGCGGCTGATCTGGCTAAACTGGAACAGGCTTATCTGGAGAGTGAGATCGCGCAGCTGCAGGAGCTGGTGGAGGCGGAAGGGTGGATCCGCGCAGGGGAGAGCGGCAAGGTCACGCAGCTCTGTGTGGGCGTGGGACAGCGGACTCCCGACACGGCGCAGTTGCTCTATACGCCGGATGACGGCCTGCGGCAGCTCTGGGCGCAGCTGACCAAAGAACAGGCCAAATATGTGTCTGTGGGTACAAGGATGCAGCTTCAATATGAGACGGTCAGCAGCGGAAAACGCAGCGCGGAAGGAATCATCAGCTATCTGGAGTCCCAGCCGGACGGCGGCACGAAGATCCTGTTGGATGTGACGGATATGGGCATGGATCTGGGGCAGCAGGTGACGCTGAAAAGCACCTGGCAGTCGCAGAATTTTGACATGGTAGTGCCCCTGTCCGCACTGCACAAGGATGGGAACAACAGCAGCTTTGTCTACATCCTGCGGCAGGAGAACGGTATTCTGGGTGTGGAGTGGCATGTGTCGGCGCTGTACGTGGAGGTGGAGGATCAGAACGAGCGCTACGCCGCCATTCAGTCGGCTGGCCTGTCCCCGGATACGGCGATCGTTCTGACCTCCACGGCGGATCTCAAGGAGAATCAGGTGGTGCGGGTGGTGGAGTAGAAACGTCTGCACTGCCTTTTAGATGGTGAGCCACTCTTGTGAATGGGTGGCTCTATTTTAGTTGATTCTCCAATATCCCGCTTTGGTCGATCCTATTCGCTCAATGTAAAAAATTTATAAATATG
Organism: uncultured Acetatifactor sp.; assembly: GCA_964529395.1. Lineage (GTDB taxonomy): Bacteria > Bacillota > Clostridia > Lachnospirales > Lachnospiraceae > Acetatifactor. The sequence goes on from CAZGVI010000032.1 coordinate 37,047, forward strand.
GACAAAGTTCAAAGTGGGATTGTTGACATTAGCGTATAAAAACAGTATGATATATTACAGAGTATAAAGAAGTCTACATACATAAAAGAGGTTAAGCCATGGCAGTATTTAATGAAGATACAAGAGTAAAAATTCCAGCCACCATTCAATTTCTTAGACTTGGATACCACTACCAATCGCTTAAAACGGATGATGCGGATATTGATTTTCATACAAAAATATTTATCAATAGATTTAAGGCTGCTCTTGAGACAATAAATGGCAGAGAGTTTACTTATGATGAGATTAGGTCTGTTATCATGGATATTCATGGTGTATTGAAAAATAATGACTTGGGTAAAGAGTTTTATAATTGGCTTATCAATCCACAGGAAAAGGTAAAACTGATCGATTTTGAAAATATAATGAAAAATGATTTTGCAGTGGTGGATGAATTGCCTTTTAGCATTGTTTCGGGAACAGAAGATGGGTCATTTAGGCCGGATATTAATATTTTGATCAACGGTATGCCGCTCGCCTTTTTGGAGGTTAAGAAACCAAACAATGAGGGTGGTATACAGAAAGAATTTGACCGGATGATTCATAAGCGATTGCAAAATCCTGAGTACAGAAAATTTTTTAATATGATACAGTTTGTATCCTTTTCCAACAATATGGATTATGAAGAGGAAGATGATGCCGAGGATGCAAAAGCGGGTTCCTTTTATACTACGCCCAATGGGAATAACACGGGCTTTTCGTTCTTTCGGGAAGATGACAAGACGTATTGGCAGAGATATCCATATAAGGATATTGATATAGACACAGTCAAATACGTGATGAAGGATTGCGGTTATAACCCGTCAGAGACAGAAACACCGGAATTTGAAGAAAATATGAGTGCTACAACTCCCTGTAACAGTTTCGTGACATCTGTGTTTGATAAAGAAAGGTTTTTGTATTTTCTGCAATACGGTATCATGTTTCTCAATGAAAAGGTTCCGCAAAAACATATTATGCGTTATCCGCAATTCTTTGCCACGAGGAAAATTATCGAGAGACTGGAGTCTGGCGGCAGAGGAGGAATCATCTGGCATACGCAGGGCTCGGGGAAAACGGCGATTGCCGCCTTTTCCAACCGTGTAATCAGGGACTATTATGCTAAAAAGGGTATTAGCACCAGATTCTTTTTTGTAGTGGACAGACTTGATCTGCTTACGCAAGCTGAGGTAGAATTTGCCAAGAGGGGGCTGAAAGTCGGAAAGTGTGAGGATAAAGCAGGATTTACAAAAGAATTGAATAAGGTTTTATCTACAAATGTGGGCAGCAGGGAGATCGGAGAAATCTGCGTGGTAAATATCCAGAAATTTGAAGGAAAGATGCCCCAGGCGAAGAACGATTATCAAGCGAAGATACAGCGGATCTTTTTTGTGGATGAGGCACATAGGAGTTATTCTTCTACGGGAGAATTTTTTAAAAACCTTATGATTTGTGATACGGACGCAGTTTATATCGCATTAACCGGTACGCCGCTGCTCTCTCAGAAGGAGCGCTCCAACTTGAAGTTTGGAGACTATATCCATAAATATTTTTATGATAGGTCAATAGCGGATGGATATACACTTAGGATAAAAAAAGAAGATATCGATACGGTGGCAAGAACAGAGATCAAAAAGAATCTGGAGATAGAGGATAACAGGCTTGAGGATAAAGATGTATATGAGTCGGATGCATATGTGAACGCCCTTGGAGCGTTTATTGAAAAAGATTTCATAAATTTCAGATTACAGAACTCGGATACAACTATTGGCGGTATGATCGTGTGTAGGACGAATCCGCAGGCGAAAAAAGTGCATGAGTGGTTTAAAGAAAACTCCAAACTTAATGTGGGGCTTGTTATAACAGATGTGGATGACCCTAAGCAGAAACAAATTAACAAAAATAATCAGAATGACTTTAGAGATACACTTGTTCCTGATATGTTGGTTGTAAATTATATGCTTACTACAGGCTATGATGTGAAACGTTTAAAGAAAATGTATCTTTTAAGAGGGCCTCATGCACAAGCTTTATTGCAGACAATCTCCAGAGTGAACAGACCCTATAAATCTCCGAGCGGAAAGGTGTATAGATATGGATATATAGTTGACTTTGTGGATATAGAGAAGGAATATGACCGAACTATTGAGGCATACATAAAGGAACTGGAAACAGACTTTAATGAGAATGGGGAGGATGAAGGGACTCTGGCCGGTTTGGTGGTTGACAAAGAGGATATAAACCGGAAATACCATAAGTATTTGGATGAACTGGAGGATTATATTCCGTTAGAAAATCTTGAACGGGTTTCCAGACAATTGCAGCGTTATAACAAGGATACACTGCTTAAGATCAGAAGATTATTAAATGGCATTAAGGAATGTCAGACGGAGTTTGTTTTGTCCAGAGCTATGGACTATGCGGCACAGATAGATTCCGAAAAGATCAGGAAGGTATTGCGGGAAACACAAAACGCTATTGATTTTATCAATCTTTCTAATAATACAGTGGGCATGATGGATGTTATATCCAATGACGAAGTGGTAGAGATCCTGTATGAATTTATAAAAGTCAAAGTTATTATCATGGATCTGGGACAGATCACTCAGGAAAATCCTCAATTCCAGAGGTTTGCAAAAGTTGTCCAGGAGATACAAAACGAGATTAAAAAGAATAAAAACAAGAATGATATCAAGATCAGAAAGCTGGATGAGCTTTTACAAAAGATATTCAGTGACCTTTCAATAGAAAATCTGGACTCCGCTACTGACGAGTTGTTGGAAGCTCTTGAGAGAGCAAGGAACATTAATTATGAGAATGAAAGATTATCCAGAATATATGGGGGAAATTATGCCTTTGTGAAGACATATCAGGATGCAATAGAGATTTATCCTGTGGATAAATCGGATATTGAGCGTACATTGGTAGTGGTATATGGACTTGTTCGGGATGCTCTGGATAAGGAGGTTGTGACCGTACAAGGCAGAAAGAATTTTGTTGATTCTATCAAAGCAAGGGCGACGAAACCTCTGCTAAAAGAAGGACCGTACAGGAGAATCAAGGAATATTATGAACAACTTTTAAATGAACTCTACACAAATATACAGTTATTTAAGTAGGAGGATGCCGCATATGCCGGATATATTTACACTGGAGAACAAGATCAAACAGATGATTGACGAGATGAAAGGGTTATGCCAGACTAATGGCCTGGCCAATCAAGCAGGTGAGGAAGTAGTGATCACCTCCGTGTTCCTATATAAATTTTTGAATGACAAGTTCATGGCGAATATGAAGAACTTTGCCGCAGATATGAATGAAAGTATTGAGGATATCCTGCGGGATGAGGACTTATATGCAGGACTCTATGACTCATATCCTCAGGATGTCGCTTTCAGATATGAGGATACAATTGAATGCCTGATAAACCAAGTAGGAAATGACGATTTTTACAAGCTGTTTGATGATGCGTTGGAGAGGATATCGAGCTATCCGAAGAATGAGGACTTTAATATTGATACAGCAGATGGCGGTAGAAAACCCCTGTTCACCAGAATAACAGAAAATGTTGAGGCATCGAAACGGAATAATTTTGCAAAAAATATTTTTGGAATCATCAGTCAGGACAAGTTTGATTTTGGGGAGGCATTTAAAAATAATTTTGACTTTTACAGCGCCATTTTTGAGCATCTGATCAAAGATTACAATGTTGCAAGCGGCGTGTACGCAGAATATTTCACACCTCAGGCTATCTCTGCCATCATTGCCAGAATCTTGGTAGATATGTCACCGGTTGAAGATAAGATATACGAAATATATGACCCGTCAGCCGGTTCGGGTTCTTTGGTGCTACATCTTGCTCACGCCTTGGGGAAAGGGAGTTTTGGAGATAGGGCGCAGGTATATACGCAGGATATATCAGGGAAATCCTCGAGATTTCTAAGAATTAATATGCTGCTTAACGGGTTGACTAACAGCCTGGACAATATTATTGAAGGTGACACTCTTGAAACGCCTGCTCATTATAGGGTGCCTCATGATCCAAGTTCGGGGATTAAGCAGTTTGACTATATCACTTCCAACCCTCCGTTTAAAATGGATTTTTCTTCTACCAGAAATACCATAGAGCAGAAATGGGAAGACTGCGAAATGAGGGATGGGATCAAACGATTTTTTGCGGGAATTCCTAAGATTCCCAATAAGAAAAAGGAATCAATGGGAGTTTATCTGTGTTTTATTCAGCACATCTTATGGAGCTTAAAGGAAGAGGGTAAGGCGGCCATCGTTGTTCCCACGGGGTTTATTACCGCCCAGTCGGGGATTGAAAAGACGGTGCGCCAGACTATTGTGGACAGACACTGGTTAAAAGGGGTTATTTCCATGCCCTCTAATATATTTGCTAACACGGGTACAAATGTATCGGTCCTTTTTATTGACAAGTCCAATCAGGATGGCCAGATCATGTTGATCGACGCTTCTAAGCTGGGTGAGAAAAGGAAAGAGGGAAAGAACCAGAAAACTGTACTGAGAGCGGAAGAGATTCAGAAAATAGAGGATACCTTTATCAATCAGATTGCGGTGGATGACTTTAGCGTGTCGGTTACATATGAGCAGATCGTGGAGAAAAATTATTCACTGTCGGCAGGGCAGTATTTTGAAGTTAGGATTGAGTTCGAGGAATTGTCCCCTGAGGAATTTGAGCAGAGGATGGCGGCATATGCCGATCGGCTGGGGAAGTTGTTTTCTGAGGGAAAGGCGTTGGAGGAGGAGATTGAGAAGAAGTTGGGGGAGTTGAGGTATGAGGGATAAGCTTAGTAATGTAATAGATATAATAAGTGGCGGGACACCTAAGACTTCTGAGGAAAGGTTCTGGAATGGAGATATCGGTTGGCTTTCATTGGTTGACTTTGGAAGTAAAAATAAATATGTTGAAACATCTGAAAAAACAATAACGCAAGAAGGAGTTGACAATAGCTCTACAAAGGTTTTACAAGAGAATGATATTATTATTTCTGCAAGAGGAACAGTAGGGGCGATGGCTATGCTAAAAAAGCCAATGGCATTTAATCAATCTTGTTTTGGATTGAGAGCAAAACCGCAATATTTGAATCAAGATTATCTATTTTATTATTTAAAATATTATATGAAAAGTATTAAAGCCAAAGTGCAAGGATCGGTATTTGATACTATAAATTTGGCTACTTTTGATATGTTGGAGATAGAGTATCCCCAAATGTGTATTCAAAATAGAATAGCAAATATATTAGGAGCAATAGACAATAAAATCGAGAATAATAATAAAATTAATATTCAACTGGAGTTAATGGCCCAAACAATCTATAATTATTGGTTCCTGCAATTTGAATTTCCAAATGAAGAAGGTAAGCCTTATAAGTCATCAGGCGGAAAGATGGTTTGGAATGAAGAATTGAAAAGAGAAATACCAGAAAGCTGGGAAGCAAGAAAGATTGACGATTTTGGAACATTAAGTAATGGCATTAACTATGATAAAGATGCAAACGGCAATAAAGAATATAAAATTGTAAATGTTCGCAATATTTCTTCAACATCGCTTTTAATGGATAAAGTAGATATGGACGATATTTATCTTGATTCTAAACTAGCTGATAAGTTTTTGGTAAAGGAAAATGATATTTTGATTGCCAGAAGTGGGATTCCTGGGGCTGTTAGAATTTTAGAAGGGGATATCAAAAATACAATTTATTGTGGTTTTATTATTTGCTTTGAACTATCATCAGACTTTTGGCGAAAATATTTAGTCTATAAGCTCAAAGATTACGAAGATACTACAGCAACAACATCGGGTGGAACAATTATGCAAAATGTAAGCCAACATACTTTGAAAGATATTAAATTTGCGGTTCCAAATAAAAAGAGTATTTTGTTATTTAACGATAAAATAGAGGCTATTTGGTCGGTGATACAAAAAAATAATAGAGAAAATAGAGAACTTATTTCACTGCGAGAGTTTCTTTTACCTTTATTAATGAATGGGCAGGTCGGGCTAAAATATAATTGGAAAGGATAATTAATTGTGGAAACGGGAGATGTTGAAAGAAAAACTAATATTGCAAATACACATGTTCCAGATAAAGTATATGCGTTTATGATTCAAGCACATCATATGCTGTATGAGTTATTGGATTGTAAAAAGGGAGATGTGGTAAGTTTGGAGGTATTTGATGATGTTGGAGTTGAACATAGAGATGGAACAAAAGAAGCAATACAAGTAAAAAGTGTGCTTTCTTCTAGAAATCCTGTTTCAGATAAATCTGTTGATTTGTGGAAAACACTATATAATTGGATGATTGCTGTACAAAGCAATGAATTGGATGTAGAATGTTGTAAATTTATTTTATTTATTACTACAAATAAGTCAGGAACTGTTGTAACAACATTTCAAGAGGCAATAACAACGGATACTGCAGAACAAGCATGGAGAGATATAAGAAATCTTTTTTATAATGAAACTGGAAAATTAAAAAAACTTGGGAATGAATATGAAGATTATTTGTCATATTTTTTTGACATAAGAAATAAAGAATTAGCATGTAAGATTATTCAAAGATTTCAGATAAAGAAATGTATTTTTAATTATTCAGAAGAAGTGAGGAAAAAATTTGACAATATTGGTATACCAGAAGATATAATAGAACCTAACTACAAGGCGATAATTGGTTGGATTGACTTACAAATAGCTCATATAGTCGAGGACAAGAAACCAATTGTCATTTCATATGAGGCATATTTAAAAGAAATAAATGCTTTGTATAGAGAATATAATCAAAAACATAGTCTGATAAGCTGCTCAAGGCCGATTGATGATCAAGAAGTTGATAGAGAGTTTCAAAAACAACGAATATATATAGAACAATTAGATGTTATAGAGTGCGATTATACAGAAAAAATAGAGGCTATTAATGATTATATACAAGCATCTATGGATAATACAATATGGGCAGATAATGGAGACGTAAGTCATAGAAGTATTGAAAAATATAAGGGAAAATTAAAACGTAGTTGGGAGTTGCAAAAAAGAATTGTAATGTTGGGAAATAAGCTTGATACTCCGGAGGAACAAGGGAAAATGATTTATTATAAATGCCAAGATAAAAAAATTAATATGGATGTTTTTGATGTTCCAGAGTCTTTTCAAAATGGGTGTTTTCATATGCTGTCGGATGACCTGATAATTGGGTGGCATCCAAGTTATAAAACCGTATTAGCAGAGAAAGGCAAAATAAATGGATAGATTAGACAGGGAGTTTCTTAATGTTCAAAATCCGGCTTTTGGGGCATATATAATATCGAAATTTGCGATAGGTTTTATAAACGAAAACCAAAGCTTAATCCCAATACCGCTTACTTTTATTGTTTGCCCATTTATTTTTAGGGCTGAATTCGTGGATTATATTATATCTACTCAAAAGCGATCAGGCCGTAGAATGTTTTTACATAAATTTACAGACAGCAAAAATCTGAAGAA
>CAZGVI010000033.1:0-44212 GCA_964529395.1 uncultured Acetatifactor sp.
AGCTTTAATAGATTACCACATCGGTCACATAATGTCAACAGCTTTTATGAAAAAAGTCAGCAAAAAGTCAAAATATTGTTGAAAGTTGGCCTATCACATTTTCCACCAATTTAGCCACCACATTATATTGGTAGAATTTCGTCAAAAGTACGCTCTCTCTGGTGTATTCCAGGATCTGCTGTCCTATCATCCCCAGGCCGAAATACATGATAAAGACATAGATGATCTGTACTGTCAGAACCACTTCCAGTATGCCGAAAACCGCGCCCAACACCTTGTTGAGCCAGTGGATCACCGGCAGCTTGGAGATCATTTTTGCCGAGAAGAGGACTGCGTTCAGCAGATGGTGCACGATCCCCAACAGAGCCATCAACACCACCGCGATGACTACTCCCACTATCTCTTTCTCCATGTAGCTGTGCAGACCTTTGCTGATCAGCACTACCATGATCCCCATGACGATCAGCGTCACCAGGGAGACGATCTCTTTTACCATTCCCTTCTTGTATCCGTCGATGAATTTAAATAAAGCGCATACCGCTACAAGAATCAGCATAATGTTCATTTGTATACCTCCGCCTATCGCGGGTTTCACCTGCGATATCGCACTGATCAATATCCGGATGCAAGGCATCCGGCCTTTCTCCCGCCAGCCCCACAGTCTCCGGAGCACCGGGCTATTTAAGCTGAATCGTGTCTATTGAACTGTTCGTCATGATCAGATATCTGTAACCCTTTCCCTGAGGAATCATGACTCTCACTGCTTTATCAAATTCCCCCTGGTACTTGTCCACTCCGTCAAACGTATGTATCAGACATTCCTGCTCATTGTATACAGCAAAGTTATCCTGTCCGAAAAACAGATGATCGAAATCCATATTGAACAGATAATCACCTATTTTGTCGCCCGCTCCGCTGTATATCTGCAGTTTATGCTGGGCATCTACAGAATTGTTGCGAAACAGCACACCCACATAATTCTCATCACTGTACACGCCCTGCACTTCTTCCTCATATAAATAGGTATTCGTCAGTGTGGGAATCTGTGTACCGCTGAAGAAACGCAGGCCGTCATCCCCCAGCGCATAGGCCGTTCCGTTGGTCATAAAGCGGATGGCTAAAATGATGGCATCCGGATAGGTATATCCGTTTACATAGTAGTCGCTCTTGTTGTCGCCCACCGTTCCAAAATTATAAAAAGCCACCCTGGATTTGACCACTCCCGAATCCACATAGATACAGGACAATCCCAGCAGCTCGCCGTTTGGCGAGAGAGAAAACGCAGCGGGATAACCGCTTTGATTCATCGTGGTCCTCACCGCGAAAACGGTTCCGTCCGGATCGTAAATATAGATCCAGGTAATCTTCGTATCCGCCACGGTCACAGCCACCCGCCCTGTCTGTGATACCGCAATGCTGCGGATAGGCATGGTGGTGCTGAACTCCGCCAATTTTTTTTCTTCGTCCAGCACATATATCTCACGGCCGTTATAATCACCGATCGCCACCACGTTCCCACAGGTGGCGATGATCGGGTTCTGCATCTCATAGGTCTGGTTCCACAGATCGTTGCCCCTGGAATCCATGCAGTGGACGCCGTCATTGCTGTAGGTCAGAATGTGGTTGCCCAAAGGCATGCTGACCGTTCCGTTTATCACTGTCACGTCCACGGTGCCGGTCACTTCATAGGACGTGTAGATATGGTTCTTATATTGCAGGACTACCAGGGCGATCAGAGCGATCAGAGCCGCCGCCACCAGCAGGATCCGGTATACATGGGACAGCCTGTAACGCCGTATCTTATGCTGGTAATCGGCTTGTCCCTTCTCTCTCTTCTCCCTCTCCTGCCTAAAATTCCTGATTTCAGCCATGGTATCTCCCATCTGCCCGCTTAGGAACTGTTAAAAAATTTATCTTTACAGTTCCTTACGCGAACACGCCTGTGTATTTCCGCCTTATTTTTCAGTATAGCACATTTTTCCTCAGGGGAGTAGGATTTTTTGGCCGATTTGGATATTGTCGGGATTGGCTATGCCGTTCAGCTCGCAAATGGCCTGAACATGACTGTCATTGCCGTACTGCCTGGTGCTGATACCGATCAGCGTATCTCCGGGCTGAATCACATAACTCACCGGCTGTGTCTGCTGGGCTTCGATATCCGCGATGGACGGCCCCTGGGCGGGAACTTCCTGCGGATTGGCATTTTCCTGTGTGTCGGGATTCAGGGATTCCTGCGGTATCACCACCTCCGGAGAACCTTCATTTTCCTCCGGCTCCTGGGGGACCGGATTTTCTGTGATCTCCGGCGCCGCCGGGCTCTGGGTCGGCTGGGGAATGGGCTGTGCCTGTTCATCTTCCCCGCTTTCCTCTGGCGTGGCCTGCTCTGTCTGTGACGCGCTGCCTGTCACAGCCTGACCTGACACAGCCGTCGCCTGTTGATTTTCCTGGAGAATCGCATCTGCCAGACTGCTTTCGGCCATCAGTGTACCGGAATTATGTACCTCTGCCGTAGCCTCCTGCGCGCCGCCCCCCAGCGGCGCCTCACCTGACTCCGGCTGCTTGTCCCAAAGCTGTGCCCAGAGTTGCTTAGCCCGCTCCCCCATGGTTCCATCCTCATTCTCTCTGGTAACGGCAGCTACCCCTATCAGGCATAATACCGCAAAGACCGCCACTGCCGACATACGCATCATTTTCATGGAGGATTCCTGTGCGGCATCCCTGATATTCTTTTCAGAACGCTTTTTCAGCCTGTCCGCTATGGGCACCGGGGCGGCCGTCTGTTTTCCCCTCTTTTCGTGCTGGCTGCGGCGTTCTTCCTGACGGGCGCGCGCTTTGTCATATTTTTCCTGTCCGTACTGTTCCGGTTCATGTTCCTGTGGATTATTGTCCACCATATAAGCGAGCATACTGTCATTTTTTTCATAGAAACAAGCATATCCTTTTATATACCGGCAGGTGTCCTGCTCCTGAATATGCATCCCTTCCACCATGTCACCGTCAAAGATATGATATCCCAGGAACTCGTATTCCGGAAAATAGCGCTGTCTCAGGCGCTCCACTTCCTGGTTCTGAGCCTGGGAGAGATGGCGTACCTCCTTATTGATAGACAGGATCCGGCAGGCTCCGTAAATAAAGAAATATGACAGGCTCTGTTCTTTGGTGTATTTTCCATATAGAGCGATGGCCAGCCCCTTTTCCTCCGTGCTGCGGCAGAGCTGTTTCATATAAGAAACCACATAGTCTTCCACATAGATCTTACAGTTGCGGTCCGCCTCCCCGATTTGTGTAATATTTTTTGGTAATTCCATAAAAACACCTCCCACATCCCATGCTTTATAAACCGCTAAAGCCGATATCAGCTATAAATATAGCATGAGGGTGAGAGGTATTTTATCATTCCTTGTCGTGGGGATCAAAAAAGCCCTCGACATTTTTCTCATTCAAAACGGTATACTGTGGTAGAGTCGTACTCCCTACCCTCCCCAAAGACGCAGGAAGGGAACCCGGGCTGGTGAATGCTGTCCGGGAAATATTGCGTCTCCAGGCAAAGTCCGTCTCTCTTCTTATAGGATGCGCCCTCCTTACCGGACTGGGGAGAGATGCAGTTGCCCGCATAAAACTGTACTCCCGGCAATGTGGTACTGACGGTCATGCGGCGTCCACTCTCCGGCGCGGTCAGCACGGCTATCTGGCGCAGACTGCCGTCCCATCCGTCCACTACCCAGTTATGATCGTACCCCTGGGTCAACAGGAGCTGGGGGAAGTTTTCTCCGATCTCTTTTCCCACAGTCTTGGGCTGGGTGAAATCCATCACTGTGCCTGCCACATCGGCAATCTCGCCGGTGGGAATAGCGCCTTCCACCACGGGAGTGTAATGAGACGCCAGCAACTGTAGCTGATGTCCCTCGATGCTGCCGGACTTGTGCCCGTTCAGATTGAAATATGTATGGTTGGTGGGATTCAAAACGGTCTTTTTGTCGCTGACACCGTGGTAGTGCAGGGACAAACCGTTATTTTCATCCAGCGTATAAGTCACCCGCAGCTCTTTGTTGCCGGGAAAACCCATGTTGCCGTCTGTGTCCCTGACGGTAAAAGTAACGCAGTCCGTCCCAACCTGTGCCTCCCAGAGCTGCTTGTGATATCCCTTGTCCATGTGGCTGTGCAGATTGTTGGGTCCGTCATTGACGTCCAGAGTATAGGTTACGCCATCAATCTCAAAACGGGCTCCGCCGATACGGTTGGCGCTGGGGCCTATGGTCGCACCGATAAAGCTGCCATTGTCCAGATACCCCGCCGCGCTGTCAAATCCCAGCACGACATCCTCCAACCGGCCCTCCCTGTCCGGTACATACAGATTCACCAAAACAGCGCCCAGATCCGTCACTTCGGCCTTCATGCCGTTTTGATTTTCCAGAGTGTAAAGCATCACCTCACGCCCCTGGGCGTCTGTTCCAAACTTTCTCTTTGTGATAGATATAGCCATAGTTCTCGTCCTCCTGTAATGTGATCTGCCCGCAAACGGATCTCTATATTTCCACGCGTCCTTCCAGCGCCCGCAGCAGCGTCACTTCATCGATATACTCCAGATCTCCTCCCACTGGCACACCGCTGGCGATCCGCGTCACCTTAATACCCGTGGGCTTGATCAGTTTGCTGATATACATAGCTGTAGTCTCGCCCTCCAAGCTGGAATTGGTGGCGATGATCACCTCTTCCACCTCCTCTTTCAAACGGGCCATGAGCTCCTTGAGCTTGATATCGTTCGGACCGATCCCCAGCATCGGGGATATGGCGCCGTGCAGCACATGATAAACTCCCTCATATTTGCCGGTCTTCTCGTAAGCCGCCAGGTCGCGGACATTTTCCACCACCATGATCAGGCGGTGGTTGCGCTTTTCGTTGGCGCACACGGGACATATATCCCGATCCGTCAAAGTAAAACACTCCCGACAATATCTGACATTTTCCTTGGCCTCCAGAATGGTCCGGGCCAGACGCTCAACCTTATCCTTGGGCATATTGATCAGATGAAACGCCAGGCGCTGGGCCGATTTGCCGCCGATACCCGGCAGTGCCGCCAGCTCCTCTATTAATTTGTTGATATGACCGCTGTACAGCTCCATCAGAACGGAAGGCCTCCCAGTCCCCCGGTCATCTTGCCCATCAGCGCGTCGCTCGCCTCATCCGCCTGTTTCAACGCCTCATTGACAGCCGCCACGATCAGATCCTGCAGCATTTCCACGTCGTCGGGATCCACAACCTCCTGGGTCAGTTTCACCCGCAGCAATTCTTTTTTGCCGGACACGGCAGCCTCCACCGCGCCGCCTCCGGCAGACGCGGTAAACTCTTTAGTCTCCAGCTCCTTCTGCCCCTCCTCCATTTGACGCTGCATGCGCTGTGCCTGTTTCATCAGATTGTTCATATTGCCCGGCATCATACCGCCGGGAAAGCCTCCACGTTTTGCCATGGGTCCGTTCCTCCGCTTTCTGTCTATTCTTCTTCCTCTATCTCCATATTGATATTTTCCATTCCCTGACGCAGATCATAATAATTCTCTTCCATGTCCTGCTCGTTTCCCGCCACCTGGAAATTTACTTCCATCTCCTTGCCGGTAAAATCCGCGATCAGCGTTTCCAACTGCTCTTTGTTCTGAGGATGCTGGGTAAAATAATCCGACGCCACTCCGTCTGGGAGCACCAGCATCAAATGATTGTCTCCCCCCAGGCTGGGAATGGCTTCTTTTAGATATATCCGCATGGGATTCTCCGCGTTGCCTACAATGGCCGCCCAGTGGCTGACCACTTCTCTCACATCATCCGGGATGGCCTGGGGACGCTGGGGTCTGGGACCCGGCGCGCCGCCTGCCGGAGACGCTCCCGCCGCCTGCCCCGGCATATATCCCGCGGGCAGTACCGCCACCCCTTTTTCCACCTTATCTTCCACGTCTCGGATCCGCTCCAGAAGCGCCTCCTGGGAAGTCTCCATGCCGGGCTTACACAGCTTGATCAGGGCGATCTCCACCAATATCCTTTTCTGGCTGGCATACCGGATCTGTCCGGACAACTCGGAAAAAATACGGATATAGCGGACAATACTATTCATGTCCACCATGGCGGCCTCCTCTTTCAGACGCGCCAGATTGTCCGAAGACATGTCAATGACATCCTCCAGATTATCCGAGGACTGCACCAGCATCAGGTTGCGCAGATACCAGGTAAAATCCGTCACAAATTGGGTCAGTTCCCGGCCCTGCATAACAATATCTTCCAGGAGCTGTACGCAGCCCAGCACATCCCGCTCCAGCACGCAGCGCAGCAGGCGGCTGAACACTTCCGTGTCCACTGCGCCCAACACGTCCAATACTTTATCGTAGGTCAGCTCATTTCCAAGGTGGAAAGCGATACATTGATCCAGCAGGCTCAGGGCATCCCGCATGGAGCCGTCCGCCGCCTTGGCGATATAGCGCAGCGCTTTCTCTTCCACCTGCACCTGCTCCACCTCTGTCAGCTGCCGCATTCTGTCGGCAATGGTGTCGATGGTGATCCGCTTAAAGTCATAGCGCTGACACCTGGACAGTATGGTGATGGGCAGCTTGTGTACCTCTGTGGTTGCCAGTATAAAGATCACATAGGACGGAGGTTCTTCCAATGTCTTGAGCAGCGCGTTGAACGCGCCTATGGACAGCATATGCACCTCGTCAATGATATAGACCTTGTACCTGCCCTCCGCCGGAGAGTAGGAGACTTCCTCCACGATCTCGCGGATATTGTCCACACCGTTGTTGGATGCGGCGTCGATCTCTATCACATTCATGCTGGCGCCCGCCGCTATGGCACGGCAGATGGCGCATTCCCCGCAGGGGCCGTCCTGGGTCGGGTTTTCACAGTTTACGGTCCGGGCAAATATCTTGGCCACGCTGGTCTTGCCGGTTCCTCTGGTCCCGGTAAACAGATAGGCGTGTCCAATGCGATTTGCCCGGATCTGATTTTTCAAGGTTGTCACTATGTGATCCTGCCCCTTTACATCCGCGAAGGTGTCAGGACGAAATTTACGATACAGCGCTGTATATGACATCTGCTCAATCTCCAAAACTGATTCCCAGCAGCTTGGCCTCCTTCACAATGGCGGCGTCCGGCGCTACTGTCTTTAACTTGCCCGCCACTTCCTCCAGCGGCACACGGACGATCTCGCGATTCTTATAGCCTACCATAAAACCGTACTGTCCGTCCAGTATCAGCTTACCTGCCTCCGCGCCCAGACGGCTGGCAAAAACTCTGTCATAGGGACAGGGGCTGCCGCCTCTCTGCATATGGCCGGGAACCGTAACGCGAACCTCGCGCCCCGTCTTCTCCTGAATCATGGCTGCCACCTCATAGGAGACGGACGGGTAAGGATATTTCTCCAGTTTTTTCTTGTATTCTTTCTTGGAAAGCTTGGCGTCTGCCTTGGAGATCGCGCCCTCCGCCACCGCGATAATGGTAAAGCGGCTGCCGTTTTTGTCTCTCTCCTCGATCTTGTCGATCACCTTGTCGATATCGTAGGGAATCTCCGGCAGCAGAATGATATCCGCGCCGCCCGCCATACCCGCGTTCAGCGTCAGCCAACCTACTTTGTGGCCCATGACCTCCACGATGAACACGCGGCCGTGGGACGCCGCTGTAGTGTGAATGCAGTCAATGGCGTCCGTGGCGATATTGACCGCGCTCTGGAAACCGAAAGTCATATCGGTTCCCCACAGGTCATTGTCAATGGTCTTGGGCAGTGTGACCACATTCAGTCCCTCTTCCCGCAGCAGATTGGCGGTCTTGTGGGTGCCGTTACCGCCCAGGATCACCAGGCAGTCCAGCTGCAGCTTGTAATAAGTCTGTTTCATGGACTCCACTTTGTCCACACCGTTATCGTCCGGCTCGTGGATCGTCTTAAAGGGGGTGCGGGAAGTTCCCAGAATCGTGCCGCCCTTCGTCAGAATACCGGAAAAATCTTTGCCTGTCAGCATCCGAAAATTGCTGTAGATCAATCCCTTATAGCCGTCCAGGAAACCGTAAATCTCCACCTTTTCTCCTGAGTTTGCCAGGGTCTTTACCACGCCCCTCATGGCGGCGTTCAGCGCCTGACAGTCGCCGCCGCTGGTCAACATACCGATTCTCTTCATATCCCGTTCCTCCGTTTCACACTTGCCTGTGTCGTTGTTCTGTGATCTGATAGGGTAATTATACCCCAAATCTTTCCTCCGAACAAGCCTTAATGGAAAAATATCACTTGCCAAACGGGCTGTAATATTATAGAATAAGTAGCGTAATATACGGAGCCGTATCGAAGCGGTCATAACGGGGCGCACTCGAAATGCGTTAGCCCTCCGGGGCACGAGGGTTCGAATCCCTCCGGCTCCGCTGCCAAAAGCCTTGATTTTTCAGGGCTTTTTTGATTCTATGGACAAGTTTATGGGCCAATTTCTCCATGAGTTTCATAAAATACGTCCGCAAAACCTTCTATCTTCTCTGCCAGTCATCTATAAACCAACTTCCGAAATCTTTTACAATTTTACTGAAAATTAATAGATATAAATTTAAAATTCATAGAATGCATTAGAAATAAATGATATAATGACTTCGTTACCGCCCCTAGAATGGTACAGGAAGGGGGTGTCCTACATGGAAGTGTTCATATCTTTTAGCATCTCCGTCATGGCAGGCATAGTTGCTTACTATGTATGCAAATGGTTAGACGGAGACGAGTGATCGGTAGCTAACCTGTGGAAATAAGCCCCCCACGCCAAAACGGGCATAGAAAGGCCCCAGCGGTGCAACGCTGAGGCCTTTCGCCGTCCTACAATGGACTGTTCATATCTTTTGCCTACAGGCATTATAGCATATGCATCTTCGTTTTGCAATATGCGCAATTCATTTTCTTTATTTTTCCATATATAAGCAAGAATCCATTCCATCTTCCGTCACCAATACAATTCCCAATCCTTACTCATCCTGGTCAGAGCCTCCATATAGAAGTAATCTCCCCAGGAATTGCACTCGTCCACGCCGTAATGGTTGCAGGTATTGTAGGGCGAATGGTTGGAGTAGGTGCTGTGGAGCACCAGACCGTTGGACTGAGCGCTGTCCTTCACCGCATAGTTATCGTACAGAGATTTCATGATGCGGCGGGCAATGCGGCGGTAATGCTCCCCGTCCTCCTGCTCCAGATACTTAGCCATCTCCAGCATACCGCAGGCGGCGATGGAAGCGGAGGAGGAATCTCTGGGCTGGTCGTCGCCGTCCGTAAATTCCAGATCCCAATAGGGCACCAGATCCTGGGGCAGATGAGTCAGAAAATATTCCGTCACATGCTTGAAAAGGTCGATATATTCCTTTCTGCCCGTATATTTATAGGCCAGCGCCATACCGTAGACGCCCCACGCCTGCCCTCTGGCCCAGGCGGAGCCGTCCCGGTATCCCTGACAGGTTGCGCCGTGATCCGGCGCTCCCGTCTCCGGGTTAAAGAAAAAGGTGTGCCAGGTAGAATAGTCCTCCCGTATCACGTTGGCCACCGCCGTATGAATATGTTTTTCCGCGATCTCACGGTACTTTGCGTCACCGGTTTCCTCGGATGCCCAGTACAGCAGCGGCAGATTCAGCAGACAGTCTATGATCAGCCGATAATCCTCCGGTGCGTCCATGGACCCCCATGCCTGTATAAATTCACCTGCCGGCTGATACCTGGTGATCAGTTGATCCGCGGCCATAAGCGCCGCCCGCCTGCCCTCCTGGCTCCCAATGAGTTTGTAACCCGCCACGCAGGAGGGGGAATACAGAAACCCCATGTCGTGATGGTCCACCGCTATCTTATTTTCAATACGATTCAAAAAGCTCCGGATCTGCGTCTCCCCGGCGGCCCGCAGTCTCTCATCCCGGGTATGCTCATAGGCCAGCCATATCTCCCCCGTCCAGAACCCACATGTCCAGTAATCATTCTCTATGGGCCGGTAAAACCCGTTTTCACTGTACGCGTTCTGAAACCGCTCCGTAAACTCCGGCAGATTCCTGATGATCTGCCCGCCGCAAAAATCCAGCGCTTCTTTGATCTCTTCCCCGCTTATCTCGGGATATCCCTCGAATATGGTCATTATAAACCTCCGTTTCCCGCAGTATCCTTTAACCTTTCAGCCCTGTGGCCGCCACTATCTTTTTACAATTATTGTTACACACAAAAGGGCTGCCCGAACAATGTCAGACACCCCCTTTTTTCGTTGACAGGCTATCCCAGCAAGGCCTGTATAAATACGGATACCACCAAAATCGCGATGGATACGCCCGCCAGCACGAAAGTGGCGATGGCAAATCCCTTTTTCCTGGTCTTTATGCCGCAGGCCGCGAAGTAAAACTCCAGCACATACAACAGTATGCCGAACATATATCCCGCAAAAGAGAGCAACAGACCTACAATGGACATGACAAAACCGATGATGGCATACTTTTCATTGCTCTTATTCGTAGCATCGGAAAAGTCAGAGTAGTTACCGACCGCCGACTGGGGCGCGCCGCCGTAGATCTGTCCTGAGCCAGGCTGTATATTGTAGGGCGCGTTCTGATCCGCGCCGGGATAGGGCTGCGCTCCGTCCGCGCCCACAGGCGCGTTGTAGGAGGCCAGCGTCTTAAACAGCGGATCCAGGATCTGCTTGTAAGCCGATTTGGGCACGGAACCGGCAAAACTGTCATCCAGCAGATAGGGCTTTTTATATTTCCCGATATAGGCTTTGATCGTCACCATACCTGTCTGTATGTAAAACTCAAACAGTCTCCTGCCGATGACGGGATCATAGTACTGGTAATAATGATTGCCATCCTTCTCCTTTAAGTCAAACCCATTGGCGCCCAGCCAGTTCATGATCGTCTGGTAAGCCAGATTGGGATCTACATTAATGGGGAATTGGTATGTACTTTTTCCTTTTTTCATAAAAAGCAGTCCTTTCTGTATTTATTGGTAAATAAATTGTATCATGGAGATTTTAAAAACGTCAAGGCCGGGCGTAAAATATTCCTCTTTTCCGCGCCTTATATCACCTCTGCTCTCCTCCCCGCAGCGCCAGCAGGATCCGGCTCTCCCTGAGGGTTTTGCTCTGATCGTAGTCATACTCTATGGTCTGGATGCTGGCATGCGGATAGCGTCGGTGAAGCTTATGCAGGATTCCCCTTTCGCACACATGGCTCACCAGACATCCGAAAGGATGCAGGATCAGCACGCTCTCACAGCCTTTTTCCGCGTATTGAGCCGCCTCGGCCGCGATGAGCCAGCCGTCGCCGGTATTGCATCCGTAGTCGAGAAGATCCGCCGCCTTTTCCTTGAGACGCTCAAAATCCAGATCCGTCTCATAACGCCCGCTCTCCGCCACGGCGGCATACATTTCTCTCTGGATCCGGCACAGATACCGCAGCACCCCGTCATACGCCCTTTTTTCCACCCGGCCGCGGACCTGCCCTGACTTCCCGTACCGCTCCGCTTTATAGCGCTCCGTGTCCACCAGATAGATACAGTAGTTGATAAAGCCGCCGCTGTAGGGTTCAAAACCCTGTTCCATGACAAAACGCTCGATATCGTCGTTGCCCAGCCTGGAAAATTTCATATAGATCTCACCGGTGATCCCCACGCGCCGCTTTCTCCCACGCTCCACCGGGATCTCCCGAAATCGCTCCACGGCGTAGCGGTATCCCTGCATCCGGCATCTGCGTCCGTTCCTGTGAGCCAGAATATCCCCGCACAGCTTTTCTTCCACCTGGGCCCGCACCCGGTCTGTCTCTCCGGGATTCACCTCATAGGGTTTTGTCTGCTGGTACAGGCACATGATCAGATCTCCGTAGCATACCGCCGCGATCGCGCCAAACAGCAGCCGGGGAGTAATGCGAAAACCCGGATGCTTTTCCTCTCCGTAAAAATTGAGGGAAATCACGGGGATATCGTCATACCCATCCAAGCCCGGACTGTGCTTTTTGTAAAGCACCCGCTGGAGCAGATTATAGATATTACCCGCCCGGCAGGCACCCCCGGCCTGGGGCTCCATAAAGGCCACCTCCTCCGGGCGGCGTTCCCCGCTCTCCAGATACTCCATGAACTGGGCAATGATCAGCACGGTGGGGTAGCAGTAATCGTTACTGATATAGCGCAGTGTCCGCGTCCTGTCCCGCACCGCGTTCTTCAGCACCTCAAAGGAGTAGCCGTCCCCCCGGAAAGCGGCCTCCAGGAACACATTGTGGTACTCCAGCATCTCGCACAGCAAGATAGTCCTGGAATGTTTGTCCCGCCGGGTGAATTTTTTTCGTACGCTGTGGGGTTTGCTCATACCACTTTTTCCGCCTCGTTGCCCTTCTCCGCTCCCGTGAAAGCGACTGCGTACTTTGCCGCCAGCCGCACCAATTCCCACGCTCATTCCCTACTCTGTTCAAAATGTTTCAGGGCGTCCCCAAACTTCTCTATACTGACTGCCGGACTGTAAAAATATCCCTGATAGAAGGAACATCCCATCTCTTCCAACGCTTTCTGCACCTGGCGGTTCTCCGTATACTCGGCTATGACCTGTACCCCCAGGGACTTGGCCAGCGCCGTTATGGAATTGAGAATCTCTCTCTCGTTGCCGGGGCCGAATATATTTTTTACCAGATTGCCATCCAGCTTGATAATGTCAAAATAATTCTTTTTCAGATACTTGATAGACGTGCTGCCCATGGAGAAATCGTCGATCGCCAGCATATAGCCCAGCTCATGCAGCTGGCGCAGCACCTCGTCCATATCGTCAATATCTATGTAAGACTGCTCCGTCACCTCAATGCATATGTCCACCAGATCCCGGTTCCACCATATGTTGATCAGCTCCATATAGTCCATAAATTCTTCCGTCTGCATGGTCTCCGGCGTCACATTGATGGACACCTTGACCTTGTGCCCCACCGCCTTCTGTATATTCTCCGCGTCCTTCACCACATAACTCAATATGTATTTTTCCAGCTCCCACAGATAATCCATCTCCCGGGCAAGCTGCAACACCAGCGGCGGATAGATATCTCCGTATTTTTCCGTGCCGAAACGCAGCAGCGCCTCGGCCCCCATACACTCGTCCTTTTCATTATATTGGGGCTGATAGAATATCTTCACCCCGCCGCTTTGGATACTGCGGCGCAGCTCCTGGGCGATCTGCCGGGAGATGGCGCCAATATCATCCCTCTGCCGCGTCAGCTCCAGGGGCTTGCCCGCATGCTCCATCTTTCTCATATACTGCGCCACCTGCTGCAGCTGATCCTGTAGATGATATTGCTGCCAGGTCTCGTACATTCTCAGAAAAGGCCAGTACAGCAACATGCTGATCCCGATGTTGACGAGCTGCAGCAGGCTGCCGGCCACTGAACCGGTAGCCATATAACCGCTCAGGATTACCGGCGTGATCCACTCCACCTCCCTGACGGGTATGGGGACGAGCCCCAGCCGCATGGCCGCCCAGGAGTCCAGCAGACAGATCATCGGCGCCAGCAAAAAGGGCAGCAGAAAAAAGGGATTCAGGATAACCGGGATCCCGAAAGTCATGATCTCATTGATATTGCACAGCACCAGGGGGGAAGACAACTTGGTGAGACTGCGGGTTTCACTGTTTTTACCGAAAAACAGAACGCACAGCAATAAGCCGATCAGACAGCCGCAGCCGCCCATCAATACGAATACGTCGAAAAATGTTTTGGACAGGATCTCCGTGGCCTGGCCACCCGCCGCCACCATCGCCGCATTGTTCTCGATGGCGGGCTGGAACAGTCTCTGGGTCATGGGTTCCAGCACATCGCTGCCATGTATCCCAAAGAACCACAACAGGCTGCTGAGCAGCACAAAGCCTATGCCGCTGCCCAGATTCCGTCCCATATTTCCGGCCAGGCAATTGACCCCCAGGATAAACAGTTCGTTAAAGCTGTCCGCAGGCGTCAGCGCCGCGATCAACTGATTTATCAGGCCGAATATGCCCACGGTACAGAGCACTGCGGGCAGGCTGCGCACAATCTCCTGAAAATCCAGATCGTTCCCATAAAGATTCTCGTCCTTTTTCCCAAACAGCCGGGAAAAACGTTCATACAGCTCCGAGGCCACGCATGCTGTGACGATCGCCGTGAACATTCCCTTTACCCCCAGGCTGCCGTGCTGCAGCGCCCGCTCCAGGCCGCCGCTCAGGATGATAAAGCCCGTGATCGCGATCGAGACCCCCAGCAGGATATTGACTCTCTTTCCCTTTCTCTCCAGACTCTTAACACAGATCAGTACCGTCATGATCAAAGACAGGATCCCAAAAGTGGCGTTGTATACCAGGGATGCCACATCTTTGACAAAGAGCAGCAACGCCAGCTTGGTCCCCGTCAGTTCCAGCAGTGACTGTATGATCAGCGCCAGGGATCCGGCCAGGATCACCGGTATCGCCAGAATGAAGGCGGCGCGGATATTGGTAAGCCGGCTGCCGCTCTCCAGTTTATCCCAAAAGATGACCCATTTCTTCTTTTGCATATGAATAATTCCCCCCGTTGTATAAGAAATCCTATGAACAGTATAGCACATCTCCAGACAAAAAGCATCCTTTTTTACAGCTTGCTGAACGCTAAGATCAGCAGGATCGCGCCGCTCAGCCATCCAAGGGACAGGCCGAGTTTCTTCGACAGTCTCTCGCCCAGCCAGGAGCCCAATGTCAGGGTAAGCTGGTTGGCGATCAGCGAGGCTGTCATCACCGCCGGTACGCTCACCCGGCCCATAGCTGCCCCGAATCCGGCGGCGGCTCCGTCCAGAGACAGGGCCAGAGCCAGCGTAGCCGCCTCCGCCACCGAGATCGTTTTTGAGTGATCCAGGTCTACCGCTGCGGGATCCGCATATACATGTAATACAAAGCGCAGACTAAAGAGAGAAAATCCCAACTGACCGTCAAGGTTGCCGTACCTGCGTATGGCCCACCGGGTAATTCCGTCCAACAGCTTTACCAGTCCCAGCGCGAACAGGACGCCGAAACACAGGCCCCGCCGCAGACCGGGGGACAAAAACAGCGCGGTCAGGCTGCCCAGTCCCAGAGACAGTCCCACGATGGCGCTGCAGATCAGGTTGATCACCAGCGCACAGCGCCGGGGCAGCCGTATCTGTCTGCTCCCATAGGCCAGACCCGCCGCAAAGGCGTCCAGGGACAGCGCACAGGCTATCACGGCAGCCTCCAATATCATCCTCAGAGTTTCCAAGAATATCACCACCTGCAAAACATAGACTCACTAGCATAATATTCCTGTTTTTCTCCATAGGTTCCCGGTTTTTAATCCACGCCCCGCAGCGCCGTCCGGGGGATGTACACCGCCGCGCGCTCCCGCATCTGTTCCAGCTCCTCGGGCGCAAAGCTCTCATAGCCCGGCCTCATGACCTGTTCGCTGTGACGGTAACTCTGCAGGTAATAGGCACTGCAGCCCTGCAGCCACTGTCCAATGGCGGTAAATTCCTCCCCGCTGTGTATGCCTTTTACCACCGTGGTCCGAAATTCGTAATCTAACCGGGATCTTTTCAGCAATTCCACGCTCTCCTCTATGGGCGCCAGTTCCATATCCGGCAGGCCGCAGGCGATCCCATAGCGTTCCCTGGAGGCTTTGATATCCATAGCCACATAATCCAGCAGGTTCTGCTCCAGCAGACGGCGCAGCGTCTCGGGGCGGTAGCCGTTGGTGTCCAGCTTTATCAGATATCCCATCGCTCTGACCCGGCGGATAAAGTCCGCCAGATCCGCTTGCAGCGTGGGCTCGCCTCCTGTGATACAGATTCCGTCCAGGATTCCCTTTCTCTTTTCCAGGAAGGACAGTACTTCCGTCTCCGGGATCTGCGGCTGCCCTGCCGGATTCAGGACCAAGCCGCTGTTCTGGCAGAAGGGGCAGCGCATGTTGCAGCCTCCGGTGAAGACTGTGGCGGCCACATGGCCAGGATAATCCAGCAGGGTTGTTTTGTTTAAGCCGTAGATTTGCATGTATTCTCCTTTTGCGAAGGGACGCTCCGGGCGGATAATCCCTCCGGAGCTGGTTACCAGCCGCTTATTTTCTTGACGGGCAGGGGGTTGTAAGTTACAATGGTACAAGTGTAAGTTTTGTGGGAGGTGCCTATGGCCGGGATTGTCAGTGTGCAGGAAAAGTATATGAAGATGGCTCTGAAACTGGCGCACAGGGCGTTGGAACTCGGAGAGGTTCCCATCGGCTGTGTGATCGTCCATGAGGGAAAGGTTATCGGAAGGGGATATAATCGGCGCAACACCGATAAGAATACGCTTGCCCACGCGGAGATCACGGCTATACGAAAAGCCAGCAAAAAGATCGGGGACTGGCGGTTGGAAGGCTGCACCCTCTATGTAACGCTGGAGCCCTGTCAGATGTGCGCAGGCGCCATCATTCAGGCGAGGATCCCAGAGGTGGTCATGGGCTGCATGAATCCAAAGGCCGGCTGCGGCGGCTCCATATTGAACATATTGGAGATGCCGCAGTTCAACCATCAGGCAGCCGTGACCAGAGGAGTGTTGGAGACGGAGTGCAGCGCTGTTCTGAAAGAATTCTTTGCCCGGCTGCGCCTCCGCAACAAACAGGAAAAAGCCGCCCGGATCACTTCTTCACAAACACCGACTTAGGCTGCTTGCATACAGGGCAGACATAATCGTCCGGCAATTCTTCAAAGGGGACATCTCCCCGGTACTCATAGCCGCAGACACCGCACACATAGGCGGGGGCAGATTTCTCCTGCGGCTCTTCAGGGATATAGGTGGGCGCCGCTTTGGGGCTCTTTCCCTTGATCACTTTGTGATAGTATGCGTAAGTCATGGGATCGTCCTGGCGCAGGATGTCCGCATCCACCACTTTTCCGAGGAATACGGTATGGGTGTCCGTCTCTAACTTATCCACCACTTCACATACGATATAGGCGCAGGCATCCGGGATCACCGGCATATATCCTCGGATCTCCGGCTTGACCTGATCGAATTTGTTGTTGTCCCTGCCGCTCTGAAAACCGAATACCCCGATCGTGCCGGGATCGGAATGCTCTCCCAATATAGATATGGCAAATTTACCCAGCTTTTGGATACATTGGTTCGTGTAGTTGTCATGGTTGATACTTACCGCGATGGTTGCCGGCGCTGATGTGATCTGCATGGCGCTGTTGGCAGTGCAGCCCGTAGCCCTGCCCTCGTCCCATGTACTGACGATATATACGCCGTAAGATAACTGTCTAAATGCGTTATTATTCATGTTCAAGTCTCCTTCCCGATATAACGGATCATCTATATGATATACATTTTCAGTATAAATAATCCGGCTTTCATTTGCAAGAAGTTCTTGACAAAATTTCTATAAAACGATACACTATAAAAGCCGTATATCGTGGGAAAAACCGTAAAACAGATGTTGAAGTCCGGTCTCACGCAATGGGAATCTACGAACCGTGTCAGGTTGGGAACAAAGCAGCACTAAGTAGAACCTCCCATGTGCCGTGAGGCCCCCGGGCGGAGTCTGGGATACGGCCCGCGGTATGCGGTCTTATGATTTCCGTCCAAAGGAGTATACCCATCGTGCCCCCTCGACCCTTTTCCGAACAGGATAAACAGAATATGCTGCGCCCTTTTTCATCCTGTGCCCTCTGCCCCCGGCGCTGCGGGGTCAACCGGCTGGCCGGTGAGACAGGATATTGCGGGCAGACCGCGCAGCTGCGGGCGGCCAGGGCCGCGCTGCATATGTGGGAGGAGCCCTGTATCTCCGGCACTGTGGGTTCCGGCGCCGTCTTTTTCAGCGGCTGTAATCTCCGCTGCGTCTATTGCCAGAACCATGACATCGCCCTGGGACACACCGGCAAAGAGATCTCAGTGGAGCATCTGGCGGAAATCTTTTTACAGTTACAGCAAAAAGGAGCCGCCAATATAAATCTGGTGACTCCCACCCACTATATCCCGCTGATCGGCGGCGCGCTGAGACTGGCCCGCGGGGACGGCCTCTCCATCCCCGCAGTCTATAACAGCAGCGGATACGAGGAACCGGAGGCGCTGAAAATACTGGACGGCCTTGTGGATATCTACCTCCCGGATCTGAAATATGTATCCGGGCAACTCAGCGCCAGGTATTCCCATGCCGCAGATTATTTTGAGAAAGCCCAGCTGGCACTGGCCGAAATGTTCCGCCAGTGCGGCAGACCCCAATTCTGCCTCCCCGGAGCCGATGCTCCCCTCCCCCCTTCCGCGGAGGGAGCCGTCTATCCTCCGGATACGCCGATGCTGCGCCGGGGCATGATCGTCCGCCATCTGGTACTGCCCGGAAGAGTGGGCGACAGCAAGAAGGTTCTGCACTATCTGCATAACACCTTCGGAAACGACATCTATGTCAGCGTTATGTGTCAATATACTCCTTTGCCCCATGTGGCCGACGATCCGGAGCTAAGCCGCCGGGTCACCCAGGAGGAATATCAAAGAGTGGTAGATTACTGCCTGCGGCTGGGAATGGAAAACGTGTATATTCAGGAAGGCGAATCGGCCCAGGAGAGCTTTATTCCGCCCTTTGACCTGACAGGACTGTAGGCGCCGCCAGATGAGCTCTACAGATCCACCCGGATCATATAGTATCCGAACTCCCCTTCGCTGGCAGGTTCCCGTCGGCATTCAAAACTTTCAAAGCCGTACATGATCGCCACCTGTTTTTCTTTCTCAAAGAAGTTTCCGGGCACCCCTATGTAATACTGATCTCCGCTCTTTTGCTGCACGCGTGTCAGTATCAGATGCTCATAATTAAAATATCCGTGAAGCAAAAAGCTGTTCTGCACCAGACGGTAGGAGCCGGAAGACAGGATCACAAAGTCCTCCGGGCGCAGGGAGAGATATTCCCTCTCATCCTGAAAGGGACGTATATGGGGGTGGATCTTTTGGAGCTGTCTCCATTTGTCTTCACTCATGGACGCCATACGGGGCGTCTGTCGCGTCCGCTGCGGCTCTGTGCGCTCCCCCATGTCAGCCGGATCGGCGCTCTCCCTCATGTCAGCCGGATCGGTACTCTCCCCCATATCAGCCGGATCGGTGTTCTCCGGCAAATTCTCCGGCTGCGGCTCCTGTAACGTAACTCCCTCAATCTCCGCTGCGTCTATCACCGGATCCATGCCATCTTCCTTATGATCCTCCGGTTGCCTCCCCGGCTGAAGTTCGGAGAGCACGGATTTCCCGACAACGTCCTCCGCTTGGGATATGGGCCGCAATCCGGAACCCGCTGTTTCTCTGGAAACACTCTCCGGTGAGATCTCCGACTGTGACGCAGAATGCACGGTTTCCCGGACAGAATCCTCCAGCCGCGGCTCATAATATACGGCCTCTCCGGGGATATCTCCCTGTGCAGACTTCCCGGCAATTCTCTGAGCCGGGACATCCTCCTGTTGCGCAGACTGCCCGTTCTCTTTGGGGGCATATGCCGCCTGGGCCGATGTGCCGTTTTCCCCAGCAGTTTCCGCCGCTCTCCATATGCAGCGCAGACTCCGCCTGGGGGACAACTGCACCTGTATCCGTTCCAATTGTCCGTAGCGCATGCCCGCGCCCAGCGCTATCCCATCCCCCTCCCGTTCAGGGTCCAAGTATTCCCAGCGAAAGCTGCCGCAACCCTGTTTGATCTGCACCGTTCCTATCCGGCTCTCAGTTCCGCCGCCCTCCAGCGCCACCTCCGAAGCCACGTCGTCCGTCTCATACAGATCCCGGATCCTGACCTCCAGCAAAAGCCGGCCGCCGGTCACCGTCGCTTTCACATAACCGCAGTTACGCTTTTTTTCTCCGTTTTCCAGATAATCTATATAGCGGATCCGCTTATCATAATACATAAAAAGTCCCCCTCAATACACCTGTGTTTTCCTCTACTATAAAGTGTATTAAGGGGTTGTCCTTTTTATGCCTGTATCAATAGTCCAACGAGTCCAAATATTTCATATAATTTACCACCATCAACGCGATCTTAAAGGTCAGCGCGTCGTCAAAATTGCGCAGATCCAGGCCTGTGCTCTTCTGAATCTTCTCAATGCGGTATACCAGCGTATTCCGGTGTACAAACAACTGTCTGGAAGTCTCCGAGACATTCAGGTTGTTCTCAAAAAACTTGTTGATCGTTGTCAATGTTTCGTCATCCAGATCGATGGGGATATTGTCTCCGAATATCTCCTCAATGAAGATCCTGCACAGATTCACTGGCAACTGATAGATCAGACGCCCTATGCCCAGCGTGCTGTAGGCCACCACATTGCGCTCCGCGTAAAAAATCTTTCCCACATCCAGCGCCAGTTTAGCCTCCTTATAAGACTTGGATACATCCTTCAGTTCCTGCACCACCGTACCGAAAGCCACCCGCACATTCAGCATGGCCTCCGCATTCATCATAGCCACGATCGTATGCGCCACATCACACAGATTTTCATGAGTGGTCATCTGGTCCAGACTTTTGATCAGGATCACGCTGCTCTCATCCACCGCGGTTATATAATCTCCGCTCTGGGAGGAAAACATACCCTTTAACAATTCCGTCACTATACCGTCTTTCTCCAGCCGGGTCTCTATCAGGAACACCGCCCTGGGAGCTGTCACCTCCACATGCAGTTTCTTGGCTCGGTTGTATATATCCACGAGCAGCAGATTATCCAGCAACAGATTCTGAAAGAAATTATTTCTGTCAAAACGCTCCTTATAAGCAATCGAGAGATTTTGAATCTGACATACGGCAATCTTGCCCACCATATACACATCGTCACCGGTTCCTCTCGCCACCAGCACATAAAGCAGTTCTCCCTCATCTAAGATCTTCAACAGATGGTGGGGACCGATTACCTGGCTGTCAGCAGGAGACATGGCAAATCCGCTGACAAGATCACCCTGTATCCCCTCCATATCGGTCGTTGTCGCAATCACTGCGGCGGAAGGGTCATATACACACAGATCCACCTTGGTGATCGCCTTTAATTCATCTATACTTGTCTGAATGATCTGACTTGATATCATACACTCCTCCGTCCTCTTCTATTAAAAAAGAGGTGCTGGAAACCAGCACCTCTCTGGAAATCTTACTAGTTGGTAATGATCTGCTCGGTCTCTTTGTCAAACACATGAATCTTCTCAACATCCAGAGTGAACTTCACAGCATCACCAGGTCTTGCAGTTGTACGGGAGTCTACTCTTGCGGTCATCGGGAATACATCCAGATCGAAGTACAGATAAACTTCCGCGCCTAACAGCTCGTAAACCTTGATCGTGGACTCGAATATGCTGCCAGGAACCGCATTGGCATATGTTTCAGCGTCATATACATCCTCAGGACGAATACCAAAGGTAACAACTTTGCCGTCGTAACCGCCATCGATGATCTTCTTGGACTTGGCAGCGGGCAGAGGAATGCTGTGGCCTGCAATCTCCAGGTTTGCAGTATCGCCTGTTACCTTAACGGTGGCATCCAGGAAGTTCATCTGAGGAGATCCCATGAATCCCGCAACGAACAGGTTCTGAGGTTTCTCATACAGGTTCTGAGGAGTATCTACCTGCTGGATAACGCCATCCTTCATAACAACGATTCTGGTACCCAGCGTCATAGCCTCGGTCTGGTCATGTGTAACGTAGATAATGGTGGTACCCAGTCTCTGATGCAGCTTGGCGATCTCGATTCTCATCTGCACACGCAGCTTGGCATCCAGGTTAGACAGAGGCTCATCCATCAGGAATACCTTGGGGTTACGCACGATAGCACGTCCCATAGCCACACGCTGTCTCTGACCACCGGACAGAGCCTTGGGCTTACGATCCAACAGTTTCTCCAGATCCAGGATCTTGGCCGCCTCTTTAACCATCTTGTCGATCTGATCCTTGGGAACCTTTCTCAGTTTCAGGCCAAACGCCATATTGTCATACACGGACATGTGAGGATACAGAGCGTAGTTCTGGAATACCATTGCGATATCTCTGTCCTTGGGCTCCACATCGTTCACGACCCTGTCACCAATCTTTAACTCGCCGGAGGAAATATCTTCCAGGCCTGCAATCATACGAAGGGTGGTAGACTTACCACAGCCGGAGGGACCTACAAAGATAATGAACTCCTGATCTGCTATCTCAAGGTTAAAATTCTTAACCGCCTCAAAGCCGTTAGGATAAACCTTGCAGATATTCTTTAAAGATAAACTAGCCATAAAATAACTCCTTTCGCATATAGACGTTTTCTGTTTATGCAGCGATATGTATCACTACAACCTTGGAATAAGTATACCTAAATCTACTGTGAAATTCTATGCCACTATTTCACAAAGATTTCGTTTCCCATTGTGTGAATTGCTCACAAATATGGATTTTTTTTCTTTCAGGCGTCATTTTTCACAAAACCGTTCTGTCATTATTGGACATATTCCACAGTTTCAGGCCTTGTCCTCCAACGTACTGTCCAACTGATCGTGAAATATTTTCCCGTCCTCATCTTCCTCCTCCGCCTTGACACCGTTGATCTCATTGATCCGGTCCTCCAGTTTCAGGAAGAACTTATTGTACAGCTTGGCCGACAGAAAGGCCGGAACCGTTATGCCAAACAGCATTATCAGCGGGAAGATACTGGGGGCAAACACCATCAGCACCATGGGGATCAGGTACAGCACCAACATCAATATGCTCTTGGGAGCCTGGAGAATACTCATCGCCAGCGCGTTCTTGAGGGTGCGCAGCACCGGATTGGCAAATTTCGCCTGCACCGGAAACACATAGATCAGCGTAAAGAGGGCAAAGATAGCGACGGCGCCCAAAACGGCTTTGAAGATCATATGGTATTCCGTTTCCGTGACGTACATGATATAAAAATCTCCTCCCAGGATCAGGCCGATGACCAGCAGGATCAGCCATATGGCCGTGGATTGCACGAAGTTCTCCCGAAACGCCTTGAAATACCCTTTGACCACATAACATTCCTCGTCGCGGACGATCTTCAGCACCTGGTAATGCATGGCCGTGAGAGCCGCTCCCGCAGTGATGAGCGGGATCATGCATACGACAGTGAGCAGGTTCAGGATCATCAGATCCGCTACTTTGTTCATGACCTGCATAAACGGGCTGTCAATGTTTAAAAATTTCATAAGTAACCTACCTTTCAGAAAAATTTTTCCATGGAAGTGACACGGATGCCGGAGATCTGCTCTTCCGGCCTTACCGCATAAAACCCCAGTTTTTTATAAAAGCCCACCGCGTAGGGAGCCGCTGTCAGCGTCATGCTGTGTTCCCCCGCCTCCGTCTCCAGATACCGGCACAGACCTTTCATCAGCGTCCTGCCGATGCCCTGCCTGTGATACCTCTCATCCACAAACAGCAGGGACAGATGGTTGCCGCTGCGCACGGAGGCCAGCCCCACCACAAGGCTGCCGTCCAGCGCCAGCATCACCTGGTAACGCCCGCTTAAGAACATCTTTCTGAGCGTTCCGTCATGTATGAAGGTATCAAAGTTGTCGATACCCTCCTGGGAATAATCTTTCCCCTCAAATTTCAGAAAGGTTCTCCACACCATCTCCATGGCAGGCTCCCAGTCCTCCGGCAGCGCCCATCTGATCGTATAGGGGAATTGATCTGTCTCCATATAAGTTCCTTTCTGCCTATTCCTTCACGGCGCAGGCTCCCACCTGATTTTGCAGGGGCAGACCGTTTTCCAGCGCGTGAGCATTCTCCATCGTCACCCTGGCGATCGCCTCCATGGCCTCCCGGGTAAAGAAACCCATATGGGAAGTGATCAGCACATTGGGAAAAGTGGTCAGGCGGGCCAGGTTGTCATCCTCTATGATCTCTCCCGAACAGTCCTCATAAAATATGCCTTCCTCCTCCTCGTACACGTCCAGACCCACACCGCCGAACTTTTTCTGCAGCAGGCCGTCGATCAGATCGTCCGTATGGATCAGGCTGCCTCTGGAAGTGTTTATCAGATACACTCCCGGTTTCATCATGCTGATGCTGTCCCTGTTGATCATATGCCGGGTCTGGGCAGTCAGAGGACAGTGCAGGCTGATCACATCCGCCTGCCGGAACAGCTCTTCCGTGGATACATAGTCCACATCCAGGCTGGACACCGGATAAGGATCATAGGCGAGGACCTTCATGCCAAAACCTTTACAGATACGGATCATAGCCTGCCCGATCCGTCCGGTACCGACGATTCCCGCCGTCTTCCCATACAGATCCGTCCCCATAAGCCCCTGCAGACTCATATTGAACTCTCTGGTACGGTTATACGCCTTGTGCGTACAGCGGTTCAGGGTCAGCAGCATGGCTGTGGCGTATTCCGCCACAGCCTCGGGAGAGTAGCTGGGCACGCGCAGTATGACGATCCTGTCCTCCGCCGCTTTCACATCTACATTGTTAAATCCCGCGCTCCGCAGCAAAATGCCTTTCACATGCATATCATAGAGCACCTCTATCATCTCACTGTCAATATGATCATTGACAAAGACACATATGGCATCACATCCCTTTGCCAGAAACAGCGTCTCTCTGGTACAGGGAAATTCAATAAAATGGATCTCGTACCCGTACTGCTGAGCCAGAGGCTCAAACCAGATACGATCGTACGGTTTGGTACTGTAAAAAGCTATCTTCATAACAATTCCCTCCTGGTTTTGAGGTTCATTAAAACCTCCGTTTCACGTCCGTCCTGCCAAGTGCCATATCCGCAGGGCAAACGCCGCTTAAAAGTTTCCGAACTCTGGGAATAGTTTAAGTATTTCTTTCTTTATTTATGCGTCAGCTTTCAGGCAATGCTTTCGCATCCAGTCATAGATCGTCTCCATGATCTGATCCCTCTCCGGCTCGTTCAGCAGTTCGTGTCTGCCCGTCTCGCACAGACGCATCTCCACGTTCCGCACGCCGGCCCTGCGCAGTCCCTCGCACACCTTGGGGATTCCTTTCCCGTATCCTCCCAGCGGGTCAGCGTCTCCGGATATCACCAGCACAGGCAGCCCGGACGGGACTTTCCGCAGCCGTTTCGGATCGTGCGCCCGGTAGATCAGCTCCGCCAGAGCCTGAAATCCATTCAGTGTGAATATATTGCCGCACAGAGGGTCTTCCATATACCGCTGTACGCTTTCCTCATCCTTGCACAGCCAGTCAAACGGAGTCTTTACATCCGGTATACATCTGTTATAACTGCCAAAGCTCACCTTGTCGCTGAATCTGCTCACATGTCTGGAACCCAGAAAAAGTTTCTGCAGTCCAACCAGGAGCTTGGTGCCTCGCATGGCGGCCCTGCTCCGGTACCCTGTTCCCATGATGACCGCGCCTGTTATCCCGCTGCCATACATAGTGATATAATTGCGGAGAATAAAGGACCCCATGCTGTGTCCCACGATCACATAGGGCAGTGTCGAATACTCCTTCTGTGTCAGTTTTTTCAGGCGGTGTACGTCCCGCACCAGCACGGTGGCGGGATCCTGCTCGCAAAAATAGCCGTAGAGTTTGTCATCTCCCACGCTTTTTCCATGTCCCAGATGATCGTTGCCTGTGACTACACAGCCCCGCTCTGTTAAAAACCGCGCGAACTCCTCATAGCGCTCAATATACTCCGCCATACCGTGGATGATCTGCACCACGCACACAGGCTCCCTGCTCTCCGGCGTATACCTGACCGCATGGATCTTGGATATGTTGTCTCTGGAATCAAAGTAAAACTCTTGCTTTTTCATGCTGATGCCTTCCCCCTCATACCATGCTATATCCTAGAGTTAAGCGCGGAGCGTTTTACTCATTGTGTGCTGACGCGGCGCCCGAGCCGTTGTTCGTTAAAATAAGCGCATGGCTCGAAAGCCATGCACCTATTATACACCATCTCGCAGGTTATTTTAACCCGTTTATGGAAATTTAATAAAAATATTGCGTTCTAGTGTGCTGACACGCTCATTTTTGAACTAATGACGAAGAATAAATTTTCACTCTGCAAGGCGGCGGAGGGAGGCGATGCGGTGGCATCGTTGACCGACAACAACGCAGCAGATGGAAATTTAGGCAAGTCATTAGTCAAATTATGAACGTGTAAGTACACTGGCCTCTATTCAGCAAATTTCCGCGCCGGACGGCATGGGTTTCTCCGCCGTCATCAGAGCCAGTCTGCCCTCTCCGTCCTCGGCGCACAACAGCATTCCCTCGGAAAGTACGCCCGCCAGCGTGGCAGGTTTTAGGTTCACCAGTACCATCACCTTTTTGCCCACCATTTCCTCCGGGGTATAATGGGCCTTGATGCCGGATACGATCTGGCGCACCTGACTGCCGATCCTGACCTGGGAACACAGCAGTTTCTTGGATTTGGGCACCGCCTCGCAGGCGATGATCTCTCCCACCTGGAACTGGAGTCTGGCAAAGTCGTCATAGGTGATCTCCGGCTTGGGTTCGATATCTATGATATCCTGTCCCGCGGCTGCATCCGCAGCCTCTTCCCCTTCGGTCTCCGCTGCTTTTTCCGCCGCGGCGATCATGGCGTCAGTCAGTTCCTTTTCCCGTTTCTCCACCTCTTTCATATCCAGGCGGGCAAACAGTATCCTTGGCTGATCCGTAACCTTATTTCCACTGGGATACAGACCAAATTCCTCCAGGCGGTCAAAATCGCGCAGAGAGGTCCTGAGCTGCTCCGCAATACTCTGCGCAGTCTCGGGCATATACGGCTCCAGCAGAGACGCGCCGATCACGATACCTTCCACCAGATTGTACAGCACAGTGGCCAGCCGCCCCTGTTTCGCCTCGTCCTTGGCCAATACCCAGGGCTCCGTCTCGTCGATATATTTGTTGCAGCGCTTGAAAATGCCGAAGATCTCTGTCAGGGCATCGGCGATCCGCAGCGCCTCCATCTTTTCCGCCACCTTGGCATAGGTTCCGGTGACGGTCTTTTTCAGATCCTCGTCCACTACGCTGTCCTCCGGGGTCAGCTGTACGCCCTTATCCTCCACTGTACCGCCGAAATACTTGTTGCTCATGGATATGGTGCGGTTCACCAGATTGCCCAGCGTGTTGGCCAGGTCGGAGTTGGTCCGCTCCGCGATCAATTCCCAGGTGGCGTTGCCGTCGTTGTCGTAGGGCATTTCATGGATCATATAATACCGCACCGCGTCCACGCCGAAAAAGCCGATCAGGTCGTCCACATAGATCACATTGCCCTTGGACTTACTCATCTTGCCGCCGTTCATCATCAGCCAGGGATGGCCGAAGATCTGCTTGGGCAGAGGCTCTCCCAGCGCCATCAGGAAGATGGGCCAGTAGATGGTGTGGAAACGGATGATATCCTTGCCGATCAGATGCAGGTCCGCCGGCCAGAACTTTTTATACTGCTCGGTGCTGTTTCCGTCCGCGTCATAGCCGATGCCGGTGATATAGTTGGTCAGCGCGTCCAGCCATACATAGACCACATGCTTTTCGTCAAAATCCACCGGAATGCCCCACTTAAAGGAAGTGCGGGACACGCACAGATCCTGCAGTCCGGGCAGCAGGAAATTGTTCATCATCTCGTTTTTGCGGGACACGGGCTGGATAAACTCGGGATGGCTGTTGATATGCTCGATGAGCCGGTCCGCATATTTGCTCATACGGAAAAAGTACGCCTCCTCCTTGGCCGGTTTTACCTCCCTGCCACAGTCCGGACATTTGCCGTCCACCAACTGCGACTCGGTCCAGAAGGACTCGCAGGGGGTACAGTACATTCCCTCATAGGCTCCCTTATAGATATCTCCCTGGTCATACAGGCGCTTAAAAATCTTCTGTACCTGCTTCTCATGGGGCTTATCCGTGGTGCGGATGAACTTGTCGTAGCTGATATTCAGCTGGTCGCACAGCCCCCGGATGATGCCCGCCACATTGTCCACGAACTCCTGCGGGGTTATCCCGGCCTCCTGGGCCTTCAGCTCGATCTTCTGCCCGTGTTCGTCCGTGCCTGTCTGGAAAAATACATCATAGCCCTGCTTTCTCTTGAAACGGGCGATGGCGTCCGCCAGCACGATCTCGTAGTTGTTGCCGATATGGGGCTTTCCCGATGTGTACGCGATGGCGGTGGTGATGTAATACGGTGTTTTGCTCATATGTTTCCCTCCTTGTGTCTGCGGGCCTGCTTTTTGTCCGAACCGTTTGAACGGTTAGAGTTCTCCGGTCCCTAGTCTATATGGCGCATAACAAAAGGCCCGCCTTCTCCATGCGTCCACTGCATGAGAAGACGAGCCGTAAGCCCGTGTTACCACTTCTCTTCGCCCCTTCCTCACAAAAGGAGCCTCACCGGGTCTGGAAACCTGTCGCCGTAAAAGCGTCGGAACGCCAAACCCTCTCCGCTATAACAGGCGGAACCTGTCGCAGCCTAACCTGTCTGTCCCGGCTCGGTGCGCTGCTCAGAAGCCATCTTCCACATATCTCCCGCTCCATCCCTCTCAGCCACGGTTCCCCGCGGGGATGCTCTCTGGAGAGCTTTGATAGGTGTACTCTCTTCGTCAATGCGTTTCGTTTGCTGTATGATATGTATTATACTGAAAGGCCGGGGGTTTGTAAAGGGGGATTTTTGCTTGGGGCGACATTGCAGTCGTCATATATAGTTGTGTAATTAAGTGTTTACGTGTTTCTCCAAAACGTACCGGTTGAATCGACATGTAGCTTAAAAAACGCAAGAATAATATAAGCGCAAAGCCACCCTGGCATCGTGACAATTGTAGCATTGTTTTACCATTCGCTTAAGCCGTCACTAGCAGCCCAACTGATATCAATCAAAAAATCCCGCTGTTCTCATTGTCCAATCAAGTTCATTTTCAAAGCATAGCTATGCGCTTATAGTGTCCCACGCGCTGAGAAACTGCCCCATCTTCGATTAGCAAATCAATCTCTTTCTGAAGTTCCTTCTCGGATATATTCAAGCCATATTGTAATAATTCATGCAGTAGCTCCTGCAAAGTGAACCTCTCACTGTTCCGAGAATATAAATGATTGAAAATAATAAATCCTGCTTTTTCCTCCGGGCATCCAATAATCACTTTACACATAGTTTGTCTCCTTTTTATTAAAATATATTTAGTTGGTGAATAAGCTCATCTAATTCATCATTTATTTTGTCCAAAACATATTTTCCTATACGCTCACCTATAGCAGCTAAAAGTTCCTTTCGTCTTTCAAATACAGTGTTTTTATCACCATCGACCAACACATAAAGATAAAAGACTGGCCGAAATAGATTCTCCGTTCGCAATGATTTTACAATACCACTGATTTGATCCAATGTGTATAATTTCTCATCGTTATCAAAAAAATAAATTGGATTACGTGAATTGACACCGGGTGAAATTTCTTTAAACACTACAATTTCATTTAAAAACTTTTCATCTTTTAATTTTTCCACACATTCTTCGTTTATAATTTTTCTAATCTCATCCTCCATACTATTTAATAAAAATGTCTGCTTACGATGAAGTAACTTTGCCATAATAAAGAAATTGTTATCCTCGCTACTTTCTGACGTAGACTCCATAATCTGATTTAGAAACTCAGCCACATCCAACATTTCTTTACTATTTTTATCAGGGTTTTCCTCCAAATACTGTTGCGATCTACTGTTCAATGTTTCTACTTTTTTCTGTAGTTCTTCTCGATTTTTTTGGAAAACGCTACGCAAAGAGTCATCTACATGCTTAAAATCCTCGGTTCTCTTGATCAACGACACATAATTGCGCTGATTATTCAGCAATTCAGCAAACTGTTTTGATATAATATATTCAATGGTGTTCTTTTTGACATTCTCATAATACTGTTCATAATATATTTTTTTCAAAACAGTTATAAGCCAAGAATCGTTCCACTGAGATAGGACACAGTCGCGTTCTGCCAAAGTAACAGACCCTAAAGGCGCCCACAAACCGGAAATGTCAAATGGAATGGTTTCATTATCTTTTGTGTCAATTCCATTATCATCAGGCTTTTCCGTAATATATTTTTCGATCAAGTTTGCTACAGTATATTCCATCAAATAATCAGTCTTTATTACACGATGGTGCAGTACAATATTCTTGTACAAATCGTAACGGCGTTTCAAAAAGTCTTCAACTGCATTGACCGCTTTCAGCGGAATACAAAAAAGAGGAATGCTATCATCCAAGATGATACGCATATCCATAATAATTCTGCTGTAGTCTATACGCCCTACATTCATTCCAGAGTTGGCAGGATCACGCGTTACATAATCTAGTCTGTCCCCATCCAGACTACTGTCTATAATCCTATGCAGATGAGAAAAACACCCCTCTTCTCCAAAAATATTCAGCACAGTCTGCAAAAGCAGTATTTCATATGTAATCTCATCAGCATCTTCTGTTTTTGTCAAAATTCCTTTGAGAATGCTCCGGCTAACCTCATCCCCCATAACTTCATGAAGATATTTATCTTCACCAATGTATTTACGCATTATTGCTACATATTCTGTACCTCTACCCGTGTTATTTGTTTCCTGCTTTTTATAGGCAGATTTCATTGCGCGTTCAACCACATGTGAATATGGAGGATGTCCAATATCATGCAATAACGCGGCGGCTCTAATTGCCTGTATTAGTATTACATGTGTCTTTTTATACTTTGAGGGTACATTACCAGGAATAAGAGAACTTTGGAAATTGTCCCATTTCAAATCAGGAATTCCTTTAGGACCTTTTCGCAAGATAGTTTCATACTCTTTGTTTGCTTTAATGTCCTCTAATACTTTTTCTAAGGATTCCTCATATATTTTATAAAAAGCATTAAGAGTTTCCTCAGAAGAATTAGATACTGCGTTAAAAAACATTTCTGAACATAGTCTCATTGTTCCTATGGAATGTTCAAAACGTTTCGTTCTGTTAGACGGATACGTCAGGTAGACAGTTGAATTCTGATAAACATCATGTAAACGGTTGAAACCAACACTGGCAATAATCTTCTTCTCATATCCTGTCAAGCGAGTCAATCCATGAATTGAATCACTTATATAAATTCCTTTGCTCATTCCCCTTCCCCCTTTAGCGCACTATATGTGCGATATCATTTGTAGAATAACACTACATGTTGTTTTTTGTCAAGGATAATTGACTTGAGTTTCCGCAATTTTTCATGTCCGAATGCCAACTAACGGACTTAGTTATCCATAACTTTTGGAAATTTCCCTAAATATAAGGAATCTTTTCCCTTTTTAATGTAAAATAGAGTCGCCACGGCAATAATAATCTACTAAACAAAAAGAGAAAGAATCCCCTATGACTCATTTTACATCAAACACCTACCAAATGAAAAGAGAAATCTTAACCTTTTTGCACAAATTTTCTGCAAGACTGTCCAAACCCGACAGAAAGTTTACTGCCGACATCACCTATGGTATGCTTGCCTCTGGGAACTGTCTCCTGACTGACATTGTGGATCAGCTCCATTACTCCTGTGGCATTTCCCATGATTGCAGCCCGCCGCTTACTCCTTAATATTTTTCCGGCTGAGAATTGCCTTCCCCCGGGCCTGCAGCAAGGTGTCATCCTGCTCGTCCACATTGTATTCCTCGATCCAGTTCTTGGACAGAAAGGCTTCCAAAAGAGTCTCATTGCCCGGGCTGCGCTCCAGAGTTGTCTGCTCTCCCTTCAACAATCCGATAAACTCCGTCAGTTCCAGAGATTTCAGATATCTCACCAGTGTGGAAAGTTTCAGGGTATTGACACACTTCGCCAGAGCCTTCTGTTTGCGCTCCATAGGCTCTTCACTGTTCGCAAGAAAACCGGCGAGCATCACCCTGTCCGAGACCATGACGGAAAGAAACTCTTCTTCCCGGTAGGCCGTTTCGTCAGAGCGAAACAAATCCATGTACTGCGCAATATTTCTTCGGGCAAATACAAACGCGAGTTTCGGATATCTCTCCCTGATATATTGCAGGTTATCCACGGTCATTGGTATGGTCTGCTTAGAGATCAGCGTACGCATCTTCTCTTCGTCTATTTCTCCGACAGCGGCGGCATCACACGTAAAAGGAAAGGATCTGGCCAATGCGTTATATTTTTCTCTGCACAAAGAGTTACATCGTATAATATCCATATAGAGACTTTGGGCAGCATCTTTTCCGTATTTACTGTCCAAATATCCTCTCGATAGCGTGACCGTATGGGGATAACTGTTTATATACCTTACCAGAGCCTCATCCATACCATTTCCCGACCGGAAATAATAATCCGTTAGATTATACGGAGCGGCGGCCACATGTCCATCCATTAGTATGGGCCATAAAGCTTTATCCTGCACATGTTTCAGAAGGGAGATCTCCCCTCGGCAAGCCATGGCGGCAACATATTTCTCTTTGCATTCCTTAGACAGATCCTCCCTGTTGAGCACTGGCAGTATCACATCCTCTCCGTCCTCCAAAAGCACGCCTGTTTCCGCCAATACGGACAGGCATTCTTCCAGATGCCGATCCACGTATTCTCTCAACGGTTCCCCGTTTTTTAGATTAATCAGCGTCAACAATTTGGACGGGACGATCGCCTGCGGCGGCAGCTTATAAAATATGCGCAGCAGAGCCATTATGTTCTGTACGTTAATGCTATACAACTGTCTCTGGTATATCTGCCGCATAATTCCAAAATTGTTTTTTAACGTGGTCGTTCCCCTGTCTGGATCTTCCGCCTTGTCCCACTCCTCATCGGTCAACACCAGCCTTTGGAACTTTACCTGAAAAAGTTCTATCCCCTCCACAAACCTTTTCTCCTCACCCTCGGCAAACTCCGCATAGAGAAATTGCGTGTTCTGTCCCACATATTCCGACAGTCTTTGCCGATCCTCCAAGTCGCGGGAGCGATAGGTATCCGCATGGAGTATGGTCTGCATGGCGTACTTGTGCTTTGTCCGGTCACTGAACACCTCGTCGCCCAAAACCCAGGTGGCGGCATTTTCACACTCCTTATTCATCTGTTCGATGAAGTCCGCCGCATATTTTCCATGCCACAGATACCCGTCAAAGAAATCCATCGCTCTATTCTTAAAAATATACCTTATCATGCGGCGCAGCCTGTCTCCGCAATCCACTCCCCGCCGTATCGTGCCTTTCGGCAAATCTCCGGGGTGGCAGACCGTCAGCAGCAGGGCATCCAGCAATTGATAATTAAGACATTCCGCAGTCTCAAACTGGCCGCCGTGCATCCAGCCCACAACTTTACAGGGTTCCTCCAGACGGTAGGCCGCCCCCTTGTAATTGTGTTCCAGCAGACTTCGCAGGAATACCTTATCCTCCCGGCGCAGACCATCCGCGTAATAATAGGACATGTAATCCTGATAGCTCTCGTCAATGTATCCGCTCCTGACCAAATAGGGGATCAGAGGGAAATAGCTTGAACGTTTCACATCCGCGTAGCTCTCGACTTCTCCTAACGCGTTTGTATAGGTCGCTCCGAAAATCTCGTCCGCGTTCCCGCTGTCGATCATCTCCCGCAAGGGCATGATTTCCAGCGTTTCCAGCGCGTTTTTGACCTCTGCGATCTGCTGCCTGAGATTCTCCGCGTCCGCTCTTTTCTGAATCAGAACCATATGCTCCAGATATTCGTGATTTTTGCGCAGCCGGTCAAACTTATCTCTGACATTTTCTTTAACCCATCGGCCCGAAGAATAGTAGTCCACAGAATAGTACTCTATCTCATAGGAGTTCGCCTTGATCGCCTCTATATACTTGGCTCGGCTGGGAAAAGATATGTCCTCCTCACCGGTCGCCTGAATGCGGGTTCGCCGGTTCTCCACATAATAGGCTGCATCCAATTCATTCATATCCTGAAAGACTTCCCGCTGTATCTCCTCCAGCCTCTCCTCCAATGTCTGTAACTGTTTCGGAAGTTCTTCTCTCTTCCGGCGGACAAGCTGCGGCTTATTATAGAACAACGTATAGACATAGCCCTTTCCCCTGTGCAGCATGGAGTAATCCGCAGGAAACAGGTTTTTGTATATCACCATGGCCAACAGCTTGTCCACATTGAGTTCAATCTCATTGCTCTCCTTATAATTGCAATAATAGACCGAATATTCGTTGAAAATGTTGCGCAGCAGCCGCATGTCGTCTATGTACAGAGATACTCCCCGCAGAAATTCATCACCGGGGCGGGCGTCCTCCTCCAACTGGCCAAACAGGCGGATCAACATGGCGTAAGAATTGGAGCCGTCCATAACCGGCACCACAGGAATGATCACATCAAAGAATTTCGTGCGATCCTTGGTGGTGAATAAGTCATCCCGGATCAGGAACAGAAAACGCAGGGGCTTTCTCTCCTGCCCTCTGATACAGTTGGCCAGCACATTGATCTCCCGCAGCCGCTCGAATATCAGATTCCTGTCATACCGGTCGATATCCTCAAACACCACCGCATCGGCATCCACATGATCGAACAGATATAGTACCTCATTCAGGTAGCGGTCAAAATAAGAATCATTCTCGCCGCTGAACAGCTCAATATCCACGTTGGCGCCCTTAAAATTGACCTTGCGCAGGATCCTCTGATTGCGCTGCAGACAGATATAATCTGTCAGGCCGCGCGCTGCCAATATCACACATATTATGGCGGCCACCAACACCGCCTCTTTGCGCCGGGTCATCCCCAGCAGAGAGCGCAGGGATTCCAGCGAAAGACTGTCCACCAGTCCGCACCATGCGTCATGAAAACAAATAAACGCCAGCAGGAGCAGCCAAAATATGGCCCAATAGATATAGCCTTTGACCTTGGCACGATCCACCTCCCGCAGCAGCGGAAAGTGGGTCTGCGGAATCGCCTGTGCCGGGAGCTGATGAATCAGTTGGTTAATGATCTTGCCTTCCAGCCTTTTCTCATCTGTGGGTTGTCCGTCGGCCCGGGACGTGTCCTGAAAATGCGCAAAGGAAATATGCAGAAACTTCAGTTCCGGATGCCTTATTTTATAGGTTGCCAGTATGCTGCTCTTGCCGGCCCCATAGGGGCCGGACAGGGCAATATTCTTCATATCCGGATCGGTCAGCGCGAATGTCAGTTGGGCGTCATAGTTACCTATCTGGGCGTCCGAGACAGGGGAAAGTTTTATTGGGTTCATTTGTACCTCTCTTGATGTAGTGTATTTTATTGCTGTCAGAGAACAAAACATTTATGCCTCATACTTTGTTATTTATTTATATCACAAAGAGGCCACGAAGTAAATGCATTGTAGTCATTCAATACCATATTTTAGCCTATGTAAATTCTGTGGGATGTACATACACTCTGCATAATATTTCATAAAAGCAAAAAATGAGCCCGGGAACCGAAATGCCCCTTTGGCATCAGAACCCAGGCTTTGTATAAATCGTGCATGCATGCATTCCGGCAGCAACTCCCCCTTGACGAAACAGCAACTTATTCCCGCACTGCCACCCTGCATTTTTTTCGATTG
Organism: uncultured Acetatifactor sp.; assembly: GCA_964529395.1. Taxonomy (GTDB): domain Bacteria; phylum Bacillota; class Clostridia; order Lachnospirales; family Lachnospiraceae; genus Acetatifactor. The sequence continues at coordinate 35,420 of CAZGVI010000033.1, forward strand.
CAGGCGATCCCGTATTTCAGCACCCGCTCTATATCATCCCGCTTAAGTTTCTCCTCATATCCCAGCCTCTCGATCTGTTCCAGCGCCTCCTGACAGCCTTTCTCCAGATCCCCGCCGTCGGGATACTTGACTTCGATCACGATCCCCAGCTCCCCGTCTCCGGACTCGATCAGAATGTCGCTGAAACCCTCCCCGGACTCCACATTGGAAAAGATTGCCCAGTCCTCCCGATGAGCCAGCAGTCCCAGCAGCACGCCGTGGTAGAAGTTCTCCTTCCTGCCCTTAGGCGCCCAGCTGTCCCGAATGCTGATGGTGCGAGTCAGGAACGTTCCAAAACTTTCCTCCACCCCTTTGGCGTCCCCCGCCTCGAACGCGGCGCACAGACAGTCCAAGCGGGAGGTATCCTTCGCCGCCTCCTCCTGAATCCATTCCATGATCTGTTTCACATAGATCTGCCGGATCTCCTGATTGGGGATCACCAACCGGAACATATCTCCCTTAGGCCTCTCGCTGACAGTCAGGTAACCTGTGGCATAGAGCACACTCCAGAGATTATCAACACTGCTGTACAAGTCGCGATAAGTCAGTTCACGGTTAATGATCCTCTCAATGCTCTCACCTCCCACCAGTCTCTGTAACTCCAGTCTTGTGGTCTGGGTCGCCTTACCCAGAAGGTTTCGGATAATGTCGTTGCCGCTGGTATTAATCCAGAATGACTTGGGCTCCGCATCCGGCTCCGAACGCAGCAGCCTGACATAATTTATTACATCCCAGGGGCAATAAATCCCTATATCTCCAAACAGATACCCGTCGTACCACTCCTTTACCGCCTCATACCTGTCGCCGCACCCGTAATAGGCCAGCATCTCCCTGACCTCTTCATCTGTAAAGCCAAAACAGCTGCTGAACTCCTTATTTTCTATGGCCAGAACATTCAGATTGTTCAGCCCGGTGAAAATACTCTCTCTGGACACTCGCAGACACCCCGTTAAAACGGCAAAAAACAGACTGTCGTTGCTTTTCAGCGCCTGACTCAGCAGTCTGCGGATCAGGGAAAGCATCTGGTCATAATAACCGTAGTGCTGCGCTTTGTCCAGCGGCACATCATACTCATCAATCAAAAGGATGGCTTTCTGTCCGTAATGCTTGCATAACAGTTCCGATAACAGGCGTAGGCCGTCCGTCACGACATCGTCTGTCATAACAAAACTTTCCTGCCCCGGCTGACCTATTTTTACCAGGCTACGGTACTGCTCTCTTTCCTGCTCAGAGAGCCTGTCGCTGCTCTCAAGGAACTGGAAACGCAGCGCCTCTCCTCCCACCACTGCGCACAACGCCGCCCGGGCCGTTTCATAGTTCATAAACTCCACGCCCTTTAGGGTGACGGAGATCACCGGGAACTTTCCCATATACTGCTCACACAACTGTCTGTCCTTACTTATCTCCAACCCCTCAAACAATGCCGGATTACAGTCATATCCAAAAAAATACTTCAGCATGCTCATATTCAGAGACTTGCCAAACCTTCGGGGACGGGTGAAGAGATTAACCGCTCCCCCGCTTTCCAGCAGTTCTCGGATCATACCCGTCTTGTCCACATAATAATATTCTCTGCTGCGAATATTTTCATAGTTCTCAATGCCAATGGGCAACATCTTCTTCCCTTTCATTTTCGCGTCTCCTCCTGCCATTCCTGCGGTATTGCCCCGCTCAACCATGGATGTTCCTTCTTCAATGGAGCATAGTCAGTATATCATAATTTATTATTTTTTTCCAGAAAAATACGATATGCCTTAGACAATAAAGAAATTGAACTTAATAATCCCACTGTTTGGTTTCTCCAAAATAATAGTAATATTATTAATCCATTCAAAAATAGTATTGATTTTCCCGTTCTTGAGTCGTATAATATTATTGTAATGGGGGTTTGTGCTGTTGAGTGAAAGGGGTAAATCATGAATAATGGTATCAGAGTACGACAGATCATATTTGAGGGAATCATGGAAAAGGGGGAAAATCGAAAAAACTGGGAAATGCTCTGCTGTTCAGGCAAACCTTTGGTTCCCTTTATTGGCGCAGGAATTTCCGCCTGGTGTTATCCCACTTGGAATGCTTTGTTAAAAAAGGTTGTGGAAGAAAACTTTCCCGAGAAGTGCGCCGATGTTGTGGCGAGGGCACTGCATTGTAAATCCAAACCCATATTCGATTCAAACGAAGAAAAAAATAAAGAGATTCAGGAAAAATTTTACTGGATGGAAGAGATCGCCGAATGTATTTTTGACGATGATGAGGAGTCCTGCCGTAAAAACTTGAAAAAATTCAGGCTGGCGCCCGATATGCAAAATAAAAGTGAAAATGTCATTTGCCAGCAGCTGCGGGACTATGTGGGAAACGAGGGAATCAACACAAAAAGGGATGCCGTAAAGGCTTTATATGCGGCTTTTGACTCATCTCTTGCCAAAGAACGCGGAAAGATTCCGGAATACCAGAAACTTTTCCCAAAACTGTTTTCCGGGATTCTGGTCACCACCAATTACGACAAAGCCTTGGAAAGCTGTTATCCCTCAATCTTCAGCTATTCTTACAGAGATCTGAACAAGAAATACAAGCCCCAGAAAACCAGTTGGCTTTTTCGCGCGGTGCAGGCCAAGCTGAAACAGATGCAAAGAACGCTGGACGGTCAGGACAATATCAAGACGGACGTCTCCGTTCCCGATATCCCCATGCTGCTCAAAGTACACGGCAGCATCGAACAGGCTAACAGCGTCGCACTGTCAAGGGCTAATTACGATGTCGCCTACGGCGGGGAAATGCCCGCTCTGTTTGAGGAGATCTACAAGAACAGCACTTTAGTATTCATGGGGTGCAGCCTCTGTGAGGATCGGATACTGGATGTAATAAAATCATTAAAGAAAAACCATTCTGCCATACAGCATTTTGCTATATATCCGAGGCCAAATCAGTTCGAGGAGGAACAGGCCAAAAGGGACAAGCTGGTAGAGGAATATGGGATATACCCTATATTTTATGATAAGTCCGATCTACAGGATATGTTTACAGGCGAAGAATCGAACCGTATTTACCACGATTACTGTCTGGGAATCCTGCTGGAGAATCTCTTACGCCGCAAACTGTATTATCCCAGGCCCCTGGAGCTGCTGTGGGACAGATACCGATTCAGTGACAACGGCCTGAAAGCGATCCTTGCCAAAACCAAAACGCAGAAATTGATGCGGCGAGAGGTACAGCGTATTCACGTGGAGGAAGCACATCAGATATGGGAACTGCTAAATTCGTCGGATGATTGTCCATTGATCGCCATCACCGGCTCTCCGGGTTCAGGACGCAGCAAACTATGCCAGAACATACAAGAGTTGGGCAAAGACAATAAAGACACCATGCAGTTTTTCGATATCTCTCTGACGAACTGCAAAAGCTGGGACGAATTTTGCATTCAACTCTTTCAGCGGTTGAATATCATAAGGCTGGAAGTGCCTAAACTGGAGGACTGGAGAACTGCTGCGGAACTGGTGGAAAAAAGGTGCAACGGATATTGGAGAAGCGTGTTGGTCCTGGATCATCTGGATGAACTAAAGGATACGGATAACGGAGCTCTCCTGTGGAAAACAGTTCAAAGGATGCTGGGATATTGGAAAGAGCACCAGACGAGGGTCGTTTTTACCTGCCGCAGTTATCCCAGTGAGATCTCCTGCTACACATGGCATATAGGGAAATTGACCGGCGAGGAGGCGCGAAAAGTATTTTTCAGCGCCTGTACATCAAAAAGGTACAGAGAAATTACCTTTTTAGAGCAGAACGTAGTGGGGGAATTGTTTGGCCGACGGGAATTTCAGCCGGCGTCGGTGCATCTGTTGGGCAGATACGCAAACAGCAAAAATGATCTGGCCAGTCTTCTCGAGGAATGGAAACTGTATCAGTCCCCGGGGGACGGTGAAAGAAGGACTCTGGCCAAGATACTGTGGTTTCACCTGTTGGATGAGCACGGATACGAAGATAAAGAAAGCGAAGAAGAAAAAATCGCGACAGAAAAAAATGTGCTATGGATCTGGGGCGTTCTGGGGCATTACCCAGGCATCTTCCCCAGCGTTTTCTTTGAAAGCATTTTTCAGGACAAAAAGGAGGATGCGCCTAAAACGGATATGTCATATAAAACCAGAGACCTGTCCATAAAAACGCTTATCTATATGAAGAATGCGGGGTTATGTGAAGAAAAAGAAAACGAGGAACAGAGGATATTATTAAACAATATGACTCTATGCGTGCAAAAAAATTTTCTATCTCCGTTTCATGTGAATTGGATACAGTCAGAAGACGGGGCTGCTGAGGCTGAGAACGCGGAATGGGACTATGGACTTGAATGTTTTCGGGGATTTTCCATGAAGACTTTTGACGGCAAACTGCAAAAATATGCCTTTGAGGAGGCCTCACCTGCATCTCAGGATATGGGGAGCGATCCCGCCAGGGACATTTTGGGCATTCTGGAGACTGTGGGTAAACAGGTTCAGAATAACGAAGGCCGGACAGGAAACAAAAAGCTGAATCTCGCTCTGCATTATGAGATAAAAATGGTGATCCGTTTTCTGATCACCTATTTATCCCGGCCGGACATATCGGCGGAAGAAAGAGAAAAAGCGGTTGAAGTGTCATACAGTTTCGGGCATTATTTCCATTATGTCCCCAACTATGCGTCCCCGCTTGTACTGCATCTACTGGATATTATGGAGCATTCGGAGGATATAGAAGTCTACAAGCTGGCAAACATGAATCATATAATGGGAGATATTCAGAGACTGCTGGGCAAAAAGAAAGAAGCAATGGAGCGCTACAAAAAAACCCTGAATATGTGCAACAATCAAATGCTGTTAAACTTTGAATCGAATCAAGCAGCGTATAACGAAGCCCTTATGGTAAAAGCAAGCACGCTGCTATATTTCAGGGATGGCGATACCGAAGATTACATTGAAGGAATGAATGAGGCGGGCAAAATTTATCAGGCCCTTCAAGATTCCTGGGGAATCGCCTACTACAACCAGTGTATGGGGGAAATGTATTTTGCGAAATACAGTGCAGAGAGCGAAACTATTCCAGAGGCCAAAATGCATTTTGACCGCATAAGGGAGCACTACAATAAAGCGGCGGAAACGTACTGCGCAGTGGACAATAAAACGGGAATCGCGTACATATTAAAGTGCATGGGGGACCTTATCGACAGATATAAGAATGTTTACCGGGACGAGGGAGGACCCGGATATTACATATGTGAAAAAGGTTCTGAAAATATAACCTATTACGCGATCCTAAGAGAAGGATCTGACAATGACCACCGAAGAGATTGGGCATATGCAGTCATAAGCTGTTATACGAAATCCTTTTTATATTATCAGAGACACATAAACTGGCGCTGCATGGCCAATGTACTGCAGGCGATGGGCACTGTCTTTCGCAGCATCAAAGGCGACGATCTTAAAAATTTTATAAGTTTTGTGGAAGAACTTTACGGTTTTGCGGAGGAATGTTTTCGGTGGCTGGGTGACATGAGCGGCCTGGCGGACACGCTGGACTATTCAGGATACGGATACGAAAAGTGCAACGATCCTACCTTCTATTACATGGCTCTGGGTAAATGGATGGAGAGCAAGAGGCTGTGGGAAACACAGGGGAACATAGAGAAAGCGGAGATAATTGAGAAAAAAATAGAAGAGCTGCGGGCGCGCTGCGACGTCCAGGGGGAGAAATAAATATGGAGACACAAAAAACATGCGAAACAGATCTGAAAACACTTGCAAAGCAGATTGCCGCCTATCCTTCTCAATGGGTTTTAATTCTGGGAGAGCGAATTTCTTATCAAAAACCGGAAGAGCGCAAGAAAATACTCTCCGAATTCGCCAATAAGGCCCGCAGGAGTTACGGAGACAATTCTATTATCATGCCGCAGATTTATCAGGCTATTCAGGACGAGGATTATACGAGTCTTCGAGGAGCGCTCTTCGGCGATATTTGGAACGCCACAGGCTTTACGGATGAACTAAAGGAAAAACAGATAGAGTGGAGAGAAGAATACGCGAAATGTATGGTCAGAAAAGAAAATATCAATATTGATAACGCTGATATAGACCTGAAAAAAATCTTAAAAGCATATAACGGACTGATCCTGACTACCTGCCAGGACGAGACAGTGGAATCTTTTCTGGAATATGATAAGTCCCTGCCTGTGACGGATGTGGTATGTACACCATATATTTTGACCACCTCACAGGATTGGTACAAAAGGATCCAAACCCCAAACGGAGAATTCCGTCATCTGTTTCCCAGAGAAGATGACAGCGGAAACATGCATGCCCTGATCAAGTTGTACGGAACCTGCAAAACTGCCCACCGAATGCTGTTGTCAAGACAGGATTTTCAAGAATATTATCCCGCGGACGCAATAGGCGAAACTTCGGCATCAGAGCCAAAGACTGTAAGTTTCCTGCGCGAGATCTTCCGCAGAAAAAAACTGCTGCTGCTGGGAATGGACTGCGCAAAGGACGGCCAGTTATTCACGGAGGGGATAACAGATCTTTTGGCGGAAACATGGTCGGAAAATACAGAGCGATTTATTCTGGGCGAAAATGAGCTGCTAAATTCTGATTACCTGGAAAAATGCCATCTCACCCCCGTAAAGTGCGCCAGTCTGGTATCCGGAATAAATGATCTGGGAGAAGAATTGCTGGATAGAGTGAACGAAAGAAAAGAAAAGCCGGAATACAGCAAAGTGGTGGCGGGAAAAGTTCTGGACCGCGAAACGGCTACGGAGCTGTTCTGGAAATATTACATACGGCGTTCTTATAAGAACTTTTATTCGCCAGATGAACCCTCCAACGATGAGAACTATGCCGAGAGAGAATCGTATCTTTTGGAAAAAAGGATACTTGGCTGCTGGGAAGACGGATCGCTGGCAAAAAAATGGACAGGAAAGAGCATACGGCAACTTGCCATAGCGGCAAATAATCTGGCGGATTTCTATGACCTGGATAAATGCCTGCACATGGCAGAGGAGCAACTGGCCAGTGGCGGATCCTCAGAAAGGGACAGAGATACTACAGCATTCTATGAGAAGGTCACACAAAAGCTCCTGGTGGAGAGACTGAGTTCCCGCAGTCTCCTGCTCCACCAGATTCTGTCTTTTTACGGTAGTGGATTTCCGCTGGGATTTCTACTCCTGCTGTCAGATCACGAAGAGGATTTAAAAAAGTGGAAACGCGCAGGTATCCAACTTACAAACAGTGGAATATACATAAAACGGCAACACCGAAAAAATCTCCATGAGCGGATGAGTTACGCGGACAGCATCATAATAGAAGTGGGTGAAAATCCATATCGGCAGAATTTTGAGAAAAGGATCAAAGAGATCGGCTGTGTGCCCGGTGACAGCTACTTTTATCCATTTGACAACAAGATTGAAAAAAAGGAATCCCAGTCCAAAATAGAAGAACTGTTTGAAAAGATGCTCCAAAAGCTACACAATATTCTTCGGGAAAAGAGCAATGGTTATAAGCAGATACGTTCTCTTCTACAGACAGAGATGCCCAGCATCACCAGCAAAATAGGCGAGTTAAACGATGCCAATTTCCGCTGGAAACCGGCTTTGCTCTACTATCTCGTCTGCGAAAGCAGGGTGGTGCCCACGGACAGGGAAGTATACACGCAATTGGTGGAGACATTAGACAGATTTTTGGCCAGTCCCTATCTATGCCTTAAAGAAGATGGAGATTTGAATAGTAATCAGGAAATTTTCAGCGGGCGGGTCATGATCTCACTTGCGAAGATTGCCTTGGAAAGTCAATCCTTTAAAAAACAGGAACAGACCGCCGCCAGAGATAGCTGCGCCAAATTAGAAAAGTCATTTGATGAGCAGGAGGGGAAACTATGGCATTCCGGTGAAATGCCCGATTTGATCTTCAAACAAAAAATGCGGGTATATTTTATGGAAAGCAGAATCTGTGGACGTCTTAGCACAATTGCGGAGATCGAGCGCTGCAAAGCAAAACGCGGCGAATGTCCGGAACAAAAGGAAGCTCTTGACGCCATGCAGGCCTATCTGACTAAAATAAAAGAGCAGGTGGAAACCTGGGAAAGCAAACGCGGAACCAGTTATAAGGGCCTGAAGGCAGAGTGGAAACATCTCATGGGGGAATACTTTTTTAAGCAGAGCCAGTTTTGCCGGGAAAATATGGAGTACGGCGGAAAAGATTCCAGAAAAAAAGAACGCAAAATGTATGAAGACTCCGAAAAATATTATCAGGAGGCGCTGGATTATTACAGTAAATACCCGGATCAATATTGGATTCAGACAGCCGATGTAAAACGCGGCCTGGCGGATCTGTACTGTCAAAAGGAAAAAAGCGTAAAAGAGGGAGATTTGAGGGGAAAAAGCTATAAGCTGCTGATGGACGCTTACATACTGTATCGAAGCAATCTTGATCTGCACGGAGTTGCGGATGTGCTGCAGAGCATGGGCAATCTGGAAGATTTCGATAATAAAAAGATAAAAGCAAACAGCAGGAGCCCTTTGTGCTTTTATCAGGCATCCAAAAATCTGTACGATTATCTGGGCGACGAATGGAGCTGGAATGTGGTTTCCAGATTTGAGGAAGGTATATTGGTGGACTCGGAAAAGAAGATGTATTACATACGATGAAAAAAAGGGGAGCCCTTGGGGATGAAATTGGGATGAAACGTAAGTAGGTAATCATCCGTACCTTGATTTTTGAAAAGAGCCACCTGTTGATT
>CAZGVI010000034.1:0-43331 GCA_964529395.1 uncultured Acetatifactor sp.
GAATTTTCAGGGTTGCATTGCTGTTTATTTGTCAAGGTCCAGGAAGTAAATGACTTCGTCATTAACTTCAGGTAATTGTCGAATTGTGTCTCACTCAACAACGTTTATGAGTATAGCACTACTTTTTTCCATTGTCAACAGCAAAATCAAAAAATTTTTTAAAAATTTTCTACAATTTCATCTCAGTGCTAAAATCCCGTAAAATACAGCATTTCCGGTACTTTATACCGATAAAGCAATGCAGTATAAACTGCAAATTTCCTTATTGCAGATGAATTGTTGCATTTCTTTCGCCATTTTTGACATTTATCTCTACAGACACCACATCCTGTAAGCTCATGGCCTCATATTCTGCCAGAACCACCACTTCCCTGCTCTCGCCCGGATTCAGTTCTTCCTTATAAAGCGTCAAATCGTTTGAGAGAAATGTAGCCAGGCTGTTGACACTGATACCGTTGACGGATACCCTTATCAGTGGTTTCTGCTCCCCGATATCTGCTATCTCCGTCCCCTCCCCCTGATTTTGCAGTGTAAAATTCAGTATCAGCAATTTATTTCCGTCTCCGGCGTCCACGGTGAAATACTCTTCCACGGAGTCGTCTTTAGGATAGCTGTCCGTTATCTCATATCCTGTAAACGTCAGGAGCATTTGTTCCGGCAGCCCCAACGCATCTTCCAGCCTTACGCTGCTTTGCTCTTCACCGCCCTGCCCGTCTGTCATATCCACCACCGGCGTATCTTCTGTGGGATCCATCCCCGCATTTTCGGGAGCCGGTGTTTCTTCCGGCGCCGGGGTCTCCTCGGGTGCCTCTGGCTCCTCCGTAACCAGCGTTTCCACATCCACCAGCCTGCTCTTATAATTCACATCATGGGATAAAAGCAGCATGGCCGTATATTCTCCCACCTCCTGGAGTTGTTCATCGGTCAGATCGGGGATCGCGTTTCCACATCCGGTCGTCATAAAAGCCATCACTGCCAATAATATCGCTACTATCTTCTTCCTCATCTTTTTCCTTTCCTTTCCCATATAGCACTTCCAGATACACATTACCGCAGCACTGCGACAGCAGTGTGCGCGGAAACATATTTGGAAATTATACTCCCGGACACCGATCCACACCTTTCCGCCGTGAGCGGTACGTGGAAAGAGAGCAAATCTACTTATTGTATTTTTTATCCATCAGCGCATATATCCCGGAAATCACCAGCGCCACCACTCCGGCCACCATGAACAGGATGATCCGCTGCAGGAGCTGCACACGAAAATCAAACAGGGTGATCTTAAAGCACATCAACAGACACAGCACCAATCCGTATATCCGCAATTTCCTGTCCGTCTGTCGGAACCCAAAGGCTATGCCCAGCAGACCCGTCACCATCAATAATATACTGGATGTGATCCGGTAGTCAAATCTGGCTACCAATACCATATAGGTCAAAAAGCCTGCCACAGCCAGCCCTCTCCACGCTTCCGCCTTGGAAAAGAATCTGGTCTGGAAAGTGAACAGGAGAATTCCCAGGCCCAGCACCGTCAGTATGAGATATATCACCCTGCTGTCAAATCGCTGGAAAAAACACAGGCTGAGATAACAAGCCGTCTCCAGCACCAATACCGTCACATTGAACCCCCGGATTCCCTTGCCGACGAATCTCCTGACATAATTGAACAGGAGGGACGCAAGCCACATCACTGCCACGATCAGCGGCAGCAGCAGATCATTGTCCACTGCCATGGAAATGTACAACACCACTGTTCCCGTCAAAATGAATTCAAAATATGTCTGCCAGTGATTCATCAGCAGGATCCCCAACAGCAAAATACCCAGCAGGATATATCCATAAACATCATTGTGGTATTCCAATGCCGCCAATGCCGTCCAGGTAGTGATGATCGCATCCGCCGCCCACAGAGGTTTTTGCCGATACGCCAGCAGTTTATAAACCACCGTCAGGATCACCAGTGTCATGGTGACACTCAATTGTTCATCCGAGCCGTTTCCCAGCATAAACAGTGCGCATCCGGCCACAAAATAAGCCTGCATCCACCGCAGATAGCCTTTTTTTCTGGTCAGGAAAAAGAACAGACCCCCCATAGCTGCTATTGCCGCCATAACCCCCAGACGTATCCATATCTCTATGTCTGAATACGGGCCGTGACACCAGTCAAAAAATCCGGTAGCGCACCGCCAATGCGCGCTTAACAGCAAAAACACGCCGATTCCAAAACTAATGCATATCCCCGACATCTGACCGCTATCCTGAACCGGCATTCTCCAAACCGTCAATTCCATCAGCAGCATACTAAGTACTATGAATCCGATCACATACAGCGCGCGTAGCTGCATCACTTGTTCGGGGGGGATCGTACCCAGAGCAAAAAACCAGGCAAAGAGCGCCGTTCCCACTATCTGACCGATGGCAATACCATAGGCCCATTTTTTAACCGGGAGGAATATACCCAGCAGCTGCACCAGCGCGATCATCACCATATAGATCAGCAATTCCGTATCACTGACCATATGCAGGGTATCCATCATCAGAAAACTGACCATGCATGCGCCCAGGCAGATGATCCGCAAGATGCCCGCGTCTTTTTTCCGGCTTACAAGCATAACCACTACTGTAATGAAAACAGTGATCAATATGGTGATCAGGCTATTAAAGTTATGCAGATACAAGTAGTTCACCATGGTAGTCACATACAGACTGCCAATGCCCAGCGAAGAAAAGATCATGGACAATATCTGGCTTTTTTTCTTTACCGCAAACTCCGCAATGCCCCATACCAACAATCCCAGCACATAAAGCCCTAATTCCTTTACCAGGCTGCCCATATAATTGATCCCCAACAGGATCAGTGCCGCCAGCACAAAGAGTACGCCTATGGTTCCGAATACGTTGATGCCGATGGTAAATTCATGATTTCTTTGAGGCTTTGAAACCTCCCGAGGCTGAGACGCCGCCTGAAACTGGGACGTTTCCTGAAACTGTGACACCGCTTGCGGCTGGGGCGTCACCTGGGACTGCGACACCGTTTGTGGTTGGGGTATCCCCTGAGTCTGGGACACCGCTTGCGGCTGGGACATCCCTTGAGGCTGTGGCACATCCGCAGGCTGAGACGTCCCTTCCGGCGGGGAATATATTGCGGAAGGCGACGTTTGCCCTCCAATAGTCCCCGCGCTGAATGCGCCGACAGCGTGATTTTCCTCCGGCGCGATCTGTGTCATATCCACGCTGGCCCCCTGGGGTTCTCCGGCGGGTTCAGCCGCCTTCAGGCGCTGCTGATATATCCGTATATTCCGCTCCAGTTCCGTCTCGGTCAGATCAAGCCGATGCTTTTCCTGAATCAGGCTGCTCTCAAGTTTCACAAGATATTCCGTAAAAAAATGATCCTGTGACTCCTTTTTCAGTTGCTCCACCCTATCCTTGATTCGTTCATAAATTCCCTGCTGTTCCATCTGTCACTTACGCCTTTCCGCTGTCCTCTCACGTCTCTGCCCGAAGGCGGACTTATATCGCATATCTGCTATATTTATCGGCATCCTGGCGGTGACAGTTCACCTCCAGAAACAGACCGTCCTCCCGGTATTCCTGCGTAAGAACCGTGGCATGTTCCATAAAATAGGACGCCACGCTGCCCTGATCGTAGGGTAACAGCAATTTACAGTCCACATGCTGCGCGTATATCTTTTCCTTTATCAGAGAAAGCAATTCTTCCACTCCCGCGCCCGACGCAGCCGCCATATACACATGATCTCCCGCAAGATAAGGATATGCGCGGCCGCACAGATCGCTTTTGTTGTACACAACGATCATGGGAATGTGACCTGCGTCCAGCTCTTCCAGCGTCTGTCGGGTCACTTCCATATGCTGTCTGTACTGGGGATCCGACACATCCACCACCTGCAGCAGCAGATCCGCGTACCGCACCTCCTCCAGTGTGGAGCGGAACGCTTTGATCAGGCCATGGGGCAGCTTGTGAATAAATCCCACTGTATCCACCAGAAAAAAAGGCTTGTTGTCCTCCGTCTCGATGGTGCGTACACTGGTATCCAGCGTGGCGAACAGCATATCCTTTTCCGTCACCGTCTTTTCGGACGCCTGCCCATACCGCTCCACCAGCCGATTCATGATCGTGGACTTTCCGGCATTGGTGTAACCCACCAGAGCCACCTGGGGGACTCTGGAATGCATGCGCCTCTGCCGCTGAATGTTGCGCCCCTGCTCCACTTCTGCCAGTTCCTTGCCAAGCTCACTGATGCGGTGTTCGATCTTCCGGCGATCCAGTTCCAGTTTCTTCTCTCCCGTTCCCTTATTGCTTAAAGCCCCGCTGGCGCCGCCCTGCCTGCCCAGCGCGTCATGCATACCCACCAGCCGGGGCAGCAGATACTGTAATCTCGCAGTCTCCACCTGCAGCTTGGCCTCTCTGGTCTTGGCCCGTATGGCAAAGATATCCAATATCAATGTGGTTCTGTCCAGAATAGGCATATCCAGTTCCTGCTGCAGGTTCCGCAGTTGGGAGGGAGCAAGCGCATCGTCAAACACAATGACCTGCGCCTCGCACTGTCCCGCATACTCCCGGATCTCCTCCACCTTGCCGGGACCCACATAAAAAGCCTTGTTGGGTGCGCTCAGACGTTGAGTGATAATGCCTGCCACCTGCATTCCGCACGCCTGTGCCAGACTGCCCAGTTCCCCCATGGAATAGTCAAAATCCTCTTCCCCGCCTATATCCACACCCACCAGCAGTGCTCTCTCCAATTCCTGCCGTGTCTCCTGTTCCTCCATATCCGCCTCTCTTTCCATCATAATACATATGCCGGATAATTGCAAATAGCTATCTGAAATTGTTTGTGTCAAGCTGGCTCCAGTGTAAACCAAAACAGAACTCCGTCGGAAAAATTCTGTACCCCATACTCCTGATTCATGGATTCCATGATCGCTTTCACAATGGACAGCCCCACTCCGCTGCCGCCGTACTCCCGGGTTCTGGCCTTGTCCACTTTATAGAATTTCTCCCAGAGATGGGACAGGCTTTCCTCGGGAATCGGCTCCCCGGTGTTGAACACTCCAACCCGCACTTTATCCTCCGTCTTCTCTACAGTGACATGGATCATTTTTTCGCCCTGGCAGTAATGAACCGCATTGGTAAAATAGTTCATAAAGACTTCCTCTGTCTTGAACTCATCTCCCCATACATAGACCGGCTCTGTCTGGTCCATCCTTACCGTGATCTGATCCTGCCGGGTCAATATCTCCGCCGATTGCAGATAGGTCCGTATCATTGTCACAATATCGAAACGCTCCATACTGACCTTGTCATTGCCAAACTCCAGCTGGTTCAGCGTCAGGAGTTTCTGCACCATGGCATTCATCTTGCCCGCCTCGTCCATAATCACTTCACAGTAAAATTCCCGGCTCTCCGCATCGTCGCTGATCCCTTCTTTAAGTCCCTCCGCATATCCCTGTATCAGCGCTATGGGGGTTTTCAGCTCGTGGGACACATTCGCCAGAAATTCCTTGCGCATCTCGTCGATCTGCTCTTTTCTCTCAATATCTTTTTGCAGCTCATTGTTGGCCGTCTTCAGCTCCGATACGGTCCGCTCCAGGGATTCCGACATCTGGTTGATATTGCTGCCCAACAGACCGATTTCATTTTTTTCTTTTCCCTGATACCTGGCGTTGAAATCCAGATGCGCCATTCGCTGGGATATCTCCGCCAGTTCCAACACGGGATCTGTCACCCGCTTGGACGCGAACCACATCAGGATACCGCCCACCAGGGCCGCCGCCACACCGATATACGCCAGAAAGCGGTTGGCTATGTCCACGCTCTCCTGTATACTCTCCATCGTCGTATTGATGATAAACCAATAATTGTTATCCAACTGCCCATACATCTCTATATACTCAGTCTTGTTTCGCGCATCCACATACTTAAAGAGCGTATTGGGTGCAGGGACATCCTCATAGATCCCCTCCCCGAAAGTACTGTCCACGGCATAGCCGATAATATAGCGCAGCAGCCGTTTGGAAAGCTCCTCCCGGTTGTTGAAGACCGCGGCGTAAGCGATCCGGGAGTCGGCGTCTATGACCTCCACATTGATATTGGAGATGAACGCGAACCGCCCCATCTCCTGGACAAAATCTTCACTGCCCAGATTCCCTGAGACTGCGGCGGCATTCAGACGCTGATACGCCTCTTTCACCACATCTGCCTTCTCCAGCTCATAATACCCTTCCAAAAAAGTATTGTTGATAAACCAGCACGCCAGGATGGTGCCCACCAATAATCCTATGGTGATCGCAGCCAGCTGTCTGCGTATGGAGGTTCTCATCGTTCTGCGCATCACTCGTCCGCCTCCAGCTTGTACCCCATCCCCCATATGGTCTTGATCATATCCCCCTTTTCTCCCATCTTACTGCGAAGTTTTTTCACATGGGTGTCTATGGTCCTCGCATCGCCGAAATAGTCGTAGTTCCATACGTTATTCAGTATTTTCTCCCTTGAGAGCGCGATCCCTCTGTTCTCCACAAAGTAAGCCAGCAGTTCAAACTCCTTGTAGCTCAGTTCCACCGGCTGGCCGTCTATCGTCACCTGATGCGCCGTCTTGTCGATGGTGATACCGCCGCAGGAGAGTCGCTGCTCCTGAGCGTCTGACAGGGTGCGCCGCAGGATCGCCTCAATGCGGGCCACCAGGATCTTGGGACTGAACGGCTTGGAGATATATTCATCCACCCCCAGCTGAAATCCCTGCAGCTCGTCCCTCTCGTCCCCTCTGGCTGTAAGCATGATGATGGGGACCTGAGAATAGGCCCGGATCTCCCTGCATACCTGCCAGCCGTCCATCTTGGGCATCATCACGTCCAGAACGATCAGCGCGATCCCCTTTTCCCGGAAAAACAGTTCCACCGCCTGCTCGCCGTCCTCGGCCTCCAGCACATCATAATTGTTTTTCACCAGAAAATCTCTCACCAGCTTGCGCATCCTGCTCTCGTCATCCACTACCAGAATCTTTCGTCTCTCCATATGATCTACCTCTTTCCTGTTCTTTTCATGGAATATTTTAGAACATATTTATGTATTTTCTGTGAAAAAAGGGGCTCATTCTATTATCTTCAGCTCTCTCTCCTTATCCCGGATGACCTGTTCGCGCTCCTGCAGATCCTGCTCCCAGGAAGCATACTCATTCAAAATGGCCGTCCGGTAATTTAAGATATTGGGCTGATTGCTGGTGAGTGCCAGCGCGAACATAAAGGCCACCGCAAGCGCCAGCGCCACGTTCAGTATTATGGACGTCCTCAGCCAGGCCTTCCTGCCGCTTGATGCCTCCCTGTCCCTGCTGTTGCCATGTATCGGCCTCTCCTTCTTTTGTGGAACCATAATACAGGGGGAATTAATGGGGATCATGGGGACTTTCGCCGGATCAATATCCTGCTGTTCCAGCAAAAAATCCTGCAAATGTTTCAAATATATCATACCCACCGGAGTCTTAAAAATCCGCTCTCTGAGCATTCTTTCATAAAGGGTCAGCACCTGCTGGGGACGCCGATAGTCCAGATGTTTCTCCAGATATTCGATCTGCTTTTTCTCCTTTGTGGCCATCCCCGCATCTTCCGCGTTTAAGAACATGAAACCTTCCGCATTCCTGCTCGCCTGTGTCTCGCCTGCCATGCGCGCCACCTCCGCTTTCCACTGTGTTTAAACCCAAAATGGCTGGCCCCCGTCACGCGAAGCCCAGCCATTCCCTATGGTTCTACTGCATTTTCAAAAATCGCTTTACCATGTCCGGCATCTGATCCACCTCACAGGTGCTGTCATGCAGCACCGGAGCGCTGCGAATCTCCTCAATGGCTCCAGGGACCGCCACGCCCGCGATCCTGGAGAGTTCGTCCACCAGTTCAAAATCCGTCATACTGTCATATTTGTCGTCAATGGCGTTCATCACGCTCCGGGTGAACTTAAAAGGACTGGCTGTGGAGACTATCACCGCAGGCGTATGATCCCCTGTTTCTCTCACATACTTGCCGTAGACAGATGCCGCCACTGCTGTGTGGGTGTCGATCACATAGCCGCATTCCCCGTACAGCCTGCGGATCGCCGCGGCCGTCTCCTCCTCGGTGGCATAGCCGCCATAGAAATCCTGCAGCCGGGCCCTCATCTCCTCCGTGATCTCATATCTGCCCTGACCGCCGAGCGCCGCCATCAGAGCGGCATTGCGCTTTGGGTCGTCCCCCGCTATCCGATAGATCAAACGCTCCAGATTGCTGGAGATCAGAATATCCATGGAAGGAGAGCTGGTCAGCACAAACTCCCGGTTGCGGTCATAAACGCCGGTGCGGAAGAAATCATACAACACTTTGTTGTCATTGGACGCGCAGATCAGCTTTCCGATGGGCAGCCCCATGTTTTTGGCATAATACGCCGCCAAAATATTGCCGAAATTGCCGGTGGGCACCACCACATTGATCTTCTGTCCCTCCTCTATCCTGCCCTCGCCAAGCAGCCGGGTATAGGCGTACACATAATACACGATCTGGGGCACCAGGCGCCCGATATTGATGGAGTTGGCCGAAGAAAACTGAAATCCCCTCTCTGCCATCTCCGCCGCTAGCGCTTTGTCCGAAAAGATCTTCTTCACCCCGGTCTGGGCGTCGTCAAAATTCCCGTGGATCCCCACCACAAAGGTGTTGTCCCCCCTCTGGGTCACCATCTGTTTCTCCTGGATGGGGCTGACGCCGTTCTTGGGATAAAACACCACAATGCGGGTTCCCTCCACATCCGCAAAGCCTGCCAGCGCCGCCTTGCCCGTATCCCCGGAAGTGGCTGTCAGGATCACGATCTCATTCTCTATATGATTCTTTTTGGCGGAAGTGGTGAGCAGATGAGGCAAAATGGACAGAGCCATATCCTTAAAGGCGATGGTCGCCCCGTGGAACAATTCCAGAAAATAAGCGCCGTCCGCCTCTGCCAGCGGAGCGATCACTTCCGTGTCAAATTTTTCATTATATGCTCTGGCAATACAGCCTGTCAGCTCCTCCCGGGTAAAATCCGTCAGATAGAGTTTCATCACTTCGTAAGCGACCTCCTGATAACTCATGGCCGCCAGTTCCTTCAGTCCCTTGTCCAACGCGGGAATATGGTCGGGCACAAACAGGCCGCCGTCGTCCGTAAGTCCCTTCAAAATAGCCACGGAGGCGCTTACCGGCTCCTGGCTGCTCCTTGTACTCTTATATAACACTTCCATTTTATCCCCTTTCTTGTATATCTCAGGTTCACTCATATTTTCACTGGAGTGATTATAGCATAAATCCCGCCCTCATGCAACGGCTAAAAGAAGAACTCATGGCCGCCGTGCCGGAACAGGAAAGTCAGCCTTCTGTCGAACCATCGCATACTGTCGCTGTCAGCATGTCTTCTGGCGGCAAAGTACAAGGCTCCCTGGGAGATGTCCTCCCCGTCTATGGCCCGCTGCACGGCCCTGACTGTCTCCTCGCTGATCTTCACTCTCCAGATGCGGCCGGATGCCACTGGAGAAAACTGTGTGACCCTGCCGTTTTTCTGCATCACCACATCCTTTACGGTATCCGGAAAGGATTCGCTGTTCACTCTGTTCAGCACCACATTGGCCACCAGGAGTTTGCCGTCCTCGTCCTCTCCCCCCGCCTCCGCCTCCACGATGCGCAGCAGGATATCATAGTCCTCCTCGCACAGTTCATATGCGGGAGGTCTCTCCAGGACATCGCAGTCCACCACCCGCTGCCCCGACGCGGCCGTATCCGCCAGGCCCAGAGCGCTGCTCTGCTGATCCGCCACCAGCGCCCTGTCAAGGGTTGTCTCCACCATCGGCTCCTCAAACTGCCTGCTGTCACTGATCGCCGCAACACACACATACCCGGCCAAAAACAACATATGTATCAAAACAATGATTCCCAACGCCTTTTTATACATAGGACTCTCCTCCTGCTCACACTACTATTATAAGTTTATACAGCAAGTCCCAAAAATATTGCAAAAATATGATAAATATGTTAAAATCAATTCATATTTGCGGTCAAAAACCCGAATAATCAAAACATAAGCATTGCGAAATGCAGTAACTTTGCCAGTGTCATTGTGTATATTGTATACTCCAACGCTGGCACGCTCTCGCTCTGTCCTCACCGTAGCGGTACATAAGGTGCCAAAATACGGCACCTAAGTACCGACGGCTGCGGAAGGCCAGCTTATGGAATATACAATATGCACAATTCGGCACTTATAAAGGAGAGTTTTACAATGCCTAGGTTTTGATTATCCTATAATTGAAACTTTAGGAAAGGAGGAAAACAATGTTATTCAGTTCCATGATCTTTTTGTGGATATTTCTGCCTGTAGTGATCATCGGAAACGCGCTGCTTACACGGCTCCCATTCTCCGACGGGAAACGAAAGATGCGGTGCAAGAATATCTTCCTCCTGATATGCAGTCTGTTTTTTTATGCCTGGGGCGGCATCTACTATATACTCATCATGCTCGGCGTCATTGTCCTCGACTTCTTTGGCGCATACTGGGTATCCCGCCAGCGGGGGGCCGGGCGGAAAGCTCTGCTGGCGGCCACCATCCTGCTGAATCTCCTGATCCTGTTCTTCTTTAAATATTTTAACATGCTGGTTGCCATGGTGGAGACCGTTATGTCCTGGCGCAGCGGCACGCTGCAGGAACGGTTTTTGGTGGCGCTTTTTTCGCTGGAGGGAACCGGCGCGCTGGGTATCGAAAAGATCGTTCTGCCCATCGGCATCTCCTTTTTCACATTTCAGGCTATGTCATATGTGGTGGACGTATACCGGGACACCGTTCCCCCACAGACCAACATACTGGACTTCGCGCTGTATATCTCCCTGTTTCCCCAGTTGATCGCCGGACCCATCGTTCAATATAGCGATATTGCCGCCTCGCTGAATCACAGGGAAGAATCCATGGAGGATTTTCTGGAGGGCGTAAGACGCTTTTGCTATGGGCTTGGCAAAAAAGTCCTGATCTCCAACACTCTGGGAAACACGGCGGATCAGATATGGGCTATAGAGACCAACGGGCTGGGAGCCGGACTTGCGTGGCTGGGAATGATATCCTACACCCTGCAGATATACTATGATTTTTCGGGCTATTCCGATATGGCCATCGGTCTTGGCCGGATGCTGGGATTTAAGTGGAAAGAGAACTTCGATTATCCCTACACTTCCCTTTCCATACAGGAATTCTGGCGCAGATGGCATATTTCCCTGTCCTCCTGGTTCAAGAATTATGTGTATATTCCCTTGGGCGGCAACCGGAAGGGCATGGCGGCCACATGCAGGAACCTGATGATCGTGTTTTTGCTGACCGGGATCTGGCATGGGGCGAATTTCACGTTTATTTTCTGGGGACTTATGTACGCGGTACTGCTGGTAGCGGAACGGCTGTTTTTAGGACGCATACTGCAAAAAAATCCGCTGAAATTTGTAAACTGGCTCTACACCATGTTTTTTGTCATGATAGGCTGGGTGTTCTTCCGCTCGGACAATCTGGTCATTGCCCGGCGGTATGTCCGTCAGTTGTTCTGTTTCGGAACCTCTGAATACAGCGTGCTCTCCTACCTGTCCATGCAGGTCATCCTCGCCCTGGTGCTGGGTATACTGGGAATGGGATTTATACAGAGAGCTATTCGTAAAAAGCCCCGGATCTGCGGCTCTTTTGCGGTCCAGATCGCGATTCTGGCGCTCAGCATCCTGTTTATTGCCGCCGGAACCTACAACCCTTTCATCTATTTCCAGTTTTAAAGGAGGCCGCCTGTGAAAAAGAAACTGCAAATACTGAAAATCTGCATATTTATGGGCGTTCTCATCCTTCCCTCCCTGCTCTGGTACGGCTTAAGGTTACTGGCCCCCGGAACTTACGCAGAGCTGGACTATGATCTGGGAGAAAAAACGCAGGTGGAGTTTCCGGAAAAGTTTGATCCCAGGGACTACACCCGGCAGCTGGAGGCCTATTACAATGACAACGTACCTTTTCGCAGCCAGATGATCTCTCTGCAGCAAAAGCTTGCCGGCATATTGGAGCGGGGTTACACCGGATATCTCAGGGACGGGCTCGCCCGCCTGTTCTACGGCAGGGAGGCGGAAGGGTTCTTTGCCCCTCAGATCGTAGGGGATATCGTACTATTGGGCCGCCACGACTGGCTGTTCTATGCCGGGGACGACAGTATCTCCTACTACAGGGGGACCAATCTTCTGGAGGAGGAACAGATGGAATTCAATATGTCCCTGATGGTACAGCTGCAGGAATTGTGCGACGCAAAAGGTATCCGGCTGCAATTCATCATCCTGCCCAACAAGGAACTGGTCTATGACGAATACATGCCTTCCTATGCAATCGAGAACAACACCAGACGCACGGAAGTCTTTGTTGACTATGTAGAGCAGCACAGCGGCATACACATTGTCTATCCCCTACAGGAGCTGCGACAGGCCAAGGAAAATTGGCAGACCTACCACCGATACGATACACACTGGAATCATGCCGGCGCGTTCATAGGCACCCAGGAGCTGTACCGGGCTCTGGACATGCCCACCACCGATCTGTCCTCACTGGAAGTGACGCAGTGCGACGCCACCACCAGCGATCTGATGATCCTGGGCGGTCTGGACGCCTCCCAATATCCCGCGGAATACGACTATGCGATAAACTATAGGCCGGAAGTCACTCTCACCAATGTCTCGGGAGACAAACAGCCCTCCAGCATATATTTCGCGGAATCAGACTGCGGAAACGATAAGAATCTCGTATTTATAGGAGACTCTTTCCGATGCTTTATGATCGACTATCTGACAAAGGATTTTTCCAGTTCCATCATAACATACCGGGAAACCTCGGACAATCGGACCGACTATCCCGAAGAGGTGGTCCGCGGCATACAAAGGGCAGATATTCTGGTAGTCGAGGCAGTGGACCGCTACGACAGCAGGCTATACCCTGCCATCCAGAAATTGATCGAAATATTACAGGCGGAATCAGATTAATGGGATCTCCCTATTGAAAGGCGGCGCGTGAATGGCAGATATGGAACATATGGAAGGCGTATATCAGGCCACGAGGAAAAACGGGGAGATCTACTATCGCTCCTCCCTCACTTATCGCCGCAGGCATATCAGCCTGGGCAGTTACAAGGATGCTCTGTTGGCGCATCTGGCCTACCGCACTGCCTCCCGGCTGCTCGCGCCAGACAGCGGGATCACTCTGGAAGACTATCGCTCCACATCCGTTCTGAGCTTTGAGAAATGGGTGATTCTTTTGAATTTCCGGGACAACGGAATCTATCTGGGAACCCCTATCTATATCCGTCCCCGCTTTTTTTACTATTATATGTCCCCCAGTCATGTGCTTAAGTTTGACTCGGACGACCTGTTCTATTACGCCTCCCACAAGATCATGTGCAGAGGCAGCCACTATTTTGTGGCGGACTACGGCATGCAGGTCAATATCGCCTCCCGTTACGGGATCAAGAACTACGCCGTTCCCGGCGTGGACTTTGACTTTATAAACGGCGATCCCACGGACTTCCGCCGGGAGAACCTGCGCATCCGCAACTCCTATCATGGAGTCCGCACGGTCACGGAAAAAGGAGTCCTGCGCTACAGCGTACGCATCCACATAAACGGCTATTACAAGGTAGGGGTGTATGATACCATCATTGAGGCCGCCATCGCCTACAACAAGGCCGCCGACATCCTGCAAAAAAACGGACTCGGCAAGAATTTTCTCCGCAATTATGTGGAGGGAATATCCCCCGCCGCCTATGCGGATATCTATTCTGCCGTGTCCGTTTCCTCAAAGATTCAAAACTATTTCTCAGAATAATCTATAAAACTGATATTCAGACTCGCATTGCCGGATATACCGTCTATGGTGGCCTGTCTGTCATACTGCCACATACTGAACCGGTAGGGATAATCCGGCACATCTTCCAGTTGAGACAGCCACACGTCATAGTCCGTCAGCTTGGACAGATCCACCTGCTTGATCAGCCAGTACTTATCTCCGTAGATCATGGGCTCGTAGCCCCCTGCCCGGATCGTATCCATAAACGCTTTCGCTATGGTGGTTTTATCTGATCTGCTCAGTCCCTCCACCCGGGAAGTGTCATTGTCCACATATTCCATGTCAAAGGCAATGGGATACTTGACGGTATAACCCTGGAGCTGCTGCAAAACCACCAGCGCCTCCTCGATGGCCTCCGCTTCCGATATAGCCTGGGAGAAAAAATACAGCCCGATCTCCAGTTTCGCGTCGGAAGCCCGCTTGATATTATCCGAAAAGTACTCGTCGATCACCAACTGTCCGCTGCTGTAGCCCCGGGCGCCCACCCGCAGCATCACAAAATCCACCCCGGCCTTTTTCAGCTTGTTGTAGTCCACATATCCCTCCGCCTTGGAGATATCCACACCCACAAATGACACCTGCCTGCCATCCTGATAATACTTCATCAGATCGGACTGACTGACCAACTGGGTAAAATCATAGTCATGTTTTGGCAGATAGGGACTGATCAACACCCATTCCTCTTCCCCGTCCCTGTCTACCACCAACGTATGCTTACCGTCCGTGGCAGGGTCGGATTCTACCGGTTTCGGCGTCTCGCCGGGCTCCTCCGGTTTCGGGGTCTCCACCGGATACATATCCCAAAAATCCAGATCATCCGGAGTCAAGGCGCTGCCGCCCAGCAGATCTTTGGTGTCGGGATATTCCGGCCTGGCCGCCACGTCTTCCACCGAAGTCTGCTGCGTATACTGAGACCGCCTGGGAGGATTCTGCCTGTGGTTGATATATAACACCACCACAAGAATGACCAGCACAAACATGCTGACCGCTACGATCGTGGAGACGATCACCGGTGTCAAACCCGACTTGTCATTGTAATCCTCTGGAAGTTTCATCTTTACCTCTTTCTTTATCTACTCGTTGATCACGATCGCTTTCTTGGGACATTTTTCCATACAGGCGCCGCAGGCTACGCATTTCTCGTGGTCAATGACGGCGTGAAAATTCTCCACTTTAATCGCCTCCGCCGGACAGGCTTTCACACAGAGTCCGCAGCCGATGCATCCCACCGTACATGCCTTCATGGTTACCGGGCCTTTGTCCACGGAACTGCAGGCCACCACTTCTCTGGCGCTTTTCGGGATCAGCGAGATCAAGTGCTTGGGACATACCGCCACACATTTTCCGCATGCCTTGCATTTCTGATTGTCCACTTTAGCTACGCCGTTTACAATGTGAATGGCGTCAAAAGGGCAGGCCTTAACGCAGGTGCCGTACCCCAGGCAGCCACTGTTGCAGGACTTGGGGCCTCCTCCCGGCACAAAGGGCAGCAGTCGGCAATCCTCCGCGCCGCTGTATTTGTAATCTTGATTTGTTTTGTCGCAATCCCCCTGACAGTGCACAAAAGCCACCATGGGCTGCGCGGCCTGGGCCTCCACGCCCATGATCTGGGCCACCTGCGCGCCCACATTGTCACCCCCCACGGGACAGGCGTTGGTCGGAGCCTCCCCCTTGACGATGGCCGCCGCCAAACCGGAGCATCCCGCGTAACCGCATCCGCCGCAGTTATTGCCGGGCAGCACTCCCAGCACCGCCTCCTCCCTGGGATCCGTCTCCACCTTGAATTTGATACCGGCAATACCCAGAAACAGACCGATGAAAATTCCGATCGCCCCCACGATACCTGCCGCAATAAGGATTCCTGTTATCATTTCCTTACCTCCATATTCAATTCCATAGACTATAACAGCCCGGAAAATCCGCAGAACGCAATCGCCATGAGTCCCGCCGTGAGCAGTACCGCCGGCATGCCCTTAAAGGACTGCGGGAAATCGTTATACTCCATCTTTTCCCGCAGACCCGCCAGGATCACGATGGCTACGGTGAAACCCACCGCCGTCGCGAAACCGTTGACGATCCCCGCCAGAATACCGTATTCCTTCTGCACATTGGTCAGGGCAACCCCCAGGACCGCGCAGTTGGTAGTGATCAGCGGCAGATACACACCCAGCGCCTCATACAGCGCCGGCATAGCCTTGCGCAGAAACATTTCCACAAACTGCACCAGGGCCGCGATCACCAGAATAAAACATATGGTCTGCAGATATTCAATATGTAATGGCTGCAAGATAAACCGGTACATCAGTCCCGCCACCGCGCTGGCCAGAGTGATGACAAAGATCACTGCCGCGCCCATACCCGCCGCGGTATTGGTCTTCTTGGAAACCCCCAGAAAGGGGCACAGACCTAAAAACTGGCTCAGAACCACATTGCTCACCAGGGAAGAGCCGATCAATATGACAAGTAATTCCTTCACTGTTTCCATGTGTCTCTCCTTTCTACAGTTCCTCCACTACCAGATCCTCGCTGTCATCATAGAATTTCCTACGGCCGCAGCCAGTCTCTTTGCAGTTCATACAGTCTTCGCTACAGCCGGAACCGATCTTGCTGGTATCCCTGCCCGCTCTGGCTCCCCTCGCCTTCACATAATTCTGCAAGGCGCACAGCGCTGCCAGCACAAAGAACGCGCCCGGTGCCAGCACGAATATACCGATGGGCGTAAATGCCTGGGGCATAAGTCTGAAACCGAAGATCTCTCCCGTTCCCAGCAGTTCCCGCACCGCGCCTATACAGGTCAGCGCCACGGTAAATCCCAGCCCCATACCGATACCGTCGAACAGAGACGGAATGGGGGAATGGGAGTACGCGTAACTCTCCGCGCGGCCGAGGATAATACAGTTCACTACGATCAGCGGTATGTATACGCCCAGCGCATCATTCAAAAAAGGAATATATGCCTCCAGCAGCAGCTGTACCACCGTCACAAAAGAGGCTATGATCACGATAAAAGCCGGTATACGCACCTTTGTGGGAATAATGTTTCTCAGCAGGGAGATGATCAGGTTGCTGAGCGCCAATACCGCCAGCGTGGTGGCTCCCATGCCAAAACCGTTTACGGCGGAGGTGGTCACGGCCAAAGTGGGACACATGCCCAACATCAGCACAAAGGTGGGATTTTCTTTTATCAGTCCATTGATCAGTCTCTCCCCCGCATTGTCGGAACGATTCGTTTTGCTCATGCGCTCTCCCCCCCTTCTGTCTTAACATTCCCGGCCTCCGTGTCCGGGAACTGTATGTCAGTCTGCCCAAAGACATCGGCCGGATATGATCGGGCAGATTCGCCGACCGTGCCGGGCAGTGCCCGTTCAAAGACACGGACCGCGCCGTTTACCGCGTTAGTTACTGCCTTTGTCGTAATGGTAGCGCCGCTTATGGCGTCGATCTCACTGTCCGACTGACTGCCCGTTTTGGTATAGGTAAAGCTCACCGCCTGTTTCTCCGCGAACTGGGGAACCAGCTCCTCTCCGGCCCGCATACCCAGACCCGGTGTCTCGGAGATGGACAGAATGGACACCCCATTTACTATACCATCATTTGTAATGCCCACGTACAGGGTAATATTGCCACCATATCCCTCTCCGGAAGTGGTTTCGATCACATATCCCAACGAATTGCCCCCATTATCCAGCGCCTGGTAGACGGTTCCTGTCTTTACCCCATCTGCGGTCAATTCCTGCGCCAGAGTTTCGTCAATGTTATAAGAAAATTCTTCAAATCTGTCCGCCTGGGCAAATACCGCCTGGCAGGCCTCCTGAATCCTGCGCTCCTGCTGCTCCCTGCGGGGCTGGGCGGTCACCTGGTACACCAGCCCCAGCAACAGGCCGGATATCAGCGTGATCGCAAAGAGGATCAGGGCATCCTTCATCATGTTTTTCCCGTCGCTGCTGGATCTATTTTCTGCCATGTGCCGCACCTCCTTTGCCAAATGCCCTGGGCATGGTAACCTTCTCGATCAGAGGCACCAGCAGATTGCCCAGGATGATCGCATAGGAAACGCCCTCCGCGCCGGGCCCAAAGATCCGGAAGATGCCTGTCATGATCCCCAGAAATACGCCAAAGACATATTGCCCTTTTACCGTGATGGGCCTGGTCACATAGTCCGTGGCCATAAAAAAGGCCCCCAGCATCAGACCGCCTCCGGCCAACTGCGCGGACAGGTAGGGAAGATCCAGGCCCCTGCCGCCAAACAGCAGCACAAATACCGCAAAGCTCACAATATAGCTGCCGGGGATCCGCAGATCGATCACACCCAGCAATATCAGGAAACAGGCGCCTGCCACCAGGGCGATCATGGAAGTCTCGCCGATGGTTCCGGCGGTGCGTCCTATGATCATATCCGTCACATTAACGGTTTCCCCCGCCTTCAGCGCGGCAAGAGGGGTGGCGCCAGTGTATGCGTCGCAGACAAAATTGGTCATCTGCGCCGGAAAGGATATGAGCAGAAAGCACCTGGCTGCCAGCGCGGGATTCATAAAGTTCTGCCCCAGGCCACCAAAGAGCATCTTCACCACCAATATGGCGAACACACCGCCCATGGCGCCGATCCACAGAGGAGCCCCTACCGGCAGATTCAGCGCCAGCAGCAATCCTGTCACCACTGCGGACAGATCCGTGACCGTCGTCTTCTTTTTATACAATCCAAACAAAAACTCCGTGATCACAGTGGATGCCACCGTGATCAGAATATGTAGCAGCGCCCTGATGCCGAAATTGTAGATGCCAAATCCGGCGGCGGGCAGCAAGGCAAGCACCACAGCCATCATGATGCCGTTCGTCGTCACCTTTGAACGCACATGAGGATTGGATGACACTCTCCACTTCTTCTCCACGTCTTGTTTCCTCCTATTATAAATCGCTGCGCGATGGCTCTAAAGGGCAAAATCTCTTCGGCGCACTCCCTGGAGAGAAACTTTCATGAGAAAAACACTCCTGAAAGTTCCTCTCGGGCGCCCTCGAGACTTTGCCTTTTTAATCGCTGCGCGATAGCTCTAAAGGATGAAGTCCCTTCGGCGCACACACAGGAGAGACATCTTTCATTCGTAAAATGCTCTCATGAAAGATGCTCTCGTGCGCCTTCACGCCTTCATCTGTCCAGCTATGAATTTTCATTATAACTGTTGCCATTTCTTAGCTGGACTAATTTATAGTTCCTCATATTCTGTTATTATTTTGCGCTCTTACGCTTGGCCAGTTGGATCTTCCGCATGGATTTGATCTCCTGGGTCAGTGGCCTCTTGGCGGGACATACATAGCTGCAGCATCCGCATTCGCAGCACTCCATGCCGTTGTTTTTGACAAAGGCTTCCTCGTCAAAATGTTCCGCATAGTCCGCAAGCCTGCTGGGCACCACTCTGCCCGGACATACCTCCACGCAGCGCCCGCAGTTGATACAGGGTCCGGGTTCCATAGCGGAAACCTCGTCCCTGGACAGGCACAGCAGCGCTGTGGAGGTCTTGGTGGTAGGCACATCCAGATCAAACATGGCAAATCCCATCATGGGCCCGCCGCAGACGATCTTTTCCGGCTTGCCGCGAAATCCTCCCGCCGCCTCTATCAGCTCCCGGTAATTCATACCGATCCGCACCCGGTAGTTCTGGGGGCTCTCTATGGCGTCGCCGGTCACGGTGACAATGCGCTCCATCAGGGGACGCCCCTCCGTCACCGCCCGGTATATGGCCACCACCGTATCCACATTATTCACCACACAACCCACATCCGCCGGCAGCATGGAGGAATTGATCTGCCTGCCGGTGACGGCATAGATCAGGGTTCGCTCGGCCCCCTGGGGATATTTGGTCTGCAGCGCCCGGACGCTGATACGCTCCTCACCGCGGACCATCTCCTGTAACAGACGGATACAGTCAGGTTTGTTGTCCTCCACCGCCAGAACGCCCCGGGCATTGGGAAAGAGCCGCAGGATGATCTTCATTCCCCCGACAAGTTTCTCCGGCTCCTCCAACATCCTGCGGTAGTCGCTGGTCAGATAGGGTTCACATTCCGCGCAGTTGGCAATACAATATTCTATCTTCTCGGGCTCCTTGGGCGAAAGTTTCACATAGGTAGGGAAACCCGCGCCGCCCATGCCGACGATCCCCGCCTCTCTGATACAGTCTATAATCTGTTCACGGCTTAAAGTTTCCGGATCCCCCGGCGGCTGCATGGTTACCTCCTCGTATTGGCCGTCATTTTCCACGACGATACTCATGACGCTGTCACCAGTCACTACACGCCTGGGCTCGATGGCCTTGACCGTACCGGATACGGACGCGTATACCGGGGCCGATACAAAACCGTTCTGCTCCGCTATCTTCTGCCCTGCCAATACCCGGTCGCCTTTCTTCACAATGGGGGTTGCCGGTGCGCCGATATGCTGGGACACCGGATAGACCAGTTCCCCCTGGGGCAGTACAGACACAATGGGCTTGTCCTTGGACAGCTCTTTGCCGTCATAGGGATGTACGCCCCCCTGAAAAGTCAGCTTTCGCATGTTCTCACTCCTACCTCTTTTCCGCATATCATGGACAGAGTCCATGATATTGCCATGATCCACAGTGGAACGTCAGTTCCACATATCCTCTCTGTAAATGTGCAAGCCATGCTTTTTGGCATAACTTGTCGAATCTGTTTCTCATACTAATATACTATTTTTTTTGCAAAAATACTACAGTATTTTAAAAATTTATGCTATAATCAATTATACTACATAACACCAGAATTTGCCATATTGCATTGGTTAAACCTATATGGCTGGCGTTATGTAGTCAGGTTATTCAGAAATTTTAACTGTTAAGCAGTATAAATAGCGGAAAACGGGACTACTGTAGCTTAAAATCAAATATCTTGCGGCATTCGTCAACTGTCCGTGCAGGCACGGCCGCTTGACTCATTGTTCGCAGGAATCGCCCATGGAGAAAAAGTTTGAAACTGACGTTTCAAATACTAATTGGTGCAATACCGCAGGCAAGGCCTGCGGTATGCGGGAAAGAGGCAAATATGAAGACAGACGACGCCATAATAGAAAACCTTGAGATCAGTTATCCGCTGGAGAATCTGGCTCCGCTGGAGCAGATTCTGTTTCTGGATATAGAGACTACCGGCTTTACTGCCCGCACGTCCTATCTGTATCTGATCGGCTGTGCTTATTACAGTGAAGGAAACTGGCGCACCAGACAGTGGTTCGCGCAAAATTATGTGGAGGAAATGCAGATCCTGACTGCATTTTTTGAGTTTGCGGCCTCCTACAAATATTTGATCCATTTTAACGGCAACAACTTTGATCTGCCCTTTATCCAGCAAAAATGCGAACAGCTGCGGCTGCCTTACAATTTTGAGGGCTTTGAGGGACTGGATATCTACCGCCGGGTCAGCTTTTACAAATATTTTCTGAAACTGCCCAACTGCAAGCAAAAAACCATTGAAAAGTTTCTGGGGATCAACCGGGAAGACGCTTTTTCCGGCGGCGAACTGATCGGCGTATATCACGACTATGTAAAGCTGCCCTCCGAATTTGCGGAGAAATCACTTTTTCTGCACAATGCGGACGATCTCCGGGGTATGCTGCAGATCCTGCCCATACTGTCTTATTATGATCTGTTTGACGGCAAGGTGAAGGCCCGCAAGGTACAGGCCAATTCCTATAAGGATATAAACGGCAATAGACGGCAGGAACTGGTCATGACTCTGACCCTCCCCTGCACATTGCCGGTAAATGTCTCCGCCTCCGCCAACTATTGCTACTTTAAGGGCGTCGGGACGCAGGCCCAGTTACGGGTGCCCATCTATGAGGAGGAGATGAAATATTTCTATACCAATTACAGAGATTATTACTATCTCCCGTCGGAGGATGTGGCCCTGCACAGATCCGTGGCCTCCTTTGTGGACCATGAGCACCGCGTCAACGCCACCGCCGCTACCTGCTACACCCGTAAGTACTCCTGCTATCTTCCCCAGTGGGATGTGTTGATCGAGCCGTTTTTCAAGCGCGACTATAAGAGTAAGGAACTCTTTTTTGAACTGACAGATGAGATCAAAAAGAATCGGCAGGCTTTCACCAGCTACGCCAACCACATTCTGTCCATGATGGCCACAACCTATTAAAAGATCATCAAAAAGGGAGCCGTGACGCAAATACCTTTGCGCCTCGGCTCCTCTTAAATATACGCATGTCAATAAGGTCTCTCGTAGAAAAACGAATTCTTGCGAGTATACCCTAATTCCTTATAATTGATGATCTGCTCCGTGCTGCCGATAAACAGAACGCCTCCGGGCTTGAGATTCTTCTGGAACTTCGCGAACACCTCGTCCTTGGCCTCCTCCGTAAAATAGATCAGCACATTACGGCATACGATCAAATGGCAGTCGCTGGGATAAGTATCCTTCAGCAGATTATGTTCCCGAAACTCCACCCTGGCCTTGATCTCATCGGAGATCTTATAGGACGGTCCCACTTGCGTAAAGTATTTCTTTTTCATATCCGCGGGAACCGATGCCACGCTCCTGTCCGCATACAATCCCAGCTTTGCCTTGGCGATCACCTGCTTGTCAAGATCCGTGGCAATGATGCGGATCTGCTGCAGAGGAATATGTCTGGACAGAGCCATTACAAGTGAGTAGGGCTCATCTCCGGTGGAACACGCAGCGCTCCATACTTTCAGATTCTTACCGAACCTGCCGACCAGCTCCGGGATGATCTGCTCGTCCATGATCTTCCACTGCTCCGGATTGCGGTAGAACTCCGACACATTGATCGTGATATAATTGACAAATTCCTCAAACAGAGCCTTATCCTTTTTCAGTTGCTCCACGTATTTATCATAGCCCTTGATACCGTGCTTATCGATCAGTGTGTCGATCCGCCTTTTCATCTGACGCTCTTTATAGGCGTTCAGATCGATGGAGGTCAGATTAAAGATCTGCTGTTTCAAATACTCATAATCATATCCCATTAGACAATCCTTTTTACTCCTCGTCCTCCGCTGCGATCACAGCGTCGATATCCACAGATACCACATCCTCGTCTTCCTCTTCCCTTGCCGAAGAGTCAGGAGCGGTCAGCGCCTTGATACTGAGTGATATCTTCCTCTCAGCCTCGTTGAAGTCCACCACCTTGGCGGTAACTTCTTCACCCACGCTCAAAACATCGGAGGGCTTGTCAATATGCTCCTTGGAGATCTGGGACACATGCAACAGCGCGTCAACGCCGGGCTCCAACTCTACAAATGCGCCAAAGTCAGTCATTCTCGCCACTCTGCCGGTGAGCACGCTGCCTATGGCAAATTTCTCGGCCGCGCCCTTCCATGGATTGGCATCGTCAAACTTCAGGGACAGAGCGATCTTGCTGCCATTGATCTCCTTGATCAGAACGTTAAGTTTCTCGCCTACCTTAAATACCTTCTTGGGATGCTCTACTCTTCCCCAGGACATCTCGGAGATGTGCAGCAGGCCGTCCGCGCCGCCCAGATCAATAAACGCGCCGAAATCGGTGACATTTTTCACAACGCCTTCCACGATATCGCCCTCGTGGATTCTCTCAAACAGCTCCTTCTGCATCTCCGCTTTCTGCGCGGCGATCAACTGTCTGCGGTCGCCGATATACCTTCTTCTCTTGGGATTGTATTCGCTGATCACAAACTCAATCTCCTGGCCCGCATACTTGGTCAGGTCTTTCTCATAGGTATCGGATACCAGGCTCGCGGGAATAAAGATCCTCACCTCGTCAACTACTACGCTGAGTCCTCCCTCCAGTACCTGTGTAACCGTCGCCTTTAACACTTCTCTGTTGTTGTAGGCCTCCTCGATCCGCTTGTTGCCTCTGTCCGCCGCCAGACGCTTGTAGGTCAGGACTACCTGTCCCTCCCCGTCGTTTACTTTCAGAACCTTGACTTCCATAGTGTCGCCAACCTTAGCAACAGTGGTAAGATCCAGGCTCTGATCATTGGAGTATTCGCTCTTGGTGAGAATACCGTCTGACTTGTATCCAATGTTGAGAACGATCTCGTCCGGCTTAACATCGATGACAGTGCCTTCAACTACCTCTCCTGCATGTATTGTTTTCAATGATTCTTCCAGCATTTGTTCAAAAGTTAATTCTGACATAATTTTGAACCTCCTCTATTAATTTATTTGGGGTGGAAGCCCCTGCAGTAATGCCAATCAGCCCGGCTGATTTAGGTAGTTCTAAATGCAAGTCATCCAGTGTCTGTATAAAACAGGTATTGTCACACACTTCCTTACAGATTTCGTAGAGCTTTCTGGTGTTGGAACTGTGTTTCCCTCCTATTACGATCATTGCATCAGCATCTGCCGCTACTTCCCGTGTCTCCCTCTGCCTTTCTTCTGTTGCATTGCAGATGGTGTTCACAATACTTACATTGTAACCTTTTTCTTTAAGAATTTCAACTATATGTTGAAATTTATTGTAATTAAATGTCGTCTGAGCCACTACAGTGAGTTTTTTTCCCTCCGGCAGCACATATTTTTCGGCCTCCTCCACACTCTCCAGCACATCCACCGGACCGTTGCACCATCCCACGGTTCCCTCCACTTCAGGGTGTTCCGGGCCGCCCACCACCAGGATATGCTCTCCCTGACGGCTCCTCTCCTCCACCAGCCTGTGGATATGTTCCACAAACGGGCAGGTAGCGTCCACGATATTCCATCCTTTCTGTCTCATGCGCTGGGAAATCTCTCTGGAGACTCCGTGCGCCCTGATGATCACCGTCACATCCCGGGGATCCTCACCCGCGGGAGAATCCTGCTCCAGCATCCGCTCCAGTTCCTGCCGGTCCTCGATGACTCTGACTCCCAGCTCCGTCAGTTCCCTCACCACTTCCTCGTTGTGTACGATAGAACCGTAAGTATATATAGTTTTCCCTGTTTGTATCTGCTCATACACCGTTTCCACCGCACGTTTTACCCCAAAACAAAACCCTGCGCTGGCGGTAACCCTGATCTCCATAGGTCCCTCTCCTCAGTCTCTTTTTTGGCAGAGCTCCAGAATCCTCTCTATGACCTGCTCCGGCGTCATGTCCGAGCTGTCCACCAATATGGCGTCCTGGGCCTTAAGCAGAGGGCTCACCTCCCGGTGCATATCCCGGTAATCTCTCTCCTCCATATCCGCCTGGATCTGCGCTAAGTCGCACTGCTGGCCCTTTGCGGTCAGCTCGTCATAGCGGCGTCTGGCCCGTACCGCGCTGCTGGCCGTCAGGTAGATCTTTACATCCGCATGGGGCAGAACACAGGTGCCGATATCCCTGCCGTCCATTATACAGTCCGCAGAGGCGGCCAACTCCTGCTGCAGAGCCGTAATACGCCTGCGCACCGGCGCAAGTGCGCTGATCCTGGAGGTTGCGGTTCCCACTTCCTCCGTGCGGATATAGGCGTTGACATTCTCCCCGTTCAAATAGACCACCTGCGCACCGTCTTCGTACCCCAGCGTGATATCCGCCTCCTCGCAGTGGACGATCACCGCCTGCTCGTCCTCCGGGTCGATGCCCTGGCGCAGCATATACAGTCCCATTCCCCGGTACATGGCTCCCGTATCCACATAGATGATATTCAGTTTTTTCGCCACGGCTCTGGCTATGGTGCTCTTTCCAGCGCCTGCCGGGCCGTCTACGGCAATATTATAACTCATAATATTTTCCTTTCTATTCTATATTTCTTATCAAGCAGATAATTGTGAAAATCCCTTTTACCAGTATAACATTCGCTAATTAACTACACCATATATTCGTCCGAAACGCTGATAAATGCGGCATTTTTTAAGTATAGTTAATTGAAAAACGCTGTACTAGTACCGAATTGTGCATATTGTATATTCCATAAGCTGGCCTTCCGCAACCGTCGGTGCTTAGGCACCGTATTTTGGTGCCTTATGCACCGCTACGGTGAGGATAGAGCGAGAGCGTGCCAGCGTTGGAATATATAATATACACAATGACACTGGCAAAATAACCGAGTTTCGCAAACATCTACTCCTTATTGAGCGGCGCTGGTTCCGGCCAGATGCCCGGTGGACCAGGCAATCTGCAGATTGTAGCCGCCGGTCAGGGCGTCTACATCCAGCATTTCTCCGGCAAAGTACAGTCCTTGTATTTTTTTGGATTCCATAGTGGAGGGATTTACATCTTTGACACAGACGCCGCCTCTGGTAATGATCGCTTCCTCATAGCCCTGCACTCCGGTGACGGTAAGCGGCAGCGCTTTGATCAGCTCCACGAAGTGACGGCGCTCCTCCCGGGTGATCTCATTTACCGGTTTTTCCGGCGGGATATCCGCCAGGCGTATCATGACCGGAATCAGCCGGACCGGGAAAAGCTGTCCCAGCGCGTTTTTAAACTGTTTGTTCTTACTCTCCTCAAAATCCCGCAACACTCTCTTATCCAACTGCTGTATATCGAGAGCCGGTTTCAGGTCGATCAACAGCTGTGTCCGGGCCGCATCCTCTCTCCCGCGCTCTGTCATATAATAGCTGCTGGCGCTCAGTACCAGCGGGCCGCTGACCCCGAAATGGGTGAACAGCATCTCTCCCAGATCCCTATATATCTCTTTGTCACCCCTGCGCAGACTCAAAGTGACATTGCGCAGAGACAGCCCCATCAAGTCTTTGCACCAGTCTTCTTTGACACGAAAGGGCACCAGGGACGGGCTGCACTCTGTCAGGGTATGCCCCGTTTCCTTCGCGAAGAGATATCCGTCTCCGGTAGAACCGGTACTGGCATAGGACAGGCCTCCCGTGGCCAGGATCACCCGCCGGGCCTCCAGACGCTCTCCGCCCTCCAACAGCACCCCCCGGATGTACCCCCTGTCTATCCTTTTCTTTTTTTCCTCCTCACCGGAAGATTCCAAAGATCTTTTTTCCCACCACAGGCCCCTGACCCTGGTGTGCAGGCGGATCTCCACCCCCAGCCGCCGCAGGACTCCGTGCAGCGCGGCAATGACATCGGAGGAATGATCGCTGACAGGAAACACGCGGTTCCCTCTCTCGGTCTTTAACGGACAGCCCGCCGCCTCCACAAACTCCATCACCGCCCGATTATCAAAGCCGTAAAAAGCGCTGTACAAAAACTTGGCGTTGGTCCTCACATGGGTAAAGAGATCCTCCATATCCCCGGCATTGGTCACATTGCATCTGCCCTTGCCGGTGATAAACAGCTTTTTGCCCAGTTTTTCATTGCGCTCCAAAAGCGTCACCTCAGCTCCGGCCTGCGCCGCCGCGATGGCCGCCATCATGCCTGCGGCTCCTCCGCCCACTACGATCACTTGCATCCGCGCTATTCCTCTTTTCTCAAAGAATAATTTAAGATTGGCTCGTCGTCGATGAAATTGATCTCATCATTCAGATATACCTGATAATTGTTCCAGGTCTCCTCCAGCATCTCCAGATTCTGTTTCACTTCCTGGGGACACTTCAGGCACATGGCTACCACCAGCGCGTTGATCACGCTCAGGGGAGCCACCAGCGAGTCCACGATGGATACCATATCGCTGCGCGCCAGCAAATTGCAGGAAGAATACAGGTTCATGGGAGAATGGATAGAGTCGGTGATGGCGATCACCTTGGCGTTTCTGTCGTTGGCAAACTCCATGGCCTTGAGAGTACGCATGGAATACCTGGGAAAACTGATTCCCACAAAGCAGTCTTTCTCTCCGATCCGTATCATCTGTTCAAAAGTCTCGCTGACACTGGTGGTCTTTAACAGCACCACATTGCCCCTGACCATATTCAGATAGAAATGCAGAAATTCCGCCAAAGGCTCGTTGCTGCGCAGTCCCATGATATAGATATGATCTGCCGCCAGGATCGTATTCACCGCCGTCTCAAAAGCAGCCGCATCCAGATGCTGTATGGTGTGCTGCAACTTTTCGATATCCGCCGTCAGCACGCTCGTCAGGATCTCAGACTGGGTGCTGTGCCCATATTTGGCATCGATCTTTTGGACACTGCTCAGTTTGCTCTGCACACATTCCTCCAGCGCCCGCTGGAACTCCGGATATCCCTTATAACCGATTCCCGCCGCAAAACGTACCACGGTAGACTCGCTGATCCGCAGGGCGTCCCCCAGCCGGGCAGCCGTCATAAACACGGCCTGGTCATAATGTTCCAGTATAAAAGACGCGATCTTTTTGTGTCCCTTGCTCATGTCCCCATACTGTTCTCTTATCCTGTCCAGTACATCGTATTGCATCCTCATATCCCCCATGCGAAGATATTTATATCTAACCAAATACCATCACTTTAAATTATCTGGCAAATTGTCCGTAAACCTGTTTAAGCACTGCCAACGTCTCCACGTTGGACAGATCGTAATCTCCGGTCAGTGTCATACAGGCGCTGCCATGAATAAATATCCACATCCTCATGAATACCTCTTCGGGACGCTTACAGCCCTCAGCCTTAGCTCTGTTGATCTCATACAGCACATTTCCCTCATCGCCGTTTAAAAGATCGTACATACTCTTTCTATTTTCCTTTTTCGAGAGAAAGAGCAGTTCAAACAGGTGGCCTTCCTCCCGGGCAAAGGCGATATAGGCCATGCCCAGATTCACAAAGGGGACGGGAGACATCCGCGGATAAAGGCTGTAATAATCCTGAAAGAACACCGCCGCTCTCTCATAGACGGCGTCCCAAAGTTCTTCCATATTTTTGTATACACGGAAAATGGGCTGCGTGGAGCAGCCGGCTCTTGCCGCCACTTTTCTGGCGGTAACGCTGGCAAAGCCCTCCTCCCGGGTCATGGCAAACGCAGTATCCAATATCTGTTCTATGGTGATACTTTCTTTTCTGGGCATATTCTTTCTCCTAACGCAACAGGCCGCAACATATAACACTTGTTATTCTACATGAAGAAATGCGGTTTGTCAATATTTTCTTCCGCAATGCCGCCCACAGCCGTGCTGTAAATAAATCCCCGGTTTGATCAAACCGGGGATTTATATATTGTTTCTCTTTTCGGTTTTACACAGGATATGCGCCGTTCTTGGTATCGGCCTGGGTCATATCCACCTTTTCCTGCTGTGCCTGACGATATTTGAAGAAGTCCGTAGCCACCTGGGGGAACAGAGCATAGGACAACACGTCCTCGTCCTGCTGTTTCCACTCCTTCATCTCAGCCTCCAGCTTATCCATCTCATTGGTCAGCGTGTCGGCAAAACGTCCGGTCAGTCTGGTCTCACCGGGGATTACCTTGTCGATGACTTCCTGGTTCATAGGCTTAACGGTCTGGCCGTACTCACCTCTCAGCACTGCCTTGGTCTCCTTGGTAGCCATCTTGTATCTCTCGCCCATCAGCACATTGAACACTGCCTGCGTGCCCACGATCTGGGAGGAAGGCGTAACCAGAGGGGGTTCGCCCAGATCCTTGCGCACCTGAGGGATCTCACGCAACACGTCATAGTACCTGTCTTCCGCATTCTGCTCCTTCAGCTGGCTCACCATATTGGAAAGCATGCCGCCGGGCACCTGGTAGAGCAGCGTCTTGATATCCACGCCCATCACCTTGGGATTGAGCAGGCCGCTCTTTAAGCACTCATCCCTGTAGGGACGGAAGTAATCGGCGATCTCCGCCAGCAGATTCTGATCAAAGCCGGTATCATAGGGTGTTCCTCTGAACGTCTCCACCATAACCTCCGTTGCGGGCTGGGAAGTACCCATGGCAAAGGGACTCATAGCGGTATCGATCACATCCACACCAGCCTCTATAGCCTTCAAGTAGGTCATGCTGGCCACACCGGAAGTATAATGGGTATGCAGTTGGATGGGCAGTTTGGTATTTTCTTTCATGGCGGCGATCAGCTCGGAGGCTCGGTAAGGCACCAGCAGACCGGCCATGTCCTTGATACAGATAGAATCCGCACCCATCTCCTCTATCTTTTTCGCCATGTCGGCCCAATACTCAAGAGTATAGGCGTCGCCCAGCGTATAGGACAAAGCCACCTGGGCATGCCCTCTGCCCTCCTGCCGTTTCATCCTGTTGGTGGCATTTACCGCCTCCTGCAGATTGGGCAGGTAGTTCAGACAGTCAAAGATACGGATGATATCGATACCGTTGGCGATGGATTTCTGCACGAAAGCGTCCACCACGTCGTCCGCGTAGGGTCTGTAACCTAAGATATTCTGTCCTCGAAACAGCATCTGCAGCTTGGTATTCTTAAAGCCGTCACGAAGCTTGCGCAGTCTGTCCCAGGGATCTTCCTTCAGGAATCTCAAGGATGCGTCAAAAGTCGCGCCGCCCCAGCACTCCACGGAATGATAGCCGACCTTATCCATCTTATCCACAATGGGCAGCATAAAATCGGTGGGCATTCTGGTTGCGATCAGAGACTGATGGGCGTCACGCAATATGGTTTCCGTAATCTTGATCGGTTTTTTAACTTGTTCTGACATTTACGTCTCCTCCTATATTAGTTCCGCAGATTCACTCCTGGCCCCACCCGGCAGAGTAATTTACGATCGCTCTGCGCTCGCAAATTCTCTGGGGGCCATACGGGACTCTGCTGTTTTTATTTTTATCAAAATACTCCGAAGATGGCCATGAAAGTTCCCGCCGCCACAGCCGTACCGATAACGCCGGCCACATTGGGTCCCATGGCGTGCATCAGCAGGAAGTTGGTGGGATCCGCCTCCGCGCCTACCTTCTGGGACACGCGGGCCGCCATGGGCACCGCGGACACGCCGGCGGAACCGATCAGCGGATTGACCTTACCCTTGGTGGCAATACACATCAGCTTTCCGAAGAGAACGCCCGCCGCCGTGCCGAAGGCGAAAGCGATCAGGCCCAGAATAACGATCTTGATGGTGTCCCAGTTCAAAAATGCCTCCGCGCTGGTGGTCGCGCCCACGGAAGTACCCAGCAGGATGACCACGATATACATCAGAGCATTGGATGCCGTATCCGTCAGCTGTCTCACCACGCCGGACTCCCTGAACAGATTGCCCAGCATCAGCATTCCTACCAGAGGAGCCGTGGTGGGCAGGATCAGACATACCACGATGGTGATGATAATAGGGAACAGGATCTTCTCCAGCTTGGTCACAGGACGCAGCTGGGTCATCTTGATCTTTCTCTCCTTCTCGGTGGTCAGCAGTTTCATAATGGGAGGCTGTATAATGGGCACCAGGGACATATAAGAATATGCCGCCACAGCGATGGGACCCATGATTGCCGTCTGTCCCAGCTTACTGGCCAGGAAAATAGAGGTAGGGCCGTCCGCCCCGCCGATAATGGAGATGGCGGCTGCCGCTGCGTCGTTAAAGCCCATCAAAATGGCTCCAAAATATGCCATAAAAATACCGAACTGCGCAGCTGCACCCAACAGAAAGCTCTTGGGATTGGCGATCAGCGGGCCGAAATCCGTGGACGCGCCCACGCCCATAAAGATCAGGGACGGCAGGATTGCCCATTCATCCAACAAGTAAAAATAGTGCAGTAGGCCGCCGACACCGTTAGACGACTCCTCAATGGACATCATGATATCCGGATAGATATTCACCAGCAGCATACCGAAAGCTATCGGGGTGAGGAGCAGAGGCTCAAACCCTTTTCGGATAGCCAGATAAAGGAAAACGCACGCTACCACAATCATCACATAATTTCCAACAGTCAGATTAAAAAACGCTGTCTGATGGATCAGATTGTCAAGCGTATTTGCTATATACTCCATGTGTTGACCTCCTGTTGTGATTCATTCAATCAGCTTGAATGATTAGTTCATGGTAGCCAGTACAGCACCGGCCTCAATGGAATCTCCTACCGCCACGTCGATGCTTGCCACCGTGCCGTCCTGAGGAGCCACAACAGGGATCTCCATTTTCATCGCCTCGATGATGACCACAGCGTCGCCGGCCTTTACAGCCTGGCCAACCTTGGCCTCGATCTTGAACACCTTGCCTGCCGCTCCGGCCTCAACCTTCACGCTGCCCGCACCGCCGGCTGCCTTGGGAGCCGCCGCCTTGGGAGCCGCGGGAGCCGCTACTGCTCTGGGAGCGGGCGCTGCCGCGGGAGCGCCTGTGGATGCGCCTTCCTCTACTACTACGTCATATACGTTGCCGTTTACGGTAATGGTATAATTTTTCATGATTTATTCTCCTTTATGCTCTTTTTATTCTGTTTACTCTGCGGATGCTCCTCACCACAAAACCGTCTGTGGAGGCGGCACCTTCACTGGCAGCGATCGCCGCGGCGATCACAGCCACCAATTCCAGATCATCGGACACGTCCTCCGCATCCTCCTGACTGTTTACGGTCTGCGCGGTTTCCACATTTACCTGTGCGGCTGCCTTTTTCTTACCCGCAAGCCTGTCCTGGATCACAGGGATAAAGCGGAACAGGGAAATAACCCCGATAATGAGGATCAACACGACGAACACAGTGCCCATCCCGATCACCGTATTCAGCGCAGCGATCTCCATTCTCGCACCCAGATCGCTTTCGCAGGCCGTCAGTCCGAGAATACAGGCTGCCGCGCAAATAGCTGCTGAACGTTTCTTCATACTTACCTCTTTCCCGCATAACACAGACCTCGCCTGTGTCATTGCGCTAATACGTATTTGGAACGCCGGTTCCAAACTTACCTCTTTTTACGCATATCGCAGGCCGTCCCGCGATATTGCCTCGCTCTAAACCGTCCCGTGCTTTTTGGCCGGACGCTCCTCGCTCTTGGTACACAGCATCTCAAAGGCGCCGATAATATATTTTCTGGTGTCGGCAATCTCTACGATCTGATCCACATATCCTCTCTGGGCGGCGCTGCGCGCGCTGGTCTGCAATGCGGCGTACTCCGCGGCCTTGGCGTCGATCACTTCCGCTCCCTGCCCGTCGTACATGATCTTGGCGGCCAGTTTCGCGTCCATCGTGCCGATCTCAGCGGTGGGCCAGGCTAAAGTCAGATCCGCGCCGATGCCCTTGGAGTTCATGGCCACATAAGCGGTGCCGTAAGCTTTGCCTAAGATCAGATTCACCTTGGGAACCGTGGCGTTGGCAAAAGCATATGTGAGTTTCGCAGCCGCTCTCGCCATCCCTTTTTCCGATGCGACGGTTGCCTCATAGCCTTTCACATTGGTCAGGGACAGCACAGGGATATTGAAACTGTCACAGAATGCAATGAAATCCGCCGCTTTCTCACAGCCTGCCACTGTGAGTACGGGATCCATCTTCTCCGCCAGCTTGCCGTCCCCGTCATACACCTCGCAGCGGTTGGCCACACAACCCACGGTAGCGCCGTTTAATCTGATAAATCCCGTCACCATCTCCTTGGCATAAGCGGCCTTCACTTCCAGGAAATCCCGGCCATCCGCCAGAACGGACAGCGCGATGGAGGTGTCGCCCACACATCCGGCCAGTTCGGGAGTGGCCCTGTTCAGATCGTCGTTGCACTCCTGGGCCGCCGCCTCCTGATTATTGGCGGGGAGAAATCCCACCAGTTTCCGTATTCCCGCCAGCACGGAACCCTCGTCGCCTGTCACATCCACGATACCGCTCTCCGCAGACTGAAACTGGGCCGAGGAAGAATCACATTTTGTGATCACATTGCCGTCCAGCGCATTGGGCGCGTTCACGAACAGTTTGGCGCTCTTTTCCTCCATAAAAGTGAAATCCGTCATTGTGGGGAACAGGCCCAGGCCGCCGCCACAGGTGCCAAAGATTGCCGTGATCTGAGGAATCACGCCGGATGCCAGGGTTTGTTTCAGATAGATCTCTCCAAACGCCTGCAGCGCATCCGTTGCCTCCTGCAGACGCAGTCCCGCGGAGTCGATCAGCCCGATGACAGGAGCCCCCGTCTTCATGGCCAGCTCATAGAGCCTGACAATCTTTTTCGCGTGCATCTCGCCCACGGATCCGTTCAACACGGATGCATCCTGACTGTACACATAGACAAGACTGCCGTCGATCACTCCGTAGCCGGTGATGACACCGTCCGAAGGAGTCTCGCTCTGTTTCAGATTGAAATCAGTGGCTCTGGCAGTCACCAGAGCGCCGATCTCAACGAAACTGTTTGCGTCGAGTAAAGCTTCGATTCTTTGACTCGCTTTTGAAGTAGTACTCATGTTTCAGCCCTCCGTTTATATGAAATAAATTATAACGAATTAACACGGGACTGTCTTTGGAAAAAAACAAATGCCCCCATGATTAATTTCATTCCCAGTATAACATAAAAAATGCAACTCGCCTAGCACGAATTGCATTTTTTTACAATATTTTGGCAGCCATTCCATGTCAGAGGAGAAAGAATCGTATGATCTGCTGAAAACACCACCTGTAATCGATCCTGCGCACGGCTTTTGTCGTTACAATATGCTCTTCACGGTATATCCGGTCCTGAAATATGTACTGGATGGTACCCACCTGCTCCCCGGCGGCCACCGGCGCTTCAAGCTGCCTGCGTATATCGCACTCCACGCGGATCTCCTCCCCGTCTTTCAGCAAAAGCCCCTCAATC
The DNA here is from genome assembly GCA_964529395.1 of uncultured Acetatifactor sp. GTDB lineage: Bacteria > Bacillota > Clostridia > Lachnospirales > Lachnospiraceae > Acetatifactor. Next base: position 34,397 of record CAZGVI010000034.1, read on the forward strand.
TCCCCCGGCATTTCCCCTTCCGGCAGCCCTCTCTCCAGGATCCGCACCGGCACCCGGGCTGTCCCTCCGATATCCAGCGTCTGTCCCTGCGTCACGGGAATCGGCTCCAACTGTGATTCCCGGTAAGCCGCTTCGTCCAGCGAATGATAGGAAAAATCCTCCAGTCCGTAATTCATCAGCGCCCTGGTATCGCTCCACTTGTAGCTCTTATTGTTCGGCCAGCCGCACGCCAAAAGCGCCACCACCAGCGTTTTCCCGTCCCGCTCCAGCGCACCCACATAACAGTATCCGGCCTGGTTGGTAAAGCCGGTCTTGCCGCTGATAGCGCCCTGCATCATCTGCAAAAAGGCGTTGTGGTTCACACAGGTAAAACTGCGGCCGTTTTCTATGGAAAAACTGTGGGACGGCGTCTGGGTGATCCGCAGAAAATCATCCTTTCTGGGGGAGCGGTCTATGCAGTAGCACATGATGGCAGCCAGGTCCGCAGCCGTGGTGGAATGATGTTTTTCTATGGTCTCACCGCTCTCCAGCGTCAGCACCTGGGTGGCGTCCAGTCCGTTGGGGGTGATGAACCAGGTGTCCTCACAGCCCAGTTCCTGTGCCTTGCGGTTCATCATCATCGCAAATGCCTCCACCGCCTGCCTGCTCTCCTCCTGCGTATAATCCGTCGGCGCCTTTTCCCGCAGCGCTTCCGGCAGATACTTGCGGCCTATATGCTCCGCTATGGCCACCGCCGCGTCATTGTGGGATTCCAGCATCAGACTGTACAGCAGATCCTCCAGCAGATAGTGTTCCCCTTTTTGTACATACAGTTTCACCTTGGGCATGGAAGCCGCATAGGCGGATATCTCCACCGTTTCCCCCATATCTGCCGTCTCCAGGGCGAGGATGCAGGTCATGATCTTGGTGGTGCTGGCCATGGGCAGCACCTGCGTACCGTTTTTGTCATACAGTATCCGCCCGGACTCCGCATCCATCAATACCGCCGCCTGGGCATACAGTTCTCCCGGTTCAGGCTCCCGGGCATATCCCACTGTGGGGCGCAGCACTGTCACCAGACAGCAGAGCACACACAGATATCGTTTCAGGCTTTTTTTCATATTGAACATTTAACCGCCACAGATTATCATTTATCTCAATATATGAGACAGCCCGGCAATATATGAAATGCCGTCAGAGTCCTCTCCCGGCCCCTGACGGCATAATATACGGCTCCCAGTGTGCTGACCGTTTGGCTGAATATCAACGGGTCAGTACACTAAACCTCCAGCTGCATCTGCACCTCAGCCTCGGCCTGCTGTTTAAATTCTTCGATCTGCACCGTGGAAAGCTCCGGCAGCTCCTCCAGGCTCCCCACGCCAAAGCTGCGCAAAAACTGCTGCGTGGTGCCAAAGAGCAGCGGCCTTCCCGGCGCGTCCAGCCTTCCCAGCTCCGTGATCAGGTCGTATTCCAGCAGCTTATTGATGGCGTGGTCGCAGCTGACGCCCCTGATCCTCTCGATCTCCACTCTGGTGATGGGCTGCTTATACGCTATGATGGACAGCGTCTCTATCACCGTGTCCGTCAGGACCATCTTTCTGGGAGCCTTGGCGATCCTCACCAGATATTCGTACATATCCGCCTTGGTGCAGAGCTGTACGGCATTGTCAAACTGGGTGATGCCGATCCCTCTGCCCTCCTGCTCATATTCCAGGGCCATCTCCCCCAGGATCTCCCGGGTGGTCTGCACGTCCGTCTCTATGGCCTCCGCCAGACGGCTGATCTCCACCGATTCCCCCATGGCGAAGAGTATTGCCTCTATCGCCGCTTTCGCCTGTATCCTCTCCATCCGTGTATCTTTACCTTTCCTGACTTTTCCCGCCGCCACAACCGGGGGCGGGCCTGTCCTATGTATCCTCGCACATATTGGACTCTATCATGATATCGTCAAAAATATTTTCCTGGGATATAGTGATCTTCCCCATCTTCATCAGCTCCAGGATCACCAGAAACGTGACTATGACCTGCATCTTCCCGGCCTGCTGTTCCAACAGACCCCGAAAGCTGAAACGCCGGTGGCTCCTGGCATAAGCCTCCACATACAGGGAGCGCTCCTCCATATCCACCTCGTCCTTTTCTATATTGCCGTAATTGCTGCGGATAGGATCGATCTTATCCTCCTGCCGTTTCAGCATGGCCTTGAAGATCTCATTGAGCTTAATCAGGTTCATATCCCCGATCAGTTCCTCGTAGTCCACCGGCTGCCGGTAGGCCGCCACCTCCTCCGGGAGCTGCTGCCTGCGGTAAAAGTTCTTCTCCGCGTCCACCAGCCTGTCCCGCAATTCAAAGGACATATATTTAAACATTTTATATTCCAGCAGTTTTTGCACCAATTCCGCTCTGGGGTCTTCCTCCTCCCCTTCCTCGTTCACTTCCTTGGGCAGCAACATACGGCACTTGATATCCACCAGCGTGGCCGCCATGACCAAAAACTCGCTCATGACGTTCATATCCTCCGTCTCCATCTGCCTGATATAATCCAGATACTGCTGGGTGATCTCCACAATGGGAATATCATAGATATCCACCTTGTTTTTGTCGATCAGGTGCAGCAGCAGATCAAGAGGCCCCTCGAACACCTCCAATTTTACCGGTATCGCCATGCTTTCGTCCTTTCCGCGGCTTTTCTTCTAAAAAAGTATTGTACCTGTTTTCTCCGCCGTATTCAAGCAGAACTATTGTTCTGCCGGGACGCCGGGACATTCCGTCTCATCCCCCGCGAAATCAATGACGATCAGCTCCCCCGGATTGAACAGCCGAAAAGGTATGGTATGGATGCCCAGCCCCCTGCTCAGGATCATCGTGCTGTTTCCCTCCCGGAATACGCCCCCGTCATACTTCGGGAAAAAACGCACGTTGGGAGACAAAAGCCCCCGGCCCCAGAAAGGGATCCGCACGATGCCGCCGTGCACATGGCCGGACAGCACCAGGTCGGCGCCCCACTGGGCATAGCGGGGGAAAAAATCAGGGTTGTGTGCCAGCAGAACCGTATAGTCCTCCGGCCGGGGACGGCCCAACAGCCCGGACAGGTAATCCGGTTCCATCTCCGGCACGGTAAAACGTTTATAATAGTATTTGCCGATCTCAGAGCCGTAGATCGTCAGGTTGACCCCCGGAAGCTGGATGTGGGTGTTGACCATGGGCCTTATTCCCAACTCTTTCAGAGCTCTGTCGTATCGCTCGGCCGCGTCCCCGTAGGTCGCGGGATACAGCTTGATCCTGTGTTCATGATTGCCGTTGGCGTAATACACCGGATATTTTTCCGCCAGAGCGCGCAGCAGAGACAGCGCCCCCTCCAGTTTCTCTCCAGGTTTTCCGTTTATCATGTCCCCGCCGACTAAAACCGCATCTGGCTCCAGTTCCTCGATGGCATTCAGCAGCCGGGCATTGCCTCTCCCAAACTGTTTGTTGTGCAGATCGGACAAAAAGACCATCCTGCACCGTCCGCGGATACGCCGATCCCGGATCTCATGCCGCAGCACTACAAAGCGGTTGCTGTCATAGATCATAATCCACAGGACTGCCGTGAAGAGCAGCGCCAGCATCAATAGCAATACATCCAACATTTTCTTCTCCGTCCGTAAATCTTTCAGCTAAGAGTAGTTTACCACATTCCGATCCTTTACAAAAGAAATTCCCGGAAAATTTTATACAGATAGTCCCGATATACTGCCTGGGCCACCGATTCCCCGTACAGAAGGGGAACGCACCCCAGTTCCACGCCGTCCAACATATATTTCACCAGACCCGCCTGCCTGCCCTGTTCCACCGGCGCCGTGGCCGACTGGGGCAGCTCCGTCACTTTCTCCACCCGGCTCAGATCCCGGCCCAGAATATCCAGATACCGGAACTCTCCCGCATAGACCAGGGGCACCTGCTCTTTCACGCCTCTCTCTACAGGCATATCCGGCAGCGGATCCGTGTTGGGATCCACATACATAGCGCTGATATTAAAACCGTAAGTCAGCAGCGTCTGAGCGTCCTTGAACCGTCCCTTGGGATCGGGCGCTCCCATGACCACAGCGATCATATCTATCCCATCTTTTCTGGCCGTGGCCGCCAGACAAAACTGGGCCTTTTGCGTGGAGCCCGTCTTCAGCCCCGTGGCATAGGGATACTGTTTCAACAGCTTATTGGTACTGCTCAGAGTAAAATTGACAGTGCCCTGGCGGGTCTCATGGGTGATATCCTCCATCCATATCTGGGTATAATCATAGACCTGCGGATACTTGGTGATCAGTTCCCGGCTCATCAGAGCCACATCCTTGGCCGTGGTATAATGCCCGTCCGAATCGGTCAGCCCGCAGCAATCCTCAAAATGGGTATCCGCCATTCCAAGCTGCCCCGCCTTCTCATTCATCATTGCCACAAAAGCCTCCTCGGAACCGGCGATATGTTCCGCCACCGCCACTGACGCGTCATTGCCCGAGGCCACGGCGATACACTTGATCATGGTATCCAGGGTCTGTATCTCCCCCTGGGCCAAAAACACCTGGGAACCGCCCATGGAGCTGGCGTACTCGCTGGTGATCACACTGTCGCTCAGACTGATCTTACCGTTCTCTATCTGCTCAAAAGTAAGCAGCAGAGTCATGATCTTGGTGATACTGGCCGGACACCTCCGCTCAGTCGCGTTCAGTTCAAATATTACCTGTCCGGTGGACGCCTCCATCAGGATCGCGGACGGAGCCGATATCTCCACCTGGGCCTGAACCGGCAGACCGGCGTCAAAAAACTGCAGCAGGACAAACCACAGACCCATGACAAACGCCGCCAGGCGCCTCGCCCTGTTCTTTTCCCGCGCTCTTTTATGTATTGTTTCATTTTGGGATCTCTCTGTCATTTACGCACCTTCCCCATTCTGTTCTACCACTAATATATGGGACGGGGATCGCGCGTATGCACATTCCGGCATAAAAACAGGGGTTGCAGCACATCCGCCACAACCCCGGCCGGTTTCTCCAAAGCTAATTCCATCTGGCTCTGAATTCATTTACTTTTTCTGACAGCCGCTCCCGGGACAGATCCACATGAAACGCATGCAGCAGCTGTACGATATAGTCGATCGTCACCACCAGCATGACCACCCATATCACTTTTGTCCCCACATGCATGGGAACCCTGTCAATGGCCTGCAGTATCCACCCATGGAGAAAAAACACGATCCCCAGACCGTAAAATCCCCAGGCCACCGTACTCTCCAGGCAGATGATCCCCTTGTAATTGAAAAGTTTCTCATTATAGTCCCACCAGAGTTCTCCGAAGACACGGATCATCATCTTACCCACCAGAAACTCAAAAGTGGTGGCGGAGACGGCGGCTACGATATAGAGCAGAAACCAATTAAACTTCAACGGGCGCAGCAACAGATAGCCGATCACTGCCCCAAAACCATAGATCGGGCAGAAAGGTCCCTTGGCAAACCCTCTGTTGGTCAGCTTTTTATTGCAGAATGACATATAGATGGATTCCACCAGCCAGCCCAGCATGCTGTATACGATAAATGCCCCGATCAAATGATATACATCCGTTCCAAACATCTCTTTTGTCCACATATTCCATTCCCCCTAAGACGTCACGAACAACCTTTCGCGACATACGCCGGAAAGTAAAAGTCCCTGGACTTAAGCCAAGGACCTTCATGTCATTAGTTATATTTACGCTTTCTTGCTGCCTCGGACTTCTTCTTGCGCTTTACGCTCGGCTTCTCGTAATGCTCTCTCTTGCGGATCTCCTGCTGGATCCCTGCCTTTGCGCAACTTCTCTTGAAACGACGCAATGCGCTGTCCAAAGTCTCGTTCTCTTTTACGATTACGTTTGACATGATTACACCTGACCTCCCTTCAGTCCCTTGCAAGCACCTTGACTGACTGGGTTAATATTATGTACATTGGAAACCCATATGTACATAATCGATTATACCACAAAAGTCAGATACGTCAACTGTTTTTTTATTTTTCTTTTTCTTTTTTCTCACGCTTTTTTTCTCACGGTATATCCGCAGCGTGTTGTCGGCCAAATCTTTATCCCAGCTGGCTCTCCAGCACGCTGGCTGCCTGGGCCACCGCCGCGGGGATTCCCGCCGGGTTCTTGCCGCCGGCCTGAGCCATGCCGGGACGGCCACCGCCGCCGCCGCCCACCAAAGCGGCGATCCCCTTGATCAGATTGCCCGCGTGGGCGCCCGCCTTCTGCGCTCCCTCCGTAGCCATGGCGATCATATTCACCTTGCCCTCCGCGCCGGAGATCAACACCACCACACCCTCGCCCAGTTTCTCTCTGAGCTGATCGCCCAGATCCCGCAGGGCGTTCATATCCACGCCGTCCACGCTGACAGCCAGGAGCTTAACGCCCTTTATCTCCTGCACCTGATCCATCACATTGCCCAGAGCATCCTTGGCACTCTTACTCTTCAAGGACTCCAACTCCCCATGCAGGGATTTTAACTCCGCCATCAGATGTTCGCACTTTTCCACCAGATTGCCGGGAGTGGCTTTCACTGCCTTAGCCGCCTCCTGGACAGTCTTCTCCAGGTTCTTATAGTATTGCAGCACGCCGTTTCCGGTCAGCGCCTCGATACGGCGCACGCCCGCCGCCACGCCGTTCTCGGACAGGATCTTGAAACTGCCGATATTGCCTGTATTGGCCACATGGGTGCCGCCGCAAAGCTCCACGGAGAAGTCCCCCATTCTCACTACCCGGACTTCCTCGCCGTATTTCTCGCCGAACAGAGCCATGGCTCCGGTCTTTCTGGCCTCCTCAATGCCCATGATCTGTGTGACCACAGGGATATTCTCCGCGATCTTCTCATTGACCAAAGCCTCCACACGGGACAGCTCCTCCTGTGTCATCGCGGCGAAATGGGTGAAGTCAAAGCGCAGTCTCTCTCCATCCACATAGGAACCGGACTGCTCCACATGGGTTCCCAGTACCTCCCGAAGGGCTTTCTGCAGCAAGTGGGTGGCGCTGTGGTTCTTGCACGTGTCGCTCCGCTGGCCTGCATTTACCGTCAGCGTCACTTTATCTCCCACCTTGATCATACCGCTTGTCACTGTGCCGATATGGCCCACTTTACCGCCCATCAGCTTGATGGTGTCCTTGACCTCGAAACTGCCGTCGGCGGTGGTGATCACACCCGTATCCCCGTTCTGACCGCCCATGGTGGCGTAAAAAGGAGTCTCTTCCACAATGACAGTACCCACCTGTCCGTCGGTCAGCGCCTCCACCAGCTCAGTCTCGGTGGTCAGCACCGTCACCTTGGAGTTGTGCTGCAGTCTGTCATATCCCACGAACTCCGTGGTCACAGCCGGGGCGATGGACTCGTACACCGTTACGTCCGCACCCATATAGTTGGTCACTTTACGGGCCTTGCGGGCCATTTCTTTCTGCTGGCGCATGCATGTGCCAAAACCGGCCTCGTCTATGGTAAAGCCTTTCTCCGCCAATATCTCCTGGGTCAGATCCATGGGAAATCCGTAGGTATCATAGAGCTTAAAGGCATTCTCGCCGGACAGCTCCGTCTCGCCTGCGGCTTTCATCTCCTCCTCCATCTGCGCCAGGATGCTCAGCCCCAGGTCGATGGTCTTGTCGAACTTGTCCTCCTCCTGAGTCAGCACCGTCAGGATAAACTCGCTCTTCTCCTCCAGTTCCGGATAGCCGTCCTTACATTCATTTATCACCGTCCGGCTTAAGTCGGCCAGGAATTTGCCGGAGATACCCAGGAGCCTGCCGTGACGGGCAGCGCGCCGGATCAGTCGGCGCAGCACATAGCCCCTGCCCTCGTTGGAGGGCATGATGCCGTCGCTGATCATAAAAGTAGTGGAACGGATATGATCTGTGATCAGACGCACGGATACGTCCACCTTCTCATCCGCCTGATAGGTCACGCCCGCGATCTCGCAGATCCTGTCCCGGATGGCTTTCATCGTATCGATATCAAATACAGAGTCCACATCCTGCACCACTACCGCCAGACGTTCCAGCCCCATTCCCGTATCTATGTTTTTCTGAGAAAGTTCCTCATAATGGCCCTTTCCGTCGCTCTCAAATTGTGTGAACACATTGTTCCAGACCTCGATAAAGCGGTCGCAGTCACATCCCACCTTACAGTCGGGCTTGCCGCAGCCGTACTTCTCTCCCCGGTCATAATAAATCTCCGAGCAAGGGCCGCAGGGGCCTGCCCCATGCTCCCAGAAATTGTCGCAATCGCCGTTTTCATCCCGGTAAAAACGGGTAATCTTCTCCGCCGGAACTCCGATCTCCTTGTTCCATATCTCAAAAGCCTCGTCATCCTCTCCATAAATGGAAGGGTAAAGCCTCTCCGGATCCATGCCCACAGTCTGCGTCAAAAACTCCCAGCTCCATGCGATAGCCTCATGCTTAAAATAATCCCCAAAGGAGAAATTGCCCAACATCTCAAAAAATGTCAGATGGCGGGCAGTCTTACCCACATTCTCGATATCGCCGGTGCGCACGCACTTCTGACAGGTAGTTACCCGTCTGCGGGGCGGAATCTCCTGTCCGGTAAAATAAGGTTTCAGCGGCGCCATGCCCGCGTTGATCAGCAGCAGGCTCTTATCCGTATGAGGCGGCACCAGAGAAAAACTCTTCATCTTCAAATGCTCTTTTCCCTCAAAAAAATCAAGATACATTCTGCGCAGTTCATTTACACCATATGCCTTCATGATGTCTTTCCTCCAAACTTATCTTTATTGTTATACAAAGAAAATTCCCACAAAATATCCGTTTCCGCACACCGCTGATCTTGTCAATATAACACAAAACGATATGCAGCCTAAGTAATTATAGATATATTCCGCAAACTTGTCAACTGCCAACTAAAAAGCGTTTGTGTCAAGTACTCGTTGGCATTTTTCCTGTTTTTCTTTATGAGCACCGT